>JBIKTR010000026.1:0-12774 GCA_044348005.1 Vampirovibrionales bacterium | reverse complement strand
GCAAGCCCAAGGACCCTATGGCGTTTTTACCGAAAGGGGACACTCAAAAAGCGTAAACCTAATGCTTCAAAAACACGCGTTCAATGCCTAGGCTTTCGGCGTTGGGCAGTAAATCCAGCTTTTCAATGCGCACCCATAACCCCAACCCCAAGGGATGCGACAACACCACCCCTGCCAGCTCTTCGGCAATTTCTTCGAGCAACGGCACATGCTTGGCTTTAGAAAGTATTTCAAGCGTCTCTACAATCAAGCGATAGTCAAAACTTAGTTGTAAGTTTTCGCCCACACGCCCCATTTCTTTAGACGCCACGCGAACATTAAACCGCAAACGCTGCGTGATGCCCACTTCCTTCGGTAAAATCCCGACTTGAAAGGGCAAAATAAAATTGTTCACCCGAGAAAGCATCACGCCGTGATGCACTTGAAACAGCAATTCTTCGGCGGTGTGGGGAAGCTTCATGGCAAGGGGGTTTCTTTCTAATACGACTACTGGACGTCTAGGGCGTGGGTCAACAAAGGTAATAAGGCGGGTGGTGAGTGTGGGAAAGTCACGTTTAAGTGCTGTAACTGTGTTTGTTGAAACACTTGTAACCATACTGCAAACCACAACCAATTGCGGGCATAATAGTCGTCACTTTCAAGGGCAGTTTGCCAATTATAATGCAAGGCATAGCGTTCGTACAAGGGGGATTTATTTAAAATCAACAAAGGCCAAAACCCCGCTTCTCGAGCTTTAGAACCAAACGCCTGCACTTTGCCGCCGTCTAAACGAGTCACTTCAGGGAAGCCCCTTTCTAAATGGTGCTGAAGTCCCTTCAACAAGGCTTCGCCTGTGGGATTCTTCCACCCATACGCCCGACTAATCGCCACATCTTGAAACAGACGCCACGGCACTCGGCAGGCTTCATAGCCAAATTGACTCGTCATGCCCTTAAACTGTGGATCGTCTTGCTTGGCGTAGACTTTGCCTTTTTGACGATCCAGCCACACCCAATCTGGGGGTAAGCCGACTTTGCTTAATTTAAAAGAAGCGTCCCAAATTTGATAGCTACTGCTTAAGAGCTTTCCCCACGGATGCGTCTTATCCACTTCAGCAAACACACGATACAGCGTAGGCGAGAGATACGACGGATTCACCAAAACCACGTTGGGGATTTTCGCTTCAAAGCGATGCCAGTTCCCCGGCAAAAGCACCGGCCCCCATGCCGATTCAGTGACTTCGTGCTTCCATAAGTCGTTTAAAATACGCTGGGCTTCTTTTTTGTAATTCGGATCGTGCCAACGCTCATGAGCCATCAGCAACGCAAACGCGATGTCTTGATCCGCATCAGCAGCGACGCTTGCATCAAGCACTTCCCATTTTTTGGTTTTGAGATTTTCGCCCCACTTCCAAGAAAAAAGCGTGTGTTCTTTTTGAACTTGTAAGTTGTCCCGCGTCCAGTGCCACAGGGTGTCAAAGGATGCTTTGTCATTCAGCCAAACGGCTTGTTCTAGGGCGTAGCTTTGGCCTTCACTGGTGGTGGCGTTGTGGTTATAAAGGTCTTTCACTCTGCCGTCGGCTTGAATAAAGCGGGTTTTATAGCTTTTCCAACTTCGCTGTAGCCACGCTGGCGGATTACTTAAAACCGCTTGAGGGGCCTTCACCCACACCGCCCAGTGACGACTCACGTCGTCATGCGCAATCAGGTAAGAAAAGTGGTAAAACAGCACGGCCACTATAAGAACGACAAGCGTGCTGAGTAGAATCAAACTTTTTTTGAATAAAAATCCCACGAGGCGTTTACCTGACTTTTGCATAACAGACCCTGCATTGCTTAGCATAACGAATAAAACAGTGGCATGCGCAATTTTGAGCTTTTATGTCCCCTATGTTTATGATACCCTTTCTCATAAAGGTTCCCTCACCCTTCTCTGATTCAAAAAGGACTAATTTTTTATGTTTGAACTCATGCTAGAACGCCATTTTTCTTCGGCGCATCACCTTTTAAACTATGTCGGTAAATGTGCGACGCCTCATGGGCATAACTATAAGGTAAGGGTCTATGTGCAAATGAACACGCTAGACCAAGCCAATATCGCGCTGGATTTTAAGGACATGAAAGCGTTGTTAGATCCGATTGTCGATCGCTTTGATCATCAAGATTTAAACACGTTGCCTGAATTTGCCGGTGAAAGCCCTAGTGCAGAATTTATGGCTCGCTTGATTTTTAACGAACTGCGAGAAAGCCTCCCTGAAGTGAGCAAGGTCTGTATTTACGAAACCGACACCCAGGCCGTCTGTTATTTCTTGCCTTAAATACCCTAAACAGTGGAAGCCGTTTAAGAATCCTGAAAAGACCTGTAAGAACTTGCTAAAATAAGACTAGACGAATACTATTCTTAAGCAAGGGGATTTTAGGGTGCCTCCACAACTACAAGCCTTAATGGAAAATAAACGACTCTTCTTTTCCGTTATTGGAGGGGTGGTTCTGCTTGTTGTGATTATCATCGTAACAGCAGTGGCCAGTAGTGGTAATAAAGAAGTCAAAGTGGATGAAGGCGCCAAACTGCTTAGCGAAGAACAACTGCCTTTGGCCACCGATATTGCCGCAGGTAAAGCCGTTGAAATCAGAGCCTTACTTTCTCGACAAGACATTCGCCTAGACACCCTGGCTGGAACCGCAGGCAAGGTTTCGCTGATGTTTAGCAAAGAAGCCACCTTAAACGATCGAGATCAAGCCCTACTGACGCTGGCACAATCAGGCTTGATGGATGGTAAGTTGGGGATGGAAGCCTTTGATTCCAGTGACATGATGGCCAGCCGTGAAGAAAAACAAATTAAACTCATTCGTGGGCAAGAAGGGGATTTGGCGAGAATTATTCGTAAAATGCCCCCTGTTGAAGATGCCCACGTCAAAATTTCAGTTCCTGACCCAACGCTATTTGCCAGTGATCGAAAGCCTCCTTCAGCAGCGGTGCAAGTCACCCTTCCCCCTGGCGAACGCTTGACACGAGACAAGGTCAGAGCCATCATCAATTTAATGGTCGGGGGTATTCAAGGCCTAGAAGCCAAGCATGTGGCGTTGTCAGACACCAACGGCAATACCTACAACAGTGTGCTCGATTCTGCCCTAGAATTGCAAGACAAGGCCGCGGATCAAGATTTTTACATGAAGCAAAAAGTCGCTGCTCAGTTAGACAAGCTCATTGGCGAAGGGCGATATGTCGTAACAGTTTCGACCTTCTTGCGTGAAGCCCCTAAAGAAACCATGGTCCAGAACTTTGATCCCGCTAAATCCGTGGTGGCCAGTAAACAACGCTTCCAAGAAACGCTCGGCGGTAGTGGAGGCAGTTCCAGTTCCAACGGTAAAGCCAGTGGACCTGTTTCTGGATTTTTACCCCCTGAACTCGACAGTAAAGTCGCGATTGGGCAATCCATGCAGTCTATGGAAAATATGAGCAAAAGCAGTAGTAACGACGGCTACTTGCGTGAAGGCACAGAAGTGAGCTTTCAAAACGGGCATACCCAATGGGTGGAAACCAGCGTACCAGGGATGGTGGAAGATGTTTCGATTGCGGTGACTGTTGATGACGATTACTATCCGAACATTCCCCCTGAAGATTTACAAGTGTTAATTGCGCGAGCGGCCAGCCCACGCGTGAATCCCTTAAATGTGAGTTTGGCCCGAACGGATTTTGAAAATCCCAAGCCTTTGGCGGGAGAAGATCCGTTGCCTGAACCGCCCATGAATACGGCGAACTTTTTGTTGCCAGGGTTAAGCCCTGAAATGGCGACAGGGGTGATGACGTGGTTGCCTTGGATGGCCATTACCGTTATAGGGGCGGTTGCCATTATGCTGTTTATGGGCAATAGTGGAAAAGTACAACACACAGCAGAAACCTTGGATTCTGCCATTAACGAATTGCAACAGTTGCGTCAACATGCCGAAGAAACGCAAACACACCTGCAATATCAGCAACAGTTGAATGAACAGTTGATGCAAGCCCAACAAGAACAACACCAAGTTTTAGAACGTACGCGTCAACAAAGTGTTGAAAAACTTAAAGAAGCCCTTAAAGAATTGAATGAAAACATGAAGAGTCCTTCCACGAACGCCCCTGCGGTTCGCCCACAAGAACTGAACTTAACCCAGTGGTTAAGTTCAGCAGAATAAAGGAAGCAACTGTGGCCAAACGTCCCCCTGTGGATCCGTTAATCCTTTCCATGAACGCCGAAGCACTTGCGGTGGAATTTGCCGAAAAAGTGACCGATGCCCTCAGTCGTGTTGGCCTAGAGGTTAGCGAAATCAAACGTTCTGCGGATATTACGGCTCACTTCATTCAAGTGGCGGTGGGCTTACTTCAGCAAGAACCCGGTTTTCAAATGCCAGATCCCAAAGCGCCTTACTTGGCCTTTGATGTAGGGCATTGTTATAAGGTGTTGTCTTTATTTACCCATGCCCTGATTTATGCCAGTCAAAAGGCTCAAGAACATCATTTAAAAGGCGAACCCAAATCAGTGGTGTTTCAAGGTTTAGCCAAAGATGCCTTTTTTCAAGCCAAGCAATTTGTTTCAGTCACAGTGGGGCAAGAAGTGACTCCAGAACATCAGTTTGACGACCAACAGCTTGAAAGTTGGATGGAGCAAATGGTGGCCAGTGCCTTGCATCATTATTTAGGCGAATATGAAAAAATTCATGGCCCCCTGATCCAAGAAAATCTCCCGCCAGACGCTCCCTCTACTCGATTTAATCTAAGCAACCAAACCGAAACCCCTCTTCAAGGAACCCCCGTTCTGGGCCATGAAGCCGTTTCTGACCCTCACCTTCCCACCTCTGCCCCCGTAATGCCTTCGTCTCAAGCGTTTCCGTCGCATGAAGACGTCTACGGTTCTTCGAACCCTTCTGCCCCCTCCACACTCCCGATTCAAAAAACACAACACGTTCAACTCAAGTTGGCGGCCTTGGCCTTGTTTTTAACCACCCAAGCCCCAGAACTTCAACAAGAATGGCTGGCTCAATTCCCCGAAGTCCTGAGTCGTCAGATTCTTCATTACATGACGATAGAACACATCGCCCAAGAACTGCCCATGAACGACGTGCTTAACACGCTACAGGCGTTTCAACGCAACGTAAAAGCCGTGGTGGAAGACCCCCATGCCCAAGAAAGACGTCTTCGTCACGCCTTGTGCGATATTTTAGCCCGCCTTGAACATCGAAGTGTTTTAGAAAGCCTTGTGCAAGAAGAACGCCTTGAAGTTCAACGTTTATTTAAGACGGCGGGACTTGTGCATAGGCACCCCAACGGGTATAATCAACTCCCACAGTGGACGCCCAAACTCGAACAAGCCTTGTTTAATTACTACACGACCCTTCTTACCTAACCCTAGAGAAAAACCCCCTTTTATGCCCTTAATCAAACGGATTCGATCACAACAGGCCCCCCAAACGCCAGGGCATCCCGCCCACGCTTCTACAGGCGAACCTTTGCCGCCGTGGCTAGAACAGGTGGCGCATCAGCAAGTGGAGGGGGGGGCACCCGTGAATGTCAATGCGTCTGAAGATGATTTTTTAAATCAATTGGTTTGGGAAGAACCGCAAGTCCCGCAAACAACGAGCCCCCCACAGCGGCGACGTAGCGATCATGAACCCGTGGTGGACTCGCAAGCCGTCTTTCAACAAGCGTATGATTCGGGCTACCGAGAAGGCTACCCCATTGGCTATGAAGCGGGTTTTAAAGAAGCCAAGGAAAATGGCTACGCCGCAGGCATTAAAGACGCCGAAGAAGCCGCTCAATCCATTTGGCAGATTTTAGATCAGCTGGACACCATTAAAAGCCAAGTGCTAGCCAAATCGGTGGAAGACATTGCCCCGATGGCCATGGCGATTGCGCAGCGTTTGATTAAGGTGGAACTGTCTTGTGATCGTGCGTTGGTGGTGGGCATTGCCCTTGACGTTTTAGGCAAGGTGGATCGCACCCAGAAAGAAGTGGTGTTTAAAGTACACCCCAGCGATGTAAAGTTTTTACGCCAACACATTAAAGAACATGAAGAAACGTGGCAAGGCGAAGTGCAACGCCATATTATTGTGGTGGGAGATGCCGAAGTGGACTTGGGCAGTTGTATTGTGGAAACTTCTGGTGGGCAGATTGATGCCACCTTTACCACGCAACTGCACATGATTCGTAAAATTTTAGGCTTGCCAAATGTGGCGATTGCGTCTCAATCTTCTGCCGAAGCCGAGTTTGACCACTTGCTTGAAGGCGATGCCACCCTCCAAACGTGGGATGCTCCCACGTTGGATGAACATTAAACCTTTTAGAATACTTTATACTAAAGTGAGATCTTGCCCTTATACTAAAAGGGCAAGGAACCCGCAAAGAATCTACAGAAATGATGATGTCCGCTGCTCCTGAAAACAACGCCTTTGCCATTCCACCCATCAGTGAGATATTACTGGTTTTGGGCGTGTTGTTGCTGATTCTAATCATTTTGGTTCCCTTGCCTGACTGGTTTATGGATGCGTCCATTGCCTTTAACATCAGTCTTTCCGTGGTCTTACTCATGATGTCTTTGTACGTTAAGCAACCGTTGGATTTAGCGGCGATTCCGTCGTTGATTTTGGTGTCTACCTTGTTTCGCTTGGCCTTAGGCATTGCTGTAACGCGAGCGGTGTTGGCTCATGGCCATGCGGGGCAAATGGTGCAAGCCTTCGGAGAATTTGTGACTGGTGGCAACATGGTGGTAGGGGCGATTTTGTTCTTAATCATCTTAACCGTCAACTTTATGGTGATTACCAAAGGGTCTGAACGGGTGGCTGAAGTCGGCGCCAGATTTGCACTTGATTCGCTTGGGGGCCGACAAATGCAAATTGACGGCGACTTGAACGCAGGCTTTATTGGGCCAGATCAAGCCCGCCAGCTGCGTGAAAACTTACAACGCGAAATGTCCCTGCTCGGTTCGATGGATGGAGCCATGAAGTTCGTCAAAGGAGATTCGATTGCCGCGATCATCATCACGATTATCAACATCGTGGGGGGAATTACCATTGGGGTGTTGATGAAAGGCTTACCAGTTATGGAAGCCGTCAATAAATACACGATTCTCACCATTGGGGATGGCTTGGCCTCTCAAATCCCCGCCTTGATTATGTCTGTGGCGATTGGGATCACTCTGACGCGGACCACCAGTGTTTCAGACAGCTTGGCCAAAGATTTCTTTACCCAGTTTCGAGGCAAACCCTATGGCTTGATTTTTGCGGCGATGTTCTTGCTTTTTATTGCGGTGACGTCTTCGCTGACGGGGTTAAGTTGGTGGCCATTTGTGCTATTTGCGTTGATTCTAGGGGGCATGGCCTTTAGTGTATTCATTACAAGTGACGTTCAAGCACAAATGGGTGAATTGCAAGAAGTTCAAGAAAATATGCAACAAATGATTGATCCAAACCGTATGTACGAACGCATGGGGGTCGATGTCTTGAGTCTTCAAGTGGGCGCAAGCTTGCTTCAAATTGCTGACCCTGAACAAGACGGGCAATTGCTCGGTAAAATTGCGGGACTGCGGACACGTTTAACCGATGAACTCGGCTTTATTCTGCCCAACATTCGCATTATGGATTCCACCGAAATTGAACCGTATGAATACCTTATTTCTATTCGTGGGAACCCCGTTGCTACAGGCAAGGTATACCCCGGCTATTACATGATTTTACAAAGTTATTTTGACAACTATGGCGTGACGCCTCCTGCTCAAGTCATTCAAGGCATTGATTCAAGTTTGAATGTGCCCGCCTTATGGGTGACTCAAGCCGATATTCCTGAACAATTACAGACTTTGGCGGTGGAATCGACCGATGCGGTCATTACTCACTTACAAATGATTGTGATTAAATATGTCGATGATGTGATGACTAAAATCGATGTGTTAAAGCTCATGGAATTGATGCGAGGCAGTGACCCGAGTGTCATTCAAGAACTTGTGCCAAACATGTTGACCCCCAACGACTTACGCAAAATTTTCGTCAACCTCATTCGAGAAAAAGTGTCGATTAAAGACATTCAATTTATTTTTGAACGCTTGAGTGATTACGCTCGATTTAGCCGAGAATCCGACACCCTTTCAGAACGATTAAGAGCGTCTTTAGGGCGTCAAATCTGTATTTCTCATGCGGACAAAAACAAGCAATTACTGGCGGCGACTTTGTCAAATGAATGGGAAACCGTGTTGGATGAAGCCTGCCAGCGAACTGAACTAGGCGTGATGTTCTTGTTGAATCCCATGCAGGTGCAACAGTTGATTCAAGCCATTAGTGACACATCTCGCATGGTGCAACAACATTACGGCAGGCCTCCTGTGATTTTATGTTCGCCTCGTATTCGTTTGCCGTTGTTTGAGTTGTTAGACAGGCATTTACCCAATTCAGTTGTCTTGGCGTACAGCGAACTCATCCCTGATGTGAAGGTGCAGGCGGTGGCGTCCATTAACATGGAAAACTAGCTTCGAACACTATAGCGACTTCTAAAGCCTATTGTGAGGATTCTTGGCACAACGAGCCAAAGTCGTCTTCAAATGGGATACTAACGTCTCATTGACCTTGGCCAACACGCCTTCATCCTCATCAGTAGAACTTTCCACCCAAAGGGGCTGGCCTAGTTCCACATGAATCTGAGAGAACATATCTGGAATTTCAAAGTCGTCCCACGCCGAATGCAACTTAAACCAGTGATGCGGTGTAACCCCAGCCACAGGAATAATCGGCACTCCACGCTGAAACGCCAAGTTTACAATGCCTTTTTTGACTTGATGCTTCGGCCCACGGGGCCCGTCCATCAGGCAAATTAAATGCCCCTTTTTTTCTTCAAACAGGGCTTGAATCGAGGTGACGGCGTGGCTACCGCCTCGGCCATGGGCGCCTCGAATGGTGTGGGGGAATCCGATATGTTGAGCCACGCTGTCAATAAAGTCCCCGTCTCGACTTTGAGAAATTAAAATATAAGGCGCAAGGGTTTGTGCCGATTCACTCACGCCTTGAACCCATTTTGGGTGCATTAACGTAAACATTTGTCCATGCCAAATCGCAAAAATCACGGGCGTGCCAGCATCAAGCAAGGCTTGTGTTTCGGGGTGAACACCCCAAGTGGACGCTCGCCACCACCACCGTACCTGATTTAAAAAATGAGGAATTAATCGTTTGGCTAAAAAGGGTAAGGCCCATTCATATTTGAAGCTGTTGTAATAGTGGGCAAGCCCTTTTTTTGACATCACCAATGTATAAACTTTCTTTCGTTGATAGAAGACTTTACCCCCTCTTTATTAGGGAGGAGGAGTAAGGCAAAGAAGATTTTTGCATGACGTGTGTTTAGTGTATCATAAATAAACAGTGCTTCAAAACGAAGAAGGAAACGAACGCATGGCTCATCAATCCCCTATTATTATTGCCCCTTCCATTCTTTCGGCGGATTTTGCTTACTTAGGTGACACCCTAAAAACACTTGAATCCGCGGGGGCAGACTGGGTGCATGTGGATGTAATGGACGGCCACTTTGTGCCGAACCTGACCATTGGGGCGCCAGTGGTTCAGGCGTTGCGTCGTGTGACACCCCTTCCCTTAGACGTTCACTTAATGATTGAACACCCTGATGCCCTCATCCCTGATTTTGCCAAAGCGGGGGCGGATATTTTAACCGTTCATGTGGAAGCCTGTCCCCATTTGCACCGTACGCTCCAACTGATTCGATCTTTAGGGGTGAAGGCGGGGGTTTCGTTGAATCCGCATACGCCTGTTTCTGTGTTGGAACCTGTCATTGACGATCTAGATTTAATCTTGATTATGAGTGTGAATCCTGGGTTTGGGGGGCAAGCGTTTATTCCCTACAGTTTAGAAAAACTCAAGCAGGCCAAAGCACTCATCGGGCAAAGACGCATCCACTTAGAAGTGGATGGCGGTGTGGGGCTAACAAATATCGCCGATATTTTAGCTGCAGGAGCCGACACCATTGTGGCGGGTTCTGCCATTTTTAACGCGTCTAATATGAGTGAGACCATCGCTCAATTACGGCAGGGATGCTAACTTGACCCTAAGGCATGGATGCTTTTCAAGACTTAAAGGACAGCGTCTTTCAACATGTTTTGTTTTTTTTGGGCCTTACTTTTGTGCTGTTTCGCCACACCCTTGGTGTACGCTTTAAATGAACCGTACCCCAAAACTGAAGTGCGGGCCTTAGGCATTTATGAACCGTACAAGAAACCAGAGCGTTTTGAGTCGGTTCCCCCTGTGTTTGAAAAACCAGATTCCCCATGGCCCGTGGATCATTGGGGGGCGTCTCGTGGGTTTAAAGCCACGTGGGACGATCCCGGTTCCAGTGAAAATGTACATGGCTTTAAAGATGACGGCCCCCGTTCTTTTTGGAATGCGAAGGAATACCCCCTTGAAGAAGTAGACTTAGAAGCCTTTGCTGAGCAAGCGTTTAATCATTACACGCCTTATGCGGTGGGGACTTTGCCGTATGCCGTAAAATGGCAAAAAATGACTTTAAAAACGGGCGTCTATCAATTCAAGCTGGGGCAGTGGAACGATGGTTCACAAAAAGTGAATGTAAGAGAAGTCCCGCAATCCCCTCTTTCTAAAGGGGAGTTCCCTGCACAAGGGCGGTTGAATGAGCAGAAGCGAACCCACACGGCGAGGGACGTTTTTATTGTGACTCAAGGGGGAAAAGTCATGGCGGTGTTGCCGATTATGGCGCGTTCGACCCCGCCTGAAGGGATTTCAAAAGTAGTGGCGGTGTTGAGGCATGAAAATGCTCGGCATCCGCAATGGGGTTCATTAGGGTGGGTGGAAACGATGAAGGCACGCATCGATGAAAACGAAGGGCGCCCTGTGATGCGTTTTCACTTGGAAGAAGCCACGGGCCAAGTAACGATTAGCGTTTGCCAAAAACACCAGTGCTATAGCAGTTTTGTTCCTTCTTCGGATGTATGGCCTTACGTGCCGGCCAAACGAGTTTCTCCCTACCAAGCGCTCACGCCTCAGTCGCCTCAAGCAACCGCCCCACTTCGGTGGGAGGTTCCTCTTTATACCCATTCACAGATTAAATATAGTATTCGATAGATATAGTAGAGTGTTTTAAGAGTTTTCCGTACAGTAGGCTATTCTAGGAGCCTACTGTACGGAAAACTCTAAACTTGGCTATGCCAATAAACTCTTTCGCTACGAACGCGCTGTGACCAACTGCGCTGGTGGAGACATCGGGTAGTAGTTCGGGGCTGACCAATTATAGGCGATGTTGTCCAAAATACGCTGAACCTGCTGATGCAATTCTTCAGGGGGCAACGACTTTTCTTGTAAGTCTTTTTTCAAGTTACGCAAGGCATGTTCCAACTGCGAACGTTCACTAATGGCCTTGAAATGCGGTTCAAGCACGGTCAACTTATACGTTTCATACTGCTTTTCCGTTTCCGCATTTAAACGAGTCACCTCAATTTCACGCAACCCTTCCACCAAAAATTGCGTGGTTCGCAACATCACACCCATGGCCACAAATAATCCAGCCATCACAAATCCCTTTTTAGATTGAAAGAAATGCAACAACACCGCTTCCGTATTTTGTGGGGCAAGGGTATTCTTAATACTAAATTGTTTTTCCCTTATCGATTGATTGAGTAGTTCAGGATGCTTTTTTAATTCTTCCTGTAAGGGCTGTACGACTTGGGCCATACTTTCACGTATTGCTTTTACGGCATACAAAACTATCGTCGTCATGGTGAAACCTAGGCCAGTGCCCACCGCATTGAGCGACCATCGCGACGCCTTTTTAAAATCAATAGGGGAGTCGTCCTTGTTTTGAAGGGGTTTTATGTGGTGTTCGCTTGCACTTGGGTGAGTTTTTTTATGTTTTGTTTGATGAGGATTTTGGGAAGAAATGGCTAGGCTTTCACCTTGTCTGGCTTGACGAGGCAGGGGTCTTCGGTTTTGAGGGAGAATCGCAAAATTGCTTTGCTTATGTCTAAAGTCGTCCTGCTGACGTGTTTTTCTAGGGTCGTTCAATTGAGGTGTGCATTCAAAGGGCAAGGGTGAAAGGTACGTTTCCGCATTTGGGATGCCTTCATCTGCCAAAATCTGTCGGATTTGGGTTTCTGCATAGGCGTGATTGTCGTCATCAATCTGCGTTTTGGCTTCAATTGATTGTTGATACGCTGTGCCTAAATTACCGACTAAATTCGCGCGAATCTGACTTTCTTGCCAACGCACCCACACTTCTTGCAAACCACTTAGCACATTACTGGCGAGGTAGCTGACGCCTAAAACGGCTGTAGCTCCTAAGGCGGGCTTGGTTAAATGGGGCGCCAATACAGGAATCATCATCATTAAAACCGCAGGGTCCGCCAAAAAAGCAACCAATTCATTTTGATGATTATGCGGATGCCCCTGCGATGGTTGGTTCAAATGTTCCAAATTGTCCACAACCATCCCCAAAGAAGCTAAACTTTTGGCATGTTGGGGCAACGGGTGACGCATCCATAAAGGGGCCAGTAACAACGCCCCCAACACTCCTAGACCCGCAGAAACAAGAAACTCCGAAGGTTTGGGAATTGCGGTTTTCGTGGCCGCACTTTCAGGTGTGTTTAGCGCATAGGTATTAGATGTAGGCAATGAAGCGCTAGGGGGGGAATGTCCCTGTTTCTGAAGCGAAGGGCGTTCAGTTAAAGGAAACAATGAAGGCGTTGAAAGGGGCGACGAATACATGAAGCTTCCATCATAAAAGTTAGAGAGTTTAGCTTATTATACGACAAAAAAACAA
>JBIKTR010000007.1:0-104229 GCA_044348005.1 Vampirovibrionales bacterium | reverse complement strand
ATGCAAAACACCGCAATAATTCGCGAAATTTACGTTCAGAAATGTGCGACTGTTTATAATACTTATTTTTACTAGGATTCATAATACTTTAGCCTATCATAAAATTAGCTAAAGTTTACCAGACCCATCATTTTTTATTGCATAACCTGGTTTTTTAGGTTAAAGTTATTAGCGTTAAATTATTTTTATAAACATGTGTAAAATGATTGGATTTTCTTGATGAAAGTTGTCATACTGGCTGGGGGGCTTGGTACCCGCCTTAGCGAAGAAACTGAGCTAAAGCCTAAACCGATGGTTGAAATTGGGGGAAAGCCGATTCTTTGGCACATCATGAAGATTTATTCGCATTACGGATTTAATGACTTTGTCGTTCTGACAGGCTACAAGTCTCACGTCATTAAAGAATACTTTATTAACTATTACACCCGCTATTCCGATATCACTGTAGACATGCAAGCACAAAGCGTGGAAATTCATAAAACGCGCACCGAAGACTGGAAAGTCACCCTTCTTTACACGGGTCAAGACACCATGACAGGTGGCCGTATTAAGAAGGCACAAGCCCATATTGGGCATCAGCCTTTTTTGTTGACCTATGGTGATGGTGTTGCGGATGTTGATATTCCTGCTTCAATAGCCGCCCACCAAGCCAGCGGAAAACTAGCCACAATGACGGTGGTTCAACCCACAGGACGTTTTGGCGCGGTGAGTATTGATGCAAGTAAGCAAATCACGTCCTTTGAAGAAAAGCCTGCAAGCGGTGGGGCATGGATTAACGGTGGATTCTTTGTACTGGAGCCCAGTATTTTTGATTATTTGCCTGAAAACGACCCGAACATCACTTGGGAACGTTCGCCTCTTGAACAGCTCGCGGTGGATGGCCAATTAAATGCCTTTCATCACCAAGGGTTTTGGCGGCCCATGGATACCTTGCGTGACAAAAACGACCTCAATGAACTGTGGTTTGCTCATAAAGCCCCCTGGAAAAAATGGACGTAGGAGACGTTTACATGAACTTTCATTCGTTTTACCAAGGCAAAACGGTATTGGTCACAGGGCATACAGGCTTTAAAGGGGCTTGGCTCACGTTTTGGTTGAATCAGTTAGGGGCTAAAGTCATTGGCTTTTCACTGGCCCCCAACACCACGCCTTCTATGTTTGAAGCCCTAAAGCTTGGCGAACTTTGTCATTCCGTTACTGGAGACGTACGCGACGCTAATGCGCTAAATACTGTGTTTGAAGACCACCGACCTGAAATTGTTTTGCACCTTGCGGCACAACCTTTGGTCCGCCTTTCTTATGCGGATCCCGTACGAACGTATGAAACCAACGTCATGGGAACGCTCAAGGTGCTCGAAGCTGCTCGCCAGTGTGCTAGTGTCAAAGCCTTTGTAAACGTCACGACTGACAAATGTTATGAAAATCGAGAAGTCACCCGTGGTTACCGTGAAGACGAACCGATGGGAGGGCATGACATGTATTCCTCTTCCAAAGGCTGTGTAGAGATTATGTCTGCGTCTTTTCGGCGATCCTTTTTGCAGGGAGGCCTTCCCTATGGCCTGGGCAACGCCCGTTCGGGGAACGTCATTGGCGGTGGCGATTGGGCCTTAGATCGCTTGATTCCCGACTGCGTGCGAGCGATTGAGGAAAACCGTTGTATTGAAATCCGAAATCCCAATGCTGTGCGTCCTTGGCAGCATGTGTTGGATCCTCTATCAGGCTATTTGTTACTTGCTCAAAAGCTCTATGAACAGGGTGAAGCGTTTGCTGAAGGGTTTAATTTTGGCCCTAACGAAGAGAGCGTTTTAACGGTGGGCGAAGTCGTAACAAAAGTCATTTTAGCCTATGGGCGTGGTGATTTTAAGCTTCACAAGATGGATGACCTCCATGAAGCGACGCTTTTGATGTTAAACATCGAAAAAGCCGCCGATCGTTTACAATGGCGCCCGTCATTCAATGTGCAAGAAGCCATCAACGCCAGCGTGGAATGGTACAAAGCCTACGCCAGCACCCCTAATGACGTCAAAGCCCTACGATCATTTACCCTCAAACAACTCACGGAGTATCAAGATAGATTATGGAACACAGTCAACAACTACGCAACGCTGTAAAACAAGCCGCTAAAACATATTATGACCACCTTTCTGCTGAAAAAGCAAAGCAGTCTATGGCCTATATCCCTGCTTCTGGTAAGGTCGTCGACGACGCCGAGCTGATGAATATGATCGATGCTTCGTTGGACATGTGGCTCACCGCAGGTCGCTTCAACGACGAGTTCGAACGTCGCTTTGCCGAATACCTAGGCGTGCGTTTTGCGTTGACGGTTAATTCAGGTTCTTCGGCTAACTTGGTGGCCTTTTCCACGCTTACTTCTCACAAACTGGGCGAACGTCGCCTCAAGCCAGGGGACGAAGTTATTTCTGTGGCGGCGGGCTTCCCTACCACAGTAAACCCGATCATTCAACATGGTCTTGTTCCCGTCTTTGTCGATTGTGAAATAGGTAGCTATAACATTGATGTCAAACAAATTGAAGCCGCATTAACGCCAAAAACCAAAGCTATTTTTCTGGCTCACACGTTGGGCAATACCTTCGATTTGGATCACATTCTGGCGCTGTGCGAACGTCATAATTTATGGTTGATTGAAGATAGTTGCGACGCATTGGGGGCAGAGTTTAACGGGAAAAAAGTCGGTACTTTTGGTCATTTGGCCACCTACAGCTTTTACCCAGCCCACCACATTACCATGGGCGAAGGCGGTGCAGTCGTCACCAACGACGCCCTGCTTAACAAAATTGCCATGTCCTTTCGGGATTGGGGCCGTGATTGCTGGTGCCCCCCCGGTCAAGACAACACCTGTAACAACCGTTTTTGCATGAAAAATCTCGGCAACCTTCCGGAAGGTTACGACCACAAATACACTTATTCTCACATTGGTTTTAACCTTAAAATAACCGATTGGCAGGCGTCTATTGCCCTGGCTCAACTGGAAAAACTGCCCACCTTTTTGGCTCAACGAAAGGCCAATGCCGCTTACCTGCTTCAGAAGCTAGAAGACTTGCAAGAATTCTTTATACTGCCTACTGTAGCCGAAGGGGTTGAATCTTCTTGGTTTGGTTTTCCTCTTTCCGTTAAGCACAATGTTCCATTTACAAAGCAACAGCTGGTGGCTTACTTGGAAGCCAACAGCATTGGCACACGCCAGCTTTTTGCGGGCAATTTACTTCGCCAGCCCATGATGGTTGAGAGCGATGTTACGATTCGCATTGGCGATTCTGGGTTGCTGAATTCACGCACGCTGAGTGAGGCCGATTACGCACGACTGCCCAACACGGATTTCATTATGAACCATACGTTTTGGGTGGGTGTTTATCCTGGTCTTGGTGAAGCAGAATTGTCACGCACGGTGGCATGCATCCGCCAGTTTATTAAGGAGAAAACAGTGGTATGCGCATCCTGCTAACAGGCGCCAATGGCTTTATTGGCCGCAATTTACTTGCTTCCCCCTTGGCACAGCGTTATTATATTGACGCACCAAGACGTAGCGAACTGGACTTACGCGACACGCTTGCTGTGGACGCCTATTTGGCCAATCGCACTTACGACGTTCTCATTCACGCTGCCGTTAAACCAGGGCATCGCAATGCGAAGGAAACGGATCACTTGCTTCAAAGCAACTTAGTTATGTTTGAAAATTTGGCCCGTCATGCGGGGCGCTTTGGTCGCATTTTCAATATGGGATCAGGCGCGGTGTATGACACTTCTTGTGAGATTGCATTGGCTCGTGAATCGAGTGCTTTTGAACGATTGCCCAGTGATGAACATGGCTTTGCAAAATACGTGATCGGAAAACGTTTAGAATCCTTGCCTCATGCTGTAGACTGTCGCATTTTTGGTATTTTTGGTCCCTATGAAGATTGGGAAATTCGTTTTATTTCAAATGCGTTGTGTAAAGCCTTGCACGGCTTGCCCATTACGTTAAGGCAAAATCGTCGTTTTAGTTATCTTTATGCCCCTGATTTGGCGTTGATTTTAGAAGGGTTGATTGAAGCTCCTTCGTTACCCCATCAGGCCTACAATTTGGTTCCTCCAGAAACTATTACCTTGGTTGACTTGGCCCAAAAGGTACAAAAAATGGTCGTGGCTATGGGTCACGAAGAAGTCCCCCTCCAAATCGCACAAACAGGGAACGGGTTAGAATACACAGGCAGTGCCGAACGATTATGCCACGATTGGGCCACGATTTGTGCCACACCGCTGGTGTTTACCCCCATTGATCAAGCCCTACTTGAACTAAGCGATTTTTATACTACACTGAAAGAAGTTCAGCTTCATCAGTTATTGCATGACAAATAATTACATACCATTTTAGCTCTCGATTCTAGTCATGGAAAGGACATTTTGATGAATCATTTAGAAAAAAAGATGTTGTCTGTTTTACAGGATTTGCGTGAAAATCATCACGTTATTGGGATTAAGGCTGAATTTGAAGCCGAGGGAACTCGTTTAGAAGAAGCTCTGCGCTTAAAAGAAGTCGTTACGCGTGCTGGGTTGGATTTAACCATAAAAATTGGTGGTTGTGAAGCGTTGAAAGATATGTATGAAGCCCGAACCATTGGCGTGAACGCTATTGTGGCCCCCATGATTGAATCACCTTATGCGCTAAAGAAATACATTCAGTCCACCAAATTGGCTTTTCCTGAAGAAGAACGTGCAGATATCGCCTTCCTCATCAACATCGAAACCATCACCGGCTTCCACAATTTTAGTGAAATGATGGAAATCCCCGAAGCTGCTGACTTAACAGGTATTGTGTTGGGACGGGTTGACATGACAGGTTCAATGGGTTTATCTCGCGAAGACATCAATTCGGATCAAATTCTCAATCTTGCCCAAATATTGGCCCTAAAAACAAAGGCCACAAATAAAAAATTGATTATTGGCGGAGGGGTTTCTGCCGATTCTTTGCCCTTCTTTAAGCAATTGCCCGAAGGTGCCTTGTACAAGTTTGAAACCCGTAAGATTATCTTCGACGCGCAACAGGCTTTACATTCCCTTCATGCGGATAAAGGACTGGTAAAAGCAGTTGGATTTGAGCTGATGTGGCTTAAAAATAAACGTGACTACTATGGGTTAATCTACAATGAAGACAGCTCTCGTATCAATATGTTAGAAGCCCGTTACAAGCGCTTAATGGATGAAGCCGGGGGCCTTTATGCCTAAAGCACTCATTACGGGGGCGTCTCGGGGGATTGGCGTAGCCATTACCCAACGCTTTAAAGACAGTGGGTACGAGGTACTCACACCCACCCGTTTCGAGTTAGATTTGGCGGATCCCTCCTCCATCAATGCTTATACGGCGGGGCTCCCTGACACCATTGATGTGCTAATTAATAATGCTGGCATCAATGAGCTTGGTGGCTTGGCCGATGTAAACACCGAACAAATCCACCATATGCTTCAAGTGAACCTGCTTTCGGCATTGACGCTCATTCAAGCAGTTTCGCCTCGAATGAAGGCTCAACGATCAGGGCGCATTGTAAATCTTACTTCGATTTGGGCCTCATTTTCTAAAGAAAAACGACTGTTGTATTCCATGGTTAAAGCAGGCTTAACAGGTTTAACCACTGCTTCGGCTGTTGAATTGGCACCCTATGGGGTGTTGGTCAATGCCGTTGCTCCTGGGTTTGTAGGCACTGAAATGACCTATCAAAACAATACACCTGAACAACTCAACCGCTTGACTTCTGCGCTCCCATTACAGCGTTTAGCTTCTCCTTCAGAAATTGCAGAAGCCGTCTTTTTCTTGGCTGGCCCCGCCAACACCTTTACAACAGGGCAAACGCTTTTTGTAGATGGAGGTTTTTCATGCGTTTAAATCCCTTAACCATACAATCCAATATCAAATCTTACACAGTGTTATTTGAAGAAACCCCCGCGTTTGTCACGACGCTCGCCGCACTTGAAAATGCTGTGTTTATTGTGGACAAACAAGTATGGCAGTTACACCAGCATAGCACGTTAGCGGCCCTGCCTAATGAACGTGTAATTCTGCAATCGGCCGAAGAATCCTTAAAAACCATCGATTCGGTCTGTCATTTATATGAACGTATCATGCACTATGCTCCTCGAAAAAATCTTAACTTGGTTTCCATTGGCGGGGGAATCATTCAAGACATTACTGGATTTGTGGCCTCTTCTTTGTATCGAGGGGTGAATTGGATTTTTGTACCTACCACGTTTTTAGCTCAAGTAGATAGTTGCATTGGTGCCAAAACGTCACTGAACTTCAAACAATATAAAAACTTGGTCGGGACATTCTACCCGCCTTCGACTATTCATCTTTATCCTGGTCTTTTGAACACGCTGAGTACCTACGATTATTACTCAGGCGTGGGAGAAATGGCTAAATTACACTTACTTGATGGAGAAGAATCAACACAGGCATTACTGGCGGATTTACCCGCACTTGATGCCAAAGAGCCTTCGGCCATTTTGAAACGATCTCAGGCCTGTTTGGCGATCAAAAAAGCCTATATTGAAGAAGACGAGTTTGATACAGGGCGTCGCAATTTATTGAATTATGGTCATTGCTTTGGTCATGCCATTGAAAGTGCCTGCGAGTTTGCTATGTCTCATGGTCAAGCCGTTGTGCTGGGCATGATTTTAGCCAATCAGGAAGCCAAAGAACGCGGATTACTTTCAGTTGAAAACGAGGCCTTTGTTCGAAAGGAGATTCTTATGCCGATTTTACAGCCCGAAAGTCGAGCGGTTCGTTTTGATGTGGCCCAAGCCGTTTCAGCCATGGGGCAAGATAAAAAGAACACGGGTAAAGGCTTGGCACTGGTTATGTTGACTGATGACTTTAAAGCCGTCAAAATTACAGATATGCCACCTAAAACGGCACAGCTTCGATTGGAAAAATGGCTTGAAACGACTCCGTCATTGGTCGTCTAGTCTATTTTTAGCCTATTTTTACAACGTTTTGATGTTGGTATAAAGGATTTTCCATGGCCCCTTTGCTGAAAGTTTCCGATTACATTGCCCAGCGCTTAAAAGAAGTGCATGGTGTTGAGCATGTTTTTATGGTTTCTGGCGGGGGGGCCATGCACCTAAACGACAGCTTGGGCCAACACCTTTCTTACATGGCCAATCACCACGAACAAGCCTGTGCCATTGCCGCCGAAGGCTACGCCCGAGTAAACCAACGTTTGGCGGTGGTCAACGTCACCACTGGCCCTGGCGGGATTAACACCCTTAATGGCGTGTTTGGTCAATGGACCGATTCCGTACCTGTTCTGTATCTTTCAGGGCAAGTGAAATACAGTACCACCTTGGCCTCATTCAAGCAAACGCATCCCAAAGTCCCCTTGCGTCAGTTGGGCGATCAGGAAGTCGATATCATCCGCCTTGTTGCACCCCTGAGCAAATATGCCGTAATGGTAACAGATCCTCAACAGATTCGTTACCACTTAGACAAAGCCATTCACGAAGCGACGACAGCGCGCTTTGGCCCCGTGTGGTTGGATATTCCGCTAAATGTGCAAGGTGCTATGATTGATCCCGATACATTGCCTGCTTTTACGCCCCCCGCGGCCAACACGGCAAGCCTTCCGATGGACGCCGTGCTGGAACGCTTGCTGCAAGCCAAGCGTCCTTTGATTGTGGCAGGGCATGGGATTCGCCTTTCCAAGCAAGAGGCCACATTTGCCACCTTGCTAGAAAGCCTCCAAATCCCTGTGGTAACGACCTTTAACGGCATGGACTTGCTCAGCGAGGATCACCCCTTGTTTGCAGGACGCATCGGTACGATTGGGCAGCGGGCGGGCAATTTTGCCCTTCAAAATGCCGATGTGGTACTATGTTTAGGAACGCGAAACAACATTCGTCAAGCCAGTTACAACTATGAAAATTATGCCAAAAATGCCTTCAAAATCGTGGTGGATGTAGACACTGCCGAACTAAGTAAACCCACCGTCATTCCCGATCTAGCCATTGAGGCCGATTTGGCTCAATGGCTTGCTGCGCTCTTAGAAGTAGCCCCTGAGCTTCAGCGCCCCGAATGGCTCAAGTGGTGCCAAGCGCGAAAAACAGCCTTTACTTTTGAAAAGACCCCTGAGTATCAACAGCCACCTAATCAGCCCATAAACCCCTATTACTTTGTAAGGACTTTGTCTGAACAGGTGGCGGACAATGTTATTTGGGTCATGGCCAATGGATCGGCCTGCGTGTGTACATTTCAAAGCGCCCTGGTAAAATCGACTCAACAGCGTTTTATTCTAAACTCAGGCAACGCTTCGATGGGCTACGATTTACCTGCCGCCATTGGTGCCGCCTTAGAAGCCAAAGGCCGCCCCGTTGTTTGCCTTTCAGGGGATGGTTCTATTATGATGAACCTTCAAGAACTTGAAACCCTTCGCTACCACCAGTTGCCCATCAAACTTTTTATTATTCAGAATGAAGGCTACGCTTCGATCAAAAATACGCAGAGTAATTTTTTCAACGGTCGCATGACGGCTTCAACGGCCTGTAGCGGGGTGAGTGTGCCTGATTTTCTTCGAGTGGCGGAAGCGTTTGGCTTGCCGGCCTGTCGAATCGACGATGCCACAGGGTTAAAAGACGCCCTAGCCAAGGTGCTTGCAACAGAAGGACCGGTGGTTTGTGAAGTCAAGGTGAACCCCAATTACAGCTTTAGTCCGAAACTTTCTGCACGCCAGCTCCCCGATGGCAGCATGGTCTCCCCCTCTCTCGAAGATATGGCTCCCTTCTTGGAACGAGCGGAATTTGATAAGTGGAGACTATATGATGACTAACCTATTCACTCAAATAGAACAGCACACTGAATGGCAAACTCGTACCTTTCAAAGCTACGCCAACCCTCTACTATTAAATCATCAAAAAATAAACAAGTATCACTGGGTTTCTTTGCTTCAAACAGGAATGCTTCCCTTTGAAGAAAAGCCAATGGCAATAAGAGGTACACATCTTTTTGAACTCAAAGGTGTTCAATGTATTGCCTATGAAGCAGACACATGTTTCTTTGTCTATTTAACTATATATAACATTTATTTGGGTGTCGTGTTTAAGAATGGGAAACTGAAAAAAGAATGGGATTTGAGTCAGTGTGTTGGATATGATATTGATGAAAATGACTTAATAGAGATTCTTCAAAAATGCAAGCTACCCAAACGGAATTTTTCTCTGTTTTTTAAAAAAAAACAACAAAAACAGTTGCTATTTAACAGCTGCTCCAATCTAGGGCACCACATTTGGAATGAGCAAACAGGGCTGGATACTTTTTTAGAATTGGGATTACTAGCTTCCATTGATGGGGTGTTACTAGGGGATTATGATTATTTAAACTTTACTAATTTCTTTAAGGAGAACAACATCCCTATCAGTCGTTTCCGAAAAAAAAACAAAGAAGTCTTTTCCTCTCGTGCTATTATCGTTCATCCTACGGAATTAGTTATTCCAAGTAAGACGTTGGAACGCTTGCGTTATTATTTGTCTTTAAAAACAACACATGAAAATTCAAATGTTATTGTGTTGCAATTACGGCAAAATAGTCGAAAGTGGCTTGAGGAAGAACAGGGTCTTATTCAACTGATTCAAGCCTTGTATAAGTTGAATCCATCCACAATGTTTATTATTGATGGATTTTCGAAAAGTACCATAAGTACGCAATCTGAAAAGCAAAATATAAAAAAAGATTTTCTTTTATATCAAAACATCAAAAAGCATCTTTCTAAAGAAGTTAAACTTAGTACAACCATTGGTTTGCCAATGCTGAAAAAATTAGACATTTTAAATACGGCTACTTTGTTTTTTTCCCCTATTGGTTCAGGAGGTGTTTTAGCCAACTGGTTACTTCGTAAAAAAATTATGTCTATGGGCCTACGTCTATGTATGAATGGACTAAAAAAGATTCTGAAACATTGGTAGAAGATTACAACAATCAAATTTTTTACATTGACGCTGCTGAAATTAACATGGATACCAATGGTATGGATTACACAATGTCTTGGGAATCCCTCTACACTAAATTTTTAGAGATCACACCTCTTGGTCAATAGGAAGGGTTGGATGTAAGCATGTTTAGCATCGATGATATTCAGATTTTCATTACAACACATAATCGTGCAACATATGTTCAGGCATCGATAGAAAGCCTCTTGAACCAAACCGCAGGCGTTAAAAAGATCGTGGTGTTGGATAATGAAAGTACGGACGATACTGAATCCGTTGTGGCTCGCTATGCCGACAGAGGGGTGGTCTACGTTAAAACAAATGGTTGGCTTGGCAATTTTAACGCCGCAAAAAAAATGGCTAACCAGCCTTATATCATGCTGTTTCATGATGACGATTTACTGCATCCACAATATTTAGAACTTGCCTTGGCAGCCTTAAACCAATACACAAATATCTCTCTAATCGCCACACGTTATGTTGAGTTTGAAGATGCTTCTTCTCCTCAGTCTAAAGGGCTTAGTGTTTCTAAAAAAGCTCAATACTTCCAAACACAAGAAGCCTTTGCCAATTTTATGTATTTTCAAGAACGGATTTGCTATGCTTCTGCCATTTATCGTACAGACGCTTTTTTAAACACGTCCTTAGAATATGAGCGATTTTCAAAGTTTAATGATTGGCCTTTTATGGTGAAGCTTGCAGGTCATGGCACCAGTATTTTGTTTGAAGACCCTCAATTAATGTGGGTGAGACGTCATCCACATCAAGATACGTGGACTCCAACAAACTGCCCTTCCTTGGAACAGATTGTCAATTGGGACGCTTTTTTTTACAATGTATTACAAATTACGCCTGCAAACCCCACTCTTTATAAGACTTTTATGGTAAAAATGTTACAATTTTGCATGGGCAAATACGAGGCTTTTTTATCGGAAGAATCAAAGAAAAGTCTTACTTCCAAAGATCTCTTACAAACAATTCTAAATTCTTCTATGGAAGTGGACAGCTCGATTTTATTGGAAGCACTTCGACATTCTTCGCTGGTAAATGTCGTAAGGCAAAAGCCACTCCACTGGCGGGATCGATTGAAGGAGATTATTCGTCGCCCTCGTAGCTTGTTTTCACGCTAACAACCTATATCGTGGGTATCAAAAAATAAGGATAAGGTAGAGACTCCATGAATAAACGACCCTATATCATCTGGACGCCCACATTCTCGCGGAGCAACGGAGTACGCGTTTTACACTTACTCGCGGACGCCTTACTCGCACGTGGCTTTGAAGTGTATCTCTATTCAGGTAAGCCATACCAGTCCCAATACCGCTATTTGGAACATATGACACCTGAGCTTCAATCGGAAGCAGTGGTGATTTATCCTGAAATTGTTTGTGGGAATCCATTACAGATTTCTCGCGTTATTCGCTATGTACTGTATTACCCTGGTAAGATCGCTGGAGCAAGCCAGTACCACCCTAGCGAAACAATTTTTAGCTACTTACGGGCCTTTTATCCAGAAGTCCCCTTGCTTACCGTGCCATGGATTGATACGTCGCTGTTTTACAACGACGGCCAACCCAAAACCGAAGATTTTAGCTTCGTTTACAAGGGGGGTAAGTGTCGAAACGCCCCTGAAACCGAAGGGCTTGTAGAAATTACCATGAACTGGCCCACCATTCGAACAGAACTGGCAGATTTGCTCCGTCGCACACGGGTGTTGTATTCCTATGACGCGTGTTCTGCCTTGCTTGACGAAGCTCAGCTCTGCGGGGCGGAAGTTTACATCGTGACGCCCGAGGGTATCGAAGCCTATCACAGCGATTACACAAGCTACGTGGCAAACTTTGAAAAACAGTTGACGGCCTTTATAGAAACGACGCAAGCCCTCCCTGCGGCCATGGGACTTGAAACGCCAAAGGCTCTTTCGCCCATTCGTGGTTTGTCATTAACCTTAAGTTGGCTTTGGCACCGTTACATTAGTCAGAAAAAAACAAAAGAAGAGCGTCTGCAAAATAAACTGCGTGGCTTTTAAAACACTTAGTCACTGGGTTAGGCGCCTAAAACCCGTCTTTTTGAGGGGTGATGACCACCGCAGTTTCATGCGATTCTTTGACATAAATGGTGAGTTTGAAACGTTCTTTACCCTTAAAACGTGTATTCCACCGTTGCTCTGTTGAGAAGCTTCATCTTGATATAAAAACGCATTGACGCTATGATATTTCAAATGCGCCGTTAGCTCAGATGGATAGAGTATTTGGCTTCGAACCAAAGGGTCGGGGGTTCAAGTCCCTCACGGCGTGTTTTTTCTTTTCTCCGTCAGGGGCTTAAGCCCCAAATCTTAACAATTCTTAATATTTTAGTACTTGTATTTTAAAAGGTTTTGAGATAAGACTATAGGGCTTATTTTTACACACAATAATGGATGCCCCTTTTATGAAGCCTTCTTCTCCTTTTAAATTGGTTATTTCAACAGTCGGTAAAGACCGCCCCGGCCTTGTCGCACGCATGTGCGAAGCCATTTCAAACGCTCAGGGTAACATTGATGATTCGACGATGACTCGACTAGGCGGTCAATTTTCGATGATCTACATCGTGCACTTTACGCGTGCTGAAGATCTTGAACGATTTAAAGACGCCATTGTCGATATTGAAAAGGAAGACTTGTTTCATGTGGATCTGTGCCTGCTTTCTTCGGAAGATGAACCTGTGTTGCCTGAAACTCAAGTTACCCCCAAAGCCCGCAAGTACTTACTTTCGGTAGGGGGGTACGACCGTACCGGTATTACCTACGCTTTTTCTAAAGCCTTGGCGGGCTTTGGCATTAACATTACGGATGTTCATGCCCACCGTATTAACGGTGAAAACGGCATTGTTTACATGCTGGCCATTGAAATGGATGTGCCTTTGTCCGTGAATGACAACGACATGAAGACGACTTTAGAAAACCTAGGGCAAGAATTAAACCTAGACGTTAGACTTCGTTCTATGGATGCTATAATTCTGTGATGTCTGTCTTAAAAATTCTGAAGTATCCTCATCCGATTCTACGCATCCCCTGCCCAGATGTCACAGTGTTTGACCAAACCTTACAAGATTTAGTGGCTGATATGGTGGAAACCATGTACCACGGCACGGGAGCCGTGGGGCTTGCCGCACCACAAATCGGTCAATCTGTTCGAGTGTTTGTAATGGACACCACCGCCCACACCACCCGAAACAACCTCAAAGTCATGGTCAACCCCACGATTCTTTCGGCCAGTCGCAACAAAACCATGCGTGAAGGGTGCCTCAGTTTCCCAGAGTATTTGGCCAACATCAAGCGTTCTCAGCGCATTAGCGTTCAAGCCTTTGACGCGCAAGGCCTGTTACACACCTATGAACTCAAGCATTTAGAAGCGGTGTGCGTGCAACATGAAATCGACCACTTAGACGGCATATTGATGATGGATCGCATTGAATCCTTGAAAACCGACTGGCTACGTCGCCAAAACACCCCTGACCTTCAAGACGACCTTCAGTTAGACTAAACCTCCTTAAATGTTTGTGATACATTATATATAAGTAATGAAGAATGATTAAGGAAACCCCCCAATGTTGATTCCTTCCATTGATTTGATGAACGGACAAGCTGTTCAATTGAGACAAGGTAAAACACACGTCTTAACGGCGGAAACGCCCCCTGAAACCTTGATTCAACAATTTAACCGTTATGGGCAAGTGGCGGTTATTGATTTGGACAAAGCCCTCAATAACGGGCAAGACAACCTTGAACTCATCAAACGGCTCTGCCGTTTGGCAGATGTGCGTGTGGGCGGTGGCATTCGTACCGTGGAGCGTGGGCGTGAACTCTTGCGAGCTGGGGCGAAAAAGATTATTATCGGGACGTCTGCCACGCCTGAGTTCTTGGCGCATTTTCACCCCACCCAAGTGCTGGTGGCACTGGACACCAACCAAGACGGCGAAGTCCTTGATGAAGGCTGGACGCGTTCCACAGGCGAAGCCTTGATTGAGCGTGCTGAACGGCTAGCACCCTATTGTTCGGGGTATTTATGCACGTTTGTCGAAGCGGAAGGCGGTTTGGGGGGCTTACCTGTGGATGCGGTTCAACGCCTAAAAGACGCCTTGCCTCACCCTGTCACCGTCGCGGGGGGTGTGAGCGACACGCAAAACGCCGCAGAACTCGTGAAGCTCGGCGTGGATGTGCAGGTCGGCATGGCGTTGTACAAGGGCTTGCTCAACCCTGCGGATGTCGTGGTGCAAAGCGTCGATTTCGCCAAGTGCGACGGGTTGGTTCCCACCATCGTGCAAGACGCCGACACGCTTGAAGTCTTGATGCTGGCGTATTCTAGCCCTGAATCGTTAAAGCTGGCCTTAGAAGAAGGGCGTGGCCTGTATTGGAGCCGTTCGCGTCAAGCGTTATGGCGCAAGGGTGAAACTTCAGGCCATGTGCAGGATCTCGTCAGTTGCCGAGTCGATTGCGACAACGACACACTCTTATTTAAAGTGCGTCAGGTGGGGGCGTGTTGCCATACGGGGGAAGCGACGTGCTTTGGCAGTCGTGATTTTAGCATGGTGCGTTTGTTTGCTATTTTGGCGGATCGTAAGGCGAACCCACCCGAAGGATCGTTTACGGCGACGTTGTTTGCTAAGCGTCATAAGTTGGACAAGAAAATCATCGAAGAAGCCTTTGAAGCCACACAATCTGAAAGTCGTGCGGAATATGTGTGGGAAATTGCGGATGCGATCTTCTTTTTGAGTATGCTCGCCGTCGATGAAGGCATCGCCTTTAGCGAAATCGTCGCAGAGCTTGCGGGTCGCCATCGGTAGGGGGGAGCGCAGGGTTGTTGTCGTTTAAATATTGTGTCATAATAAAATCAAGATACTGATAACACTTTAAGGAAAATGACCATGCGTTCTTATAAAGCAGTGGCTAAATTCTTTGCAACACTTTCTCAAAAAACTGAAACGGAATTTGAAGCGAATGAAATGACACATTTAAAATTACAAAAATTACTTTACTATGCACAAGGCTGGGCATTGGTTGATTTGGGTTACGCTTTGTTTCATAACGAAATACGTGCATGGGAACATGGTCCTGTGGTAGTAGAGGCTTACCATGACCTCAAACAATTCGGAAAGAACACGCTTCTTCCAGAATCTATTGATGCAGGTTCAGAAGAATTAACGGAAGATGAAAAGCAATTTTTAACAAAGGTCTATGATGTTTATGGTATCTATTCAGCGTGGGGTTTACGAGAATTAACGCATGAAGAAGATCCTTGGAAAAACAACCATCCTTTTAATGAAATAAAAGAAGATGATTTAAAAGTATTCTTTCAGAAGATTAAAGACAATGAAACGCAAGCCAACTAAATCCCTACATTCGACTTCTGCTTCAAATCAAGAAGCCTTTGGGACTGAGTTTGTTCACTTTGATTTTAGATATATGAGTGAAGAACATACTTATAATAAAGCAACAAATGCCCACTGGCCGAAATTATTTTTGGACTTGAAACAAATTTCTTCAAAGTCGTGGGCAAGTACCATGCAAAACCCTCGTCAGACGAGGCAAGGTTATGAAAAACTTCCGCAGGATGCTTTAAACAAGCCTCTACCTAATTGTATCCCCAATGATACAAAATTAGATGTAATTAGAGTTGCAGGTAGTAATGCCGCAAGGCTTATTGGCTACAAAAATAAATCAGTCTTTTATGTACTATGGCTTGATTTTGATTATAGCGTTTATCCTCACTAGATAAAAACAAAGAAAGCCCCACCCCATGCTAAACACCACGATACTTGAAACCTGTCTTGATACCCTTACCCAAGCCTATAAAGGCATCCAGCATTTGGAGGCGGATTCTACGGCGTATCGCATCTATCGATCCGCCATTGTCAAAGAATTTGAACTGCTTTTAGAACAATCGGGCAAACTCTTACGAAAACGCTTACGTCCCTTCGTGGGGAATGTGGCCATGGTTGAAAGCCTTAGCTTTAAAGATGTGTTTCGCAAAGCAGGGCAACACCAGCTTTTAAGCATTGAGGCCATTGAACGCTGGTTTAGCTACCGCGACAGTCGTAACGATACCGCTCACGATTACGGGGAAACTTTGGCGCTTAAAACTATTGAAGTCTTGCCCACTTTTATTGAAGATGTTAATGCCCTGATTCATATTTTAAAAAGTGAGGATTAAGGTCATGCTCAACACAAAGATACAGCTTCCCGAAGCTTGGCAAGCCACACTTAAACAGATTCTTTCTGAATATGCCCCTGGTTTTCAATTGTGGATTTTTGGAAGTCGTGCAATAGGAACAGCCCATTCTACGAGTGATTTAGATCTTTATGTGAAACACCCTGATCAGAAAACCCCATGTTCCACCATTTCAGCCATGCGAAAGGCTCTTTCAGAAAGTAATTTGCCTATTTTTGTGGATGTTTTTGACTTTTTAAGTCTGCCCACTTATATGAAAGAAGATATTGCTAAAACAGCAGTGTGTTTGTTCCCCCAAGAAAATCATCATCACTCATTAAATGACACATAAGGAATCCCCCCACATGAACATCAAAGCCAAAGCCCTCAAGTTTCACAAGATCATGGGGAGCCTGCTCTTATTGCCCTTGGCGTGGACGGCCACCACAGGCGTGGCGTTTACCATCGTCAAAGAAATACTGGGCAATAAAGCGCTCGGTAAAACCGTGTTACACCTACATACGCTAGAAACCTTCGGCTTGCACAAGAGTTATCCGATTGTTTTGGGGGTGTCGGTGCTGGTTGCCTTAGGCTCAGCGGTGGTGTTGATGTGGAAAAGTCCTAAGACGTAACCAGTTCACACGCGCCCGCCGATTCCATCTCCGCAATCACGGCGTCAAAACTAAAAAACGACGGACGCTCCTTTATGTAACGAGGCAGTTCTTGGCGTATTTCTTCAGAGCTCATCAGGCAGGCATCCAGTTGGGCGGTGATTTGAGCTTCGTTCATGTCTCGCCCAATAAAGACCAACTCCTGCATCCGATCCCCCCATGCAGGATGCCAAGTGGCTCGTACCTCGTCACGACTCACCCCTTCATCGGGTTCCCACTGTTCTTCAGGCAAGCAACACAACCACGGGGCCGCAGGCGTCACCTGCAACAACACCCCCGCTTGGCTCCATTGAATCATCCAATCCCACTGGTGCGCCAACCAGCAAAACCCCTTAGAACGAATCACCCCCGGAGTGGCTTCTTCTAAGTATTGGCGAAGGCGTTCAGGGTGGAAGGGCTGTTGGCGCTTGTAAGTAAAGGCCGAAATGCCGTATTCTTCTGTTTCAGGGGTGTGTTCGCCCCGTAGTTCAGCAAGCCAACCAGGGGCATTGGCGGCATCTTCCATGTTGAATAAGCCGGTATTGAGGATTTGGCTTAAGTCCACTTGAGCCTGTGTGGTGCGAATCACGCGCGCTTGGGGGTTGAGCTTTTGTAACAAAGCGTCTAAGGCATCAGCTTCAGTGGCCGAAACGCGGTCGCATTTGTTGAGCAAAATCACGTTGGCAAACTCGATTTGATCCAACAACAATTCGCTGATGCCTCGCTCGTCGTTTTCACCCAGTGCCATCTCTCGATCGGCCAATAGATCCAAGCCATTGAGGTCTCGGGGTAAGTTCACGGCATCTACTACGGTTACCAGCGTGTCTAGTTCGGCAATATCACCTAGGCAAACGCCGTTTTCGTCTTCAAAGGTGAAGGTTTCTGCTACAGGCAGGGGTTCTGAAATGCCTGAACTTTCAATTAGAAGGTAGTCAAATCGCCCTTCTTCCGCCAAGCGACGCACTTCAATCAGTAAGTCTTCTCTGAGAGTGCAACAAATACAGCCGTTGCTCATTTCCACGAGTTTTTCATCTTGACGACTCAGGCTACCTTCACCAAGGTGGACGAGCTTGGCGTCAATGTTCAGATCGCTCATGTCGTTGACGATGACGGCGACTTTGAGTCCATGGCGGTGGGTTAAAATGTGTTGCATTAAGGTGGTTTTGCCCGCCCCTAAAAATCCAGAAAGTACGGTAACGGGTAGTTTTGGCTGAAGCGTCATGGGTTAAACTCCTGTAAAATCAATGAATACCGTTAGTATAACGAAAAAATACTCAAATGCAACACTGTTGCATCTTAGTGAATGTAACTATATATGTAACAAAATAATAAAAACAATCAATTATAGCGTTTATTAGGACTTTATTAAGACACACTCTACTTTTATGAATAAATGCTCAATACATTTGTCAACCAACCCTTTCATTTTTTGATACCCCACCCTTAATATACAGGAACTCATTACTGATGACTTATCTTCCAACTTCTTCGTTACTTAATTATGGAAACGCCTTGACTTCATACAATCCCACGACTGCTGATCTTTCGAGTCTTTATGGTCTTGGTTCGCCTTCTTTGTCTAGCTTAGGTTTGACTGGATCTTCTTTGGGTTTACCAAACTTAAGTACCTTGTCAGGACTTTATGGAACGTCAGACCAGCGTACCTTGCTTGTCGCATTAGCTAATCAAAATGCCCAATTAAAAGAAAAATTAAACGAATATAAAGATGCTGCTGCAAATCCAAAAGGTCTATTTGGTGGACCTGTCATTGGTGCTGACGAAAAAGGCAATGGTGGACTTGATCTTTTTTCAGGTGGTATTGGTTTCGTTTTATCCAAACTTTTAAGCGGCGATGGGCTAAAAAATATGTTCAAAGGCTTGTTCGGCTAGTTTGTTGTTGCTGATTCTACTCCCTTTCACACACTTCATGTCCCCCTTCCACAACCTATCGAAAAGGAACTTTCTCCTCACCCTTAAGGGCTTCTCGCCTTTGTTTGATGTTTCCCCTAGTATAGCTCCCCTTCAATTTCTAATGAAAAAGGAACCTTGTATCAATGACGTTTAGTTACCCCTCTTCTTATCTGAGCACCGCTTATCCAGCGCCTCCAGCTCCAGCGTATTATAATCAGCAAAAAATGCTGAATTATGCCCCCACTTCTACCTACGCGCCTAGCACGTCTTTTACCGATTATTCAAAATACTATACGGACAATTCCAAGTTCAATTACCAATCCTTCAATTATGCGCCAAAAACGTTTACTTATGCCGACAACAGCAAGATGATTTTTAATCCCTCCCTCAGCGTAAACGGAAGCCATTATGCATCCGCGTATGGCGGTGGAGGATCCGATCCTTACTTCCCGCAAGACTTTAGTAGCTTCAGCAACCCAAGCACCTATGCCGTCATTGGCGGTGGGTTCGGCGGTGGCTTTGGCGACTGCTATGGAACGCCTTCCTGCCACAAGGGAGGCTACCATCTCCCCCAAGGGGGCTATGGCGGAACTAGCTACGGTGGCGGTTATGGAAGCACCGCCTACGGCACTGGAAGCAATGGGCTAGACATCGTCAAACAGCTCTACCCCAACGGCTATATGGATCCCAAGACGTTCTTCAGTATGGGTAATCCCGGACTTCAAGGAATCCTACCCGCCCTAAATGGTTTCTTCAATAGCTAGATTGCACTTGTGCATTTCATTTGTAGCACCCTCTCAGTCCGCGTTCAACTCGGCACTGGGGGGTGCTCACTTATAAGCCCGCATTCACGGGCAAACTTGGGCGATCAAAAAAGTTATTCAACGCTTGAGCATCAATCGTATGAGCAATCGGTCGCCCATGCGGGCAGCTCCACGGCAAGGTACAGCTCAACCAATCTTCCACCACGCGTTCTTGCTGAAAGGGGCTTAGCACATCGCCCGCGCGAATGGCCATGTGGCACGCCATCGTCGCATACAAATGCTCCGTGTCTAAACTGGCGGAAGGCTGATGCGTGAGTTGTTCAATCATGTGTTTTAACTGATGTACAGGGCTATGCGGTGTATTTCGTTCAGGGTACAAAACCGGCACACCCCACACATGCCATTTTTGAAGTTGATGCAAATCAACCACTTCACAGGCAAATCCCACCGCTTCAAACTGGCTCATATGAGACTTCAACACATCCCCTTCTTCAGGACTCAAATCCAGTTCTAGTGGGGTTACAAAGCGTTGCACCACCGTTTCACTAGATTGATGTTGCGCTTGCAAGGCTTCAAAACACCAGCGTTCACTGGCAATGTGTTGATCGACCACCATTAAGCCATGAGGCGTTTCAAGCAAAATATACGTGGTGTACAATTGCCCAATAACACGCCATTTTTTAGCCTTAAGGTGCGGATGCGTTTGCGCAGGAGGCTGCCAAGCCGACTGAAAATCAGGGGGCGAATCCGTTGTCCATTCCGTCGCTTCAACCCCTTGCGCCAGTGGAGAGACATCCGCCAAGTGCTGTTGGGTGGGCCTGTAGGTGTCATGAGTCTGTAAATAAGCGGGTGAATATGGCGGAGCATACGGGGGTGAATCGGTTCCTGAAAAGGCTAGAACGCCTGCTTGGTGTGAAGTCCCCTGAAAAAAAGGGGAAGACGCTGGAGAGATAAGCGCAGGCGAGGGGGTATTTTCCACCCCATACACCCGTTGGAAATGAGCCGAAAGGGCTCGCCGTAATGCGGTGTACACGAATTGATAGATCTGTCCTGAATCGGCGTAACGCACTTCTTTTTTAGTGGGATGCACATTGACATCTACGGCGTCTGGGGGCATATTGAGCCACAACACGCAAAAGGGAGACATACCATACGGCACAAGGCTTTCATATGCTGCGGCAATGGCACGTTGTAAAACGGCACAGCGAATGGGGCGGTTGTTTAGAATCATCCACCAGTGTTTCTTCGATTTTTTCTGCAAACTTTCGCACGCAGGCGACGCAAAAACCGCTTCAATTTTCAGCCCTGAAAGGCGATCTTCAAACTGTGTGCTCAGCAAGTGGGCGGATTGTTCGGGGCGAAAGTTAAACAGCGCTTGCACCGTTTCAAGGGCATCGCCCGTGCCTGTTGTGCTAAAGCAAGGCTTGTCATTCATCGTTAAGCTCATTTTTACATTCACGTGAGACAACGCCAAACTTTTGGCCATTTCATCGCAGTAGCTCAGCTCAGTACCAGCACGCTTTAAGAACTTTAATCGCGCGGGGGTATTGAAAAACAGATCATCCACCTGCATAACGGTGCCAACCGCGGTGCCTATAGGTTGAATCTTCGGGGGGCTACCGCCTTCAATGCGTAAGTAGGTGCCATCGGCGTCATACACCCGCCGACTGCGACATTCAAAGCGACTAATGGCTGAAATACTCGCTAAGGCTTCGCCTCGAAAACCCATGCTTAAAATGCGTTCTAAATCTTCGGCAGATTTGATTTTGCTGGTGGCGTGATTTAGCACGCAACGCTCCACGTCTTGCGCGCTCATGCCGAAGCCGTTGTCCGCGACGACAAGGGTTTTTCCGCCGTTGTCGACCGTCACACTAATTTCAGATGCCCCCGCATCCACACTATTTTCAACCAGTTCTTTTAACACGCTGGCGGGGCGTTCAACCACTTCACCCGCGGCAATACGGTTCACCAAATAGGCCGGCAACACTTCTACTACGGCGTTTTGGGGGGAAGATTGAGGAGGAAAAGCGTTTGACATGGATGAATCAACACCTCTAGTTTAAGGCGATATCGGTATCCGCCAGTAATTGAACATATAGGGCATCGTTGGCGGTCAGTAGCACGCCATCACCTTTGGCCACCGCGTGATATACGGATTTACCGACCAAGTAGCCAGCACCCGCAAGGCTTCCGCCAATGGCTGAAAAAGTTCCTGTGACAATCCCTAAGCCCTTACCGCCAGATTGCACGCCTGCTTCATACCCTTTGCGGGTTATATCGCTAATTAAAGTGCCACTTTTGTCAAGGGTTTGAACCCATTTTTGGGCATAGCCAGGGTCTTGATAGATAATCCCCCCCGACTTCACCACTTCAACACGTTGATTAACGGTAAACACTTGCAAGGCAATGGGTTGGGCTTCACCATTGGGAAGCGTGACATGGTCAAAATCAAGGCGAAAAGACGCCCCTTTGCCAAAGAACTGGCTAGGCACTACTTGCACCACACGCCCACGAAACACCGAACCCTTGGGTAGAATGATACGTCCTTCACTGGCGAATAGGGCTTCATCTAAACTCGCGGTAAAGCCTTCGCCTTCGCGAACATTGGTGGTGTTGATGTCTTGTAGAAGGCGCATGCGTAAGACGGTGTCCTTACGAACACGCACGGTTTTGACTCGGGTGCTAATGACGCTTCCAGCAAGGCTTGGCGGCTTCGTTGCGGTGGCGACTAGAGGCATTCTAAGAGACACAGCACCCCCCACAGGCACGCCTTCTGCATAGGGGGGTTCCGCTTCAGATAATGGGATCGTGGCAAAAGCAGGGCAGGGGGCGATAACGGCGAAGGCCAACAAAGCGTTTAGCAAGGGGGTGACGTTTCTTTTCATGTTTTAAAATCCTCAATAGAAACAAGACTTAAGTTCGTGCAATGTGCAGTTCTTTGAGTATAGCACAGTTCTAAAAAAGTGACGACAACGTCTACACCCCCCACATAAAGGAGCGTCTCAATTTTCGCCTTGCATTGGTCGAAAAGAAGCGTAAACCCTAATTGATGTGTAAGGATGCTCGTTCCATGGCCTTTAACCCCCTTTCGTTTAAAAAGAAAAGCATTCCTTCGGCCAAGGTGCTTACTTCCAAAGAAGAATCTGCGCCATTCGTTCCCCCAAAAAGCACGCTCCAAACGCCCTTGCCACTTGAATCACAAGTGCCTGCCCCAACGCTTCAAGCCCCAGCGGACCCCCGCAAGCCCTTACCCAAACAAGCCCCCGCTCAAGTGCCTGTGCAAAGCCATACCATGCTGCTCACTTCACCTGCTAAACCTAGTAAAGCTCAAGGCACTGATTCCCTACTAAGCAAAACCCCCACCCCCTTAAAATCTTCCGTGCCTTCGCGAAGAATTGGCGATATTCTGGTTGAACGAGGCTACTTAACGCCTACACAAATTGCGGGCGCCTTGTCTGAATCCAAAGCGACGGGGGCTACCTTGGGCACCATCGTCACGCGCGCAGGTTACATCGCTGAAGAGCAATTGGGCATGTGTTTGGCTGAATTGCATGGCATGGAATACATTCGCGGAAAGGATATTTACATCAAGCCTGAAGTGGTCAGCTTAATTCCCGCTAACTTTATTAAAACCCACTTGGTGTTGCCCCACCGTTTAGACACGGAAGCCGAACGCCTTGAAGTAATCATTGCTCACCCTGACGAAACGAGGGTTTTAGATGACATTGCTTTGATGACGAGATATCGTGTGGTGGCTAAAGTTTCTACAAGCTCAGAAATTTCGAGCATCATTGATCAGTATTTTGCCACCAAATATGTCGCTGAAGAACTGATTGAAGCGCTGGAAACAGATGCTTTTTTAAATACAGAAGAAGCACAAGAAGATCTTTCTAGCCAAGAAGTCAACGCCGATTCTGCCCCTATTGTTCAGTTTACAAATGTGTTGTTGACTGAAGCCATTGAAAAGGGCGCGTCAGACATTCATTTAGAACCTCAGCCCCAGCGTTTTTTAATTCGTTTTCGTATTGACGGCATTCTAAAAGAAATTCATAGCTTGAGTATAAAAATGGCTCCCGCGATTATTTCTCGGCTGAAGGTCATGGCTAAATTGGATGTGTCTGAACGTCGGCGACCGCAAGACGGACGACTCAAACATGCCTATGGCAGTACCTTTGTGGATATGCGTATTAACACGATACCCCTTTCCTTTGGGGAAAAAATGGTCATTCGTGTTCTGAAAATGAATGCCAATTCGGGGCAATTAAATAAGCTCGGAATGGATGATGAAGACCTCCAACGACTCACGCAAATGATTTATGCGCCCCACGGTCTGGTGTTGGTGACAGGGCCCACTGGTTCAGGAAAAACCACCACCCTGTACGCCGCGTTAAGAAACATTGCAAGCCCTGAACATAATATCTCGACCATTGAAGACCCTGTAGAATACCTCTTAGCAGGCATTAACCAAATGCAAGTGCAACCCAAAGCCGGCTTGACGTTTGCGTCTTCTTTACGCGCCTTGCTCCGTCAAGATCCTGATGTAATTATGCTGGGTGAAATTCGAGACGCTGAAACCCTTGAAGCGGCCCTTCAAGCTGCGATGACGGGGCATTTGGTGTTAAGTACCGTTCATGCCAATAGCTGTGCGAAAACAGTAGCCCGCTTGTTGGATATGGGCGCCCCTTCTTATTTGGTTTCTACTTCAGTGGTGGGTATTGTGGCGCAACGCTTGGTGCGCGCATTATGCCCCCATTGTAAAAAAATAACCACGCCTTCCCCAGAAGATCTTGAACTTTTAGGTCACCCCAAAGAAGGTGAAGCCCCTTATCAAATCCATGAAGCGGTGGGCTGTTCTCAGTGTGACCATTCTGGTTACAAAGGACGCCACGGCATTTATGAAGTCATGGTAATGAATCGTGAAATTGCGCAACTTATTGATGATGGAGCCTCTTCCGTGACGATTGAAGACGCTGCCATTCAATACGGCATGAAGCTGTTGTTAGATGATGCCAAACGCTTAGTTAAACTAGGGGTGACGACCACCAAAGAAGTGCGACGTACATTGGGGCATTAGCCTGTCTCCCATCGCTTAGAAAGTAAGGATTTTTGAACATGCCTGTTTTTGCTTACAAGGCGCTGACTGCTGGAACGTATGCCCCTGTGGATGCTCGCCTAGAAGCGAAAGATCTTCGCCATGCCAAGCAACAAATTAGAGACATGGGCCTATTGGTTCAAAAGTTAGAAGAAATTCAAGAACAACGAACAGAAGACGCCCTTAAAAAGTTTGCGCTTCGTTTTTCGTTGGGGTTACCTGAAAAACAGTTGCTGGTTTTTACGCAACAGTTGGCCGTGGTGCTTGAAGCGGGAATCCCGTTGATTGAGGCCTTGTTTATTTTAGAACAACAAACCACCAATCCTAAACTTCAGCAAATTTTAGCAGAAGTGCGTCAAGAAGTGATGAATGGCAAGCTTTTTTCTGAAGCAATGGCTCAAACAGGTAATTTTGATCGTTTATTTATTACCCTATTGAAAACAGGCGAATCTACAGGGGAACTGGACAACGCCCTATTTGCCTTGTATGACTTAAGAGATAAAGCCTTCAAGCTTCGCGCCAGAGTAAAAAAAGCGATGACGATGCCTGCCATTGCAGCCTTGATTATTTTGGGTGTCATTATTATTATGTTGACTTTTGTGATTCCCCAATTTCAGGAGTTCTTCACCAATCAAAAGCAAGAACTTCCGTTAATCACCACGTTAATGATTACAATCAGTAAAGTGGTGTGTACTTATTGGTGGGGGGTTATTTTAGCCCTAGCGGGTGGGGTGATTTGGTTCAACATTTACCGCCAAGGGGTGGGGAAACCTGTGGTGGATCGCCTGATTATTCAACTGCCACTTGTCGGGGGGCTCGTCAAGCGTGTGTATACGTTGCGTTTTATTTCCACGTTAAACACGCTCTTAAGCGGGGGAATAATTCTTAGCGAAGCGTTAGACAGAGCTTCGGGGACGATTCCAAATGTTGATTTTCAAACCGCATTTGCCGCCGCCAAAGAAACGTTAATGAAGGGAAATGGCATTTCTAAAACCCTTGAAAAAGAAGGCATCTTTCCCCCCATGGTGACTAAAATGATGGCCATTGGCGAACAAACAGGCGAGTTTGAAAAAATGCTCAACAAAGCCATTGGCTTTATGGATGATGAAGTCGATGCCGCCATGCACGCCATGACGGAAATGATTCAACCGCTGATGACTGTTGTGGGCGGGGGAATTATTCTATTTATGTTTGCGGCCATTTACTTGCCGATTTTTCAAATTGCCAAAGGCGGGTAAGCTTTAGAACCCTCTCCCAAAGGGAAGAGGGACAAGGCAAAAAGCATTTTTGTGAAGGATTGTAACAATCGAGCAACAACAGGGCTTCTGTTCTTTTTATTGCTTATGGAACCTCTTTGTTGAGAGGTTTAACCTGTATTGAATGAACAAACGATTTTGTCTATACCACAACGTAAAAAAGGGAAATTCTTATGGCTTTAGGGATTTCAAGCATCGGTCCGCAGGGTCTTCCCCCTGCTGTTTTAGCTCATTACGAAAGAAACGTACAGAATAGGACACAACCTACTCAAGGTGCCATGTACCCACAGACTGGTGCAAAGGTGGGTGTTCAATTAAGCGCTAGGGATACCTTCACCCCTACTAGTAACCAACCTACGCATACCTTTGCGATGTGGGGTCAAGAGTTTTTCTTCAATCCTCAGTTTCAACGTGAAGCCGACGCAGTGGACGCCAATGGGGTTAAAGCCCCTGAAGCCACTCGGCGTGGGGTTCAGGAACATGAAGATGCTCACTATGAAACGGCACAACGCTACGGTATTAGAACAGGGCCTCCCATTGTTGAAATGGGATCCAACGGCTTGCCTGTAGGTGGGCATGTTGAACTTCAAACCGAAGAGTTTGACCCAAAACTTGCGTTAATGAAAGGCAAGTCTTATGTAGACGACTTTAAACATCGCATGGGGGTAGGCTTGATTGAATCCGCCATTGCCCCTGAAAAAGCAGGACTGTCTCATGAGTATGGCGAACTTTCTGGCATGGATGGCGACTTGGGTGTTAAGCTACTTGGTGAAGAAAATCTTGCGAAAGTCGCTAACTTTGAATCGAGCGATGTAGGAAAAGCCCTTGCCACCTTAGGACAAAACCCCTCACCAAGAGCCCAGCAACAACTCGCCCTAATGGCTCATCACCCAGATCTCTTAAAAGCCTTCAACAACGGTACGATGGGCTAAAAAAAGTCCCTATAGAAGGCTCTGCGAAAGTCTAATTTGCTACCCTTTGTAAACGCTAAGCTTCATGGGTGTGTAAGTCAAGCAACCCCAACGATGCTGCCACCGCGTGCCATTCTTCAGCAGGCAGTTCTTCCGCGTGGTTCCAAAAGGTTTCTAGCCCATAAAAGGTGCGGGCATCTGGTTGCATGACATGCACCACCACATCGGTAAAATCTAACAAACACCAGGTATTGGCCACATCCCGCTCATCACCCATGGCCGTGTTACCCGCATGACGAAACGCATACGCAATTTCTTCCGCAATCGCACGCGCCTGCGGTTTCGACTGCCCCGTACAGATCACGAAATAATCGGCCAGCGTGGTGACTTTGTCGGTTTTAAGGACTTGAATGTCTAATGCTTTTTTAGAATCCGCGAGATAAGCCGCCCAAGCTGCCCATTCCAAGGCGCTTTGGGGTGAGTGTTTTGGGGTGTGGGCAGAAGTATTTTCAGAAAAGTTTGTGTTCATTAGGGGTAATCTTTATACGTTATAGGGGTAGGGGCTTGAAACGGATGAATGCATTCGTTTTTTTATGTTACAATAAACCTAGAAGTTTTACAAAGAGATTCACACCATGACTGCCCCTTGTTTTTTAGTTGTTCCCTTAGATGCTCGCCCCGTCTGTCATTCAGCCGTAGCGGATTTGGCTCGTTTAACGGGGGTTCAAGTGTTCTTGCCCCCAGCAGATTTACTCGGTAAGCTAAAAACCCCCGCCCAGCTAAAACCCCTTCGCCAGTGGATGGAACGCATCGTTCAACAGCACCCCATTCAAGCCGCGATTGTTTCCTTAGATTTATTAAGCTACGGGGGGCTTATTCCCAGTCGCATTGGGGAAGAATCCAACGAAGATCTCATTCGTGAACTTGAAAAAGGCTTGGCGATTTTAAAGGACATCCCCAAAATTTACGGCTTTTCAAGCATTTTACGCATTCCCACCTACAATAATAATGAAGAAGAACCCCTGTATTGGGCCGAATGGGGAGAAACGCTTTCGCGTTTTTCGCAGCACCTGCATAAAAAAAATATCCTGATGCAAAACTGGCGTTCTTATGAATGGCCAGAAGCCCCTCCGCCCAAAGAAGTGATTAAGGATTTTGTCACCCGTCGTGAACGTAACCACTGGCACAATTTACGTTTGTTGCAACTGTTGCAACAAAAACGCTTGGCTCACTTGGTATTTTGTGAAGACGATCGCGGAGAATACGGCCTAAATGTTTATGAAGCCGACACCCTTCGCGCCCGCATTGAAACCCTTGAACTCACCGAATTTGCCCACGTGCAAACGGGGGCAGACGAAGTGGCCCACACCTTGCTTATTCGTGCCTTAGAAGAATGTTTACAAGATTCATTGGGCGTTTGTGTAAAATCGGCTCAATCGCTAGAAGCGATGGCGAAATTTGACGGTCAACCGATCAAAAATGTGATTTACCAGCGCATTAAAGCCACGGGTTCACGAGCCGTTTTAAAACTTGAAGAAGCCGATTTAGTCTTTATCGTACATGCGCCTCATTACCGCATGGGAGATCACGGTGATGCCACCCCCGCCGACACCACCATGAACGACGCGTATGAAACACTGGCCCTTGCCACAGAAGCCGTCGCACAAGGTAAAGCGGTTGTTTTAGTCGATGTCGCCTACGCCAATGGGGCGGATCCTCTTCTTCTTAAAGCGATTAAAGATGAACCTGATATTCTTCCACAACTGGCGGGCTATGCCGCTTGGAACACCCCTGGTAATGCCATCGGTTCAGCCTTGGCCATGGGCTTAGGGGTTGTGTATGCCCACAAATATGGCACGGGATCTGGTTCTCGTCATCGAAAAACACTGGCCACGCGCTTCTTGGATGACGGCGTCTTTCAAAGCCAGGTGCGTCATATATGGCGATTAACGAATCGCCCGTTGGATCGCGTACATCTGACAGATGCTTTACTACGTCATGGGCAGTGGATTCTTAACACACTCGCTTTAGGCCATAAACGCATTGAAGCTCGCTTTCCGTGTGATCGCACCTTTGAATGTTCGATTGAGTTTATGCGCTAAAACGGCTGTTGCTCAGCTTTCTATATAAGACGTAACAATCGTAAGATAACACGTAACAATCGCAAGCCAAAAACAGTGAGTTGTGTTAGCATGGTAAAAATTGTTGTTCACATAACGTGCTTTGTCGTGCTTTTTACTACTAATTCATAGAGGTCTATTTGTAATCATGAGTATTGAAAAACCTAATTTTGGAGATTACGTTCTTGCCCTAGGGGGTCAATTTGTCGGCTGGGTGGGGGCTAGCTTATTGCTAGGAACGATTCTCTTTCATCAAGATATTACCCTTATACAAAATATCGACTTCCCCTTTTATAAAGATCCCAACCTCACAGTGAAGGGCTTGGCTGGCGTATTGATGTCAATTGGTCCGATTGTGGCCGCACCTGCTATGATTCGAAGCGGTTGGCACAGCAAACAACCTTCTCTAGCCCTTGCAGGGGTCGCTTTCTTTGTTATGTGGATGGCCATCGCCTCAGATGTTGAAAACATCCTCTATCGTGGAATTCTCATTTTCATGGTGGGCTTTTTGTTCTTTGGCATGAGCAATATCGCGATGGATCAAAAACGCGAGTTCGACTTTTCGAAGCTGGGCTCTTTTGCAGGCTTCTTAGAACTCGGTGCCTTTATTTTTACCGATGTATTGATTGCCTTAAAAGTAGGAACCGAAGGCGTCTTTCAAATTGCAGGTTGGCCGTTACGTGCTTTGTTAAGAGATGAGGGACTTCCTCCCGTGCCAGCAGTCCTTTCAAGCAAAAGTTTGTGGAAAAGTCGTCGCTTTGGAGGCCTCTTCTTTTCAATTGCGGGTATTTTTGGCATTTTGGGCGCCACCGTTTCTTCGTTTGAAAGCACAGGCCTCTTATTGTTTAACATCATTGGTGGATTAAGTGCGCTGATCGTCAACTATAGCTGGTTTCATAGTGGGTTACAAGGTACCCATTGGCTTAGTAAATTGTTGATCCCCGGTTCGTTACTTGCCACACTGGGTTCAGCGGCGCGTGCATATACATGGGGCTTTGCGTTGGATCAGTTCGGTTCACGGCTAAATGAAATGTACATTTGCGGTATGCCTCTTATCACCAAGCAAGAAAACGCAGACAACGCTGCAAGAGAAAAAACTGAAGCCGTTGCTTCTGTGGAAAAACTTCCATTAGCTCCTGCGGTGGGTGAACAAACCAGCGTTTTCTACAATAATACCCCCAACGTTAAGCGATAGACCTGCTGACTTTCACGCCTAGGCCATTGGCCAGTTGCAGGGCGGGGCTGAGAGGCGTGTTGCCTTCATGAAGGCTCACGAAGGGGTAGTCATCCGCAAAGCCGTAGAGGTCTTGATACTGATTTAAAATGCCTGTGTACATGGGTCTGTGTCCTTTAATTCTTCTGCGAGTTTCTGATATAGTATTTAAAGAGTTTTCCGTATAGTAGGCTAGACGAGGAGCCTAGATTATTTTGTGAAGAAGTGTAGATAGACCTACATGACTGAACAAAATAATCGTAGCGACAAAGTATAGATACTGTAGGGGAAATTATTTAAAACACTATATTCGACTACAAGACCCTAAGCACACAGTCCACCGCATGCGTCGAAGCGAGAGAACGAATGGCGGATAGTGCTTCTTGCACGGCGGATTCTTGAGCGATGTGCGTCACCACCATTAAGCTCGTGTGCGGATTGTTCTGCGGATTCGGCAACTGCAAAAAGGATTCCAAACTCACGCCAGCATTGCCAAAGGCCGTGCCCAACGCCGCCAAAACCCCCGGTTCGTCAGCAGTGGTCATACGAATATAATAACGATTCGTCGTTTCACCAATAGGCTGTAGCACCGCAGGCTCTTTCAAGTCTAAAACCATCCCTGCCACCGTTTTCGCGTTGCCGGCTTCTAAATCCGCCACAATCGCCAAAACATCGCCCATGACTGAACTGGCGGTGGGAAGCTCACCCGCTCCCTTGCCTGAAAACATGGCATCACCGACGGCATCGCCACGCACCCAAATGGCGTTATACTCATTATGCACGCTTGAAAGCGGATGCGCATTTGGCACCAACATCGGATGCACCCGTACATCGGGGCGTTCATTCTTCAAACGAGCCAACGCCACCAAGCGAATGGTATAGCCAAACTGCTTGGCATACTCCACTTCTCGTGGGGTAATTGGCGTAATGCCTTCCACCGTCATATCTTTGACATTCACCCAATGTCCTGTGGCAAGCCCTGCCAAGATCGCAATTTTATAGGCCGCGTCAAAGCCTTCAACATCGCTGGTGGGGTCGGCTTCGGCGTAGCCCAAGGCTTTGGCTTTGTCCAAGGCGTCTTCGTACGTCCAGCCGTCTTGCATCATACGCGTTAAAATATAGTTGGTCGTGCCATTTAAAATGCCTGCAATTTCTTCAATGCGATTGGACGCCAAGCCCATTTTTAAAGGCGTGACAATCGGCACGCCGCCCGCAACCGCCGCTTCAAACAAGAGACTCACCCCATGCTTTTTCGCGAGCGCAAAGAGTTCGGGCCCATGTTGAGCAATCAAGGCCTTATTAGCCGTTACCACGTGCTTGCCTGCGCGAATCGCGGATTCAAGCAATTCTTTCGTGCCTTCTACGCCTCCAGCGACTTCAATCAAAATATCAATATCAGGGTGCACCGCCACCGCATGAGCATCCAACGTTAAGAGTGAGGTATCCAAATCGTCGATGCCTCGTTCTTTGTCGAGATTCTGCACCGCAATGGCTGCAACAGCAAGGCGTGGCAAGCGTTGAATGAGCTTATACGTGCCTTGGCCCACGGTCCCTAAGCCGATCATGCCAATTTTGAGAGGATTTGTTGGGGTTTGTTTAGAAGAAGTCATGGGAAAGCGTCCTATACAATTAAATAAAAGGTCAAGCTACACGGCGGACGTGTTGGGAACCGCTGTAATCACGATGGCCTGAATCAGGGCTTGGATAGTTTCTATTTTATCACAAATGGCGTGATTGGGGGGAGACTGGGCTTTTTCGTATTGATTCAAGCCGTTTTGTAGAAGCGTAAAACACGTGGAAAGCGTTAGGCCTGTTGTCATAAAGTCGTCCACCACAATCAGGGTGGGTTGAATGGCCTGATGGCTCAACGCTTCTACAAAAGAAGGATCCAGTGTGAAACGGTTTTGAAGTAATCGTTTTCGTTCTAGACGACTTTGGCTATGATGAAGCGCCTTGGGGCCACTGGTTGACTGTTCCGAAAGCGGTTGAAACGCAAAGGCTTGGGGCATGTAACGCCAGCCTTGTTTTTGGCAGAGCGGTTCTAAAAAAGACGCAAACACATTGGGCTTGTTGGCTTGCACAGGGGGATGAAGCACCCAAACAGGGGGTCCATCTTCAAGGGGGGGAATCATGGCAAGGGCCTGTTGAAACGCAATTTCAATCAAAAACAACGGCCCATAACGCTTGTGAAATTTTACCCCATACCAAATACGTTGAATCCGACGGTTCCACGTAAAGAGTTGCCAAACAGGGTGGTTGCCTGGCTGAATATGGATACATTCAGGTTTAAACCCCAGGGTTTGACAACAGTTTGGGCAGAGTTCATAGCGTTCTTGCAGCCCTTTACACTTGGGGCAGTGAGGCGTCCCAAAGAGTTCGTGTAATTCCTGAAAGATATTTAAGACTTTAAGGGGGATTTTTTTCACCATAAACCTCTAAGTAAGAAAACAAAAACAGCTTTTGGCTAAAGGGTGTGACATCTGTACACTCGTAAGTGTAGTCAGGACGCTAAGCCCAACCACACTCCTGAACAAGCAGTATACTCATTATATAAGCAAATGTTTCAAACCCCTCATTTTTCTTCAAAAGAGCTTAGAACCCATCTTTTTTCGAGAGCTTAGAACACACCATTTTTTCTTGAGTTTCGTCACTCGCCTTGGCGTCATATGGCGTCAAACAATAGGGATGCATTCTGTTGTACAATGCATCCCTGTTGACGGCGGGCGTTTTATCGCCCTAAACTCGATTTTAACAGCAAATACTAGGCTTCAACCGAATGCCCTTTGAATTTACTGGCCATGGCTTCAGCCAAGTTGTTAGGCATCGGTTCATAGTGTGCAAACTCCATGCTAAAGGTACCACGCCCTTGTGTTTTAGAACGTAAATCGGTGGCGTAGCCGAACATCTCACCTAAGGGAACCGTCGCACGAATTACCGTACTGCCTGTTCCTGCAATAGAATCCATGCCTTCCATGCGTCCACGACGGCTGGAAAGATCACCGATGACATCACCCATGAAGTCATCAGGCACTTCGACTTCCACCTTCATGGTGGGTTCAAGCAACTGAGGCCCTGCTTTAGGCACACCGGCTTTTAACGCCATGGAACCCGCAATTTTAAAGGCCATTTCGCTCGAGTCAACATCGTGGTAGCTACCGTCATACAAGGTGGCTTTAACATCGATCAATTCAAACCCAGCAATAACGCCTCCCTTAAGGGCTTCTTCAACCCCTTTGGAAACAGGCCCGATAAACTCTTTGGGTACCACCCCACCGACGATTTTATTTTCAAAGACGTAACCCGTGCCGCGCTCCAGCGGTTCCAAACGCAACCAGACGTGACCAAATTGACCGCGTCCGCCGGATTGACGCACGAACTTGCCTTCCACTTCAACCATTTTGGTAATCGTTTCACGGTAGGCGACTTGAGGTTTACCGACGCTCGCGTTGACTTTGAATTCACGCAATAAGCGGTCCACAATAATCTCAAGGTGAAGTTCACCCATCCCCGCAATAACGGTTTGAGAGGATTCTTCATCCACACGCACACGGAAGGTCGGATCTTCTTCAGCTAGTTTAATCAAGCTCATGGAAAGTTTGTCTTGATCCGCCTTGGAATTGGGTTCAATGGCCACTTCAATAACGGGTTCTGGAATGAAAATCGATTCCAAAATAACTTCTTGCCCTTCAGCGGTGAGGGTGTCTCCTGTGGTGGTATTTTTAAAGCCCACACAAGCGAAAATATCGCCAGCGCGTACTTCATCAATTTCCACACGTGAATCCGCATGCATTTGCACAATACGGCTAACCCGTTCTTTTTTGCCTTTGGTGGCGTTCATCACGTAGCTTCCGCCACTCATCACCCCGCTATACGCACGACAGAACGTCAAGCGCCCGACAAAGGGGTCGGTCATAATTTTAAAGGCCAGCGCTGAAAAGGGCTCGTCATCTCGAGAATGACGCACAATTTTGGTTTCGTGATCCATCGCTACCCCTTCAATCGGAGGCACGTCATTAGGGGCTGGCAAGTAATCCACAACAGCGTCCAACAACGGTTGAACGCCTTTGTTTTTAAAGGCCGTTCCACAAAGAACAGGCACAATTTTGACATCAATCACCGCTTGACGCAAGGCTTTTTTAAGCTCAGCAACGCTAATTTCTTCACCACCCAAGTAGCGATCCATTAAAACGTCGTCATGCTCAACAACCGCTTCAATCAACACTTCACGAGCAATCGTCGCATCATCCAGCATATCGGCGGGGATTGCTTCAATACGAATATCTTTACCAATATCGTCATAAAAACGAATGGCGTTAAACTCCACTAAATCAATCATGCCCAAGAAGTTTTCTTCGGCGCCAATGGGTAACTGAATCGGCACGGCATTGGCCTTTAAGCGATCTCGCATTTGAGCCACGACACGGGTGAAGTTTGCCCCAGTACGGTCCATTTTGTTGACAAAGGCCATACGAGGCACTTTGTAGCGATCCGCTTGACGCCATACGGTTTCAGATTGAGGCTGAACACCCCCCACTGAACAGAACACGGCACAAACGCCGTCTAAAACACGCAAGGAACGTTCGACTTCAATGGTGAAGTCCACGTGGCCGGGGGTGTCAATAATGTTGATTTGAAAGTCTTTCCAAGACGTCGTAATCGCGGCAGACGTAATGGTAATCCCGCGTTCGCGTTCTTGTTCCATCCAGTCTGTCACGGCGTTGCCGTCGTGAACTTCACCAATTTTGTGCACTTTGCCTGAATAGAACAAAATACGCTCAGTTGTGGTGGTTTTACCAGCGTCAATGTGAGCAGCAATACCGATGTTACGAATTTTTTCAAGGGGGGTTTTACGAGCCACGAGCAGAGTTCCTCTAATAGATTAGGACAATGAAACAAAAAGATACCTACATTATAACCGAAAATATGTAAAGTCCACTGAAATTTTATTCCTGTGTTTAGCACAGAAAAGGGTTTACATCGTTTAATGTCTATGTTACGTTAAATGCTACTTACACAAACTTTATGATTGAATTTATAATAAATGACTGCGTTTTCTTTCCTTTTCTCTACAACACGAATGTGATGCACCTTTTTTATTAAAGGCTTAATTTTATTACCTTACGGGTACATCCCCTTATTTTGATATTTATAGGAAACGCTTGTCTGATGAGTGATTCTGTACGATGTTTACGACTGCGTAAACCTCTTTACTCTGACTCCCCCTATATTACGCCAGTCACCTACCCAACGGATTTGGACAAGGTGGCGTTTTCGTCATTGCCCGCCACGCCCCCCCCAGTGACTCCCCCCGCTTTCTCCACCGCTCCGCATCAAAAAAAGAGGGGAGCAAATCCGTCTGCCAAAAAGAAATCGCATTGGATGACCAACGCAGGCTATGCCCTTTACGCAGGCGTGGGAGCCCTTAAAACCCTTACCGGCTTTAAAAACGCCATTGGCTACGACAACCCCACCTTGATTGTAGGGAATCTGAGCTTACTGGCTTCTTTCCCGGCTGTCTTTATGTCTCATGGTTTTTACGCCAAAGCCTTCATGTTGGTGGCCAATCATTTGGCAGAAATGGCAGACGCAGCGGTCGGTTATAATGAACAAATTAACGCTGCAGACAAACAAGCCCAAATGGCGGGTCATACAGTGCCTAGCTATACAACGACTGGGCTAAACGGCATGAAGGAATGGTTAAACTTTGGACTCCTTGGGCGAACGTTGACCTTCCAACAAACCTCTGGTGACAAAGAAAATCTAAAAGCCTTTGCGGATTATGTACTGAAGGATCTGCATAACGCAGGGCGTAAAATGACTAGCACCTTACACGCCACACAAGCACTGGCTGGCGAACTAGTTAAGAAAATCACCACACCTTCTCATCGCATAAACGTACCAGACGCCTTTAATGTAAAGATTCATCCTGATGGAGATCTGCGAAATTTTAAAGCACTTGAAAACATTTACCATGTTTCGAACACAGGGGCTTATGGAGGCATTGTAGGTGTGGGGGCAGAAGTTTTAACACACATGGTCGGGATTGATAAAATCACCAACGTCTTGACTCGTTCATGGTTAATGCTATCTAACTTGCTTCAAACAGCAGGGGCTTTATGTTCGGCAAAACAAATTTATGGTCGCACAGGTGAAACAAAAAAAGAAAGTCAACAATTTAAAGCACTCGGCATACAAGAAGCTTCAGGAACATTGTTAGAAGCCGTAGGGTCAGCGAGTTGGTCAAACGATTGGTTACTGGGTTTATATCGAGTAGGTTCAGCCTTAAGGACGCCCTATCGCAAATACAAATTGCTGTTTGAACGCAATACAAATGGGATTATGGTACCTGTCCCCAAAGAAAAACGCTTTTGGGACTTGTTAAACGCGGATCTTTCTTTTGTGGCGGATATTCTTGGAGCAACCTTCATTCTAGGCGCGCCTCTGGTGGCGTGGTGGGAAAGAACGCATCATCAAACCTTAAATCCTATTGCGCGTCGTAAACAGCATCTCCAACAAGTTCAAAAGGCTTCGTCTAAGCATCCTTCGCTTAAAACGGCTTCTGTCCATCCGTCTTCTCACAATGAAGAATCTTTGAGGCTTAAGAGCAGTAAGAGTAAGGTGATTGGGTAGAAACTTACGCCAGACGCTATTGAATTTTTGAATGGGCATTAGAATACACCTTTAGGTGAAGGCGACAGGGGGGCGGATGCGTCATAGTAAATTTGGATGACTTCATTCAAGTTTCAAAAGTGTTGCCACATCCACCTATAATTAAAGAGAGAGACTGTAGATGTTAAGATCGCTTTATACCGCCGCCACTGGTGCAACCACGCAACAGTTTAATATGGACATTATTGCCAACAACGTTTCAAACGTCAACACCATAGGCTACAAAAAAAGTCGTGCCGAATTTCAAGATCTCATTAACCAAACCTTTTCGTCCCCTGGTTCCTTAGGTAGCCAAGGCACCATTGACCCTGTTGGTGTGCAAGTGGGCTTAGGCACACGTATTTCTGCCACTCAGCGGGACTTTATTAACGGCCCTGTTATTCAAACCGCCAACCCCTTAGACATGGCCATTCAAGGCGACGGCTTTTTTCAGATTCAGTTAGACAACGGACAAGTCGGCTATTCAAGAGACGGTTCCTTCAAGCGAGACGCCAACGGCACCATTGTAACGACAGACGGTTACCCGCTCATCCCTCAAATGACGATTCCTCAAGATTCCACCGAAGTTTCCATCGGGGCCAATGGCTCTGTGAGCATTCGCGATTCCACGGGCAACTTTCAAGAAATTGGGCAAATACAGCTGGCACGCTTTGCGAACCCTTCGGGACTTGAAGCCCAAGGGCGCAACATCTATGTCCGCACCCCGTCTTCGGGGGATCCGATTGTGGGGCAGTTGGGGCAAGGCGAATTTGCTCGCACCACCATTGGGCAAGGGTTTTTAGAAAACTCCAACGTGCAAATTGTAGAAGAACTGATAAACTTAATTACCGCCCAACGGGCGTTTGAAGCCAATTCAAAAGTCATGCAAGCCGGCGATCAAATGCTTCAAACCATCAATCAAATCGTCTAAAAGGCGGGGTAGAAGCGTCTTAATTTTTAGGATTGTATCGTGAAACCATCTCTACAGGCCGTTGTGCTGTTTAATCTTTTATACCTTTACCTTGTGGGAGGTTGGGGCGTTAATCCTGTGGCGCATGCAGAACAATGGGTGAAGGCTCCCACCTTGCATGAAAAAATAAGGCCTTTGTTGGAAACGTTCACACAATCGTATTGTCAATCTCAACACCTTACCCCTTGTAATGTTGTGTTGGGGATCAATGTACCAGCGACTCGTAAGTTTCGTTCGCTTGAACTGCTTGAAGGGGAACCTTTTCGCCTTCAGTTAAATGGCGGGGTGGATGCTTCGGTCTTTCAGCAAGGCTATGGCAACGTGAGCCTTTTGCTTGAAGGGGAAGAGTCTCATCGTCAAACCACATTGATTTTACCTTTAATGGTACAAAAACAGGTGTTGGCTTGGCGAGTGAAAGAATCCCTTCCCTTTGGGGCTTGTTTGACGGGGCATTTGGAACGAACCTCAAGCATTGTAAGCCTAAGAGACGCAAACCAACTACTTTTAAGTGACTTAACTCCTTCAGCCATTGCTCGTACGAATTTAAGCCAAGGGCAGTTGCTCACTAAATTTCAGGTGAAAACCCCGCCTGCGGTTTTAATGAATCAGGCGGTGAAGTTAGTGCTAGAAGTCCACCAAAGCACCCGTCCTATTCGTATGGTGTTAGATGCTCAAGCCCTGCAAAATGGAGCAGTTGGGGATATGATTAAAGTCAAGCAAAGCGGATTTAATCACAAGGTATTTTTTGGGCAGGTGCAAGCCGATGGTCGCATTTTCACCAAAATGTAACACAGGCACTATGAAGTGGTTTTTTTTGTGAGCGACGCTTTCAAAAAAAGCTTGCACATTTTGATTGATTAGATAAACTAATAGGTGTTGAAAGAAATACACCTTTTTTCAATCGTTGTTTAACAATTAAATATAACGCTTATATAAGCGGGAGTAATTCAGTGGTAGAATGCTTCCTTGCCAAGGAAGATGTCGCGAGTTCGAGCCTCGTCTCCCGCTTATTTTTATATTTACTTTTTACAGTTTTGTAGAAGGCTTTAGAGAGTTCTAAAAAACAACGTCGCTCAGTACAAAACTATTCCTAAAATAAGTATTTGTGCTATGCTATTCGTAAAGTATTTATTGGTTAAGGCGTCCTGCACGTTTTGGAAGGAATTATAATGAAAGTCGAACTTCAACCCATTGAATCTTCTGCGGTTAAATTAACGATTCATGTGCCTGCTGAACAAGCTCAGCAAGAGTTTAACAAAGCGTGCCGTCGTGTAGGGCAGCGCGTGAACATTCATGGCTTTCGTCGTGGCAAAGCCCCGCTTCGCATGATTGAAAAAACCGTCGGGGAAGACGTGATTAAACAAGAAGCGCTGGATCGTTACTTGCCTTATGTTTTTGCAGATGTCATTAGCGAACAGAAGCTCGATGTAGTGGCCCAGCCTCGTTTAGTGGAACTGGAGTTCAACTTGCAAGACGGCATTCGCTTGGTGGCTGAAGTGGATATTCGCCCTACGGTGAATTTGCCTGAAGGCTTGGCGCTTTCTGTTGAAGTGGAAAAGTTGACCCCAATAGCCGATGCTGAAGAAAAAGAAATACAAGCCCTTTTAGAACGGATGTCAAGCCTACAAGCCGTTACGAATCGTAACGTGGTGGAAGGTACCGATGTAATTGTGCTAGACTTTACGGGTCGTTTAAATGGTGAAGAATTCGCGGGTGGTAAAGCCGAAGAATTCGAACTGGATTTAAGCAATAATAACTTCCTAGATTCCTTTACCGTTCAACTGCTCGGTAAAGAAGTGGGGGCGCCTTTTAGTATCGATGTCCAATTCCCTGAAGATTATTTTGATGCAAAATTGGCGGATCAAGTCGTGAGTTTTGAAATTAAAATTCAGGCCATCAAACACTATGTAACCCCAGAACTAAGTGATGAAACAGCGCCAAAGTTAGGTGAGTTTAAAACCGTTGCTGACGTAAAAGCACATGTAGCCAAAACTATTCAAACCCGTAATGAACGGGAAGAAACCTTCCGCAAGCAGCGCGCTGTGGTAGATGCTCTGGTTCAGGCCACAAAAATCGACTTGCCTAAAGGCATGATTCAACGCGAAGTGGAATCCATTATTGAAGACATGAGCCAACGTTTTAATCAACAGGGCTTAAACTTCAATGAATTTTTACAAGCCCGTACAGAAGAAATGAGCGAAAGCTTTAAAAATGAAGCCATTCAGCGTATTAGCACAAGCCTTGCCTTTGCAGAAATTGCAAAGTTGCATCAAGTAACTGTTAGCGAAGAAGATTTCAATCAACAAATTGCTGAAATCGCAGAAGCTCAAGGAACGGATGAACGCTCCATTTTGCGTCAACTTTCGAATCAGCCCAATGGCAGTCAAGCCTTGTTGGATCAACTCTTGGCGCAGAAAGTGGTGAATCTTTTGCTTGAAAAAGCCACCTTTTCTTGGGTAGAACCCAAGGAAGAGGTCGTGCCTGCTCTTGATGAAGTTTCAGCCACTGAAGAAGTGACAAGTCCTGCCGAATAACCCGCGCTTCGTTTAGGCGGGGGAAAAAGGGTTGGGATGTCGCCTTAATTCAAATTTTTTGTTACAATAGTGAAGTTATTTGTATTAGGATTAAGGCGTCTAACGTTTTAGAAGAGATTTAAGGAGAGACGAAATCGTGATGATGATGTCTAACTTTCAAGAGCAAATGGCTCTAATTCCTATGGTCATTGAGCAGTCCAGTCGTGGAGAGCGCTCTTTTGATATTTTTTCCCGCTTGTTGCGTGAACGTATTATTTTCTTAGGCACAGGGGTGGACGATAACGTCGCCAATGTCATTATCGCTCAACTACTGTTGCTCGATTCTGAAAACCCTGAAAAAGACATTATGCTCTACATCAACTCCCCCGGTGGTAGTGTTACTGCGGGCTTGGCGATTTACGACACCATGAAGCATGTGCGTGCGAATGTTTCCACCATATGTTTGGGTCAAGCCTGTTCAATGGGTGCTTTTCTGCTTTCTGGCGGAGAAAAAGGCAAGCGGATGGCGTTGCCTCATGCCCGTATTATGATTCACCAGCCATGGGGGGGGGCTCAAGGTCAGTCGTCCGATATTGAAATTCAAGCGGCTGAAATTGGTCGTTTAAAACGTACCTTAAATCAACTTATGGCGTCACATTCGGGGCAGTCGATTCAAAAAATCGAACAAGACACGGATCGTGATTACTTTATGACCCCTGAAGAAGCCGTTGCGTACGGCATGATTGACAAAGTCATTACCAAGCTTTAGGTCGTCTTGATTGAAGGACGTGATGATGCGTTTGATTCATACAAGGCCAACAAAGACTGGAATTCAAACACCATTCCAGTCTTTATTATTGTTTAAGGAGCAGGAGTTCCACCCCCTATGTCAAAATCAGAAGAAACTCGCTTAAAATGTTCATTCTGTGGTAAAACACAAGACCAAGTCAAAAAACTCATTGCAGGCCCTGAAGTCTTTATTTGTGATGAATGTGTGGAATTGTGCAACGATATTTTAGCAGAAGAGTTCCTCGAATTTGCCAAGACTCAAGCGGTTCAAAAAGATCCCAATGCCCCAGAAACCGCCTTGACCATGATTGAAAACCTGCCCACGCCCAAAGAACTCAAAGCGTTGTTGGATGAACACATCATTGGTCAAGAAGAAGCGAAGAAGATCTTGTCTGTGGCGGTGTACAATCACTATAAACGCATTAACTACGCGGTTAAACAGAAACAAGACACTGAATCGACTTCAGAAGTCGAAATTTCAAAATCAAACATCATGCTTATTGGCCCCACAGGAAGCGGGAAAACCTTGTTGGCTCAAACACTCGCGAAATACTTAGACGTTCCCTTTGCTGTTGCAGATGCCACCACCCTGACTGAAGCCGGCTATGTGGGCGATGATGTTGAAAATATCTTACTGCGCTTGTACCAAGCCGCCGATTATGATCCTGCTAAAGCGGAACGAGGCATTATTTACATTGACGAAATCGACAAAATTTCTCGTAAAAGCGAAAATCCCAGTATCACGCGAGACGTTTCGGGTGAAGGAGTACAACAAGCCTTGCTAAAAATGATTGAAGGCACCACCGCCAATGTCCCACCTCAAGGGGGACGTAAGCATCCGCACCAAGAGTTTATTCAAATCAACACGCATAACATTTTGTTTATTTGTGGGGGAGCCTTTGATGGGTTGGAAAAAATCGTCGCCCGTCGCGTGGAAGCCACCAGTAAAATTGGCTTTGGTAGCGAAGTGAAAAAAGCCCCTAAAACGGCCTATGAAAATGATTTGGAAAATGCCAAACTCCTCAAGAAAACCGAACCCGATGACTTGGTGAAGTTTGGGTTAATTCCTGAGTTTACGGGCCGAGTGCCTATCTTGGCCATTTTAGAACCTTTGGATGAAGAAGCCTTGATCCGTATTCTCACCGAACCTAAAAGTGCGTTATTCAAGCAGTACCAAGAACTCTTGGCGATGGATGGCATTGCGTTGACTTTTCAAGAAGACACGGCCAAAGCCATTGCGCAAGAAGCCGCCAAACGTAAGACGGGGGCCAGGGCCTTGCGTTCGATCGTGGAAGAAATTATGTTAGACTTCATGTATGAAGCCCCCAGCCGTAAAGATTTAACCTCGGTTCACATTACCCCTGAAATGGTGAAACAAAAAACCATTTTAAAAGTGGTGAACACCCCTGAAGAAGTTTCAGCGCCCGAAGAAAAAGCGGCGACAGACAAGGTGGCTTCCTAAAGCGAAAGAACGGTTTCTAAACCGTGGTGTAAGCCACTTTCAAGCAAGCGTACTTTTTTACAACACAAGGCAATGCCTGCCATAAAGCATGAACGGTTAAAGCTGTCATGCCGAAGACTGAGCATTTGCCCCATGTCGCCAAACAACACTTCTTGATGAGCCACCAACCCCGGTAGGCGAACCGAATGAACGTGGATGTTCCCTTTAGACGTGGCGCCTCTGGCTCCTGTAAGCGTTTCATGTTCCACGCCATTGGTTCCACCAAAATCAGGACGCACGGCTTGCATCATTTCAACCGTACGAAGGCTCGTACCACTCGGAGCGTCTGCTTTTTGATTGTGGTGAAGTTCAATGATTTCAGCATGGTCAAAATAACGACTCGCTTCTGCCGCAAAACGCATCATCAACACCGCCCCAATCGAAAAATTGGGCACCAGCAAGCCCGCCAGTTTTTTTGCCTTAAGTTGGGCGTCAATTTCTTTTTCTTGTGCTGGACTTAAGCCAGTGGCCCCAATTACAGGGGCAATACCGGCTTCAATCATCGCAAGCACGTTGGCATACACCGTGCTTGGGTGCGTCAACTCCACCCCGACCGTCGGCGCATGCGTGGCATGAGCAATCGCCTCTTCGACCGTGGTATAAGCCTGAACATCTGCTTGCGGATGGAGTTTCGTCCCCGCCAAACGACGGCTCGTCGTCGCCACCAAGCACAGGGCGTCATCATCTAAGCACGTGGCCACAAAGGGCATGCCCATTTTACCGCTGGCGCCTGCAATTAGAATGTATTCCACGTTCATGGCAACGTTTCCTTTCTTTGAAGTTTGAATGACTTTATGTTAGCATAAACACATCCGAGCAAAGGAGGTCTTTCATGTCCCGCCATCCTATTCAAACAAACTTAGTGGATTTTGACGCTGTAGAATCGGGGCCTTCTTGCATTTACGGGCCTGTAAAAAGCTGGCGATTGGGTTCAAGCTTGGGGGTGGATTTGCTCTTGAATCATTCGATTTGCTCCTTTAATTGCGTGTACTGTCAACTAGGCGATATTCAGGTGAAGACGGCGGAACGTAAAATCTATGTACCGACTGAAAAGGTGGAGCGTGATTTACGTTTAAGCGACTGGGAAAAAGCCGATTTGGTAACCATTTCAGGCAACGGCGAACCCACGCTCGCTTTGAATCTTGGGGAAGTGTTGCAAGTGATTCGTGAATATACGGCGAAACCCAGTACGGTTTTAACCAATGCGACGTTGTTGAACGACCCTGCGGTACGAGCAGATCTCCACTATGCGGATCACGTGGCGTGTAAGCTCGATGCGGCGAGCGATGCCGTTTTACAGCGGATGAACCGTCCTGTGGCGGGCATTGATATGGCGTCGATTGTCTCAGGGATTAAGGCTTTGCGTCAGTCGTATGACGGCAAGCTTTCTTTGCAATGTATGTTTATGCCCACCAATCACGACGATGTGGATGCCTTGGTTGAGCTGGTGAAGGATTTGGATTTAGACGAGATTCAGCTCAATACGCCCAAGCGACCTTACCCCATGAGCTGGCTGGTGGAAAATCGGGGGAACCATGGAGAAGCGATTGTGGAAAGTCGTGTGTTGAAGACGATTAGTGAAGACGAGGCTCAACGCATTGAGTCGCTTTTTGGTGACGCCACACAAGGACGCATCCCTCTGATTTCGATTTATCGCTAATAGCCACGCAGGGAACGAAAACGAGCCGCGGTGCGCGCTTCAGATTCAGCCAGTGATTTATTTCGATTGGCTTGAGACTTAGATTCTTCCACAGTAGTGGTTTTAACAGACGTTCTCGCCCCCGTGTAGCGTTCCTGGGGGATGGAAGCCTCCACCGCTTCTTGGATCTGGCCTGTTTTCTTTAAGTCCAATAAAGCCCTAAACAGTTCAGTCACAAACTGCAATAAGCGTTCGCCACTGGCCCCCATGTGTTTGTAGTGCAAGGTGGAAAAACTGTGGCCTTCGTTTGATTTGGCGGGAGCTACCCATCTTAATTTAGACGCCATGCCTGTGGGCAGAATCTGTTGTAAGTGCATCCATTGTTTTAGGCCGTAGGAAACGCTAATTTTAAGCTGTTCTTCATCACTTCGCACCAAAGGAATCTCCAATTCAGTCGATTGCACCCGCAAGCGAGCCAAATGCACCAACTGCTTGGCAGGCGCAGGCACCTTGCCAAAGCGATCTTGCCATTCAGCGACGATTAAATCCAACTGCGTTTCGCTCTTGGCAGCAGCTAAGCGACGGTATTCTTGCAGTTTAACGTCTCGGCTACCCACATAAGTTTCAGGGATAAAGGCCGTGACGTTTAAATCAATGACGGCAGGTTCTTGGCTCTGTTCTTCAAGGCGTTCGCCTTTGTGAGCCGCTTCTACCGCTTGATTCAATAATTCACAATACATTTCAAACCCGATTTGCATCATATGGCCGTGTTGTTCAGCGCCAAGAAGATTTCCTACGCCACGAATTTCCATGTCTCGCATGGCGATTTGGTAACCACTGCCTAAGGCGGTGAACTCTCGAATAGCCCGCAGACGGTTTTTGGCGTCTTCTGTGAGGAGCTTGTCAGGATCGTGATACAAATAAGCGTAGGCTTGTACATCACTTCGCCCCACCCTTCCACGGATTTGGTACAACTGAGCAAGGCCGTAACGGTCCGCATCGTCAATGATTAACGTATTGGCGTTGGGAATATCCACCCCACTTTCAATAATGGTCGTGGCAACCAAAATATCAAACTGCTTATTGGCAAAATCCAACATGGCGGTTTCCAGCTCATTCGGAGGCATCTGCCCATGGGCGACACGCACCCGAGCTTCAGGCACAATTTTTTCCAGTTCAACACAACGATCATAAATACTTTGCACACGGTTGTGAAGGTAGTAAATCTGCCCCCCTCGATCCAGTTCATGCAGAATCGCCATACGAAGTTGAGCAGGGTTAAATCCCCCCACCCGTGTTTGAACAGGCAGGCGGTTGACTGGGGCAGTATTGATGAGACTCATTTCACGCACGCCAGAAAGCGACATGTGCAAGGTGCGCGGTATAGGAGTGGCCGACATGCTTAAAACATCCACATTGGTGCGCATTTGCTTAATACGTTCCTTGTGAGCCACCCCAAAGCGATGCTCTTCATCAATAACCAGTAAGCCCAAATCTTTGAAGACAATATCCTTTTGAAGCAATCGGTGCGTGCCAACCAAAATATCAATTTCGCCCGCCTTCATTTTAAGCAAGGTTTCTTTTTGTTCACGGGGTGTTTTAAAGCGAGACAACAAACCCACCCGCACTCCCCACGGCGCCAATCGTTCAGAAACGGTATTGAAATGCTGTTGAGCCAAAATTGTGGTAGGCACTAAAAAAGCCGATTGCTTGCCTGACATGACGCATTTAAACAAGGCACGCAACGCCACTTCGGTTTTTCCAAAGCCAACATCTCCGCAAATGAGCCTGTCCATCGGCTGGTGATGTTCCATGTCTTTCTTGGTGTCTAAAATCGCCTTCCATTGATCAGGCGTTTCTTCAAAGGGAAAGGCCTCTTCCATTTCCACTTGCCATGGGGTGTCGGGTTCAAAGCTAATGCCTTTGACTTCTTGACGGGCTTTGTACAACGCCACCAGTTCATTGGCGATATTTTGAATCGAATTTTTGACTTTTGCGGTGACCCGTCGCCATTCAGCCCCCCCCATTTTAGAAAGAACTGGCTTGACATCACCCGTGCCGTTAAAACGTGCCAGCAGGTGCAACTGTTCCACGGGTAAAAAGAGTCGGTCGTTGCCTCGATACTGAATTTCTAGGTATTCACGTTTTTCTGTTTCTAGGACGATTTGCTTAAGTTCCACAAATTGACCGATGCCATGCTTATGGTGCACCACATAGTCATTGGGTTTGAGATCAGAAAGAGAACTAATGGCGCGGTCTTGATCGCGCTTGTGCTTGTTTTGACGTTCGCTTTGGGTTCGGCGCACTCGCCCGCGTCCAAACAACTCGGCATCTGTAAGATACATCATTTCAAGGTGGGGAAAATAAACCCCGTCATTCAAGGCGGTCTTACAAATAATCACATCTAAGCCGTCGAGGTTTTTGTGTAATTTGGCTTCTTGAACAGGATTTTCAGGATCGTAGAGGTCCGCCCAATACTGAGTGGGTAAATCCGCTTCACGACACAAATCCAGCAGACGCTGGGGGTAATCCGTAGAAACCCAGAGTTGAATACCGTTTTGTCGCCACGTTTTCATCGCCGCAATGGCTTCATTGAGTTTGGCTTGAAAACGAGGCACCACTTCGGCTTTTAAAGGATTTTCAAACGTCGTTTTTGCTTGCTTGTTTTGACTGGCTTCAGGCATACACGCATGGTGCGCGTACGTATAAATCAAGCGATGCGAAAGTGGGTGATGCACAGCATGGCTAATGACTTGGGCGCAAGCATGTAAAGGGTATTGCCCTACTTTTGTGCCTAAATCGAGCAAATGCCCTTGGGCGATGCCTTTGTCATATTGCGACCTAAATCTCTCGTCCAAATGTTCCAGTTGCGTTTGGGCGTCTTGCCAATCGTCCAACACCAAAATGGATGAAGGGCTTAAGTATTGCATTAAATGGTCAAACGGCACTTGGAAGAATGGAGCATAATAATTTAAATCATCTGGCACCACCCCTTGTTCAATGCTTTGGAGCTGTTGTTTGATATTTTCGGCCAAGCCGTCTACGGTCGTTTTGTCATCGACTTTTTTGGAATGGACCTTTAACGCCTTTAGTAAAATGGTTTCCAGTTGCGCCTTACGTTCTGGGGTTAAAACGAGGGTGTCGATCGGAAAAACGTGGACGCTGGCTATTTTTTCAACCGAACGCTGGGTTTCTACATCCATGAGTCTGATATTTTCCACGCTATCCCCAAAAAAGGAAATCCTCACAGGAGAGGCGTTCACGGGGTAAATGTCTAGTAAATCGCCTCGACGAGAAAACTCACCCACCGTTTGCACCAAGTTTTTGGGCGTGTAGCCCATGGCCATTAAGCGTTCAACCGCATCTTCAAGGTCTTGTTCATCGCCTTCTTTAAGGCTAAGCCCTTCTTGTTGAAGGTAGTTTAAGCTCGGGAAAGTGGGGATTAAGTTTCGGGCTTGAACGAGATAAATGCCGGGCTTTTCTTCTTTTAAGTCATGCAAAAACGCATAATGTTCGTTCAACACGGGGCAAGGAATACGGGTCATGTCATACGGAGAAAACACATCAGTGGGGTAACGATGCACTTGTTCTTGAAAGGCAAAGCTACTTTGAAAGCAGGGTTCAAGTGCGGCGTAAATGTTTAAAACACTCGGGGCATCGGGGCAAATCACCACAATAGGGGCGTGTGTTTCATTCAGCATTACTTTCAAGAAGGTGGCTTTGGCCGTGGCCGTTTGCAAGTGTTCTAAATGAAGGGGGAGGACTTTTTTGCCTGCTTTTTTTGAGGGGTGCCATAGGGCATGCACATCGTGATGACCTTGGATGCGATGCATCCAATACGCCGTGGCCAAGCTGTGCTGTAATTTAGAATGGGGACTTTCAGAAGAAGCGGGCAGTGGTGCGGAAACCATAAAGGGGCGTTACCTTTTTCGTCAAACAACGTATGCTATAGTGTTTTATTCTAGCATATTTAGCCCACTAAGGGTAAAACAGCTTAGTAAAATCGTCTTTTCACACTTTTTCACATTGGCTTACGCGTAAAGGTGTCGCTGAAGAGCCTAATCTAGCACAATGTGTTTTTTGACGATTTTACCCGTGGGGTTTTTGGGCAGTTCTTCAAAAAAGCGATAAGCATCTGGCGTGTAGGACGCCGACAAATGCTCTCTGACTAAGGCAGACAAGTCCCGTTGAAGGGCTTTGGGATCCGTTTGTTTGGCGTCCAGCGTCAGTTCAACACAGGCACATAAGGCTTCTCCTAACTTTTCATCTTTTAAAGGCAACACGGCCACATGGGCCACCGCGGGGTGCTGAGCCAAAACACGTTCAATCGGCAAAGGGGCAATGTTTTCGCCCGCCCGAATAATCAAGTCTTTCAAACGCCCGCCTGAAATACGCAGTAAGCCTTCGGCATCAATATGCCCTAAATCGCCTGTTTTAAACCAGCCATCCGCCCCAAGGACTTTGGCCGTTTCAGCGTCGTTTTTATAATAGCCAAGCATCACGCTGTCACCCGCCACTTGGATTTCGCCTTCGGCACTGGCTTGAGCGGCTTCAATAGGCAACACGTCGCCTGTTTCATGGTTCACCAGACGCAAGCGCAAGTTTCGTAGTGGTTGACCCACGGCGCCAGCCACGGCACCGCGCGCTGCCGTATTCACCGCGATTACTGGAGACGTTTCACTTAGGCCGTAGCCTTCTAAAACTTGAACCTTCAGCGTGCTTTCAATCATATCGAGTAAACGTTCAGGTAAAGCCGCCCCCCCTGAAATACAAGTATGCAGACTAGGAAAAGGCTTTTCTTGGGGGGATGATTCTTGCGATGCTTTTTGTTTAGCGGCTTGTAATAACACCGTAAACATCGTCGGCACCAGTGGCAATACGGTTACCGCTTCGGTTTTAAGGAATTCGACGATTTGCTTGGGATGAAACCGAGGCACACAAATCACAGTGGCGCGTTCTACAATGGCAAATAAGGAACAGATTAAGCCGTAGCAATGAAAAACGGGCAAGCCCAGCAAGAAACGTTCGTGGTCTCGTTGAAGGTGAAGGGCACTTTGAAAACCCGCTAGGTTGCTTAATAGATTGCGTTCACTGAGCATCACTCCTTTGGGGAAGCCCGTGGTGCCAGACGTATAAATCAGAAACGCCAGTTCATTTTGACGACTAAGCGCGCTGGGTTGAGTGGCTTCAAAAGCATCGAGCGCTTCAGTGAGTTGTGCGAGTTCAGGCGCGTAGTGTGCCACTTGGGTTTCAAACGAACGTTGGGTGGGGTCATTCGCATTGGCAATGAGTACGGGAAAGGGGAGTTGGTTCAACGAACAACGATGTTGTTCGGCCAATTGAAGGGCTAAGGTTTCTGTGGCGAGAATACCTTTAATATCGGCATGAGCAAGCACATAGCCCATGTCTTCTGGCGTCATTAAAATGTTGATTGGGACAGGGACGGCCCCAATCAAACGAAGCGCAAAAAAGCTCACGAAAAACTCGGGTTGATTCCAAAACAATAAGGCGACTTTGTCTCCTTGCTTGAGCCCCCATTCCTTTTTTAGTGCGGTGGCAAGGCCAATGACTTGTTGCACGAATTCGTCGTTTTTAAGGCGGACTTCACGGGTGACAAAGGCGTCATACGGGGTGCGAGGGCTTTGAAGCATGTGGCTTAAAATCGCTGAAAACGAGTCAAACGGCAGGTTAAGTGCTTCACTGGTGTTGAAATCGGTGCGAGTGTACAGCGTACTTTGGCTCATGTTTTAGAATCCTACTTTCAAAAAATAACTATTTACGGTCATAATCAAAATAAAAATCAATCTTGACTGATTGCCCTCGATAGCCCGCAGGCAAAGGCGGAAAAGTCGAAGCGGTAATAGCGGAAGTGGCCAATTCTTCAAACAACGCGTTGCCACTGGATCGTTTTAAACGATAGTTTAGCAATGCCCCTGTGCGTGAAATAACCAGCGTGTATTCAGAAGTCAGTGTACTAAGTTCTAAGGAAGGACGCCAGTTGCGGTAAATACGGCGTTGCACGGTTGAAATGTAAGGCGACATGTCCACATCCACCACAGCATCCACGCCGGCGAGTCCACCGCCTCCGCCGTTTTGGCCTTTGGAACTAAACTTGCCGTTGCCCCCAGCGCCTTTAACGCTAGTAGCAGTGGCGGCTTGAGTTCGGGTGCCGTTGCCCGCTTCAGCAGAAGGCAGTCGTGTGGCGGAACGCGTGCCTGAGCCCCCTGCGGTAGAGCTGGGCTTGGTCAGTGGAGCCAAGTCATCATCGCCTTGCCCTTGCATGCTTTTTGATTGAGGGCTACCGCCTCCGCTTGAAACAACGGCCTTGGGCTTTTTCACCCCAATGGGACGCGTTTGGGTAGGGGCTTCTATTTGCCACCAAGGCTTTTGACTATTGGCTGGTTTATCTGCTTTTGGTGCCGATTCTTGTGTCGGGGTGGGGGCTTTGGATCCATGCCGTTGCGCAGGTTGAGCCACAGAAGGTCTTCCACCAGAAGATTGGGAGGCTTCACGCTTGTTTTTACTGGTGGTTTTGACGCCTCCGCTGCGGGACGCGACTTTGGCTCGGTTGCGTGTTAGTGGATTGCGTGGCGTTTCAGGACGCGTGTTGTTGACGATGACAAACTCGATGGGGGTTTGTTTGTCTATAGCGAGTTCAGGGGGGGGGACGTCATTAAAGTTTAACCCCAATAGGCGACTGACGGTTATAAAGCATAAGATCAACAAGAACACACCCACGTGAGTAAAGGCGGAACGACTCAAGCTTTCGGCAGTTAAAGACGCCTCCTTCTTGGCGTGGGAAACATCTTCCATAACCGCTTGTAAGTATTCAGGCAGGGGATTTAAACGTGAAGCCCCGACATTTAAAAACGGACTATAGTTTTCAAGCAAAGCACGAGACATGAACAAATTCCTATAAGTAGATTAAAGCATCTTAGGTATTGTAACACATTTTTCCGATGTAACAAAGGTAACATATTTAAAGGACTTTTATAAAGTTATGACAAGCTCGGCCGAAGTGAGAAGTGGTTTAACTTATTTTGATTTTAAGGTGTGGAGTCTTCTTATGCAACTAAAGTCCTTCAACTTAGCTTATAATATGACGGAAATCCTGGTCTCTCTTTTGATTTTAGGCGTCTTAATTACCATGAGTTTTCAGTTGCTGAACCCTAAGAAGTCAGACACGACCTTAGGGCGAAAAACAGATACTTACATGGAACATTTGAGTTCTATTCATAAACGTATTGTTTCCAGATTTGGTGTAACGCCTTTAAATGTGGACTTAGATGGTGATGGCTGTGCACTAGAAGAGCAAGAGGCTTTTACAACGGGTGTACCAAACCTCCTGCGTAGTTTTGATTCCATCGCGAGTTTAAGACAAGCTGCCTACGGCAATACCGTAAACGGCACGGCCACCTACTTGCAGTACCCCAGCAACATTCGAGTTTGGCTTTACCCTGAAGAGTTTACGTGGATGCAAGCACCCCTTGCTGAATTTGACACTTTGGGCTACACCCGTCGTGAGTTTATGATTATTGAAGCCGTACCTGGAGGAACCATGACGGGCTTGCCTTCGGTAACTGCCACAGGTGTGGTACAGAATTCGGACGTTGTGCTGATTCATATTGATGATCAAACTGGTAAAGTGGAAACCGTCTTTACTATGCTTTCTAGGCATTGGGAACGAACGAATACTACAACCCCCGTTAGTATTAGACATCCAACAGCTGGAACAGTTTACCTGAGTACTTTTTATGATCGCTATAAAGACAGTCTTGATTAAAGCGTTTTGCCTTTGGTGAAAAACTGCTGAGCCACAAACGTAAAGGATTTTTTAGTCATGTCTTCTCGTCCCAAAAATCGATTTTCACACAAACAATATGGCTTTAACCTCGTTGAAGTGGCCTTGGCTTTAACGTTTTTTGGCATTTCTTTTTCGGCGTTACTGTTGGGTGTTCAAAGTATTATTACCGCTAATTTACAAGCGTCTCAAGTGCATGCCGAAAATAACGCCGTAAATGACGTTTTAAATAGGATTGATTTTTACCGTTTAGATGTAGAAGCTCTAAATGATCTTGCCAATGTTCGCCAACAAATGATTGTACGTAACAATGGGAACGCCGACAATTCCAATTCCCAGAGATTGTTTTATGATCTGAACGTCTATTCTCAACCTCGCTACCCAGATATTAAAATTGCGGAACTCACCTTATATAAGCGCGCCAACGCCACTCAAGTGTATCGACGCTTTCAACGTAAAATGAATCTTAATACAGAATGCCATAATTATGGGGCAACCACTGTAGTACAAATCAATGGCCTGACTTGTATCCCTGTTCCCTCCACCGCGAATCGGGCATCTAGTTCAGCAACCGCTTACACGGGAACTGGGGCAGCGATGGCCAACCAGCAAGTAGACTTAGCCCTTTTTAACCCACGAAACGACAACGTATGGGGAGGCTTTATTACCACAACAGTTACTAATCCTACTATTGCCACCACTCCTACTGTTCCCGCCAGCGTGGGAGGCATCTTACCTGCCTCAACAAATCCCCTCTTGGATAGAGGCTTGATATTTTCAAGGGCTGCCGCCAATCGAGAAGCAGCCACCAGTCCTTACCCGCAGGCGAATGTGCGTTTGGTCATGCCTGCGTCTTCAGACACAATTAACACCACTATCAACACTTCTTTGTTTCGTTATAGTTTAGAAGTTGGTGTGCTTTTAAGGAATGCTAATGCGATTTTAAGGGTGTTCCCCATCGCCTCTAATGTCGCCGAACTTACCAATAGTATTGGATTCTTGGAATATCGGGCTGAAAATGCCAACCGTATGTTGACGGTCAGAATAGATGACCTTCGCCCAATGCACGACGATGTGACCGATCGCCCCATTGTAGGGGTGGCCTTACTGGTGTTAAATCAACCCCCCCAAGCCGCTTCTACTGCTACAAACCAGATAAGCGCGCCGGGAGCTATTACCTCAAATTCGGAAGATGTAGTGGTGACGCATATGATTAAGCGTTTGTACACAGAAACTTAAAGCTGAATTTTGCCCGGTTCCACCCAAGTGGAAAGACTCACTTCGCTGGCAGGGGTGGCAATGTCCCCTGAATCTTTGGATTTACGACGACGACTTCGTTTTGCAGTGCCTGCTTCTAAGCTTGAAAGCGCTTCAAAATCCATGCCTGCTAAGGCTTCACCAGTGGCTTGTAACCCATTTCCGCCCAAGCGTTCAATCACTTTAGTGGCCATGCGTTCGCGTTCAAGTTCTTCACGCAACTGCTCGATCTTGCGTTCCTGCTTACGTAATAATTCTTGCAAACGCTGAATTTCACTTTGTTCTAGCTTTAATTCTTCGGCTTTGGCTTCAATTTTCTTAGCCAAGTTGCCCATCACCGCTTCAAGAGATTTGTCGGTCGCGGGGGTGAAGGTCATCCCCGCATCTGGCGTAGCTCCTGCGTGTTTACAGTAGCGCTTCCGCACCTTAATGCGCGTGGTTTTACCCTTGGCGTAATAGAAAAACTCCCCCGGTTGAAGGCTCTTTATTTCTTGAAAACCAATGCCTGCTTCGGTTAAAAAGGGCTTAATGGCTTTGTAATCTAGTTCAGATGTAATACCCCCAAACCAAAAACGGTTGCATTGAGACAAAATGTCTTTACTTAAACTGGCGGGTCGTTGGGTGGCCCAAAGGCTGTCTAACGCGCGTTTACGGCCTCGCTTGGCAATGCGTTGAGACACCGTAATGGCATCGAGCCCCTGATTCTTTTTTTTAGAACCCCCAACGCCTCCGTTTTGCGGGGCATAGATCTGCGCTTCTTCCACCACCAATCGAACTTTACGACGATATTTTTGTTCTAAGCGAAACAAAGCATCACCAATAATGGCGTAATACGCCTGCTGTTCGGTGTCAATAAAATCAGACAAGTCAAAAATCGTCGAAAGCCCTGTGGTAATCATCGCTTCAATATACAGTTCAACTCCCGCAGGGTCAAAGGGTACATGGGCGTGTTCTCCGCCAATAATCAAGCAAGGATACTTTTCAGCCAGAGTAAAATGTTCGCCTTCAGGATCAATAATGCAAACAAGCGTGCCATTTTCAAGCGTTTCTTCAAGCAAAACGCCCGTTAAATATGATTTACCCATACCTGAAGACGCCAAAATGGCGTCCCGCTCCCCTGTAGAAAGAAAGTCTGCCAGTGGAACTGAAAAGTTTTTAGACACTTGCAAGACCTTAGGCTTGCTTGCCGCGATGGTTTTTTGAAGGAATTTAAACATGGCCTTATTATAGCATTATCTCTACGACTTGGAAAGCAAAACAATGGCTACGTTTTTTCTCTTTCTATAGTGTTTTAAAGAGTTTTCTGAACAGTAGGCTAGACGAGGCGCCTAGACTCGTAGATGTGTGAAGTGTGCAAAGAAGACCATAAGCACATCGAAAATCGTCGCGACAACGAAGAGACGCTGTACAGAAAACTCTAAACTTGGCTATAAAAGGAACAAACAATACCCAAAAATCGTGTACTTTATGCACTAGGCAAGTCCCTTAAAAATACGTTATACTGAAAAAGAGTGGCTTTTTTCAAGAAGCCTTCACCCCCCAGCACATTCCTTGAAAATCGAGTAAAAAAACCGACTTTTGTGGCCAGAAATCCGACTTTCGTGGCCAAAAAACCGACTTTTGTGGCCAAAAAACCGACTTTCGTGGCCAGAAAACAGACTTTCGTGGCCAGAAAACAGACTTTCGTGGCCAGAAAACCGACTTTCGTGGCCAGAAAACAGACTTTCGTGGCCAGAAAACAGACTTTCCGACACACGAAATTAGGGCGTTTCTTTACATCTCGCGAACACCCTATAGTCTTTTATAATGTTTTAAATAATTTCCCCTAAAGTGTCTATACTTTAGGGGAAATTATTTAAAACACTATACCATACCAAAACCCAAAGTTCCATTTCAAGCGGGCGTTACGCCACAGGCGTAGGCGTCCACAGGGTAACGTATTCCACATTGCCTTTGGCCCCACGAATCGGGGAAGGGGCTTGCCCCGCGAGGTGCCAGCCGTCTAGGCGTTCGGCTAAATCCGCCAAGGTGGCGTCTTTAATGCGCTGGCGCTGGACTTCTTCTGTAATAATACCGTTAAACGCCTTCATTTCTGAAGCGGCTAAGGTGTATTCCGCTTCAAATTGGGGTTTCAACAACGCCACCACCCACGATGGTGCTTCCACCGTGTGATGCAAACACCCACACAAGGACGGTAGAATATGCCGTAATGAAACAAAGGAAACATCCGTCACACCGATACTGGGGCGGGCATTTGGCGGGAAACATTCGGCCGTTAAACTTCGCCCATTTACCCCCTGCCAATTCACGACGTGGGCATCATGCAAAAGCGTCTGGTGCAACTGATTCTTGCCAACATCCACGGCGTACACGCAGGCGGCCCCCGCTTGACGCAGGCAATCGGTAAACCCCCCTGTTGAAGCGCCAACATCCAGCGCAATTCGGCCTTGCACGTCTAGGGCAAAGGCGTCTAGGGCGTGATCCAACTTCACCCCCCCACGGCTCACATAAGGGTGCGCTTTAGTCTTCACCTCAATACGGTCATGCGTGGGGCGAATCAGCGTGCCAGCTTTGCTTACCACGCGTTCATTCACGCGGACTTTCCCTGTCATAATAAGCGTTCGCGCTTCAGGCAGGCTAGGTGCATAAGCGTGTTCAACCAGGCAATCGTCTAAGCGTTGTTTCATTGTTTACGTCAGGCGTCCGTGGTGTAAATCGAGCATTTGGCTCAAGGTAAGCCACTCGCCTTCTTCCATGGGCGTGCTTTCAGCTTCAGGGTGGGGGAAGTGATGTTCAATGACGTCTTGACGAAATTGCCGAGCGGCCTGTTGTGTTAGTTCGCCCACGGGGGCATAGCGACGCACAAAGGAAGGCTGAACGTCACTGTATCGCCCTAAAATATCGTCAATCACCAGCACTTGGGCATCACACGCAGGGCCTGCGCCAATGCCAATGGTGGGAATATCCAAGCGGGCGGTGGTGAGTTTGGCGACTTCATTCGGCACCATTTCAAGCACTAGGGCGATGCATCCAGCGTTTTCAAGGGCTTGGGCTTCTTGAATGAGTTTGTAAGCGCTGTGAGCCGTCTTGGCTTGAATGCCATAGCCCCCTAACTGTAATAAAGATTGCGGGGTCAGCCCCAAATGCCCCACCACAGGAATCCCAATTTCCGACAGGCGTTCAATCAATTGAAGGGTTTCGGTTGTGGCGCCTTCAAGCTTAATGGCATCCGCCCCACCTTCTTGAATAAAGCGCCCTGCATGGCGAAGACTTTCCGTTGGGTGGATGTGGTAGGACATAAAGGGCATATCCGCCACGACAAACGCTCGTTGAACGCCTCGTTTAACGGCTTTTACATGGTGGAGCATCTCCTCGACCGTCACGCTAAGGGTGTTGGCATGGCCCAAAACCGTCATCGCCAAGGAATCGCCCACGAGCAGGGTTTCAATGCCGGCTTTATCGAGCAACTTGGCGGTGGAATAGTCGTAAGCGGTGAGCATGGCAAAGGGCTGTTGACGGTTTTTGAACTGCCTCAAGCTTTTGACGGTCACTTTTTTGGGGGTGTATAAGGATCCATCAGGCGTAAGGGGAGTTCGAAGGTCTTGTTCAGGGGGGTGGTGAATAGACATGGCTTTTCCTTTTCGGGTTGTGGGATTCCATTTCCGTAAACAACAGAGTTGATTATAGCAAAAAAGCGCAGTGAAAGAAAGCCAGCCCCCTCAAGCACTCCCTTCGACTGTTTGTTTGAGTTGGTTTTGCATATTTGGTTTATAATAAGCACATCTTCCCCTAACGAGAAACCTATGCCATGACTCAAACCTTTGTTGCCCCGCTTGCCGCACTTATTGAAGCCTTTCAACAGCTCCCTGGTGTTGGGCCTAAAACCGCCCAGCGTTACGCGTTTTACATGCTACAAGCCCCTGAAGAAAAAACGCATCGCTTGATTGAAGGCCTTAAAGATGCCAAAGCCCACGTGCATGAATGCACCCACTGCCACCAGTGGAGTGTGGCGTCACCCTGCGTGGTGTGTACCGATGTTCACCGCAGCGATGCGTTGCTCTGCGTGGTGGAAGCCCCGCAAGACGTCTATGCGCTTGAGCGCACCCAAGCCTTTAAGGGCAAGTACCATGTGCTAGGGGGCGTACTTTCCCCAATGGAAGGCATTGGCCCAGAAGCGCTTAACATTCGCACCTTGCTGGATCGCGTTCAGGCGTTGTGTCACACCCACGGCAGTTCAGCCGTTGAAGTGTTATTTGCCTTACCCCCGAGTACGCAAGGCGAAATGACGAGCTTATACATGGCCCGGCAGTTAAAGCCTTATAACGTCAAAGTCACGCGTATTGCGTATGGGTTGCCCGTGGGCGGGGACTTAGACTATGCCGATCAGTTGACGTTGTCTCGCGCGTTAGAAGGGCGTCAATTGTTGAATTAGGGGTTTTCAAAAATGCCTCATGTCTTGCAGGTTTGGGTGACTTTATTGGGTTATTATATGATAAAATGCCATTGATAACCCCCCTTTGCTTAAAGGTGAACAGACGATGACACTAAAAACCATTCAACCCTTTACCCCTACTGCCGAAAACCCTTGGATGGTGACGGTGAATCAGCTGAAAGAATGGGACAAATGCCACGCCCAGTTCTACTACAAAACCGTGCTAAAACAACGCTGGTTGAGTGATGAGCGCAACTTTGAACTCGGCAAATCCGTCCATGCCCTCATGGATCTTCACGCCAAAGGCCTTCCCTATGAACACTTCAAGGTGGGAATCAAAGCTAACATTTACGCCCATTTTGAAGCACTGATTCAACACCCCATTGCAAAAGCCCCTGTTGTGGCAAGCGAATACGCGTTTTACCTGCCCTTTCCTGTGGGTGATGTTTCGCCTATCACCCTCACAGGGCGTATCGATCGCATCAGCCTCTATGACGGATCGCTTGCTATTATTGACTGGAAAACAGGCACGGCGGTTCCTCACGATTACGCCACCGCTTGGCAAACCCGCTTGTACAGTTACGCCATTTGGCACATGCGTGACGCCTTAGGCGTGGACGAATCGCTGGAAATGCACTTTTATTATGTGGATGTGCGAACGAATCGCCAGCCAGCGGTGAAGATGTACACCGTCGCGATTGATGCCGACTACATCGCTGAAACGGAAGGTCTGTTGAAGCAGGTGTTGGCTCGTATTTTGGCGGAAAAGCGTTTTGCCTTGCCTTCTGCTTGCCCTGACAAGTATTGTAGCTTTAGCCAAGTCTGTGGGATCAACCCTGAAACAACGGCACAATTGCCGTTGTTTAGCCTACCCCAAGCGCCTGTGTTGGGGCAGGGTGTCCGTGAGGAGGCGAATCCCCTAGACCTGTTTTAGACCATAAGCCACACGAATCAACGCCTTTTCACAATACCCAAAAAAGCCGTTGCCTAGATGCCTTCTTTACGTTAGCATAGAGGGGTGTTTAAATTCGTGAGAGGAAGTTCCAACGATGAGCCAGACTGTTCTTGAAGAAAATTTTAGACTAGAAAACGATTCCCTAGGCGAACGGAACGTGCCTGCCAACGCCTACTACGGTATTCAAGCCCTACGAGGCTCCGAAAACTTCCCCATTTCAGGCATTACGCCCCCTCAACAATACCCCGAAGCCATTTGGGCGTTTAGCCAAATTAAAAAAGCCGCCGCACAAGTCAACAAAGAACTCGGCTTGTTGGATCCCACCAACGCCGAACTCAACGACAAAATCGGTGATGCCCTGATTCAAGCCTGCGACGAGATGGCTGAAGGTCGCTACAACGATCAATTTATTGTGGATGTGTACCAAGGCGGAACAGGCACCAGCAATCACATGAATTGCAACGAGATTTTGTCGAATCGGGCGAATGAATTGCTCGGCGGTGAAAAAGGCACGTATACGCCTGTTCACCCCAACGATCACCCCAACTTTGGGCAAAGCACCAACGATGTCACCCCCACCGTCTTGCGTTTGACGTTTTTGAAGAAGCATCCTGCACTGGTGGCCAGCATTAAATTGCTGGAAGAGACCTTCCAAAAAAAAGCGCTTGAGTTTAAAGATGTGCTAATTTGCGGACGCACCCACATGCAAGACGCCGTGCCGTTGACGCTGGGTCAACAGTTTGGTGCTTATGCCAACGCCTTAAGCGATGCTCGCCAAAAGGTAGAAGCCGCTGCCGAAAACCTTCACTACTTGGGCTTGGGGGCTTCTGCGCTAGGCACAGGCCTGAACACTCACAAGGAATATCGCCCGCGCGTGGTGAAGTATCTGGCCGAATACACAGGTATGCCCGTCAAGCAGGCGAAAGACTACTTCCAGCTCACTTCAAGCTTTGGGCATTTTAGCGACTATTCCGCCGCCATGCGATCGGTCGCCATTGAGCTAGAGAAAATCACGCAAGATATTAAATTGTATTCTTCTGGCCCTAAAACAGCGATTGGCGAGATTCTCATCCCCAGCCTCCAACCCGGATCGTCCATTATGCCAGGTAAAGTCAACCCTGTTTTGCCTGAACTGATGAATCAACTTTCTTACGCGGTGCAGGGCAACGATCTCACGATTTCGCTCTGTTGTCAAAACGGGCAGTGGCAACTCAACGTGATGATGCCCATGATTTTAATCAAAGTCACGGAATCTCAAACGTGGTTGACCAACGGCTTGCGTGAATACGCGGAACGTTGCATCGCTGGCATTGAGCCAAACCTAGAGTTTATTGAACATCGCATGAATTATTCCACGATTTTGTTGACGGCGTTGAATCCCTTTATTGGCTATGCTAACGCGGCCAAAATTGCCAAAAAAGTGTTAGGCGAAGGTAAAACGGTGCGTGAAGTGGCGCTAGAACTAGACATTACTGACAAATTCGGCGTCAAGTTAGATGAAGCGCGCCTAAACGAAATTCTTTCAGTGGAAAGCATGACCCAACCGAATGTGGGTTAAATCACAACATTAGCTTGGCAGAATACACCGACCAATTGCTTTTCACCAAGCTGGTGCCTAATTCATCGATTTCGGGTTTGAGGGGATGATGCACCCGATACGCTTGCGTCAAACTAGGCGAAGGTCTTAAAATAGCCGCTTCCATAGAAGTGGCCACTTCACTCAAGGCTTCTGCAGACAAAGCAGACATTTCTACTCTGTCTTCAAGGGAAATATGTTCTGACGAGGAGGGTTGTTTTTCACGCTTTTGCGGAGGTAGACCTTCACAATCGCTGGCCCCTAACACCGCGTATTCAGAATCCGCAAGGCTCGCCTTTCCTTGCAAGCTTCCACTGCTTAAAAGCCTATGACGAGCGGGTGTATTGGAAGAGGTACTATTGGTGAACATTTAATTAAAGCACTTTCTTTTTTGTTTTTTGCGAAGGATTGTGGTGATGAATCACGTATCGTAAGGCGGGTTAATTTCAAGAGGGTGCTTCACACTTCGTTACAGAATAAACCGAACACTTTTAAAAAAAAACTTGACGTTTTCTTTAAAGTCCATTATGATGACAGACTAAATTAAGAGCTTCATTCCTTCACAATGTCATTTACTCTTTTTCTTAGTTTTGCTTCCATAAAGTCTTACAGGCTTTTTTAATATCGTTAGGTTCTGTGGTTATGTTGTCATCCCCTGTTTCCCCCAATAATTCGGCCGTTGCTTTACAACGTAATGGTGTGTTTGAACTGTATGTGGGCAAGGCCACCGATGTTCAAGCGCATTTGGCAGAACACAAGCCCACTAATGACCCTTACGGCCAGTTGAGTTTAAATGCCAACGTCGTGGAAAGTTCCAATAATTTAAGCTATATTATACCTGATTCCAACGTGGGTAGAACCATTTATAAGTATGTAGACACCCCAAAATCTACGAGAAACGGCGTTTTTGGGCAGGATGCCTCCTTCGTTTACCCCCTTAAGCCTCCCAGCCCCCTGAACGCGACGACTGCGCCTGCCAATACAGATGTACGACTCGGTATATATGCGGACGGCGAAGACCTCAAGAATTTTTTAACCTACGTTGGGGTGGATGAATGGTCCAAACTCGTGAAGGATTCGCCTGATAAAATCACGCAGTACGCCATTGAATTTGCCGAAGACGCCCAAACCGACAGCTCCGGCACCCCCATTGTGGCCAAAGAAGTTTCAACCTTTCCAAATACAGCCCCCCTTCAAACGAATCGCCTGAATGTAATGGCGTAAGGGATCCCCAGGTGTTGGGTAAAAAAAACCGTCTTCTGCGGGAAGACGGCATGAGATAGAGGCATAAAAAATATGCGATTATTTCCTTAAACCACGACGTTACATGGTGTCAGTTGACATAGGTGGTATTGTTGCGGCTAAAAAACCATTTTCTAATTGAAGTTTCTCTGTAATTTTTTGATTCTTACGATCAGTTTGCCAAGCGGATAAAGCTCCAAGACCTAAAGCAGTTATGGCGGTAAATGCTAATGCACCCTTACCCGCTGGCGTGTTTGCTGCCTGTTTAACAAAGTTACCGAAATGCTCGGCTCCAAATTTAGCTTGCGCCAGAGGCTTTTGTAAACGATTTAGCTGGCTCAGATCTAGTGTTCTTTGAGGCTTAGAACTTGTAACTAATTCGGCAAATCGTTCAGGATTGGTGAGTCTTTTTTCTAGGGCATAACTCCCTGCCGTCAACGCAGCTGTTCCAGCAACAGTTACAAGTCCATTCGCCGCTGAACTTTCTGTTTTTACAGGTTGACATGGGTATCCAAATCCTAATCCACAATTGTTAATCGTCATCATAAATGTCCCTTCTTCTTTGTTTGAATTGATTGTTCTTCTTCTTCTACATAAACAAGGACTTAAGCCGTGACAGTCCATGGTTGACCATTGGGTCCGAAAATGACCGTAACATCTTCCGGCCCACGCTTAGCTAGTATCGCCTCAAGGTCTTGTGCTAACTGTGCTGTGGGCTGATTCGCCGTAGCATTTAAAGCGAGTTGATTTGAAACAGCTAAACTATTACGAGATGTAATAGAAGTCATTTGAAGTCCTCCTGCCCTGTGTGCTACTGATGAATGCAATGGCTACTAAATGGGTTGTCTTTTCTTCCGTCCTATACCAGCATAAACACCCGCGCGCCTTTTTTTTGTGCTAGTCCACACGATTTTTCAAAAAAATGATACAATACACTTATTCACCCCTGCCCCTTTCCTTCGAACAAAGGCGGTAAAACATCGACAGAACAAAGCAATGAACACTTGCACGATCCCTTTCCTACAACGCGTCGGCTTCATAGCGCTAATCACAGGGGGCCTGTTGCTTTACGGGTTTTCCACGTTTCAAACGCCTCATTCTAAAGCGCTTTCAACAGAAGGCTTGAACCCAATTATCACGTATCGTCCCAGCACTCCCCAATTTTATAAGAACGTCACCCTAAACGGCGAAGAACTCATCGAATCCCCCTACCCCCTAGGGCAATTTGGGGGCACTTTGTACCAAGCCGCCTTGGGCGAAGGCCCTAAAACCTTGAATCCGTGGGCCAGCTTTGACGGAACCTCCTCGTCAATCGCCAGTTTATTGACGTGTCAACCCGTGCAAAGCAATCCGTATACGGGGCAGATTGTACCGTGGGTGGCCAAATCGTATACCATTTTGCCTGACAAAACACATATTCGTTTGACGTTTCGTAACGGTTTAAAATGGAGCGATGGGCATCCCCTCACGGTGGATGACTTGCTATTTACGTGGAATGTCATCATTCAAAAAGGCTTGGGCAACCCCAGTACGCGAGACATCCTGCTAGTGGATGGTGACTTTCCGACCATGCGAAAAATCAATGCGAAGACGGTTGAAGTGACGAGCAAGCGTCCTTACTCGCCGTTATTACTGAACTTAGGGCAAGCCATTGCCCCTAAGCATATTTTTGAACCGATCCTAAAAAAGGGCGGTGAAGACGCCTTTGGGGCGGCGTGGTCCACTCAAGATGCCGAACAACACCCTGAACGTTTCGTTTCCTGCGGGCCATGGATGCTCGAAAAGTATCAATCCAAAGAACGCATTATTTTTAAACGCAATCCCTATTATTATGTGGTCAATCAACAGGGCGAGCGTCTGCCGTATTTGGAACGTGAAGTCATGACGTTTGCTAAAGATATGAGCAACATTCAGTTGTTGTTTGAACAAGGGGCCTTGCACACGCATTCAGGCACCCCGCAAAACTTAGGGCGCTTGCAACGTTTGAAATCCCCTTCGTTTAAGCTTATGGATCTTGGGCCGGCGGATGGGACCACTTTTATGGCGTTTAATTTGAATACCCGAAAAGACGCCAACGGCCGTCCTATTGTAGATCCCATGGTACTGCGGTGGTTTCAAAATAAGGGGTTTCGCCAAGCCTTAAATGTGGCGGTAAACCGTCCGCAAATGGTGGAAAATGTGCTTAAAGGGCTGGGAACCCCCTTGCTTAGTAGCATGGGCTTAAATAGCATTTACTTGAATCAAGGGGTGGCGCGTCAAAACCCCTATGATTTAAAAAAAGCGCAAAGCCTTTTAAAGGCTAATGGGTTTCAATTAAACGCCAAGCATGAGCTTTATGACGATCGTGGTAATCGTGTGGCGTTTACGGTGGTGACCAATTCAGGCAATAGCGATCGTGAATCGGCTTTGGTGCAGTTACAGCACGACTACAAAGCCTTGGGCATTCAGCTTAGCCTTCAACCTGTGGAGTTCAACACGCTGGTGGATCGCATGAAAACAGGCCGTTGGCAAGCCATGGTGATGGGCTTGAGTGGGGGCAGTAATTTAGAACCGCATCAGGGGGCGAATGTGTTTAAAAGTAATGCGGCCTTGCACTTGTTTAACCAGCGTCCCACAGAACAATTAAGCGCACCAGCCAAGGATTTGTACCCCTTTGAAGCGAAGATAGACAGGCTCTATGAGCTGGGAACCCGCGAGTTTTCGTTTGAAAAACGAAAACCGTATTATGACGAGATTCAAGCGATTTTGAACGATGAAAGCCCTATGGTGTATTTGTTTACTGGCAAAGTGCTTATGGCGGTACGAAACGACTTAGAGAATGTAGAAGTCACCCCATTAGGCGGGGCTTTGCATAATGTTGAAAGTGTGTGGATTAAAACGCCTTAAAGCCTTTTGGGGACGAGGGGGAACTCGTAACATTTTAGGGAACTTGGCTAGTCTTTTTCGTAATTTATGTTAGACTTTAGGTAACGTTAAAAAGCGTACCCCTTTTGGACAACACCCTTCATTTCACCATTCGCCATTAGCAACGCTTTAGACGCATTATCCGTGTTTTTGTGTGGAGATTATTTTATGATGATGACTATAAGCGTGCTTTCTAAAAGCCGTAGCATTGACGATATTCTAAAAGAGGCAGAAGCCAAGAAAGTCAGCCAAGTGTGCTTACAGTTTGTGGACATTAACGGACGCCCTAAGCATATGTCCATTCATGTGGCGCAACTTGAAAAAGCCCTAAACAATGAAATTTTGTTGGACGGCTCTTCCATTCAAGGCTTTAGAACCATTGAAACCAGTGACATGGCCTTCTTCCCAGATTTAGACACCTTTCAAGTCCTGCCTGTAGCGCGTGACGGTGAACGCGTGACGGCTCGAGTCATGTGTAACATCCACAACCCAGATGGCACCGTCTTTGAAGGATGCCCCCGTGGCAACTTGCAACGTGTTTTAAAAGAAGCCAAAGAATTAGGCTACATTTTCAACGTCGGCCCTGAACTCGAGTTCTTCTTGTTCAAAAAAGATGCCGACGGTAAACCCACCCTTGAAACCCATGACAGCGCAGGCTACTATGATTTAGCCCCTGATGACTTGGGCGAACATGTGCGTTCTGAAATTGTGGATTACTTGCTTGAATTGGGCTTTTACATGGAAGCCGATCACCATGAAGTGGCCGAAGGTCAGCATGAAATTGATTTTCGTTATGACAACGCCCTTCGCCAAGCCGACAACGTCATTAACGTGAAAATCGCCACGCGTAAAATTGCGTCTAAATACGGCTTGCACGCCACATTTATGCCCAAACCCGTGTTTGGCGTCAATGGTTCAGGCATGCACTGTAATATGTCCTTAGCAAGTCTTGAAGGCGAAAACCTGTTTTACGATCCAGAAGGGGAGCATCAGCTTTCAGAAACGGCGCATCACTTTGTGGCCGGTATTTTAGAGCATGTTCAAGGCTTTACGGCGGTTTCTAACCCTACCGTCAATAGCTACAAGCGTTTGGTACCGGGCTATGAAGCCCCTGTGTATGTGGCGTGGTCCACGGCGAATCGTTCGGCGTTGGTTCGTGTACCCGCCAAGCGCGGCGCGGGCACCCGCATTGAATTGCGTTCGCCTGACACGGCAGCCAATCCCTACCTCGCCTTTGCGGTTATGTTGCAAGCCGGGTTAGATGGCATTAAAAACAAAACCGTTTGCCCCAATACGACTCAGCTCAACATCTACAAGTTGGATGAAGCCGAACGTAAAGAATACGGCATCGCCTCTTTACCCGGCAGTTTAAATGAAGCGTTACATTTGTACAAAAAAAGTAAAATTGCGCGTCAAGCCCTAGGTGAACACATTTATGATGAGTTCTTAAAAGCCAAAAACGCTGAATGGGACAGCTTCCGCACCTATGTGTCTTCATGGGAAATTGAACAGTACATGTAGTTCTTTGCTTGCAACCTAACATCAAACCGCTTTCTTTTTATTTAAGAAAGCGGTTTTTGTTACAAATACGTTAAATTCTTGAAGTTTTAGAACGAATAGACCGATACACTAGAGAAATCTCTGCAAAAGTCTATTTTGCTTTGTTCCTCCTCCCTTAGGGAGGAGGCTAGGAGGAGGGACACCAGCTACGGCTGGGCATCCCGAATCCCTCACCCCAACCCTCTCCCTAAGGGAGAGGGAGTAAAGCCACTTTCGCAGAGCCTTCTATAGTATAGTATTTTAAAGAGTTTTCCGCACAGTAAGCTAAACGAGGAGCCTCATCGCCTGTTTCATCTTTCGAACACTATACAGAACATCATTAAAGGATTTTCTATGCTTTGTACGGTCTTTCCACCACTTAAAAATGCGTTTACGCTTTCAGAAGCGATGGTATCTCTTGTCTTAACGGGTACGTTGATTGCTATTTCAACGCCCATGATTTTATCTTCGGTGCAGAACTCTACGGAAAATGCCAATGGTGCCAAAATTAAACGCATGCAAGTTGAACTGGCCAATGCCATGTCGACTTTTAAACGTCGTAATGACGTTAATGTGGCCACAGCGCTTGATGTGGTTGAAAATATGACGTTTTCTAGGCGTTTAACCACAGGGGACATTACCCTTGATGCCCCCCCCCTTAATGAAGACAATGAAGCAAACGAGACCGAGACTTTTACGCTTACTGCGGGAGTAACCAACGCGTACACCCTACCCTTTGGCGGAACCTTAGTGGTAGAAAGGCAAAATTTTGCAAATGCTCCGTTTACAACTAATACGTATACGACTTGTACGAACGCTGGACGGCGGGCCTTTCGTTTTTTATATGATCCTGACAGCACCGCTTCAGGTAATAATGACAGTGTGTGGCTCTATCTCTATGAAACTGATCGAGTGCGGAGTTTGGGTACTTTAGTGCCGAATACATGTACGCAAAACGCCGAGGCGCTGAATCGGGTCGCTGGGGCAGATCCTCGTGGGTTTGTCACTTAGCATGACGACCCATTAGACTTTTTCTCTGTTCTGGCATAGAATAACAGTGTTATCAAAAGTTGCTACAAAAGTGGAAATGTCGTTCATGCAAGCCAAAACCGCCGTTCTTAATTTAAATCATCATGCTGTGGTGAGTCATGCCTTAGCCAACATTCGCAATGAATCAACCCCCCCCGCCTTGTTTCGCTTGGCCATGCGTCAAGTCGGCCATGTGTTGCTCAGTCATGCAACTGAACACTTGCCGTGTGTGGAAGTTTCCGTCAAAACGCCTTTAGAAGAAACCACCGTGCTGGTGCGTAATGCAGAAGTTCCTTTGTTGATTGTGCCTATTTTAAGGGCTGGCCTTGTGTGGACTGATTTGGCATTAGAATGGTTGCCTGAAGCCAGTGTTTACCACTTGGGCTTGGCCCGTAATGAAGAAACCCTTGAACCGATGACCTATTACAATAAGTTTTCCACCCATTCTTTTGATTATAGTAAGGCCCATGTTTTGGTGTTGGATCCCATGCTCGCCACAGGCGGTTCTGCGGTTTCGGCGATTGAAGTGCTCAAGGCTCAAGGGGTGAAGGAAGAAAACATTCATTTTGTCTGTTTATTGGCTTCTCCTGAAGGGGTGGAACATTTACAACGTCACTTGCCTCACGTCCACATTATTACCGCCGCCATTGATTCGCATTTAAATGAAAAGGGTTATATTGTTCCAGGGCTAGGCGATGCAGGCGATCGTACCTTTGGCACCTTGTAGAAAGTGCTACGAAAGTGGGTTTTGCCTTTGTGGCTTGAAAGCGTTACAATAATAAAACCTGAACGCTTGTAAGGAAGCTTGCCGATGAACGATGCTGAACAATATCCCTTGCCTTGCGCCCCTGAATTAAATCGTCAAACCATGATGCAAGAACTCTTGATTCGTCCGCTTGAAAAGGCCGATGCCCCTTTTTTGTTGCCCATTGAAGTGCTTTCCTTTGGCCGGTTTCACTGGAATGAAGACTCCTTTCGCAATGAAGTGAGTAACCAAGTGGCCCATTACGTGGTGTTGATTCATCAACCCACTGGCCAATACTTAGGCTATGCCGGCGTGTGGTTTGTGGTGGATGAAGGCCATATTACCACCCTTGCCACGCACCCCGCCTTACGGGGCTTGGGTTTGGGGGAACTACTGGTCACGCATTTGTACGGTTTGGCGTATCAGGCTCAAATGCTTTTACTAACTTTAGAAGTACGGGCCAGTAATTTTTCAGCCCAAAACCTCTACTATAAATACGGCTTTCACATGGTAGGCACGCGCCCTCGATACTACCAAGACACCCAAGAAGACGCCCTATTACTGACCACCCCCTTGCTTGGAAACGAAACACAAGTGGCCTTAGTCAACCAAGTGACGCAAGCCTTCATTCAACGTGCAGGCGGGGCGTGGTGCGAAGGTCATTCACTGAAAGAAGCCCCTGCTTTTACGCCCTTTCTTCCCCCGCTTAACTTGGCGGAAACGCCCCAATGAGCCTAGCCTTCATGTTTGAATCCCAGTTAAAGCCCTACACACAAGCCCCTACATGGCGATGGTTTTCGTGGTTTACGTGCGTGCTTTTTGCTTTTGCCTTATTTTTAGTTGGCCTTGTCTTTTTAGAACTCCCCAATCTTTGGCGGGGGGTTATTCCAGTTGATTGGTCTTTACTTGCGGGGGCGCCGTTGCCTGTACGTATTTCGTATTCGCTTCAATTATGGGCGTATGCGTTTTTATTTTGCACCTTGGGCGTGCGTTTGGCTACGCTGGTCTACCTTCTTTTACTGCTGGGTGCTCTGGTGTTTCCTGTGTTTGCAGAAGGCGGAAGCGGGCCTTTTTGCTTAAGTCCTTCTTTGGCGTATGTGTTAGGATCTTTATTTGCGTTTATTGTGATGGCTCAAAAATGGCAGTTCTTATTGAAATACACCTATATTCAAGCCCCTGTTCACAGCGAAAAAAACCAAGAATCTACCACGCCCAAACGTTCGCCGTGGCGATTACGCTTAAAGGGAGCGTTACTCGTGTTATGGACGCTTTTTACCCTTCACTTTTTTGGAAGCGTTGGCTTGGCGTTGTTGGTGCTGTTTCAACAAATGACGTTGTTTGAAGCCACACAGTGGTGCTTGACGCATACCGTGTTCCCCTTACCGTACGATTATGTGGGTCTTTTAGTCATTTTGTGGGGTACTCGCTTCTGGCGAATGCTCTTTCGCTTCTTTTTGTACAGTCCTGAACGAGCGAAACCCCCTGCTTTGGAGCTTAGTGAAGATGTTGCCTAAATCAGACACCTATGCACAATTTATTCGCCGTTACCGCCTCGATCGCTTTACCTTGCACGAAAACCGTCGGTTGTTTAACGAAGCCCTTGCCTTACGCATACAAGTGTTGGTGCAAGAAGAAGGCTTTTCATTAGAACATGAACCTGACTCGTATGACGACACCGCCACGCATTGGACGGTTCGCCACGCCGAAACCTATGCCGTTTTAGCCGTGGCGCGTATGTGCTTGTTTGAAGTGCCTAAGCCCAAATCTGAAGAACTAGAAACCTTTGTGTTGATTGATCGCTTGGTGGTTTCGCCTCAACACCGCAATGAAGGCATGGGGCGTTTTTTATTGGTGGATGTATTGAGTTACGTGCGTGAACATCTTTATTTGAATCGCATAGGGGTAATGGCCACGGTAAAAACCGCTATGTTTTTTGAAAATATGGGCTTTAGTCCAAACAAACGCCTAGGCACCTTCTTGCCCCTGCCTGAAGGCACAATTGTGATGGAAAAAACGTCGTAGGGCACGCGTTTTAATCGTAAGTAGTCAGCAGTGAATTGATTTCATCAAAGGCGGATTCTACCATAGAGGTATCTTTTTTCGTCAGCGTAAGATGCCCCATTTTTCGATTCGGACGCAATTCTTTTTTACCATACAAATGCACACTCAAACGCGGGTAACGCAACAGCAGTTCGGGCCAATTGGGTGAATCGCCTTCTTTGCTCCAACGATTGCTGAGCAAATTCATCAGCCCAACTGCCTTTACGTGCATTTCGGCGTTGCCTAGGGGCATGCCTGTTAAGGCGTTGACTTGTTGTTGATATTGACTAACGTGGCAGGCTTCAATGGTAAAATGCCCAGAATTATGCGGACGAGACGCCAATTCGTTCACCAGCAGGCTGCCGTCTTCCAACTCAAAAAACTCCACACATAAAATACCCACGTAATTCAAGGCTTTCACCAAGCGCTTGGCAATATCTTCCGCTTCTAATAGGGTATGCCCTTGTGTTTCAGGGGCGGGCATGAACGACATATTCAACACGCCATTCATGTGGTGATTTTCAACCAGCGGGTAGTTCCGCCGAGAACCATCAATCCCCCGCGCCATTAGAATAGACACTTCACGCTTAAAGGCAATCACATGTTCAAGTAGCAAGGGGGCCTCAGGCGCGCCTTCAAGATCTTTCCACGCTTGCTTGAGTTCTGCAAGGTTACTGATGCGGCGCTGGCCCTTGCCGTCATAGCCAAAACGGGTGGTTTTAACAATGCAAAGCTGTTCCCCTAGGGTTAAAAAGGCCATTTCAAGTTCACGTTTATGGTAAACCACCACATGGGGTGCTACGGCAATGCCGTTTGCCACCAAGAACGCACGTTCTAGGGCGCGGTTTTGGCACACGGCAATGGCACGACTGCCCGGACGAACACGAACGCCTAAGGATTCAAGCGCGAGCATGGTGGCAATGGGAACGGCTTCAAATTCAACGGTAACGGCATCAACGGTTTTGGCAAACTCGGCCAAGGCGGTTTCATCGTCATACGGGGCGTGAATGACTTTGTCTGAAAGGCCTTTGGCGGGCGGTGTTTGCTCTGGTGTCCATAACACGGTGGAATAGCCCCGTTGTTTGGCCGCCATGAGGAAGTAGCGTCCGAGTTGGCCCCCGCCCAGCACGCCAAGGGTATGAATACCGGGGAGAAGCACGTCTTCGCGAAGGGGGCAGTGCAATTCAAGCGATTCTTTTGAACAATGATGGGGCATGGCCTGTTGCGGATCTAAAATCGTCGCAAATTGTGCTTCCACCCATTTTTGGGCATCGGCTTGGCTGTAGGTTTGTGTAGGAAGGGCTGATTGCATCTCAAACACCTTATTCGTCAAAAAACTGATTCTATCGGGTTTTATAGTATACCTTCAAACGAGATAAAAAGAAAGTAGCCCTTTTCAAAAAAAACAGATTAAAAAGTGACGTATTTCCGACACACAAAATACCCTTTTTCGACACACACTTTCATTGTTTTTTGGTGCTTTGGCATGTTTTTAGAAGAACTTAACAAGCCACTCTGTTTCAGTATGACCTATTTTGGCCACGTTGACGCGTGCTTAATCCCCACTATAGTGTTTCAGGAAACATCCAACGGGGTGTTGAGTACTTTAGCACTTTGTTCTTGACGAAAACGATGCAGTTGTTGTTTTAAGGAATCATTTTCATTGGCCAGTAAAGCCACCGCAAACAAGGCGGCGTTTTTGGCTCCAGCGATCCCAATCGCGAAAGTCGCCACAGGCACCCCAGCAGGCATTTGCACGATTGAATAGAGAGAATCAAGCCCATTAAGCGCCCCTGACTGAATCGGTACGCCAAGCACAGGCACTGTGGTTTGAGCCGCGAGCATACCCGGTAAGTGGGCAGCACCGCCTGCACCAGCAATAATGGCACGAATACCACGATCTTCGGCGTTACCCGCCACGTGAGCCATCCAGTTGGGGGTGCGATGCGCCGAAACCACCAGGCATTCATGGGGTATGCCAAACTCTTTCAGCAGATCGTGCGCGTGTTGCATGGTGGCCCAGTCGCTTTGGCTCCCCATCAGCACTGAAATTAGGGGTGCGTGGCTTAAGGCAGGGGTTTTAAGTGAAATAAGGTCATGTTCACTGGCGTTGGAATCATTCATGGGGTGAAGTGCCTTTCGTCTTTAAAAAAGGTGTTCAAAAAAGTATTTTTGTATCAGTTCAAGCATTATAACATACCCTATGCAAAGCGGGAGGATTCAGTATCCTCCCGCTACGTTAATTTAGGCGTGAGTGTATTTTAATTCACGGCGTTAATAATACTTTGCATAACTTCACTTTGCGCACGAATAATGCGACTGTTCGCTTCTAAGCCTCGTTGTGCCACCACAAGATTTGAAAACTCTAGGGCCATGTCCACATTAGAAGATTCTAAACTGCCGGCTTGAATGCGTCCACGCGCCCCCGAACCAGGTGACCCGTAAAAGAAGTCCCCAACGTTAGGGCCAGACACATAGCTATTGCCTTCCTTAGCAATTAAACCGTTTTGGTTGGTAAAGGTCACGGTTTGAAGTTGTAAAGTCATCCCTTCCATCGGGTCACCGCCAGTGGCGTTGTCAGGAATGACTTGATCTGCTCCACTTAACTGACCCGTTTTTCCATTGGCTTGAGCAGGGTTGAAGGCGGAATAGGTTCCCCCTTCATTGGTGACGTGTACCAGTTCCATTTTATTGGTGGTTGCATCGGGATTGGCTCGTGCGGTTAGTTTGTCTCCATTCGAATAGAACGCGGTTAAAGCCCCTGTGGCTCCTACGTTAAAGGTGGTGAGATCCGCATTTTCGTAAATCGTCGTGACTACAGGAATACTATTGGTGGTGGCATAGGCGTCAAAAGTGGCATTGGCGGTATTGTACTTACCAATGCATGTGGCGATGGTTTTGCCTGAAGCATCTAAGTACTTCGCCACCTTCATTTGTCGAGGGACTTGAATGTTATTGGTGTCTACAGGTGAAGAGCCTTCAATTAGTGAACTTCCCACTAATCTGTCCCCCGCTGAAGTAACCAAGAATCCGTCTGCATCTAGGCTAAAGTTACCTGCTCGCGTGTAAACGCTTGGGGTACCGGCTGGTGAAAAGCCACTTAAATCTTTGGTCACAAAATAGCCTTCACCACTAATTAACATGTCCGAAGTACGGCCTGTGAATTGGCTACCGCCTTGAGAGTAATTCGTACTGATTTCACCCAAGGTCGTGCCTAAACCCGTTTGAATGGGGTTTGAACCGCCTCGAGTTAAACTGGGTCTGCCTCCTGCGGAAATGGTGCGTAAAAAGGTGGTGGCAAAATTGGCTTTAGAAGATTTAAAGGCAGAGGTGTTGACGTTTGAAATGTTGTTGGAAATAACGTCAATCGACGTTTGGTTGGCACGAATTCCTGAAGCGGCAATATATAAACCTTGTGTCATTATTGGGGGGTCTCTCTTTCTGGGTTAAATGGAGTTAATTAGTTAGAAGCTCGAAGTTCTGTGACTTGTGAAGGGGTAATGACGTCATTATTGACATACAAGCCAATGCCGTCTTTTCCAAAGGCGACTTTGTCCACTCGGCCTGTTTTGGTTTGGCCGTTTAGGGTATAGGTAATGTTTTTACCCACGTAATTCGACCCTTGAGTCAGGGCATTGCTTTGGCTCATGTTGGCATTAAGCTGTTGAAGTTGTTCAATTTGCGTGTACTGGGCTTGTTGCATCATTTGCTGGGTATTGTCGGTCGGTTCCAACGGATTTTGCGAAGAGAGTTGTGCCAACATGAGCTGGAAGAAGCCGGCTTTGTCGATGTTGCTTTCGCCGAGCTTTTTAAGCCCTGCTTCATAGTTTGCTTTGTTGGTGTTGTTTTTCATTACATTCAACGTGTTTTGTAAATTAGTGACTGAGGCCATCGCGTCGGGTTCCTTCTTTCTTGGGAGTTTATTATTTCAACATTAAGCAAGGACATTTAGGCCTGCTTGCTGAACGGGACTAAAGATCTGATTCTTGGGTTGTTCAGGCGTAGAAACACCTGGACTTTCACGCAGACTTTGTTGTTTATACGTTTGGTAAGACTGACGCAAGCTATTTAATTCTTCTAAGCGTGCTTGCACAGCTTGATTTTCAACAGGTAAAGTGCTTTTAAGACTTACACCTTGAAGACTTACACCTTGAAGATCTTCTTGAAAGGCTTGGCGCTGTTCTTCTTGAGCCGACTGCTGAAAGCCTCCACTGGGGTTGTCTTGAAAGGCCTTTTGTTCCTTCCCGTCGTTTTTAGATTCTTTGTTTGAATCAGAACTGCTTGGGTTATTGGCCCCTGCCAAGACGATGTCGATCTTGTCCATTTTCAAGCCCTGCTGTTCAAGGCTACGTTGCAAGTCTTGCAATTGGGTCTTCACTTGTTCTACCGCTTCTGGGCGTTCCACCACCAAGCGCGCAGAAACTAGCCCTTCTCCCACTTGTTTAATTTGAATGCGCATATGCCCTAAGTCTTCTGGGTTAAGTTGGACTTGCATGGTTTTAGAAGCACTGTCATAAGCAGATTGAATACCGCGAACCACTTGAAGGCCCAAGGGTTGAATCCCTTGTTCGACTATGTTTTGATTCAACACGCCTTCAATCGATTTAGGCGTAAAGGCATCCGTAGGCGCCAGGCTTGGATCAATCACAGGGGCATTGAGAATCACCGTTTCTTCAGTCGGGGTGTTTTCGTCTTTCAACAACCCGTCTTCTTGCGTCGAATCTCCTTGAAGGGTTGCACTCCCTTGTTCAACAGCACTAGAGGTTTTAGTTGAAAGAGGGGCTTCTGCTGAAGTTTGATCAGAAACAGGGAGAGCTTTAGAGGGTTCCCCTGCTTTTAGACTGGCTTCCAAGGGGTTGGTGCTGATAAGAAGAGAAGGCGTTTCCACCAGTGGTGAAGCTTGAAGCACGTTTTCTAAGACGTTGACTTGCTCGGCGACAGGGAGTTCTGGCTTCAAAAATGGGGAAGTTTCTGAGACGTTTTGTAAGACGTTACCGTCAACACTCACGCTTTTTTGATTGGCTTGAAGCTTCATCGCCGCTAAAGCTTCTTCTACAACCGCTGGGTTCACTTCATCAATCGGGGTGAGTTCTAAAGGATTTACAGGTGTTACTACAGCCGTTTGAAAAGAAGGCTCAGGGGTGGGCAAGTGGCTTAATTCTTCGACGGGTGCATTGAGTGCCAGGGTCATTGGCGGAACTGGGGTGACGTAAGCGAACGCCATGAGCGCTTCTACGTTTAAAACGGCCGTATTTTCTTGCCCTGTGGAAGGTGTGGTTGTTTCTACGGCTAAAGACGCTTCTACCGTTGTGGAAAGCGCTATTTGTTCAGGGGATGGGGTGTTTTCCCCTTTTTCAGGGATGCTTTCATGGTTCGCTTCACGTTTGTTAGCGTTTGCCCTGTTGACTTGTTCGCCCCGCGTTTCGGCCTGTTGAGGGGCTTGTTGTTCGGCTTGATTTAGGGCGGATTTAAAATCATTAGAAGAAGCCTTATTCGGTGAAGAATTGTTCTTTCCATTCACCACCAAGGCTTCACTATTGGCGGAAGAAACCGCCTTTAAAAGGGGTTCTGAACTAGGGGTAAAAGTGCTTAACATTAAACATCATCCTTTATACAGATTGACGAAATTGACGTAGGCCCATTTCATCCATTTCACGGGCGTCTTGCAAGGCGACTTCTGCTTTCCACACCTGTAATTGTTTGGTTTTTAACTTTTCTAATGATTTTTCTTTGATTTTGGCTTCAATATAGGTGGCTTTCGCCTGTGTGCAACACTGTTCTTGTTTTGTAATATCTTGCGAAAGCTTGGCCTGGTAATTACGTTGTTCTTGAATGTAAAGGGGAAAGTGCAGGCCGTAGTCGTAGCCTTCCGTCTTTTGAAAAGAGTCATAGGCGTCTTGAATACACTGTTGTGCTTTTGCCATGGCCTGCTGTAAGTCACGCAATTGAGCCTCTTCCTTCTGAAGCATTTGTAAGGCCTTTAGGGCTTCATCTGCTCTTAGATCCATCACCTTTTGCAATGCAAAGCGATACGACTTCGGCATACCTTAGGGGGTCTCTTTCTTTAACTCTTTTCTCTCTACATTGTGAAATACGCACCAGCACGATTAAGCGTGTTGGCTTCCCTTAGTGTGACATATTCTGTAGGGGGTTTCCTCATCCCTTCGGTGTATTTCATTCAAGCCTGTTAAATAATACGAGCCGACCAGCCCAAGGGCTTATTGATCACTTGATTCTTACTTAGCTTACTAGAAGGGCGCACAACCACTAGCTGATGGCTGGATTTGTGTTCCGTGCCTTCTGCCATGCCCAATCGCCGTGAATTTGGAATTAAGGGTAAAACCACTTCTATAAAAACGGTTTCTTTCTTGTAAATTTCAATAAAGTGTGCCTTGTTTAAGGGTAACTCTTCTGGCCACTGAATCATGCGTCCTTCAAACCAGTGATCCATTTCACGATACAATAAGAAAAGAAACTCTTCGTCATAAGCAATTTCTTCTAGGCATTCCGTCCATGAATCGGCCGTCACAAAGTCACCAAAACGAGATTCTAGGCATAAATGACCAAACCCTACCTGTTCAGAATAACGTTGAATGCTGGCTAAAAAGGCCACCCCTTCACGAACCACATAATGCAATGCCACCAAATTACTGATGTTCCCTTTTAGGTACAGATAATTTTCAACAATCGAACGCCATACGCGTTCGCCAAAAGCGTTAATCATCAATTGGGGGGAGCCTTTTGCGCACAGGTGTTCTACACTTACCGCAAAAGGAAGCTTAAGCTTATGTTCATTTAACACGTGATGCCATTGTTGTAAAACAGAAGAAGCGGGTGTATTGAGTTGTCTTCTAAGGGTGCTGATATAATCGTCCATACTTTGAGACAACACCTTGTAGCCATTAAGCTGTCCGTTGTCGGAAGCGCCTAAAATGGCGCCTAGAATCTCACAATTACGATGCCTATTTTTCATGTGCATGTGGCTTGTAAACACATCACTCAAAGGCAAGGGGGCAATATGTTCAAATCCACTTCGAATATACGTCTGTTTTGTAACATTCTGTAGAATTGAAGCGTCTAATATAATGCCTTCAATCGGCGAAATACAGGTGCTGTCGTAAGTGTTAAAGGTGCTAAAGAGTTGGGTGAGGTATTGCATGCGAATATATTCAGCCAGTTCTAGGGCATGTTCCATAGATTCAGGCGTCGCTTGGCAAATAAGCGAATTTTTTTCTACTCCACGTTCTAGGTGAAGTTGTGTTAAATGACGCACAAACCCATTTTCTACCACATACCCTGAATCTAAGTTTTCCATTAAAGCACTTACCGCCGAAACACCTAATTCAACCGGTGGAACCTTATAGTGAACCGACAACGCTTCTAAATGAGGTAAAATACAAGTAGCCCCTAAACGAACACAATGTTCAGGGCTTAGAAAGATCGTCAATAAAGCCGAAGCCAACGAAGGATGCGACACCAACATCGCCATTTGATCTTCTAACTTAACATTGATTTTAGGATCGTGAAGCAAACTCACTAAAACAGACATAGCTTGTAAGAAACGAGGCACTTCTAAATAACGGCATAGGGCAATAGAACTTAGGGCCACTTTAATGCTGTGATCCAACGCATCATGGAATCCCTGCTTTTCCAAAAAAGGCAAGCCCCAAGAAGCGACGGCTTCAACCACTTGAAGTTCTATGGCATTAAACGCATAGTCGTGTTTAAGTACCTGAGTTAAATCATTGATTTTACTTTGAATGGTGTGAAGGTGTTCAGCTGAAAGTTCTAGGGCATGGTAGGTTTCAATACACGGAAGCCATCGTTCTAAATTGTCGTACAAATCTAAGGCAACGGGTTGGAGTGTTTTGAAAAATTGCTTGGCTTCGTTCACACGCGTATTCATCGCTTCTTGAGTAAGGCTATGAAGTTGATTGACTTCTGGTTCAAAAGACATATGCAAGGAAGGCTCCACATTGCAGGGCAAACATACAGTGTGTCTCTTTCGGTAGAGATTTAAAGACTCTGCAAAGCCTCCTTTATTTAAAGGACGCCCTGAAATGAAAAAATGACGCGTTTTATCTTTTAAACACTATAAAAGATGAATCACGTCACGATGGCTTAAAAACGGTAGATGCCCTACTTGGATGCGTTCACCACGAAGTAACACGGGAATACCAGGGGGGCAAGAAACAATGGTTTCTCCACTCAAACGCCCAATGATTTTTTCGTCTATGGGGTGTTGTGTCGTCTCACTAAAAAAGGCGTCACGGGGTGAAAGGCAAGCGTCCACCGTGGGCAGAACAGGGGTGGTGATCGGTGTGAAAAACGGTGTTTCATCGCCCTGAAATGAGGGGTGTTTGTGCTTGGGGTATAATTTGGCCAGTGCTTGTAAGCCTTGCATAAAAGCGACAAAATCGGGCGGGGTATGACCCATTTGCGCGATAAATAAGGCCCCATAGGGGTTTGCCAGCTCATACGAAAGTCCGTGGTGTTGCTCCAGTGCTTCGGCCCAGTGTTGCCCTTCGCAATAGGCATGCCGTAGGTAAAGACGCATCTTGTCTAAATCGGCATTGGCCTTTGGAGTTTCAAGCAGTTTAAAGGCCGTCATGCCATGAATACGTTGACGAAGCGCTTTAATGTTTCGCCACACACTTTGTCGTTGGGCTTGTCCTTCTACAGACGCAAGCCATGCACTGCTTAAATCCAAGCTTGCCAATAGCAAGTAATTGGGACTGGTACTTTGCAAGTGGTTTAAGGTTTCTTGCACGCGAACTGCTGAAAGAGAAGAACCCTCTGGAAGGTGTAAGACGGCGGATTGAGTCAGAGAACCCACGGTTTTATGAAAGCTTTGAATCACGGCATCGACCCCGTGAAATTGAGTCGCAGAAGCAGGAGTGCTCGGTACATGGCCAAAGAGGCTACCGTGGGCTTCATCCACAATCAAACGCAGATTTTTAGCCTGACACCAGTGAGCAATGGCTTGAATATCACTTACAATGCCTTCGTAAGTGGGCGATGTAATGACGATTCCCTTGGCGGCAGGGTGTTGTTCAAAGGCGTCTTGTAATTGTTCAAGGGTAACCGCACCCCAAATGCCCCACGCTTCTTCCCAGGTGGGGGTAAACCAAGCAGGGCGAATCCCACTTAGTACCATTGCCGCGCTAATCGCCCGATGCACGTTACGAGGCATCAACACCAGTTCTTCAGGCTGAAAGGTTGCCAATAAAGCCGACTGCAAACCCACTGAAGCACCATTGATCAAGTAAAAACTTCGTGAAACACCACACCTTAACGCTGTTAGCGATTGACTTTCAGCGATGACACCTTCAGGGATGGAAAGAACATCCAGCCCTTCCACTTCGCTTAAATCATGTTGTAATAAGTGAGATTGAAACCCAAGTGCGTGGGCTTTTTCAGCCAGTTCACCCGTCCAAAAAAATTGGCCCCCATGGCCAGGCACATGAAAACGCCTTCGTTTAAGCTGGGCATAAGCGAGTAAGGCATCGATCAAGGGGGTTTGGGGGTGTTGTTCAAGTTCGCTCATCAGGGATTCTCAATCAGGGGCTTTGTGGAGAGACCCGTCTATTTAAGGGATGCTATTTTAGAATGTTTTGCGTTACACTGAAACTAGGTTCAAAGTGTTTTAAAACGCATAAGGATTTTACCATGAAAATACACGTCGCTTTACTCACGTTGATTTTGGCCTTTAGTCAGGTGGCCCCAACAACGGCTTTTGCCTTTACCCCAGAAGTAGAGATTATGACGTTAAAGGGCTATTCCCCTGAAACGATTGAAACCACGATGGTGGCACGCAGTCGTGCGGAATGGCGTGGGGTGGCGCCTACCAAGCGTTCGCCTGTTGAACGTTTTCTCTATAATTTGATTCATAGCAATTTTGTGGATCCGATTGATGAAACAGGCTATAGTCAAATTCGCCGTAACTAAGCACCTATTGCGGTTTAATCGTCATAAAGCGTTTATTGAATCGGTTTGTGGGTAATTAACATCGCCCCGTTCTTCCAGCCCAGCGGGGGCAGTTTGTGCCAGGTTAAACCCGCGGATTCCACGGCGTTTTTCACTTGGCGGGCTAAAGAATAGGTCAATATCGCGCCATGCGTTGGGTTAAGCACTGAAGCATAGCTCTGAAACAGTTCAGCCGTCCATAAGTGAGGCACTTTGGCGGGGGAAAACGCATCGTGAAAAATAAGATCGATCGGTTCGTTTTGGGTACTGACCCATTGCGGTAAAACGACTAAAGCATCGGAGATGTAGAGTTCAATGCGAATGCTTGGTAAGGGGTAAGAATCCTGCCTTGGGGTAAAAATAATTTCGTAACCAAAAGTGGTTTGGGTTTGTGCGTGCTTGAACTGTTGGTTTAAGAAAGAAAAATGCGGTTGAGCCAACACGTCATTCCACAGCGGTTGTAAGCTTGTATCCAGTTCAACGGCTTGAATGTGTATGTGTTGGACTTCAACAGGCAAGGGCTGTTCAAGCAACGCTTGAATGAAGGCAAAGCTATTGTAGCCAAGTCCAAAGCATACATCCCAAACGCGAAGGGACTGAACGCTATTTTGATTTTGCAATAGACGAGACAAAGCAGGTTTGGCATAATGTTCGCTTGCTTCAGAAAAGGCCCCTTGCCAATTATGAAAGGTTTCTTGAAGTTCAGGATCTTCAAGGCTAAAGGAACCGTCTTTAAGACGTTTAAGCAGTCGTTCGGGGTTGGTGAAAAGAGCCATTTACAGGTATTTGTCCAACAAAAAAAGCAGGCCTTTTTTCGCAGAAGGTTTGACATAGTTGTGCCAATTTTCAGGCGTTGCATGGCGTTTAAGGGCCTTTCCGCCAAGAATTAAGCCTAAAGAGAACCAAAACCACTTGGGGTTTTTAAAAAATGAAAGCACCAAAGAAGCCACGCTTAACCAAGTCAAGACTTTTTCTTGAAGGGTAAAGGTTTCGTACAGGGGCTTAATAACATCGGCATAAAAACCGTTTAAGGCGTCTTTTAGACCCAAGTTTTTTAAGACAAGTAACAGCATGAGCAAACGCTTTCATTGAATCATTAGGTTAAAGGAGGCTTTAAAAACGACGCGTTGAGGAGAATCCTATTGCAAAGGAGGGGGGAATCCTATAGCAGAACGTTTTAGGCAAACAAAGGCGCGACATAAGTCATAAAGGCCCAAAACAAAACAAAAAACAAAACCATCACCGCCATAAAAACAAGGGGATAAATCAAGAGCTGTATTTTGTCTGCCCCTTGACGTGCTTTTGCCATAACAAAGTTCCTTCATCTAGTTCGAAAACCTTCTTATGCTTAAAAAGGTTTTTTAAGGGTTAACGGGTTTATTATAGCACAGTTTTACAGTTTCTGAAACATGTAGCCAATGCCACGCGCGGTTAAAATCAGTTCTGGGTTGGCCTTGTCGAGCTCCAACTTTTCACGCAGACGGCTCACATGAACGTCTACCACACGCGTGTCTATACGTTGATCAGAAGGGTAATTCCACACATGCTGTAGAATATCCCCACGGGTAAAGGGTTGCCCTGAATTAGACGCAAGCAGTTCTAACAAGCAAAACTCCATGCCTGTTAAGCGAATGCGTTCGTTTTGCCGAAACACCTGTCGTTTCACAAAGTCAATTTTAACGCCTGCAATAGTTACCAAGCCCATTGTAGAACTACCGCTTGCACTGCCGTTGTTTGTTTCTGAAACCGCCGTGTTTTTAGTAGCCCCTTCACTGGCACCAGCAAAAGAAGGACTCGCATTGACACGACGCAAAATCGTCTTGACCCGAGCTTCCAATTCCTTTGGGCTAAAGGGCTTAACGACGTAGTCATCCGCCCCAAGCTCAAGGCCTGTAATGCGTTCAGCCACATCTCCTAGGGCAGTCAACAAAATAATGGGGGTGTCACTTGTGCTACGAATATGCTTGGTAACACCGTAGCCATCTATTTTAGGCATCATAATGTCTAACACCACAATGTCAGGATTAAACTTTTCAAACATACTTAAGGCTTCTTCACCATCACCAGCAGAAGCCGTTTCAAAACCCAACATTTTAAACCGTGTTTCTAAAATACGACGAATACTCATTTCGTCGTCCACAATCAAAATGCGTTCAGAACGGGTCACTTCTTCAGAGCTGTCGAGTTCATCAAGGGAATTAAGCATGAGTGTCACAATCCTATCTCAACTGTAGTGAAAACCTTATGAATCAGCGTGAAGCATTGGTTCAAAAAGCTGTTCATCCCTTAGCATGAAGGATAAAGAAGCTGTTAGGCATCCACCAAATAGACGGAGTGCAAGTACTTCACTTGTGACGAATAGAATCAAAACAGAACACAAACCCTTAGGTTGAATCAATCCAAATAGTGTAAACAACCTTGTACCACGTTTAGCAAGGGGGAAGGTGGGGAGTAAATCCTATTCATTACAAACCAAATCACAACTTGCTTTATTATAAACTAAAATAAAAAAGCTGTCATGTTTATTTTGGGATGCTTCAATTTGCTTTGCCACTTGCCCCAAACTCATAAAATACTTGTGCGTTTAAAGGTCTACGTTTAGAAAGAATCTAAATAATCAACGGCTTTTTCACTCATCAGTAAAGCAAAAGAAGCATTGTTTTTTAAGCCTTCTGGTAATTCTTCGCTAAGCACTTGACTCACAGGAGAATCTAAAAAGGTGACGAGTGATTCAGCCACGCGTTGGTGAACTTGTTCAGGTGAAAAATTGGCAAATCTAGCTTGTTGCAAGGTCTCTTGTGCGATTAGCGGGGAAAGTTGAAGTGTGTCTGTATTGTTTGATGTTATTACGTTAGAAGTAATAAGAGGTGTTCCAGCCACCTTGGCCGTTGAAGTTGGGGGTGGGAATGAAGAACGCAAGGCAAAATTGTTTAATGAAGCGTTAAACGTACTTTCAAAAGAAGTCATGGTGTGTTTCCTTTAAATGGTTCAGTGGTGAGTGAAGCAAGTTCACGTTTATGGCGAGAAGTTTGCTTGAGTGGTTAGCCTTGACTAAACAGGCTTTATGGGCTAACACGGTGTTCTCTATCTGGACTCTACTGAGAAGCGGGTTGTGATGATGAAATCATTACCCTCACGCTCAACCCTAACACGCTTTTTAACGGTTGAATTGATCGTACTTTTTTGTTATGAATGCCTTCTCATTTTACATCTTTATAAAAACCAACGCCCTGAAAAAATTGCTAGCAAGTCCCTATACTGTTACAATGTGTTACAATGTTTCAAGCTAAAGAAGTTAATATTTTAAAGAGATTGAGGTCAGCCCATGCCCAAAAGCACCGATATTCGCGAAGTTCAACAGTCTCGCACCCTAATTCATACAGGAAAAGTCATTCGCACCGTGCAGGACGAAATACTGAGCGCCTATGGCAACCCCGACATTCGAGACGTCGTCTTACATCCAGGAGGCGTATGTATTTTACCCCTATTGCCCAGCGGTGACTTAATTCTGATTCGTCAATTTCGCTACCCCACAGGTGAGTTTTTGTGGGAGTTTCCTGCGGGAAAACTCGATGTAGAAGGGGAAGCTCCTGAGGCCACGGCGGTTCGTGAATTATGGGAAGAAACAGGCTATGAAAGTTGCGAATGGCAAGCGTTCGGGTATATTTATACCGCACCGGGTTTTTGCAATGAACGGATTTATCTCTATACGGCTGAAAACTGCACGCTGGCCAAACAAGCACCCCCACAAGTCGATGATGAAGCCATTTTCACCCAAGTCTTTACCCCCCAAGCATTTGGGGATCTCATTCGCCAAGGGCAGGTCAAAGATGCCAAGACTCTTGCCTTGTGGTCGTATTGCGCGTTCTTACATTAAAAGAGCCTTCACTAAAAACGTATTCCTTAAGATGCGATACACGTTAGAAGTGCTAGTGAAGACTCGAAGGGGGAGGATCCTTGGGATCTTCTTTTTTCTGAGCTTCTCGCCATTTGAGCCAATGCGCCGAAGGGGGTGTTTTTGAAGCGGGCTTGTTTTTATCGTCCTTGTCAAGACCCTTAAACCGTAAATCTCGCGCATCAAGGCGTTTAACAGAAACTTTAATTTGGGGCTTGAAGACAATCATCACCGTTAAAATCACCATAAACCACAACAACACCCCTTGAAACAGTGTGATAGAAACGCCATGCAATAGTTTAAACACAACCGCATTCCACAACGCCATACACAGCATACTAGGCAAGACAAGGAGTGTAAACACCGTTACCAGAAGGCTTATAAGACTGAAGAAAAATCCAAGCACGGCGGGAAACATAATAGAACATCCTTTTCCGTTTTTACCTAATGGCACTATACCATAAAGAAATAAAAGTACACGGCGTCTACGCATTTTATTAAGAAATAAACCCAAATTTTAAAATCAGCAGAATACGTCTACTCATCGCTTCTTTGTTATATAATAAACAGGTTAATGATATATCGCCAGAAAGGACACCTTAGATGAACAGTAATTCTACGTTTGACATGCGTCACAAATCGAAAGAAATTAACGACGGGCCCGCTCGCGCGCCACATCGGGCGTTTCATCGCGCCATGGGGTTGGTTGAAGCGGATTTTCAAAAACCCTTCATTGGGGTGGCCAACACGTGGAATGAAGTCACGCCGTGTAATTTAACCTTGCATGATCAAGCCACTTTAATTAAGGCAGGCATCCATGAAGCGGGGGCCATTGCGCGAGAGTTTACGGCAATTTCTGTGAGTGATGGCATTGCCATGGGGCATGAAGGCATGAAGGCTTCTTTAGTCAGCCGTGAAATTATTGCCGACAGCGTTGAACTGGTGATGCGGGCCCATTGCTACGATGCCTTTGTGGGTATTGCGGGTTGTGACAAATCCTTACCCGGTATGATGATGGCCATGGCGCGTTTGAACGTCCCCGCAATTTTCTTGTATGGCGGCACCATTATGCCGGGGCATTTAGACGGTAAAGACCTCACCGTGCAAGACGTTTATGAAGCCGTCGGTTCGCACGCGGCGGGCAAATTAAGCGATGCGGGCTTAAAAGCGGTTGAAGAAAACGCCTGCCCTGGAGCAGGAAGTTGTGGGGGCCAGTTTACGGCAAACACCATGGCCTGTGTGGCAGAAGCCATTGGCCTAGCCTTACCGGGATCTTCCGCCATTCCCGCAGAACACCCTGTTCGTGCGGCGATGAATCACCGTTACGGACAAGCCATTGTGGATTTATTAAAAGCGGGTATTTTACCGCGAGATATTCTCACCAAAAAAGCGTTTGAAAATGCCGTGCGCATTGTCGCCGCAACAGGGGGTTCCACCAATACCGTTTTGCATATGCCCGCATTGGCACATGAATGTGGCTTTGAAGTCACCTTACAAGACATTGAAACATGGTTTAATACCACGCCTTACTTTGTGGATCTTAAACCCGGTGGGCGCTTTGTGATGTGGGACGTCTACCAAATCGGGGGCGTGCCTGTGATTCTTAAAGCACTATTAGAAGCGGGCTATCTGCATGGAGATTGTTTAACGGTAACAGGTAAAACCCATGCCGAAAACCTAAAAGATGTTCAGCTCCCCACGGGGCAAGACGTTATGGTACCGATTAAAACGCCTTTAAGCGCAGGCGGAGGCTTGAAAATACTGTTTGGAAACCTCGCCCCTGAAGGCGCCGTCGTAAAAACGGCGGGGCTCACTAAGCTGGTGCATCGGGGTAAGGCGAAAGTGTACAATGGTGAACAGGATTGTTTTGCCGCCATTGTCAAGAATGAAATCGTCGCTGGCGATGTCGTCATTATTCGTTATGAAGGCCCCAAAGGCGGCCCTGGGATGCGTGAAATGCTTTCTGTCACAGCCGCGATTGTGGGACAAGGCTTGGGGTATGATGTGGCGTTGTTGACGGACGGTCGCTTTAGTGGAGCCACCCGTGGGTTAATGGTTGGCCATGTCGCCCCTGAAGCCTATGTGGGCGGTGTGATTGCCTTAGTTGAAGCGGGCGATGAAATTGAAGTCAACGCCGAAACAGGTATTATAACCTTGTTTGTGGAAGAGTCCACGCTTGCTGAGCGTCGAGCAAAGTGGGTGCAACCTGAGCCGAACTATCCTGCTGGCGCATTATGGAAATATGCACAACAGGTGGGCAGTGCGGCGCAAGGGGCGGTGACGCATCCGGGCAATTGCTTAAAATAAACTAAAATTTTTAGCCCAAAAGCGCTTCTTGTGCTACATTAAAAAAGTCATACACTTACGCTCAGTGGTGTGTGACGCATATTATTTTCATAAAGGATCTTACAATGACCACTCAAGTAACATTTAAAGGCAATGCCATTGACTTACAAGGTTCAGAAATACAAGTCGGGCAAACGGCGCCCAACTTCCAATTGTTGAACAGTAAATTAGAAGCTGTGACCTTGAACCACTATGCGGGTAAAACGATCTTCTTAAACATCGTCCCTTCGTTGGACACCCCTGTTTGCCAAATTCAAAGCCGTCATTTCTACCAAAAACTCAGCGGTAAATCCAATGTAGCCTTTTTAACCATTTCAGTGGATTTGCCCTTTGCTCAGGCCCGATTCTGTGGTGCTGAACAGATTGAAGCCACTACGCTGAGCGATCACCGTGACCTGAACTTTGGCCAAGCCTATGGGTTAATCTTGCCTAACTTGCGTTTGTTGACTCGTGCCGTGATTATTATTGATGCCCAAGGCAAAATTGCGTATAGTGAAATTGTGCCTGAAGTCACCAATGAGCCTAACTACGACGCCGCCTTAAACGCCCTTGAACAGACCCTTTCAGCAGGTGCTTCTGCTTAATCGTTTAAGCCATTTTATTAAAAAAGCGACGTTCTTCAACAGAGCGTCGCTTTTTGGTGACTATTCTTAACGCTTAGACCTTAGCGGTCAACAGCTTTTCAAGGGTAGATCCCATATCCGCGGGGGATTCAACCACGGCAATGCCTGCTTCCGTAAGAGCCTTCATTTTTTCAGCCGCCGTGCCCTTACCCCCCGAAATAATGGCACCCGCATGACCCATGCGTTTGCCAGGAGGCGCCGTTTGACCCGCAATAAAGCAGACCATCGGTTTGGTGACGTGTTCTTTATAATAGGCTGCGGCTTCTTCTTCAGCAGAACCGCCAATTTCACCAATCATAATAATCGCATCCGTCTCAGGATCCGCTTGAAATAACGCCAAGGCATCAATGAAGTTCGTCCCGTTAATCGGGTCCCCACCAATACCGATACACGTGCTTTGGCCAATGCCTCGTTGCGTGAGTTGATCGACGGCTTCGTAAGTCAGCGTCCCTGAACGAGACACCACGCCAACTCGGCCAGCCAAGTGAATAGAGGCAGGCATAATGCCCACTTTCGCTTTGCCAGGGCTAATAATACCGGGGCAGTTCGGGCCAATTAAACGCACGTTGGGGTATTCGCTCAACAACAAATGCTTGACTTTCATCATATCCACCACAGGAATGCCTTCGGTGATGCAAATCACGAGGGCTACACCCGCATCAGCGGCTTCTAAAATGGCGTCTGCGGCAAAGGGGGGAGGCACAAAAATCACGGAACAATCGGCCCCTGTTTCAGCCACAGCGTCTTTTACGGTGTTGAAAATAGGCAAGTCTACGCCGTTTACCGTGTGAGTCGTTCCGCCTTTGTTGGGGGTAACACCGCCGACGATTTGCGTGCCGTATTTAAGGCACTGTTCAGCGTGGAACGTGCCTTCACGGCCTGTTAGGCCTTGTACAATCACTTTTGTTTCTTGGGTTAATAAAACCGCCATGTCATCATTTCCTTTTTTACTAGAGTTTACGCGTGCATCAAGCATCTTCGCTTAGACGGACGTGGTTTGCTTGAGACTTGCAACGACCTTTTCAGCGGCCGCTTCAATGGTGTCGCCTACTTCATAGCGAATACCACTTTCGGCTAAAATGCGTTTGCCTTCTTCCACATTGGTGCCTTTCATACGAATGACAATGGGCAAGCGCATATTCAGCTTTTGAGCCGCTTTCACCACGCCAGTCGCCAGCAAATCGCAACGCAAAATACCGCCAAAAATGTTGATGAAAATCACTTTCACATCATTGTCGCTCATAATAATGCGAAACGCGTTTTCAATGGCCTCTTCGGTGGCACTACCACCCACGTCCAAAAAGTTGGCGGGGGAAGCCCCGTAGAGTTTCACAATATCCATGGTGGCCATGGCCAAACCAGCCCCGTTGACCATGCAGGCGACTTCGCCGTCTAGCTTAATGTAGTTCAAGCCATATTTGGACGCTTCCACTTCCAGCGGATCTTCTTCATCCAAGTCTCGCAAGGCCATAATGTTCGCATGACGATACAAGGCGTTGGAATCAAAGTTGACTTTACCGTCAAGGGCGAAGACTTGATCATCTGTAGTAATAATAAGCGGGTTGATTTCAAGCAAGCTACAGTCGGTTTCAATAAACATGGTGTAGAGGTTATGAATCAATTGGTGAGCCTGCTTGCTTTGAGCGGGGTTGAGACCCAAATTAAAACAGATTTCACGAATTTCATAGGCCTGAATGCCTAAGGCAGGGTGAATGACCGTTTTCTTAATTTTTTCAGGGGTTTTTTCGGCGACTTCTTCAATATCCATGCCCCCTTCTGTGGAAGCCATTAGGACGGGACGCGAGGTGGCTCTGTCCATGACGATGGCCAAGTACAATTCACGCGCAATGTGAGACCCTTCTTCCACCAAAACGCATTTGACTTTCTGCCCTTCTGGCCCAGTTTGGTGCGTAATGAGTTGCATGCCAATAATCGCTTCCGCAGCCGTGCGGACGGCTTCAGGGTTGTTGTCGACGACTTTAACACCGCCACCTTTGCCACGTCCGCCGGCATGGATTTGGGCTTTAACGACGACTTTAGGCGTTTTTAGGGTAGAGGCGACTTGAACCGCTCCTTCGGCAGTGGTGGCCACATCTCCATTGGGCACGTTGATCTTGTACTGACGAAACAAGCCTTTGGCTTGGTATTCATGGATTTTCATTCAGGATTTCCTTCACTAATCAATATAAATCAAACTAAAACAAACATGACTCTATTGTAGCGTCTATACCGTAAAAAAAGCAATAGACGATATTGACGAGATGTTGATTTTATAGTTTTTTTGAATGTTTCATGCTCTGTTTTTAGCTGGTCGTCGTCAGAGACCTTTGCTCCGCCAAAGGTCTCCAACACCTCTAAAGGCGGTTCAAGGGGGGACGAAGGGGAGGACGTATTGCGTTTCTCCTCCCCTTCGCCCCCCCTTGAAAATCCCCCCTTCATGTCGAAAAAGTCTCTGACTTTTTCTCTTGGGAAAGAAAACCTTTGGTTTCCTCTCCCAACCTCTCCATCCTAAAGGGGTAGATTCACTTCGTGAATAAGAAGGTTTTTCTCCCCACCTCGTCGCATCATTCCATTGCACGACGTCCGCAAAATATCTCGGAAGCCTCGCATTTAGTGCGTTGACGTCTGCTCTAAAAAATAGCCCCTAAGGATACAAGCCACGCAGTTTCTTGGCTTCCGCGACTCGGCCCACCCCGATAATCATCGCGGCCGTGCGAGGGGACACCTTACGTTCTAAGGCCGTATGGAACACCTCGTCGAAGGCTTTACCCATTAGGTACGTCAACTTGTTGGTGACTTCATTTTCAGACCAAAACAAGTGCTGAATATCCTGCACCCACTCAAAGTAAGAAACGACCACACCGCCTGCGTTCGCTAAAATACCTGGGATGACATAAATCCCCTTGGCATCTAAAATGCGGTCGGCTTCTGTGGTAACAGGACCGTTCGCCCCTTCGGCGACAATGCGAGCCTTCACGCGATCCGCATTCGCTTCGGTGATGCAATTCGCCACCGCCGCAGGTACGAGTACATCCACATCTAGCTCAAAAATTTCTTTTAAATCTAACGCCTCACCGGGGATGTAGCCTTCTACAGAACCATGTTCACGCACATAGGCTTGCAATTTAGGTACATCAATGCCTGTAGGGTCATAAATACCCCCTTTCACATCCGTAATGGCGACAATTCTATACCCCTTTTGATGCAAAAACTTCGCCGTAATACTCCCCACATTGCCGAAGCCCTGCACCGCCACAGTAGGCGAATCCCCAAACTTGCCAAGCTTCTGCACCGCCAGTTCAACGGTCAACGCCACGCCACGGCCTGTGGCTTCTACACGTCCAAGCGTTCCGCCCACACTCACGGGTTTGCCTGTGACGACACCGGGGACGGCATAGCCAATAAAATTAGAATAGGTGTCCATCATCCATGCCATCATTTTTTCGTTGGTGTACATGTCTGGTGCGGGAATGTCTTTTTCAGGCCCAATCATCGACAGTATCTCCGTCGTGTAACGACGCGTCAGGCGTTCAAGTTCGTTTTCGCTCATTTCTTCAGGGAAGCAACACACCCCGCCTTTGGCGCCCCCATAAGGCAAGTTCAGCAGGGAACATTTCCAGGTCATCCACATGGCAAGGGCCGCCACTTCACCGAGTTGAACATCATGGTGAAAACGCACGCCCCCTTTAGAAGGCCCAAGGGTTTGATCATGTTGCACACGGTAGCCCATAAACAGCTTGGTCAGGCCGTTGTCCAACTTAATGGGGACTGAAACAATCAACGATTTACGCGGAAAGCGCAGCCGTTCGTGGACGCCCGCATCCAAGTTCATGATCTCCGCAACGGCGTCGAGTTGCTTTTGTGCCATGTCAAAGGTTTCGTTGTAAAACTCTTTCATCGGATGTTGCGCCATCATGATAGGTCATCCCTCTCTTAAAAACACTATGTACCTTTTTATTGTAGCAAATTTATTGAAAAGAAACCAGGTCATCGGGCGAATGTTTGAACATCGCATTACGCCCCCAGTCAGACGCCTTCATTAACGCCTTGCCAGCGGGTTGAAGCGTTTCAATGCACAAAACCCCGTCGCCTGTTTGCACGAAAATGCCTTGTTTATTGACGTCTAGCACCTGCCCTGCTGGTGCTTCACTTACTTCAGCGTCTTTCACCACCGAAACTGTGCCAAGTTTTAACACGACGTCTTTAAAGCTCACTTTCGCACTGGGGAAAGGCGTCAAGGCTTGAATGCGTTGTTTGACCTGCTGGGCGGGTGCCGTCCAATCGATGTAGGCCTCTTCCTTTTTGAGCTTGGGGGCAAAAGTGGCTAACGCATCGTTTTGCTTTTGGGGGGTGATACGTCCGTTTTCAAGCCCTGCGAGCGTTTCTAGCAACACGCTCCCCGCGATGTGGGCCAACTTGTCCGAGAGCGAACCTGTGGTGTCGTCCGCTTCAATGGGGAGGCTCCGCTTGAGGAGCATATCGCCTGTGTCGACGCCTTCATCGCTAAACATAGTGGTTAAGCCTGTTTCCGCCTTGCCGTCTAGCACGGCCCACTGAATGGGGTTGGCGCCTCGGTATTCAGGCAATAAGGATGCATGCACATTGACCACGCCTTTTTTCGGGGTTTGCAGCACTCGTGGGGGGAGGATTTGCCCAAAGGCAATGGTGACGATATAGTCAGGGGTAAGCTCTTCAAGGGCTTGCATCACATCGTCTTCCTTACGGAGCCGTTCAGGCGTAAACACTGGTATATTAAGGGTTTTCGCCACGACTTTGACAGGCGAAGGCGTAAGCTTCTTGCCTCGACCTGCAGGGCGATCAGGTTGGGTCACCACCGCCACGACTTGAATATCGGGTGCGTTGAGTAGTTCGTTCAAACACGGTACAGAAAAGTCTGGGGTTCCCATAAATACGATGCGTAGGGGGGGCATGAGGCAATCTCCATTTTCTTTCGTTTTCTTTCGTTTTCTTTCGTTTTCTTTAGTTTTTTGCCAAAAAAGGGGCATATTTATTTATTTTCTTTCGTTTATTTCGTTTCTTTAGTTTCTTTAGTTTGACGTGTTTTGTCTTTCGGACACTATAGAAAAACGTCTTTGTTAGAAATGTATTTATCAAAACAACGTATTTATCAAAACATAGTGTATCAGAAAAACAGATGACTTGGCATTTTTGAGCGCTTCAGGTAGAATAAAAGCAGTTTCATTTTACCCAAAAGGATGTGTGCCATGGTCTATACCCTTGTTTTAATTCGTCACGGGCAGAGCGAATGGAATCTGTCAAACCGCTTCACCGGCTGGCATGATGTCGACTTAACCGCCCAAGGCGTTCAAGAAGCGCAAGACGCGGGAAAACTGCTTAAAGCCAACGGTTATGGCTTTGATTTAAGTTTTACTTCCCTACAAAAACGAGCCATTAAAACGCAAAATCAAGTGCTCGACGCCATGGATGAACTCTACATTCCTGTGGTGAAGGATTGGCACCTTAATGAACGCCATTACGGCGCGTTGCAAGGGCTAGACAAAAGCGAAACGGCTCAAAAATACGGTGAAGAACAAGTCAAAATCTGGCGACGTAGCTATGATATTACCCCCCCCCCCTTAACGAAAGACGACCTTCGTTACCCTGGGCATGACGCTCGTTACGCCCACTTAAACGACGCAGGACTCCCGCTGACCGAAAGCTTGAAGGAAACGGTGGCGCGTGTGGTGCCTTACTGGCAAACGGTGATTGCTCCTGAAGTAAAAGCCGGCAAACGTGTGTTAATTGCCGCACATGGCAATAGTTTGCGCGCCTTGGTGAAATATCTGGACGGTTTAAGCGAAGCCGAAGTCCTCGAACTCAACATTCCCACAGGGCAACCGTTGGTCTATGAGTTGGATGAAAACCTTAAACCCATTAAGCATTATTACTTGGGCGATGCTGAGGCGATCCAAGCCGCCATGCACGCCGTAGCCAGTCAAGGTTCCACTAAATAAGTGGTGGGCAACTACTTCACAACCCGAAAAGGTGGCCTTCATGCACGCATCGATTTTACAAGAATCGCACTTACCATTGTACCGCAAGTACCGCCCCCAAAGTTTACCTGAACTGGTGGGGCAACATGCGGTAGCGCAAACGCTCAGTAATGCCATTGCCTTAAACCGTATTGCCCACGCTTATTTGTTCACCGGCCCACGAGGCACTGGTAAAACCTCTTCTGCGCGTATTTTGGCGAAATCGCTTAACTGTGTGGAAGGCCCCACCGCAACGCCTTGTCAAGTCTGTGATTCGTGTGTCAACATTACCGCAGGCAATGATTTAGACGTCATCGAGTTTGACGCCGCCTCTAACGGAGGCGTTGAAGATGCGCGCCACTTAATCGAATCGTGTCAATTTGCGCCACTCGCGGGGCGTTACAAGATTTACATCATTGATGAAATTCATATGTTGTCTTCTCAAGCCTTTAACGCGTTGCTTAAAACGCTTGAAGAACCGCCTGATCGGGTTATTTTTATTTTTGCCACCACCGAAGCCCACAAGGTGTTGCCCACCATTGTTTCCCGCTGCCAACAATTTATGTTTAACCGTATTCCAACGGCCGCAATTCATCAGCACCTCATCGATATTTGCCAAAAAGAAGGTTTGTCGATTGAATCCAACGCGTTATTGCACTTGGCGCGAAAGGCGCATGGGGGCTTGCGGGATGCCTTGTCTAATTTGGATCAAGTTTCTGTATTGGCGCGTGGCAAGCAGGGTGCCTTTGCTTTGGCGGAATTGATTGAGTTTTTAGGCGAAGTGCCTGAAGAGCAAATGCTCGCGCTCGCCGAAGCCCTGATTCAACATGACGCCCAAATGGCGCTCAACTATATTTCAGACTTCAACCAAAAAGGCATTGAAGCCCGCCAAGTGATTCGGCCGTTAATGATGAGTTTGCGTCACTTGCTGATTGCCACAGCAGTGGGGTCAGACGCCTTAAGCGCCGATGATTTAGATACGTCTGAAGCGGTGGTTGAAAGCGTCAAGCGTTTGGCGCCTTTGGTGAATTCGGCTCAAGTGGCCAGCATTATGAACGCCCTAAACCAGTTGGATCAAGACATTCGCCACGCCCAAGAACCGTCCTTAAACTTGGAAGTGGGCTTACTGGCGATTTGCATGAATGTGATGCCTCACGATATGACGGCTTTGCTGGAGCGTTTGGAAGCCCTTGAACAACAGCTCAACCAGCTCAAGCATGCCAAACCTTCTCAGGCCAGCCACGCGCCGATGCAAGCCCCCGCCTATCGATCGGCACCGCCTCCTTCAGGGCCCCCGCCGTATAACCCGTCGGCTCCAGTGGCTCAAATGTCTGCTCCGCAAGCGATGCCTCCTGTTATGCCTGCTCCTCAAGCGAATCCAGCCCCCGCTCCACGACAAGCCCCACCGCAAGTTCAAACGGCTTCGCCAGCCCCGAGCAATTTGCAAGATTTACATCAACACATTTGTGCCTTAATCAGCTCAGGGGCGGTGCGTCCGTTGTTTTTACAGCACGTGCATATTGTCGAACAAAACGCGCAAAAGCTCGTGCTTTCTTGCAAAAGCGCACCCCTGCTTAAAATGATGCAAACCCCTGACAAAATCGCCCATTATAAAAAGGCGGCCGCCCAAGTCTTGGGCCAAGAACTACACATTGCCTTTCAAGTGGCTGGAGCTTCCATAGTCCAGCCCATAGCCCCCCCTGCAAATGCTCCAGCAAAACAGGGGAATCCGCTTAATACGCTTGAAGGCCAAACGTTAATTCCAGTTGAAGTGATGCCTGTTTCACCCGCGCCGTTGCCCCTTCAAAACGTTGCCACGCCAGCACTTGTGACTTCAGCGGCGGGCTTGTTTCCCGAAAAAGAAACGGAGCCTGTGCAAGTGTTCAATGAAGAGGATGAGCAATCCTTACCAAAAGAACCGATGACGCCTTTAACACAAGACGCCCTCGCCCCCATAACGATTCAGGGTTCGGGGGATGATTTAGAAGCGTCTAAATTACAAGCTGTGGCGTTATTAAACGCCACGGATGTGGCCATCACCACGGTGGATGATGAAGACACGGGCGTCATTCAAGGCACGCTGTTAGACGTAACAGACGCTACCGACGACGAGTAGGGCTTATTTCACAAACAAAATAATATCCTGATAGTAATCCGCTTCAATATCAATCCGCCATAAGGCATCGGCGTTTTCAGCCGTGCGGGTTTTTAGGGTTTCCAGCAACGTGAACTCATCTTCGACCACAAGGCCGTTTTCGCCATACAGGCAGAGGTAAACCGCCATGCTGTCTAGGGCAGGCTTGTCGCCTTCCCACGGCGTAGCGTCTTCAGCTAGGGCGTTGAAGGCGCTTTCGTATTCGCCAAAGCGTTCGTGATTGACATCCATACCGCGTTCCTTTCTTCTGTTTTAACGGGTTTTGTTCCTCCTCCCTAAGGGAGAGGGGGGTAAAGAAACTTTCCTATATATAAAGCACACGAAAAGATTGATGCGACTTTATGTTAGTGGTACTTTTACTATACATGAAACAAAATCCCCCATCGTGAAATGAGACCCTACCCGCATGCCCACCGCCACGCCCGAAACCGTTAAACCCCTTAACATTAGCTTTGTACACCTTGGATGCCCCAAAAACTTGGTGGACACCGAAACCATGCTCGGTTCCTTGGAACAAGACGGGCACACCATTGTGGCCGATGAAGCGCAAGCCGATATGGTGTTGGTCAACACCTGTGCTTTTATTGAAGAAGCTCAAAAGGAAAGCGTCCAAACCTTGGTGCGTTTGGCTGAAGGGGGCAAGCGCTTGTTGATTTCAGGGTGCTTGGCGCAAAAGTTTCAAGGCGAACTGCTGGATTTATTCCCCGAAGCCGATGCCGTAGTCGGTACCCATCAAGTCGCCGATGTGGCTAGCGTCGTCCGCAAAATCCAGCAAGGCGAACGCGTGTTGGCCATTCAGCAGGATCCAACCTATCTCCTGCAAGACGACCGCCACCGTCGTCACGTGACGATGGGGGCCAGCGTCTATGTAAAGGTTTCGGAAGGGTGTGATTACCGATGCAAGTTTTGCATCATCCCTTCGATGCGGGGCAATTTAAGAAGTCGAACCGTTGAAAGTATTGAAGCGAGCGTCCAAGAACTCGTTGCCAAAGGCGTCAGCGAAATTGTGCTGATTGGTCAGGACAACACCAGCTACGGCCGAGACATTGACACGGATTTACCCACCTTGCTTAAAACGCTGAATCAAATTGACGGTCTAAAATGGCTGCGCTTTTTATACGCCTACCCCAATAACCGCCTGAATCAGGAACTTTTAGACACGATTCGTGATTCTACCCATTTGGTGAAGTATCTCGACTGCCCCTTGCAACATACGCACCCTGAAATGCTCAAGCGCATGAACCGCCCTGTGATTGACACGGTGGAATGGGCGAAATGGGTGCGATCCAGCATCCCTGGGGTGAAGCTTCGCACCACCTTTATTGTGGGCTTCCCTGGGGAAACGGAAGAAGAGTTTCAGCACTTGAAAGAAACGGTGAGTCAAGTGGAATGGGATCGCTTGGGCGTGTTTGAATACAGCGATGTCGATACGGCAGCGAGTACCGATTTACCCAACAAAGTCCCTGCAGACGTAAAAAAACGACGTCGCCATGAAATTATGGAACTGCAGCAAACCATTAGCTATCGAAAAAATCAGGCCATGCTCGGGCAAACCATCCCTGTGGTGATTGATGAAATTCGCGCGTCTGGCTTAATTGTGGGCCGTAGCCAGTGGGATTCCCCTGAAATTGACAACCAAGTGCTGATTAAAAGCAGTGGGCAAAATATCATTCCTGGAGATTTAGTGGCCGTCAAAATTGGGCAAGTCACGCCGTATGACCTTAAAGGCGAGATAGTTTCCGTGTGGGAAGACAGCCTAAGCCCAACGCTCCTCAGTATTTAAGGCGTGTTAGACCGTAAGTGTAGACGTTGATGAAAGGAAGACGCTTTAATGATGTTTAAACACGCTTTCCTGTTCATTCTTCTATTGCTTGCTTGTGTGAACTTCAGTGCCTGTACGTCGCAAGAAGAACACCCCCTTATCAAATCTGGCACCTTACAAGGCTATGAAACGTTAAGTCCTGATGAAGAAGCCCTTTTGCGCATTCGTATGGCGTTGATTTTAAAACATCTGCAACGCTTGGACTATCCCTTGTTGTTGGACACATGGCAATTGCCTGAATTGGCTCAAAATCCCGTGTATCGCACGCAATTTTTGAATCTGATGTACTGCACCGATCGCTTTTTAGGGCATTTACAAAGCTATGAAGCGGATCGCATGGTGCTGTTAAAAGAAAAAGACGCTCGCCGTGCGGAACAAACCACCTATGTGGTGCATGTGTTGACATTTCGGGAACATGCCGTTGGGGTAGAAGAACAGTTTCACTTCGTGCAAAAAGGATTGGATTATAAATGGCTTGGCTATTTTGTGAAAGTTCACCATAAGCCGGCGTTTTATAACTGCGTTAGCCGTATTCCTTAAAATCAGAAAAACTAAAATTATCTATAGTTTTGTTTAACTCTATTGTAGAATAGATTTCTGAGGATCTTCTCTTTCCTTTTTTAGCTGGTCGTCGTCAGAGACCTTTGCTCCGCCAAAGGTCTCCAACACCTCTAAAGGCGGTTCAAGGAGGGGGAAGGGAGGACGTATTGCGTTTCTCCTCCCTCATTTCCCCCTCCTTGAAAATCCTCCCCCTTTTGACCCACCTCCTCGCATCATTCTCGTTGCACGACGTCCGCAAAATCGCTCGGGGATTCGCAGTGCGCTCACCCGCTCGGATTTAGTGCTTGGACGCCTGCTCATCTAACCATTTTGTATTATCATATTTATCAAAAATAAACTACTTAATTCTAATCAGAAAGAAAAAACCATGATGATTCCAATTTTAGAAAGGAAAGACGTTCAAGCCTATGTGGAAACGACGGTTAAAGGTCTTTCAAACGCGCAAGCTCAGGCACAACAACTGGCCACCACCCACGCCGTTGAAGGCATCATTCAAGACGTCATCACCCGCGGGGACACCGCCCTGTATGACTTGGCTCAGCGTTTTAACGATGCCCTTGCCCCCAATGAACCCATCGCCTTGAGTGAAAAAGACTGGGCAGCGGCCTGTCAACGCATCCCGCAGGACGTAAAAGCGTCCCTAGAAGAAGCCGTGGCGAACATCCGCTTATTTGGCGAAGCAATGATGGATGCCCTGCCCAAAGAAGCGTGTCTGTATGAACATCACGGTTATAAAACGGGCTTTGTATTGCGCCCTGTTGAAAAAGTGGCCTGCTATGTGCCAGCAGGACGCTATCCACTCGTGTCTTCCGCCATGATGACGGCAATCACCGCCCAAGTCGCAGGCGTGAAAGAACTCGTGTTGTTGTGTGCCAACCCCGCGGATGAAATTCTGTATGTGGCTCAACTGGCGGGGGTTCATAGCGTTTATAAAATCGGGGGGGCGCAAGCCCTTGCGGCGGTGGCGTACGGCACGACGCAAGTCCCCAAAATGGACATGGTCGTCGGCCCTGGGAATCGCTTTGTGGTGGAAGCCAAACGCCAACTCAACGGACGCATCGGCATTGATTCGTTGGCAGGGCCTTCAGAAGCCTTGCTCATTGTCGATGACACCGCCAATCTTGCCTTTGTGGCCAGTGACCTGCTGGGGCAAGCCGAACATGACCCCGATGCGCGCATTACCGTTTTAACGCATCACCTTCATGTGGCGCAAGCCTTGCAAGCGGAACTTGAATCCGCCTATTCACTTTTAGAATTGCCTTCTTTTGTGAAAGACAGCAGTCTGAAAAATAGCGTCATTCTCATCACTCAACATTTAGAAGAATCCATTGAAATCGCCAATCAGTTGGCTCCTGAACACTTGCACTTGCACGGTAAAGCGGTGGAAGCGCGCCAAGGGGAATTGACGCATTACGGCACCTTATTTGTGGGTGAATACGCGACAATCGCGCATGGGGATTACTGTGCGGGCCCCAACCATACGCTACCGACTTCGGGTTCGGCACGCTTTAGCTCGTCCCTTTCGCCCATGACATTTTTGCGTGTGCAGAACATTTTAGAAGTCTGCGAAGCGAACAGTTACTTGAATGAACTCACGGCAAACCTCGCGAATCTTGAACATTTAACGGCTCATGCGTATTCAGCGTTGATCCGTGAAGAAGACTAAATGATTTTGTCACCCAGCCAGCTCAGCAAAAGAAGAAACGTCGTATACATGCTCAAATCCATGATCGTGGTGATAAACGGCCCACCAACCCCTGCAGGATCCTGCTTAAAGCCGAACTTAATCACATAAGGAATCAAGACCCCCATCAGCGCCGAAATACAATTGCTCAACAGCACATAAGCCATTAAAATCACGCTCAAAAACACATGACCGTACATCAGAAAAGACGCAGCCCCTAGAATCAACGCAAATAAACCGCCAATCATCAAGGCTACGCGAATTTCACGCACCGCTTGCTGGCGAATGTTCTTCGCATCAATCAGTTCAAGTGCGATGCCTCGAACGCTGATGGTGTCGCTTTGTGTACCCACATTGCCGGCCAATCCGCAAAGCAAGGGCAAAAACGACACGGCCGCCACCGTATGAGACACCGTATTATGGAAGTACCCAATAATGCTCGCCACGCACAACTGACCAATCAATGTGACTGAAAGCCACGGGATTCTGGCTCGAAAGGCGTAAATCGGCTTACCCTTGAGCAAATCCTGTTCATCGACTTCTTCATCAATACGAATACCAGAAGTGCGGTACAAATCTTCTTGCGATTCTTCGTCAATAACGTCAATAATGTCGTCCAGCGTGATAATGCCGAGCAAGTGATCGTCATCATCGACGACTGGCATGGCGAGCAAATTGTAGTATTTACGGAAGATATTGGCGACCAGCTCTTGATCAAAGGCTTCATGTACGTGTTTCACATCGTCCACCAGCGCCAAATCTTTCAACAAGCGGCCTGGCGTTTTATAGGCGAGCAACAAACTTTTAATGCTCAACACCCCTTTGAGCACATGATCTTCATCCGTCAAATAAAGGTAGTACACAAAATCATGTTGATCCGCATTTTGAAGCAATAACAAGGCATCACCAACAGTGGCATTTTCAGCCAAGCTCACATAGTGAGTCGACATAATCCCCACCGCCGTGTCGGGCGATTCTTTGAGCAATTCATGCAAAGATTTTGTGTCATCATCTTGCGGAAGTTCGCCCAACACACGCCCCGCTTCTTCCAGTGTCAGTTCTTGCAACAAATCCACAGCATCATCAGCCGGCATGGAACGAATAATGCGGTGTAAGCGCACGGAAGGCAGGGCCAGAATAAACTGGCGTTGTGTTTCACGCTCTAGCGATGTAAAAATGTTGGCCGCCAGTGTCGGAGAAATCGCTTCTAAACAGACCAACGCTTCTGCTAAAGTCAGTTCACCTTCTAGGGCATCGGCAATGTCGGCAAAATGCACGGTGTTGAGGTATTGACGCAACACAAAGCGCGGTTGTTTTTTGTAGATATGTTCCCGCACCCGCCCCGAGATGATGTCCCTGAGGGTTTCGCGTTCTTGACGAATCTGGGCTTCTTGCTCGTGTAGCGACTCCTGTTCGGTGGGAACAGTGGGGGTCGTGATGCCGATATTCAATTCGTCGTCATATTCAGGTGTCATAAGGGAGAACTTTCTAGGCGGTTTTGAAATAGCTTAAGAAGTCAACGAAGGTGTGGGTGGAGTTTAAACTTACTTGTTTTGCTGTTATTGGGTATTGACCATTTTGGCTTAAATCAAAACCGTTATGGCTTCTATTTTGACCAAAAGCTGTTTTGCTAGAAGATTTACTTAATCCTACATGTAAAATTAAGCCTTTAGGTTTGAAGTATCTCAAGTCTAAAAGATCTGCTTGATGATTGAGCGTTTCCAATAATAAAAACTTAATTAGACGAACCGAATCTTCTATCTGCTCCTCAGCTTCTTTTACTCTATTTGAATTTAAGGTCGATTTACAATCAACAATATAAGCGTAAAGTATTTCTTCTTTTTGAAGAAGAATGGCAAAATCAGCTTGTTTTTTAAGGTCTTTTTTTAAAATACCGTTAATTTGGACAGATGAACCCTCTTTATCCGTTTCTAAAAATAGAACATCTTGAGCAGAAGCACATTTTTTAATAGTAATTTTTTGGAAACATTCTGGCTTGTCTTTATTCCTATGTTCAGTAAAAATAAAGTCCTTCGTTCTGCAATGAACAATTTGAGAAATATCGTTCAATTTATTTAAATTAAACTTTGTCGCCATGAATTGCCTCTAATATATCAAATTCTGCTTGTTGTTGTGATTCTATTTCATTGTCAAAAGAAGCCACCGTAAACGTGCCATATTCACTAATAGGAGCTTGATGTAATTTAACCTTTTTACCTGTGGCTTTCGTAAAGTAAAGTCCTACTTTTTCATTGCTTATAAGTACTTCTTCAGAATAGGGATTGTCTTCACTGGCAAGATATGTCTTCACTGAATCTTGGTCTTTAAATTTATGCAAAGCCGTCAAGTGGTTCAATTCTCTCACCAAGTAATCGCTATGAGTCGACACCATAACCTTAATCCCTTGATTCACCAAAGAAGCCAAAAATCGAGCCATGGCTCGTTGGTTTTTAGGGTGTAGGTTCATTTCAGGCTCATCGATCATGAGCATTTGATTTTCTTGATGACCTTGATCCCGAATATAGAAATACAAACTGACGATAGAACGTATTGAAGAAGATACTCGATCCATACTAAGCTTAAGTGACTTGTTCTCATAAGGCTTGAAATAAATAGTACCGTCACTACTTAATACTAAAACCCCACCAATAATAGCTTCTAATTGTTTCATGTTTAAAAGACTTTGTTCAGACTCTTTAACACCATTTTTCTTTTTAATTTTTTCATAGGCTTGAAGATTATGGATAAACTCGAATTCGTCTCCAATCGGTTTAAGATAGGTATCTTTATACTCCACTAGAAATCTATCAAACTGATTGATTCGTTTACTTTCTCTTGCTTCAAAATAATATCTTCTACGGTTAAAGTCAACTTCCTCCTTAAAAACAACCATACCTGTGCGTTCACTTGTCGAAATGAAAGGTAAGCTTATTTTTTCAAGAAACTGAGCAAAATCTAATTCCGTTTCTACGTTTAAATCGAAATCTTTAAAATCAGCTGGACTTGCTAAAAAGTCACGATGAATAACGTTTTTTTTATAGTCTTTACTAGATTCATCTAAGACGTCCCTTAATTGTTGGTCTTCTCTATCTAGCTTAGGTATTAGCACATCCCGTGAATTTTCTATTGCGGTGTTTAAATAACTCAAAAAACCATAAATAGCATAAAGCAAGTACGTTTTACCTGTATTGTTTTCACCACAGACAATCGTCAAATCTTTGACTTCAATCTCTGCTTCGTCGAGCTTACCTAAGTTTTTGAAGGTGAACTTCATAAAAAATATCCTTTCACTTAACGTGACGTACCAAGTCTAGTATACCCCAAGCTCGACGCAAAAGCTATAAATCGACGTTACTCATGAGGTCTTTTAGAATCACCAGCGTTTGTTCCATACGCATCGGCTCCGTAATGCGTTGACGTAAAAAACGATTGATTTCAGGCATTAACTGAATCGCCATATCAATTTTCGGACTCGATCCATGCTCATACGCCCCAATATCAATGAGATCTTTGGCATCTTTATAAATCGCCATAAGCTCACGCATGCGACCCGCCGCAACCTGATGCTCTTCATCGCACACAGTCGTAAACACACGGCTAACACTGCCCAAGACGTCAATGGCTGGGTAGTGATTCTGCGCCGCGACTTTGCGTGACAAAAAGATGTGACCATCCACAATGCCTCGCACCGTATCCACCACAGGATCGTTAATGTCGTCGCCTTCCATTAGCGTGGTGTATAACGCCGTGATGCTCCCCTGCTTCGTACGACCCGCACGCTCCAAAACCACCTGCAACCACGAAAAAATCGACGGCGGATACCCCTTCATCGTGGGAGGCTCGCCGATTGACAAGCCCACTTCTCGCCCAGACATCGCGCATCGGGTGACCGTATCTGTCATCAAAAAGACTTTTTTGCCTTGGCCTCGAAAGTATTCGGCAACCGCTGTCGCCGATTGCAAGGCTTTCATCCGCAACAACGGCGGTTGATCGCCTGTCGCACACACCAAAACGGAGCGTTTCATCCCTTTTTCGCCGAGCGATTCTTCCATGAACTCCTTGACTTCACGCCCCCGTTCGCCAATCAAGGCCATGACGTTGACATCCGCTTCTGATTCCCGAGCAATCATGCCCAAAAGCGTTGATTTGCCCACACCAGAACCTGCAAATAAGCCCATGCGTTGACCGTTGCCCATGGTCAACAAGCTGTCGATCGCTCGAACGCCTGTTTCAAATTTTTGATCAATAATCGGGCGATCCAGCGGATCAGGGGGTGGGGCTTGGATGTTGACAAAACTCGCGCCTTTGGTGTCAAGAGGCATGCCATCCATCGGTTCACCGAGCGGTGAAACCAAGCGACCGAGCAAAAAGTCTCCCACAGGAATCTGCGTGGTTTCCCCTGTTGAAAACACCCATGAGCCTTGAAAAATCCCTTCCGCACTATAGAGCAAAATCAATTGAGCCTTGTCGCCCCGAAAGGCAACGACTTCAGCGGCTTTCATGGTGCCATCCATCGTTTCGACAAAGCAAAGATCGCCTATTTTCACTTTCGGCAAGGATGCTTCAAGCATCATGCCCAAGAGCTTGGAAACACGGCCCTTGTACTGGTAAGTATCCACACCACCAAGCAGGCGAAACAGGCGTTGTTGTTCGTGTTTCATCACGTCTTGCGGAATGCTTGGCACCCACAAACCCGATTCACGCACATGCCCTTGCCGAGCCAGTGCTTGCGGCGATTCAGGGGTGATGAGGTTGTTTTGAGTGGGGTCGTCCCACACGGCGTGGTGAAGGTCTGTCATGGGTAGGGGCTTCCTTGTTTACTGCTATTATAAGGACTTAACCGCTCTTTGGGCAAATCGCTCCCTTCTGCGGGGGAGTTGAGGGTATAAAATACTGAAAGCACAAAAAAGAAGACGTCTGTTTTTATGCTTCAAGGATGTGTAACACGTTAAGGAATCTAAATGTCTAGCGAATGACTCCATTTGGCGGAAGCCTTGCAGTATCGTTTAAGAGCTTATTATTCTTCTCAAGTATTGAGTTTTAATGTAGAAATTGATGCTAGTTCCATTGCCATTGCCATTTGTTCGGATTTATCAGTAGGGAAATTTTTGATATTACAATGACGTGGATGAGGGTGTTGATCGTTTTCAAGCGTAAGTCTGTTTAAAAGAAGATTGGATTTGTCTTGAAAATGAACGGTTGAAAAATCCGCTCTTGCTTTTACCTCTTTATCAACACGAACATTAAGAGCAAGCTCCCAAACCTTTTTATCTAGCAAATCTGATACTTCATAAACTGAAAGTTCGTTGGGATATTGAGGCTGGGGTAAAAAGGCATTATATTTGGCTTCATTACGTTTTGTACTGTATTGATTTTTATCAAAAATAAAGCGAGATAATAAACTTAGGGTCTGGTAAACTTTAGAGAGGATTTTTCCTCAATTCCTTTAACAGAATAGCATAGATATTTTGAGATCTCAAATTAAATCGCCATTCACATTCTTTCAAATGCAAATAGAACGTTTGGTCAC
>JBIKTR010000018.1:0-35827 GCA_044348005.1 Vampirovibrionales bacterium | reverse complement strand
CAAAACACCGCAATAATTCGCGAAATTTACGTTCAGAAATGTGCGACTGTTTATAATACTTATTTTTACTAGGATTCATAATACTTTAGCCTATCATAAAATTAGCTAAAGTTTACCAGACCCTAAACTTAATTGCATTATTTTGCCTTCTACCTTCCCATCCGATTGAAAAAATCCTTAATCACATTGGGAATCCTTTGTCCGTCATACTTCATAGAACCACCATGTCTACCATTATGAGGATGAATATAAGCATACGAAAGCAAACCCTTCTCATCAATACTGAGTGCAAGCTGATGTTGATTGATCGTCCAGTCCATTCCCAAGTCTCCATCTGGCTCAGGGCAAAGTTCGGGGTAAGGCAAATCGGGTTGATAAATCTCCATAAAACTGTTTATAAAGCATTCCGCCAAAAGTAAAGAAGTTTTATTTAAGGGTAATGCACCATAACCATCCCAATTTTCCATGCTACAACTCTTTTTAACTTCTTCAAGATCAAGATAAAACTGGCGGTATTCCGATGACGGGAGTTCTCTTAGTTTTGTATCCACCGCCTTGGTTTCTTGTGATGTTCTTTGAAAGGACAAACTAAAGTATTTAAAGTATTTATTCTTGTCAGTATCAACAAGGGGCTCTCGTCTTTTCGTAGACACAGAACTCCAACCAATATTTGTATCAGGCGTTTTTTTTGAAGGGTTTAGGGAAAAAGTAGAATTAGCTGACATTAAAGAGTTCCTCCGCTTTAGGCACATTTGCAAAGAAAATATGATTTTTAAAATGTCTCAACTGTTCAAAAGTGGCTTCAAAGGCTTTAACATTATAGCTTGTAATACTTTTAATAGATCGGACATCAATATCAATTAAAACCTCAAGTACCCCATCCATGCCATTAGGTTTTAAAATGGTAATCACTTCGGCAGAAGCTTCCAAAATTTCTGAACTCAAGACATTACGAGATGTAACTTCCGTAACTTGTACGTCGATGTCGAATGTTTCTTTCGTTTCCAAAAGGATACCTGGTTGGATGTTGATATACTCGTCCCAATTATTGAGTGGTACAGTAAACTTATTAATGTATCGAATAGACAAAGATTCAACTTGTTTAATTTTTACATATTCCTGATAAATATCAAAGGCTTCTTTAAATTCACTTTGAAAAGTTTCCCAATTTGTGTAAGGTTTAAGCTTGTGAAGACTAAAACGATCTGTAACAAGTTCTAAAATATTTTGAGTGTGTTCAGATTTCAGAACAGAACCCAAAACCATCTCATCCCCTTGGGATATTTGTGAATTGTCACTTATCTCAACTTTGATTTCTCTGGTCTTAATATCACTCAAAAACAGATAGGGTTCCTTTAGTGTTTGAAACTTTTCAGCACAGGCTTTAATCGCATCGTAAGTTTTATGTTCTTCATTTGGCACAATAAAACCAATAATAGCTTCTTCGATGGGTGCATTTTGTAACGTGGGATATTGACTCATCACAAACCTCTTTTATAAGGTAGTATAAAACATTTTAGAGGGAAATAAGCTTTTCTTTTTCATAACTCATTTAAATGTAAATGCATAGATATATTTTAGCATATTAAAAAGAAAAGAACATCCCCCCACTACTTTCACGGTTCAAGGGTAAAACGCCAAGAGCTTAAAGGGCCTTCTAGTCAGTAACTATCCCCCCGACGCCTTGGTTTTGGCGGACAGGTACGCCAAATAGGTCAACAACGACTCGATTTGGGCATCGTCCAAGGGGCCGCCTTTGTCTTTGGCGTAAGGAGGCATAGACGGGTTGAGTTTCGATCCGTTACGAATCACGTCTTCCACATACGCCCGAGTCGTGGGGTTTTGTAAATCGATGTTGTTCAATCGAGGGGCGACACCGCCTTCGGCTTGCAAGCCGTGACACATCCCGCAATCGGCAATAAACAGCTCTTCGCCCATCTTGCCGATGCCCTTCTGCACATGGCAACTCGCACAATCACCCTTGAATAAAACGAGCGGGTCTTTGACTTTCACCATGCCGTTATGTGTTTTGGCGTGTTTTGGGGCAATCGATTGAGCCTTCATCGTCAACACCTGATGCGGGGCTTTCGGGTCATCACTATAAATATCCACCATTTTGGTGATGTGGCCGAGCTTTAGGCTGGCATCCAACCCCACGTGCAGGTAAGTGGTTTTACCGGGGGGGACTACTTTGGCTTGGGGGATCACGGCGGTGCATCCGCAAGACGGCACCACGGAGTTGATGTGTAACACGCCCCCACCTGTGTTTTGAATCGCAATACGATGATCGCTAACCGTGTCCATCACCACCACACCTAGTTGCACGTCGCCTTTGGGAAGGGTAAGGCGAGGGGGGCTATAGGCGTCCACCAGCATGGGGCGATGTTCAGGGAAGGCAAAAACCACAACCAAATAGGCCAGCGCCAAAAGAATCAGGCCGAAAAGAGTAAAAATGGTTTTGCTGAAACGCATCGGGGGCCTTTCTTTGTTCTTAGTACTACTCATCTTAGTACTTTAGAATCAAAAGAACAAGGGATTGCCTAGTGGGTACTAGGCAATTTCATACAAAGGACTGGGAAAGGTAAAGCCCCCTCACCCCAGCCCTCTCCCAGAGGGAGAGGGGGTAGAAATCGTGAGTACAGAAAAGTAGACGCTTACTGCCTAGAAATAGCCGGCGTTGAAAAAATCAACTCCCCCACTTGGTACATCAAACGCACGGTGTCGGGACTTTCCTCCAAAATCCAAGCGCGACGGAACGGGGCTTGTAAGGCGGGTGGGGCTTGAGCATCAGACACAGAAGGCAGTTGTTCAATCGGGGACTTTCGGGTGTTAGGCACGGCTTGAAGCGGAAGCGTCAAGCAAAGGGTGCCTTTGTAGCTTAGGCTCATATGCGTGGGGGCACTTTGAATGGAACCGTCTTTCGCGACTTGTAAGCCATGGGTATGCACCAAATACAAGCCGGGGTAGAGGGTGGCCCCAGCATCGGTAACAAGGGCCACATCTAGGCGGAGCAGGGGTTCCTTAGACGCGGGATAGTCCCGCGGGCCCACATTTATGATGAAGGATTCTGGCACCTTGGGTGGGGGGTCTTGTCGTTTGCCAAAAAGCTTGCCTTTTAAGGTGTTTTCAACAGGTTGCAGGGGGGCGGGTCGGTTTTTTTGATGCCCTGGTGGCCCAAAATAGGGATCCGTGTCTTGCGGGGTGGTTTTTTCAAGATTCGGCGTAATGGTGTAACCATTGGCAGGCTCATCTCCCCAACGATCGAGATCGTAGTCATTAACTTCAATAGCGTAGGCGCAAGGAAGCATGCCCAACAACACGCCAAGCGTCCACACCATGAGGAGGATCCCTCTTTGGCGTTGAATAATGATAAAAAAATCACCCAGCGGTGGAAGCACGCTTAACATGTGGTCAACTCCTTTGCCAAGGGCATCAATCCGAAGAAAACACCTTTTTTGGGGAAGGCTTAGTGAAACAGTGAAAAAATCACCGTGAAATACATGAGAGACGTCCACAACCCCCCTAAAACTGGGAGGCTTAACGCAAGCAACACATGCTCATTCGACCAATCAAAAACCACCGCCACCGATTTAACAAATAGGTAAGACGTCCACAGCCACAGCAGCGCATACGCAAACGCCCCCACTATCGGCACTGATGCTTTGAGCAAACTAACCACCGGCAACAAAAGCCACGGAAGGGTGCTGGCTCCTGTCAGGGTCAACAACAAACCAAATCGACTTTCATGGGTGAAAATATGATACGCATACGCGATGCCCCCGGCCAACGCCGCCCACAAAAATAAATGACTAAACGCTTGAACGGCTAAAAGAAGCGGGCTTAGATCCGTCTTGCCTTTAAACAAAATGCCACATAGTACTTGTACCGCAATAATGGCGAGGGTCATCAGTACTTGCTGACGCAAGAGAGGGTGGTCTACTTCAGCGGGGTTGCCATAGGCGTTTTTAAGTGCCGTAAACGTCTGTGCGCTATTGAGCAAAATCCCTTGCACAATTTCATGCCACGCAAACGCGGGAGACTCCTGCAACTGGAGCTGGACATCTCGCGGCGGTTTAGGGGAATTAGACGATTCAGACGTAAATTCAGGGCTTACCGTAGCATTCATTGAAAAAATCCCTCGCCTTTCTTACTGGTACAACCACAGGGGCTGATTGGCATAACGCATCGTCAACGGCAAGACTGTTTCAGGCGAAGGTGCCCCTTGCCCCAACTGTTGCAATATACTGGCTACGTTTAGGTGCTGACTCACTTCCCCAAATGGCAGGTGAAAGAAGCTTTGTAAGAAGTCTTCGTCTGATTCATAGGGAACCAGTTCTAGTTCGGTTGAAGCGTCGTACTTAAAGCGTTCATTCACCAACTGTTGCAATACATCTTTGGCATGGTAGGCATCCCCGATTTCATCGGCAAGGCCTGTGGCAACGGCTTGATTCCCCGTGACGACGCGACCGTCCGCAACAGCGGTAATCAATTTACGACGACGGGCTTTTTCAGCGTCACTTTTCAATCTTCTCAAGCGACCTTCTAGCACGGTGTTGAGAAAATCGTTGTAACTGTCGTTAATAATGGTTTGCAATAAAGCCACTTCGGCTGTATTGGTTTTACGATACGGGTTCAATAAATCCTTAAACTTGCCACTTTTAATGGTAATTGATTTTACACCCAATTTTTCTTCCATGAGCTTTTGCAGATTCATGGCTTGCATAATCACCCCAATGGAAGCTGTTAGCGTCCCTTTGTTGGTGACGATTTTATCCGTCGCGCAAGCCGTGTAATAACCACCACTTGCCGCTACATCCAACAAAGTGGCAACAATAGGCTTGTTGGCACGAACGCGTTTAACGGCAGCATTGAGTTCTTGGCTCATGCCGACCGTACCCCCAGGGCTGTTAATCAACAGTAAAACCCCTTTGACTTTATCGTCTTTAGCAGCGGCGTCTAGGGCATCTCGCACGGCGGGGGCTCCACTGCCTGATTCCATGAAGTTTCCACCGCTTGAATCGCTATTGATTTCCCCTTCTAGTTTAATCAAGGCAAGTGTGTTGCCTTTCAAGGACTTTAATGCACTAATGCCTTTTTTAAGGCGAGCTTCTTTTTCAATATGGGACGCTTCTGGAGAAGGGGGTGGCGCGTTATTTTTCAGCAATAAGGCAAGGCTTCCCACCAGTAAACTTAGGGCAACAAGCCCAATAAGAACATATGAAAAGGTTTTGGAAGAGGTGACATCTAACGGCATAAGGGGGTTCTCTCTTTTAAAGGGTATCACAACAAATGTATTGTATGTTCTAGCATAACATAATTTTGAAAAGAACGGCGTCCAGCATTTGAGTTAAATGCTTGTAACAAAATGTTTCAAAATCACACTTTTGGTCTTAATGTTTCCTTTATTAAATCAACCATGAATCAATTCTTTTAATTGAACACGCTTTGCATGGCTGAAAATTAAAGAACTTCACATTTCGCTGAAAGGATCAAACGATGATGTCTACAACAGAAAGCAACGCCACCCTTCAGCCAGATGCTTACTTTGATTACATTGTAAAAACGCCCGAATGGGAACTAAAACTTCGAAAAGCCAGCCACCGCATTGCTTTTTTTAGCGTGAATTACTTCATTAGTTTAGCGATTTTAATGGTGACGTTTCCGCTTTCGCAAGAATTTATTGCACCGTTATTTAGTACCTTCTTACCGATTAGCCACACGTCGTTACCCAAGGCCATGACGATTTTAACCGTCATGTACTGGTTGCCCATTTTTATTGATGTGGCAAAACGCTGGAAACGTAACAATTTTTAAAGACTTTAAAAAAATTAACCGAATAATGAAAGGACGATCTTCCACACGAACCTGACTGTAACATTTTTTATTAGACAACAGCATTCACAGCAAAGAAAAAATAGAGGACATGACAAAAAATGAGATCTTTACCGTATATGGGGATGTACCAAATGGGTACCCCACAAAGCAACTATCTTACGCAATCTAAACCTGGGGACAACCCTTATGGGATGATCCAAAACAACTATGGTGGCTACGCGCCTAGCTATGACTTACCGATGCCTAATACGTATTATGAAGCCAATATCACACCGTACGAAAGCAATTACGCCCCCACCTATGCGCCTACTTCGTACACACCGAATTATGATGTTCAACTGACTTATCCCCCCGTTTACAATCACCCCAGCTACCAAGCCCCTTATATTTCCATTCCTACGCCTCCACCGCTTTACATGCCTGCAAATCCACCCGCTCCACTTCCTTACCAAATTCCACCACCTCCACAAATTGAAGCCCCACCTGTAGCCACACCGTTGGCGTATGCTCCTACAATCGCCAAGCCCTTGGATTTTGGCTACCCGCCTCCTACACAACAAGCCCCTTATGTGAACACGCCTCAGGCTCCTTACGGCCCCACACGCCCTGGAACCCCCGTGTACCCTCCACAACCACCCGTTTACTACCAAAATCAAGGAAACCCAAACTACTACCCTTTACAACAAAGTCCTAACTACGCAGGAGCTTACCCACAAACGAATTACCAAGCACCTTACCAACCGCAGATTCCTAACTACGGCATTCCTTACAATTTTGCCCAACAGGGGTACGCTCAACCTCAATACAGTTCCTACAAGCAACCTCAACAGTATGCTCAACCACAACAGTATGTTGGATACCAACAACCTTCGAATAATTCCTACCGATCTGGAATTACGTCCTACTAAATACCACCACCACGACTGATCAGGAAGGGAACCTTTCCTTCCTGATCTCTCATTTACAGAACGACAAACATTAGTCCTTTTGGAGACAACCGTAATGCAATCTATCAATAACACATCCATTCAGCCCTCAAACAATCAGTATCCAACGGTTCTTCAAGGGAATCCTCAGGCCTACGCGCCTCAAGCTCAAGCGTCTGGCTATATCGTCGGCGGACTCCAAACGTCTTACAGCAAATACGCACCTGTGCAAGCACCACGAAATGGCTATTTCAAACTTCCCGGATTTTTCCAATTTCCACAATTTCCTGCCTTTCCACAATTGAAATTTCCTCCGTTTCCTTGGGGCGCAGGCGCATACCCCAAACCAGGACCAGCACCAAGACCAGGACCTGTCCCTCCAACCCCTCAACCTGTAGATGGTTTAGGCATCCCTGACGGGATTCGCCCCGTTGATCAAGACTGGCGTGGTTTAACCACCGACCAACGCACGGACGTCAGCGGCCTGAGTGCCGAAGAACTAGGGTTCTTACATGTGGGCGGACGCGGACTCGCTTTTACAGGCAGCCGCGAAGGGATTTACCAAAGTTACTGGACGGTCCTTGAAAAAGTTAAAAAAGGTGAAGCTGTTTCTGAACGTGATAAAGCCGCCGTTTTGGCTGCTGAACAATCCGATATGGCCAATAGGCTCCCTTCAGGGATGTCCTTTGAACGGGCGTACTTGCAAACCCTAACCAACATCACGGGTTCACAAAACTTCATTAACATGATGCGTAATGCCCCTGTTATTCGTGACACAGGCAAGCGCTTACAAGTGCCAGAAGGCATTAATCCCGCGTCTCAAGAATTTGTCAACTTCCAGAGAAGTCAAGGCAACACCAACGCGAACCTAGGTTCTTTAATGGTCTTGACCCAGTGGAACCACGATATGTTAGACAACGGCAAAATCGACGGTTCCGTGGGCGTTCATGAATTGGCGTCCCAACAAAAGGGGACGGCCTTGGTCGATACACCCGATGGTAATAAGTACATTCAAGCCTTGGCTGAAAATGAACTCGCCGATCGTTCGTTCAACAACAGCACCGCGAAGTTTTTTGGTCAAGCCTTTGCCAACGCTTACGGTACAGGGGCTGCCCCCGTTGATTTAAACATGATTAAAAACGACACCGCCCTTCAAGCCCAGCGACAAGGCGTTAGTTTAGATCGCGTCAAACAATTCACCGCAGCCACCGTTACCAACTTCATTAACGGAACCAAAGACGGCTTTGGTGCAGGTTTACGTTCCGCCATGGGTATGGTGAAAGATCATCCTATTCTTGCAGGAGCTAACGCCGCCACCATTGCTGCGAGTGCAGGGGTTTGCCCCTACTTGAGTGGGCTTTCCGTCAACATTGCCAATACCGTACCGCTTGCTCAAGGCATTGATTTTTCGAACAATGAAGGTAATAATGAATTCCCACTTTTATAAACAACACAGCTAAAACACAAATAAACACCCTTTGGATGAAATCATTCAACGGGTGTTTTGGGATTTTTAGGGTATACTAGAAGTAATTCCCCTTATTGAAACGAGGTCGCTTCTGAGTGGTTCTTCACTTTTCTTCACCAGACAACCCCAAACGCAGTAGCTTTCAAGACGGTTCCACCTCCGTTGAACTGGTGGCCACTGATTTAATCGCCCAGCTTAAGGCCAAACCTACCGAACGTCGAAATCGTTCCATGATGAATCAAAATAGCACCCCCGCAGAAGCCGATCAAGAAAACTCCTTACGCCCTCAATCCTTGGCGGACTACATTGGCCAAGGAGACCTTAAAACCCATTTGGCTATTTCCCTTGAAGCGAGCATGACGCGAAATGAACCGTTGGATCACGCCTTGTTTTACGGCCCCCCCGGCTTGGGTAAAACCAGTTTGGCCATGGTCATTGCCGAAGAAATGAAAACAAACATACATTTTACATCCGCCCCCGCCCTAGAACGCCCTCGCGATGTAGTGGGCTTATTGATGAACTTGGAAGAAGGCGATATTTTATTTATTGACGAAATTCACCGCCTAAATAGCGTGACTGAAGAAATTTTATACCCCGCCATGGAAGATGCTTCTATTGACCGTACCGTGGGAAAAGGAGCCAGTGCCAGAACGTTACGCGTTCCCCTACCCAAGTTTACCCTGATTGGTGCCACCACCAAGGCGGGTGCTTTGTCGTCTCCCTTGCGGGATAGGTTTGGGTTGATTTTTAGATTAAACTATTACACGGCTGAAGAATTACAAGCCATTATTTTACGTTCAGCCCACATTTTAAACGTTCAGGTGGATGACGATTCCGCCCTAGTGCTCGGCAAACGCAGTCGCGGCACACCGCGTATTGCCAATCGTTTACTGCGACGGGTCAGAGATGTAGCCGAAGTGTTATGTAAGCGTGAAGGGATTGAAGCGGTTGTGAATGAAGCCATGGTTGAAGAAGCTTTACGCATCTACCAAGTAGATCATCTCGGGCTAGAGCCATCTGATCGCTTGATGCTTTCCACCATGAAAGATTTTTTTCAAGGGGGGCCTGTCGGTTTAGAAGCCATCGCATCGACCATGGGTGAAGATGTTCGCACCTTAGAAGATGTAACCGAACCCTTTTTACTGCAAAGTGGTTTGGTTCAGCGAACGCCTCGAGGAAGGCAATTAACCCCAAGAGCTTACGAACACTTGGGCTGGTTTCAAGAAGGTTCCACGTCTACTTTATACCATTTAAACGACTGAAGAGCGTATAGGTGGATTCTAGGAGCCTAGACTCGCAGATGGGTGAAGTGTACATAAACGTACATAAGCACATCGAGAATCGTAGCGACAACGAAGACGCCAGACGCTATTTAATCGTTTAATTGGTATTAGATTGAGCTTCCAACAAGGTCACCCCGAGTTTGTAGGCCTGAAACAATGTTTTAGGATTCAACAATATAGCGGGGTAATTGCGTTGACTTTCTAGCGTACAGCCCACACATTCGGTTGAACACCCCGTCAACTGACGAAAACGCTTGGCTTGCTTGCCCTTCCACAACGCTAAAAAGTTATAATTATGTTCACGCACATTGCCATAGCCCTTTGGATTTTGGGGATGGTGCACAAACTCTTCACAACCGCCAATTTCACCTGTAGCAGACAAATACGCCCCAATTGTTCCGGCCTTACATTTAAATTGCTTGGGCGCGTCAAATAAGGTATTGCGGTTTTCACGTTGAGAAATTAAATCCACCGCCGATTTCATCGCCCCTTCTAAAGGCGTGCCGGTATGGTAGGTAAACTCTAAATCACCCGCTTTGGCATCCTGCAGAACTTGGCTGGTAATGTTAATATACATTTCTTCAAAGGGTTGCAAACGTCGACTGCTTCGCCGTTCAATAAAATCGGGCAAGGCACTTTCACTCATTTGAACACTGCGACGCATCAAGTTTAAGTTCCACTTGTCAGGTTTTAACACGTCTTTAACAAAGGCGTACCACAAGGGCATTTGGGCTTGATTGTCAGGACTGCACACGGTGCAAAGTTGTACATCTAACTGATGGTACCCATAACGACGACGAGCCTCTTGTAACGCAAACAAAGTGTCTATCGTATTTTGCCAGGCATCCCATTGGGGGGCCTTGGTATGGCGAACGCTATTATTATGTTCTTTAAAGCCTTCAATACTGAGCGACCACGTCAAATGCAGTTCGGGGCATCGGTGCATAAGCGTGTGCGTGATTTCAAGCAAGCGTTCAGGTTTCCACGCATTGGAAATAATATAGACGGATTTCACCCGAGTAATTCGATACGCGGCTTCTATAATTTCAATAATGTTGGGATGCAACGTCGTTTCACCCCCTGAATACACAATGGTATTTAAGGCACTGCCCATACTGCTATAGGTGAGTTCAATTTCATCCAAGCCCATTTCATCGTTTTTTTGGTTTAGACTGTCCGCAAAGGAACAAAAATTACAACTGTAATTACACCGAGTCGTTAAAATATGCGTCAGCATCACAGGGTCAGGCGTAATACCCAAACCTTGTTTGACCAAACCTTTGGCAATGGGTAAAGCGATTGAACGAGGCGTTTTGGTAACAATAGGCGAACCCAGTACTTCAGGAGCAGGAGGGCTAAACTCATAACGACACAAATCCACACCCAAGGCATGACGACGTTCGCTTTCATCAAGTTGGGTTAGCAAGTCGATGTCTTCAAGGGTCAATTGACCTGAAGCAATTTTGTCCGTTGTGGTGGCAAGGGGCATGGAAGTAATTCCTACGGGTGCGGTGTTTACCCACTATAGTGTTCGATATATAAGTAGGTTAATAACCCTGTATTATAGAGTCAGTAACCTATAGTTTAGCCTAAATCACCATGAATGCAAGTTTTCAGTAAAAATCGAAAAAAAGTCTCCCTGTGTCATTGCTTGGTTTGTCATTCTTTATATAATAAGGTATAGTAAAATTATTAGCCTTTTATAGAGACTCTTCCTGCCCATGAGTATGATCCACATCCTTAAACACAAACTAAACGATTATTTTGTTGGAGTAAACGGGACGCTTCTTTTGGCTTTTGTGGGTTGTTGGCTTGGGGGCATCTTTGATGGTCTTGATTCTTCACTGATGCATATTACCATGCCGCTGGCACTTCGAGATTTAACCGGGCAAGAACCCAAAGCCGTTGCTTACTTAGGGAGCTACATTACCGCTATATTTCTGGTGGGTTGGACGCTTGGGGGCCTGCTGTTTGGTTATATTGGAGACAAATTCGGCCGAGTCAAAGCCATGATGGGATCGATTCTCTTGTATTCCATTTTTACGGGCCTAGGCGGCCTTGCGCATAATTGGGAACTGTTGGCCTTTTTTCGCTTCTTAACAGGCTTAGGCATTGGAGGGGAATTGGTAAGTATCACTACGTTCTTATCTGAAATCTGGCCTGAAAAAAGCCGTTCTTTTGCGGTGGCCATGCTCATTAGTAGCTATCAAATCGGGCAGATGCTTTCAGGTGTTTTAAACTATTTTGTACACGACTGGCGACACGCCTTCTTTTTTGGCGCCTTACCCGCCTTACTCATTTTCTTTTTAAGACGCAACCTTGGCGAAAGCGAAAAGTGGATGGATGATCAACTTACTCAAGCAGAAGCGCAACAAGAAAAAGCGTCGCTTTGGACGCTTTTATTTGACGCAGGAAATCGTCGAAATCTATGGGTGGGTGGCGTTTCTTTTGCGGCTTACCTGACGGTGTTTTGGGCGGCCTTGGCGTGGTTGCCTTCTTGGGTAGATTCATTGGCCCATCGCCCCGAAAATGCCCGCGCCCTTCAAGTAATGAGTCAAGGCATTTTCGCCATTTTGGGATGCACCTGTGCTGGTTTTTCCACTCACCTACTGGGTCGAAAAACCTCTATCTTTTTAGGGAGTTTAGGGATCCTGATGACTTCGCTGGTTTTATTCTTAGGATTTAAAAGCTTTCACCCTGCTTTGTACTGGGTGGGGGGAGCCTTTGGCTTCTTTCACGGTTTAACGCAATCGTCGTTTTACGTCTACATTCCTGAACTATTCCCCACGCGCATTCGGATGTCCGCCGTGGGCTTTTGCTTTAATGTAGGGCGAGTGTTTACGGCTTTTGCGGTGTTAATGGTAGGGGTACTGGTGCAAGCTTTGGGTGGCTTTGCCCAATCAGCAACTGTATTTAGCCTGTTCACCCTAATTATTATGGCGACACTCTTTTTTGGTGAAGAAACCAAGGGAAAAACCCTTTAGCCTACTCAATTTAAACGACAACCTTCACGCCGAAGCCAAAATCTAGAATAAACGAAACGGCTTACGACTTTCTTCTTTTAAGAATAGAATATTCTCAACATCTTCTGGGGTTAAAACTTCTAAACGCATTAAAATATCCACAATTTTAGCACGTTCACCTAGGGCGGATTCAATATATTCTTGAGTCTGAAGTGCCAGTTCCATTTGGGTGCGATCCACACGCCCAATAAACACGAGGTATTCTCCGACACGAATTTCATCTCCCAAAAAGCGAATAGAGGCTTCTAAGGTTTTAGAATTAGGAGGTTGAATATATTGTTCACGTAAAGCAATAATCAATAAATGGCAGGCATTTTGTAAAGACCATTCATATCTCGCACACATCATGGCCACATTGTCATTATGGCGAAGAGCATCCAACAATAAAACCATGTTTTCATGTTCGCTTAAAGATAAACTTTGCAAGGCTTTTTGCCCACGTGGTGCTAAAGTTGGTTTCCACAACTGCAAGAAGTCTTCTCGATCAACAGGACTTAAGCGCTGAATCCCTTCATCTTTTTCAAGATAACCTTTTAAATCAGTGTAAATAACTTGCTGCACCCATAAGGGCAAGTTAGCCATTTCAGAAAGTACCATGCCTAACTTGTTTGCTCGGGCTTGGGCTTCAGGCGAATTGTAATACACGTGCTGTTTTGCATTGGGATCCGTAGCACTGGCTGCCTGAGAGTTTGGCACAATACCTTCGACTCTAATTTGAGCAGACAGAGGGTTGTTACCCTGAAGAGGTTGCTGAGAAAGTGAAGCATTGGCTTGTGTAGGAAAATCAGACATTAGCGAGTGTCCTTATAGGCGGGTTATGAGAATAACGATTCTTTAGTATAAATGGTATATCCAGTATAAAAGAAAATATCGTCTACTTTTATTGTTGGCCTCAAAGAATCGTCTATTAAACGGACTCGGATTGGTTTGAGTCGTCAAATACAGGCGATGGATTTGACAACCTAACCAAGAAAGCGTCTATCAATCCAGCATTTCGTGATACAATAAAATATATTGTTCAAGGATGCTTCCTATGTCTAAATCTACGATTAAACTTGGACTCTTTTTACTATTGGCCTTAAGTATCCTGGCTATTTACAGTAGTCGCTTTTTTCATGGCCTAACAACTAGTCCAAAGGCCTTAGCTACTGAAGCGCCTCAACAGGCTTCTGGTGCAGAAAGCACCTTGCCAGAAGCGTCTGCTGATTTAATTCGTGTAGGAATCAGCAACGACGAGATGTCCGAACAAAGCATGACAACCACCATTCTTACCGCCGAAGGAGCCTTTCACTTATTTGCCCAAGAACAGGGCGACGCCATAAGCTATTTTCAAGCAGGCGATGCCCTTTCCTTCAGCGTTGAAGGGGGACGTCTTTACGTGCAGGTACGACGCGTGGGCCAACGAGACTTTAGCCCTTTACGACTTTCTAATCAAACTTTTTTAGGCAAAGAAGCCTGGCTAAAGCCTGAAGATCCCCATGTTTTTTTGAAGGTACTAAACCTTCAAAGGCAGGGTAAAACCCCACGCTTTCGAGGGGTAATGCAGGTTAAAACGTTGCCTGCTCAAGCGTCTCAATTACAACTCATTAACCAACTGCCGATGCAAGACTACCTACGAGCGGTCGTTCCCAATGAACTGCCCATTCGCTTTGGGGCAGAAGCCGTGAAGGCTCAAGCAGTCACCGCACGAAATTATGCCGTAAGACCTAGAGAAAAAAACTGGCAGGACTTTGATATTTGTGACAGTCAATTGTGTCAAGCCTATTACGGCCAACAAACGGAAACGCCCGCTACCGATGAAATGCTTGAAAAAACCGCAGGGCAAGTCTTGCTTTGTGGCGAAGAAGTCGCACTAACGCTGTATAGTTCTTCTCACGGAGGGGTGAGTACCAATTACCACAACGCCTTTAGTGATGTAAAAACCCAAGCCTTTCCCGCGCCCCCCTTACCTTATTTAAGCAGCGTGCAAGACGACGCGACTATCAAGGCTCGCTACCCCAATCTACGTGAAGAATCCACTTTTTTGGCGTACTTGAAAGATGATACCCTCCCTAGTTTTGACCAAAAATCACCGCATTTTCGCTGGAAACAAAACATCACTTATGCCCAATTAACTGAAAATGTTCAGCGAAACTTGCCTCAGTTATTGAAGCGTCCTTCTACTGCACGATGGATTGAAACCAGTGTTCGCGTGCAGAAAAAAATAGGCAACGTCACGAAACTTGAGCCTTTAAAACGTGATGATTCAGGCAAGTTAATGCGTTTAAAGGTGCATACCACAACAGGTTCCATTATTGCCACTAAAGAATTTGTGATTCGTAGTTTACTGCGTACTCCGCATAAACTATTTCTTTCAGCAAGCATTGCCTTTGAACCTTGGCGAAATGAAGCAAAAGAAGTGGTAGGGGTAACGATTTACGGCACGGGCTTTGGCCATGGCGTGGGCATGAGTCAATTCGGCGCAAGTGGCATGAATGATCTGGGCTACACGTATCCAAAAATTTTGGCACATTATTATTCAAACACCGAACTAGGAAGCCTGCCTTTAGTATTGAATGATTCTACCCCCCAACAACAAAAGGTTCATGGGGTTTTGGGGCATCGGGCTGTATTGCATGTTAAGCCATTGAAGGCTCATCGCATCGACACGCCTTTTGTGTTGCGGCTTAATGACGTGAGCTTACGCATCCTGCCTTTTCACAGTGATCATCGGGTGTTTGACGTCACCCACTACGTTCAGGCTGATGCCTTAAACACCTTGCATTGGCCAGCATACCCGAACGTTAAAGTGTGGTTAAGTTTTCCACTCGCTTAGTCTTGCTTAATCATGCCTTTGAAACGCTTTCTTTTTTTTGTCTTCAAGGTACAATAAAAGGCATATGATTCAATCACTAAAAGGAGTTTCTGAAATGGCTAATGCGTCACGTGGATTATTTATTGCGGGTAACTGGAAGATGTTTAAAACCAATACCGAAGCACGGCAGTTTGTACTTGAACTGGCGCAAACCATGCCCACTCATCCAGGGGTTCAGGCGTGGGTAGCCCCCAGTTATACTCTGTTGGCAACGACGATTTCGAACATTCAACAAGCGGGTATTACGCTTCAAGTCGCAGCTCAAAATGTGGAATCCGCACTTGAAGGGGCGTTTACTGGCGAAGTTTCTGCCAAACAGCTGAATGATATTAACGTAGCAGGTGTGATTATTGGGCATAGTGAACGTCGCACCTATTACAACGAAACAAACGCAAGCGTGAATGCCAAAACTAAAACCGCATTGGCTCAAGGGTTATTACCGATTGTTTGTGTGGGTGAAACCCTAAGCGAACGTGAAGCAGGCCAAACCGATGCCGTGGTGACAGCTCAAACCCTTGAAGGTTTAGCAGGTTTGACGGCTCCACAAGTGGCCAGTGTGGTGATTGCCTACGAACCCGTGTGGGCCATTGGGACGGGGAAAGTCTGTGAAACACCTGAAGCCAACCGCGTGTGCGGGGTGATTCGTCAAGTGCTGGCTGAACAATTTGGGCAAACCACTGCGCAAGCCGTTCGTATTTTGTACGGCGGAAGCATGAAGCCCGACAATGCCGAAGGCTTGCTCGCGAGTTCTGATATCGACGGTGGCTTGATTGGAGGCGCCAGCTTGCAAGCCGATTCCTTCGCTCAATTGCTAAGAATCGCCAAAACAACGCTTGAACAGCTGCAAACCCTTCACGTGTAATTGTTTCACCGTTCAGGCGACAAAAAGGACTTAGACGAGTTGGTAGAAAGTGAATTAGGACTTAAAAAAGAACAGCGTCAACAGGCGTTGAAAGCTCCACTAGAAGACATCACGAGCTTGGATAACTTGGCGCTATCAGCTTCGTTGGATGATTAAAAGGCTTTTGCCTTATCCCTCCTCCCCTAGGGAGCACGCCTCGCCGATGGCGGGCTACGCCAGGAGGAGGGAAACACCAGCTATAACTGGGCATCACCGAATCCCTCACCCCACCATGGTCGAAAAAGCAAGCTTTTTCTCTTGGGAAAGAAAACCGTTGGTTTCCTCTCCCAACCTCTCCTTCCTAAAGGTGAAGATTCACTTCGTGAATGAGAAGCTTGTTTTCCTCTCCCTAAGGGAGAGGGAGTAAAATCGTTTAATTTTGTAACTTGGCTATGTTCGTACTAAACTAGAACTATAATGAATTAAAAAAGGAAATGTGCCGTGAAAACATTGGGAAAGTTTGGTCGCTTTGGGGGGTGCTACGCCCCTGAATCCTTGATGCCTGCGCTTGAAGAGCTCGAATCCGCGTTTTTAGACATTCAGCAAGATTCGGCTTTTCAAGCAGAGTTCCATGACTTGTTACACCATTATGCGGGGCGTCCCACCGCGATGTACCATGCCAAAAACTTGAGCCAACAGCTCGGTGGGGCGCAAATCTGGTTCAAGCGTGAAGATCTTCTTCATGGAGGCGCCCATAAAACCAACAACGCCATTGGGCAAGCCTTGCTCGCCAAACGCATGGGCAAAACACGTCTCATTGCTGAAACAGGCGCAGGTCAACATGGGGTTGCCACCGCCATGGCAGGAGCCATGATGGGCATGCCGACCGAAATCTATATGGGAGCCGTCGATGTGAAGCGTCAAGCCCCCAACGTGTTGCGTATGGAATTACTGGGTGCGACCGTGCATGCGGTGGAAAGTGGCGGTAAAACCCTTAAAGACGCGATTAACGAAGCCATGCGCGACTGGATCGCCAATACCCACAACACGCATTACTTAATTGGTACGGTGGCAGGGCCTCACCCTTTTCCACAAATGGTAAAGTACTTTCACCAAGTCATTGGCCAAGAATCGCGTCAGCAAATGCTTGAACAAGCCGGCCGTTTGCCCGATGCCGTGTTGGCTTGTGTGGGGGGCGGTTCTAACGCCATTGGCATTTTTCAGGGTTTTATGGATGACGCGGATGTGAAACTCATCGGCGTGGAACCCGCAGGGCATGGCGTGCATACCGATTTTCACGGGGCGGTGTTGGCCAAAGGCACCTTTGGCGTGTTGCAAGGCATGAAAAGCCTCATGCTTCAGACGGATGACGGTCAAGTGTTGAATACCCATAGCATTTCCGCGGGGTTGGACTATCCTTCTGTTGGACCGGAACACGCCTACTTGCAAGAAATAGGGCGAGCCTCCTATGTTTCCGCTACCGATGACGAAGCCCTAGACGCCTTTAAAAGGGTCAGCCGAACAGAAGGCATTTTGCCCGCTTTAGAAAGCAGTCACGCCTTATGGGAAGCGATTCGTCTGGCGCCGACCTTGCCGAAGGATGCGATTTTGCTGGTGAACTTGTCCGGTCGTGGGGACAAAGACCTTCCCACCATTCGTGAGGCGTTGGGGATCTAGGAAGGAGTGTTCTTAGATTTTTTGAGGTTTTGAAATAACGCTTTCTTCACCACAGGCGACGGTTGCTCCACGAGTAATGGCTCAAGATCCTGAAAAGATAAGGACAGTTGCTGATACGCTTCCGTAGATAAGTTCGCTACCTGCCACAAGCTTTGCTTGAGCAAATTCAGTCGTTGCGGCTCATGCAAGTACCAAAAGCCCACAAGGGCTTCAAAGCTGGTAGAAAGTCGAGAAATCGCCTGCTTATTACGCCGATGGTTCGCCACGCCCACGTTCCGCCCACGACGCAGAATCTCCTGCTCCGCTTCGCTTAAGTCAGGCAAAAGCACTTGCAACAAGGTCGCTTGAAAAGCCCCACACGCCAAACGGATGCTTTCTTTATGAATCACTTTCACCGACGCATTGGGAAACGTCCACATCACCCATTCACGCAACAATAGCTCATAGACGCCATCTCCCAGGTGAGCCAACACACGCAGGGGTAAATCGTGTAAGCCTAGACTGGCTTCAACGGCATGTTGCGGTAAGGATCTCCCTAAAAAAGCGGGGGCTTTAGTCGTGTTACCCCCTTGGGCGAATAGGGTTGAAGCGTCCTGCATTAGGGGGTTTCCATCGTGGAAGTGACCGTCGTCCACCCGCCTGCGCGATCCACCAAGTGAAGCCCTTGGGCTTCTAGAGACTGGCGAATGACGTCGCTGGTGGCATAGTCTTTGGCGAGCTTGGCTTGACGACGGGCTTCTAACTGCGCTAAGACGTGGGCTTTTTCCGCAGGAGCCACCCCATCCACCACATGAAACGCCCCTTCGGCAGGGGAATGGGCGTCTTCTAAATACGCTAACGCAGGCAATAAATCAAAGCCCAGTACCCACGCTTCTTGCACCAAGGTGTTTAGCAGGGCTTTGGCGGTTTCGGCGTCAGACGTTTGTTTTAAGGCCTTAAAGTCTTTACCCCATTCGGCTAAGGCTCGTGGCGTGTTCATATCTTGAGCCAGCACCGCCACAAACTCAGGATGCACGGCCCTTAAAGTCGCTTCGTTCACTGGCTGATTCACCACGCCTTCAAGCCACGCTTCCGTGACTTGAGCCACTTGCATGCCCTTGGCAAACTGTTGCAACAGCTTGTGCCACCTTGTTTTAGAAGCATTCAGAGCGTCTGGCGTGAAATCCACCGGCATGCGGTAGTGATGCCCCAACATAAAGTAACGTAAGGTGTTGGCGTCATAATGTTCAAGCAACTCTCGCACGGTGGAAAAATTACCGAGACTCTTACTCATCTTTTCACCGTCCACGTTTACAAAACCATTGTGCATCCAGGTGTTGACAAACGGATGCCCCGAGCAACATTCACTTTGCGCAATTTCATTTTCATGGTGAGGAAACATTAAGTCTGCCCCGCCCGCGTGAATGTCAATCTGTTGCCCCAGATTTTCAAAAATCATGGCGGAACATTCAATATGCCACCCCGGCCGACCAAACCCCCAAGGAGACGCCCAGCCATAGGCTTGATCGCCTGCTTCAAGGCCCTTCCACAAGGCAAAATCCGCAGGGTGCCGTTTTTGTGTGTTGACATCCACCCGAGCGCCCGCTTGTAAGGCTTCAATCGGTTTACGCGCCAGTTTACCGTAACTGGGCATAGAAGGCGTGTGAAAGTAAACGCCGTCTTCGCTGACATAGGCGTGATTTTTTTCAATCAACGTGGCAATCATGCGGTGCATAGCCGCGATGTGTTCGGTGGCTTTCGGCTCAATCGTCGGCGAAAGCGTGTTGAGTCGTGCCAAATCTTCATGAAAACGCTGGGTGTAGGTGTGGGCGACTGCTTCAGGTGTGGTGCTTGTTTCAATCGCGCGATGAATGATTTTGTCGTCTACATCGGTTAAATTGCGCGCGTAGGTGACGTCATAGCCAAAGCATTGTAGCGTGCGGAACAAGACGTCCCACGTGATGTAGCATCGGGCATGGCCGAGGTGCGCGTCATTGTAGACGGTTGGCCCACACACATAGAGCTTCACTTTGCCCGCTTCAAGCGGTTCAAAGCGTTCCACCTGACGCGTTTGTGAATTGTAGAAATGTAAGGGAAATTGAGCAGGGGTAGCTGAAGCGAGCATCAAAGTAATGAGATCCTTATATCGCGCCACTTAGGACGCTGGCAACTGAGACGACGGCAGGCGAGGATTTTTTTCGCTTGAAGGGCTAAAAGGAGCCATGCGCCAATTTAAAAAGGGCGAAGAAGGCTTGGCAGGTGAAATAACAGGGGCAGAAACCATGGCTTCTGTAGCAGGGAAGCTCACGGGTTTAGGGCTAGGTAGCACGTCATTAAACTGCTGTTGCACTTGAGGATGCCACGACACCACCACGGCGTCAATTTTGGCACGTTCTTCAAGGCTTAACAGCGCTTGAAGTTCTTGCAGGCGAAGTTGGAGGGTTTTGTCTGGCTTGTGAGCGGAAGGGGCTTTAGAGGCAAGCGATTGTTTTTCGCTTTGCTTTTCAGCAATGCGAAACCACTGGTAGGCCAGTGGGTGGTTTTTAACTCGAAAGTAGAGGCTAGCCAGTTCCTTTTGGGCTTCGGTGTTGCCTTGCTTGGCGGATTTTTCAAACCAATAGCACGCTAGAGTAGAATCGGGATTACCGCCTTGCCCGCCTTGATACAGGCGTGCCAAGTAGAGCTGGGCGTCTGCTTCGCCTTGCTTGGCCGATTGTTCTAGCCAGTAACGGGCTTGCACCTTGTCTTGCGGAATGTAGTCTTGAGCTTGGGCGTTTTTGACCTTAATGCCTTCATTAAAGGCCATGCCCAAGAAGAACTGCGCCTTGCCTTGCCCGCCTTTGGCGGAAGCGTCTAAACAGGCAAAGCCTTCGCCGTATTGAGGGGTTTGCTTAGGGGTAAACAGCAGTTCTAGACTGCGTTGGTATTGATTTTCGGTGCCTTCAGTTTGGCAACGGTAGGCCAAATACGCCGGCGCCTTGGCGGGCAGGGATGCTTGCGAAGGATTCACTTCAGTGGTGGGGAAAAGGCTCATAAAGAGCGTCATGAGGCTCATGCCCATGTAATAGCATTCGTTCATGTGGGAACCGCCTTTTTACTGAGTGTGACGCTAGCATGTGGCTAATTATACTACGAAACCTGTAAAGAAAAAAGCCTGTATTTCATTACGATTGTAACAAAATTAAAACAAACGTCAATTTTGAGTGAGTAGGTTTGTTTATTAAAGCATAGAAGTCATTCAACCCTTGTTCACAGATGACTCCCCCATTGTTCCCCCCTTTAAGATACACAGAAAGAAAAAAATTATGATTCACATGCAAACCACCATCCCAGTCAGGAATGTATTTTCAGGTGCTTCCGTTACAGGACCACAAGTTAATAAGGCTGGTGCAGGAGGGTCCGGAAGATCTGGTGCTCAAGCGTCTATAGGAGCTGGAAAATCTGGTCAACAAGCACTCAAAACAGCCTCGGGTCAAGTTGATAACGCGGTTCGCATTGTTGCAAATAATAATAAAGCCAACGATACAACAATTAAGGCTTATAATACGAACTTAAAAAGTAGTATAGCCGGCTTTCAAAGTAGCCTTGGCAGTACTAGTACAACCTCAACTTTTACGCCTGCCAGTAATCCTTTCAGTAATGCAGCAGGTAGTACTTTTAACTTTGCAAAAGCCACTGAGGCTTCAAAGATGACAGCATTAGCTTATACAAATGATAATTTATTGGCTGGTACAAAAAAAGCAGATACAAATATCTCTACAGCCAACAATTGGGGTGAGGTAACAGGTCACACACTAGAAAAAGCAGGTGCCGCCATTGGTGGTGGTATGGGTCAAACCATAGCGGGAGTTGGATTAGTGACTTCTGGTATCACAACCGCTGCAGCGGCGGGTTGGACTGGCATTGGTTTAGCTGCTGCTTTGGCTCAAATGGCTGCAGGAGTCGTTCAAATTGGTGGTGGATTGACTGAAGGTGGCAATGGTCAAAATGAAGCTAGCCAAGCACAAGATTATACTGCCCCACAGGTGGATGCGGCTACCCAAGCTGCTATAGACCAGATGTTGGCTACAGGTGCTAACAATCAGGCTATGCAAAATTTGTATCAAGGTTTAAATCTACAAGCGCTTCCTGCTCTGAATGGCGCTCAACAAGGTGTCAACGGATTAAATGGTTTGTTGGCACAAATTGATCCTAGCCAAGCGAGCCAAGCAAATCTCACGGCTGGACTACCAAGCGTTTCAGGTGCTCCTACTTCGACTGCTTCTGCACCAGTAGACACTTCTTGGAACCCCCCAGCAACTTCCACGCCACCTACCACGCCATCTTCGAACTTACCAGGCGGTTCTTCGACTACAGCCAGCACTTGGCCGACAACTTCACCCGACCAAACGACAGCTCCTACTGCTAATGGTCAAGAAGATCCTCAATTAGCGATTAAACAGCAATTTGTTACAGCTTTTGAAGAGCAACAAGGTAATGGTAATCAAGCCACGGCTTTAGCGCAGGGCTTGACTGCACAGGCACCAACAGGTTTTAATATAGCAGCCTTGGGTCCTCTCGCCGTTCAAGATGCGGGTCAAAATCCTCCATTGACTCAAGCTTACGAACGATTTAAAGCTGAAATAGAAGCAAAAGAGAATGGTGGCCAACCTAACGACGCTGGAGTCCTCCAAGCCTCCACCAACCCCATGGCTCCAGCAGGTGGCGAGGGTGCTAACGGTCAAGCAGTCGCTGGCAACGCTCAAAACGGTGCACCAAACGGTACTCCAACCGCTCAAGGCCCTGTAGCAAACGCTCCAGTCGCCACGGCTCAAGGTCAACCAGCCCCACAAGCCACCTCGGTTGCGTCCGCCCCAGCAGTCGCTAACACTTGGGCAAGTCCCGCTCCAACCGCACCTGGCCTCACGATTCCTGGGCAGCCAGTCGCTAAAACTCCAGCGCCTACCGCGACACTTGGTTCCAGTTCACCTGCTATCGGTTAAGGCTCGGTTTTAGGGGTTGTAACATCCAACGCATCAAATGTGGTTTCACCCGAAGCCACATTTTTTGCTTGTTGCTTCGTATTTGGCTTATAATAAAACTTTCTTCCCTTAAAAAGCTTAGATGAAATACAGTGTTTCTTCAAAACCCTAAAATAGAATTAACATCACTCAAATCACACCCTGACTTCGTCCCTGTTGTCGATACTTTGTTTATCTCCTTCAAAGACCTTTTAGAAACGGACTTTGGTATTACACCCAATTTTTATACAGGGTCTTTCGTCGAAGAAATCGAAAAGTACGTCCACAAGCCCCATGCCGATGTGCTGGTGCTTTTTGAAGATGGCACGCCTGTTGGATGCGTGGCGTATCATCCCTTTCAAAAGGGCAAGGCGGAAATTAAACGGCTTTATGTCTTGCCTTCAACGCAAGGCAAAGGCTACGGGCGCTATTTAATGGAAGCAGTGATTCAAGCCATTCAAGCCGAAGACGCCTATGATGCGATTTGGCTCGACACGGATGAGCGTTTGGGACTGAACGAGTTTTATCAAAAAAGTGGCTTTTACCCGATTCAACCTTATCATCCAGAAGCCTATGAAGAAAACATCATGCTTTATTTTGAATTAAAAATCTAATCGCACGCATTGTTTTTAATGCGAAATGCGTTTATGCTTATAAAGACAACACCCCCTCCCTTCACAAGGATGCTCCCCCCGATGCACGGCCATTCCCCTGCCCACCCCGAATCCCTTCGCCCCCGCCACAGCGAAGCCTTGGGTATGTCTCAACAGCTTTTTCCCACTGAAGCGCTTAATGGCCTTATGCCTCCGCAAGTGGACCCTAACGGTCGCATTATTTTACCCAGCGTGCCTGAAGGCCTGCCTGTGGAAACGTACATTCCGTTGCTTCATTTGTACACCAGCATTTTAGAAGCTGAGCGCCTGATGCATCCCTTCCGCAAAAGCTTAAGTTTGCGTCCCAAAGAAATTGGCACGGCGGTGCTTTCAAGCGCGGTAACCGCCCTAGAAGCAAGTCCACTGCTTGAAAATCTCTACTTCAAGCGCGAAGATCAAACCATTATTAAGGCCTATAAAATGCGTGGCGCCTTTTGCGGGATGCGTCGGGCCATGCAGTCTTACGGGCAAACGCAATTTATTGCCGTTTCTACGGGCAATCATGCCATGGGCATTTTAAAGGCGGCGGAGCTGTTGCGCCCTAAATCGGTGCAAATTGTGGTGCCGAATAATACGTCCGAACTCAAGCTCAAAAACATCAATAGTAAAATTTTGGCCGTGCGTCACCGAGGTGTGGACGCCAGCGTGCTGTACATCGGCGACACCTTCGACGAAGCCCGCGCCTGGGCCATTGAACAAAGCTTGGGCGGTGAAGGCTATTATTTGGATCCCTATAGCAACCCATGGGTCGTGGCGGGGCAAGGCACCATTGGCTTAGAATTGTTTCGTCAACTTACCCCGATTTTAGCCAAAAACGTGGCGATTAAAGAAGTGGTGCTGATTTGCCCCATTGGCGGGGGGGGCTTGCTGGCGGGAACGGCAACCGCACTGGCCATGGCCGCCGCGTGGGACGCTCGCTTTAAGTCGATTGATCTGAAGTTTGTGGGTTTGCGACTTCAAAATATGTCCACCAAATACGGCGATGCGGTTCGAGTCAAGTCCCCTGCGGAAGGGAATCAGGCGATTTTTAATGCCTTAAACGTCATTCCCGCCAAAATGAATGACGAACAAATGGCGTGGGGCATGAAGGAAACGTTTCGTCACTTGGGCGATCGGGTGGAAGGCCCTTCGGGGGCGCCGTTGTTTATGGCCACGCACATTGATGCCTGGAAGCCCACGGCAGTGCGTCTAGTGATTTGCATGGTCAGTGGGGGCAATGTGAGCGTGTTCCCTAGTTAGGATTCATCAGGGCTTTGGAGTGTGAGTTCAAGAGCGTGAACAGGGCCTTGCATTTCTTCTTTAAGCACTTCATGCACCATGCGGTGTCGTTTTAAGGTGGGCACTGCGCGAAAGGCGTCGCTGGTGATGCGAATGGCCAAGTGGCTCCCGCCCATGGTGTTGCCGGCATGCCCTGCGTGTTGCCAGCTGTTGTCAATCAGTTCAAAGGCGTGGGGGGCAAAGGCTTCGTGTAATTTTTGTGTGACGCGTTCAACGGTTTTGGCCGTCATGGCAAGGCTCCTTAGGTGAGGGGGATATGTGTTTTTTTACATTATAGCATTGAAACTTTTATATTAAAACAGCGCTTTGATCAAATTAAACGTTTTAATTTGAGACTTTTTATAGACCCCTTAGTTGGTTTGCGTTACAATAAAGAAACGATATTTACAGTTGTGGAAAAGGTAGATCTATGAACGCCACCCCTTCGCATGCCTTATTTAACTCTTCTCAAAAACGAAGCCATTGGGCAGGTAACGTCCGCCCTAGTGATGTTGGCCAACGCATTACCCTAAACGGTTGGGTGGCGGTGAATCGTGATTTAGGCGGTATTACCTTTATTGAATTGCGAGATCGCACGGGGTTGTTTCAACTGGTGGCGGATCCTCAACACAATCCAGACGTTCACGCCGTTTTGGGCACGTTAAAAAGCGAATCCGTTATTAGTGTCACAGGCGTGGTGAGCTTGCGTCCAGAAGAAACGATCAATGAAAAATTACCCACCGGCATCATTGAAATATATCCTGAAAGTGTCACGGTGCTGAGTCGTGCCAAAACCCTCCCCTTTCCCTTAGACGAAGCCGAACACGTCGATGAAGCCCTTCGCCTCAAGCATCGTTACTTAGATTTGCGACGCCCCCAAATGTATGCAAACCTTGAATTGCGCCATCGTTTGGCACAAGCCATGCGTGAATACCTCAATGGCGAAGGCTTTTTAGAAATTGAAACGCCTGTTTTGATTAAGTCCACGCCTGAAGGCGCCAGAGATTACTTGGTTCCTAGCCGTGTGAATCCTGCCCATGTGTATGCGTTGCCTCAGTCTCCGCAATTGTTTAAGCAGATTTTAATGATGTCTGGCATGGAACGCTATTACCAGCTAGCGCGTTGCTTTCGAGACGAAGATTTGCGTGCGGATCGTCAACCAGAGTTCACGCAAATTGACTTAGAAATGAGTTTCGTCACCCAAGAAGACGTCATGGCCACCATGGAAGGGTTGATTCGTCACATGTTTAAGCAGGCCAATGTTCATTTGCCGACGCCTTTCCCTCGTTTAACGTGGCAACAAGCCATGGAAACGTACGGTAGCGACAAGCCCGATTTGCGTTTTGGCTTGACCTTTACGAACTTGACGGATGTGTTTAAAGACACTGATTTTGCCGTCTTTAAAGAAGCCGCACAAAAAGGGATTGTCCTTGCCTTAAGAGTCCCTGAGGCCGCAAGCTATAGCCGTAAAGAACTCGATGACCTGCAAAAACAGGCGCGTCAATATGGGGCCAAAGGCTTGGCGTATATTTTATTAAGTGAAGAAGAAGGCCTTAAATCCCCGATTTTAAAGTTTTTTAGTGAAGCCGAAACCCAAGCGGTTCTTGAAAAAACGCAGGCCCAAACGGGGGATGCCATTTTCTTTATGGCAGACAATCACTTTAACAAGGCGTGTGAAGCACTTGGGCGTTTTCGTCTTCATTTTGCTAAGCGTCATCAGTTGATTGATGAAAATAATCCTCAAATTACGTGGGTCGTGGATTTTCCCATGTTTGAAGTCGATGAAGAATCGGGGGCGTTGTCGCCGTGTCATCATCCCTTCACCTCGCCCCACCCTGATGATATGCACTTGCTTGACACCGATCCCGCGCGTGTGCGGAGCCTGGGCTATGATTTAGCTTACAACGGCGCCGAAATTGGGGGAGGCTCCATTCGGATTCACCAAAGCGAGCTACAAGCCAAATTGTTGAGTCTAATTGGCTTTACCCCTGAAGAAGCGCACAATCAATTTGGCTTTTTGCTGGATGCCCTTGATTTTGGCGCTCCACCGCATGGGGGCTTGGCCTTTGGGATGGACCGTATTGTGCAGATGCTCACCAATGCTCACAGCATTCGTGAAGTTATTGCGTTCCCGAAAAACAACGCGGCGCAATGCCTCTTGACTTCATCGCCTAGCCTGCCCGATTCCCAACAGCTGGGTGATCTACACATGCAATTTGTCCTTCCTCAAAAGGAAGAAACCCCTGTTTAAACCATCTATTTGAAGAAGAGTGAGTGACCCTGACCATGCGCATGACCCGACTATTTGCCAGTACCCTTAGAGACGTCCCCGCTGAAGCCGAAGTCGTCAGTCATCAGTTGCTGTTGCGCGCGGGTTACATTCGCCGAGTGTCTAGTGGCATTTATAACTTTTTGCCCTTAATGTGGCGCGTGTTAATGAACATTGAACAGATTATTCGTGAAGAAATGAATGCGGCACAAGCCCAAGAACTGCTGTTGCCCGTGGTGCAACCCGCCACGTTGTGGGAAGCTTCTGGCCGTTGGGCCACCTACGGCAAGGAACTGCTCCGCTTTACGGACAGGCATGATCGCCCAGGGTGTTTTGCCCCCACAGGAGAAGAAGTCATTACCGCGCTAGGGGGGGCAGAATTGAAGTCGTATCGTCAATTGCCCGTGAACTTGTATCAAATCGGCACCAAGTTTCGAGATGAAGTGCGTCCTCGTTTTGGGTTGTTGCGCGGGCGTGAGTTTATTATGAAAGACGCCTACAGCTTCCATGCCACCCCTGAATGCTTGCAAAAAGAATATGACGTGATGGCGGATGTGTACAAACGCATTTTTGAGCGTTGTGGCCTAGAAACCAAAATGGTGCGTTCAGATTCAGGGGCGATTGGTGGCGATGTGAGCCACGAGTTTATGATGCTCACGAAAGAAGATGCCAATGGCCAAAAATCGGGGGAAAATGATGTGATTCACTGCCCCACTTGTGGGTATGCTGCAAATGTTGAAAAAGCCGAAGGCGGCTTATGCACCCCCACCACGCTGGATGGCGTCACTCTCGGCTATGAGCAAGAAGCCATTGTTCCCACCAAAAAAACCATCACCATTGAACTCCTAGAAAAGTGCTTAAATGTGCCTGCTACCTTAATTGCCAAGCATTTACTTTATATCGTCAATGAAGAAGTCCCCGTGTTGGTGGTGATTCGTGGGGATCGTCATGTGGAACCGACCAAGCTTAAAAATGCCTTGCACACGGCTGAACGTCCCGTGCATGAAATACGCCTAGCAAGCGCTGAAGAACTCAAAGAACGCTTTAACACCATTAAGGGTTTTTTGGGGGTGGCTCACTTACAGCAAGCCATTGTGGAAGCTTCGCCTTCTGAACAACGTTTTAATGAAGCCTTGCAACTGGTGCTAGAACATGGTGAGCGTCTGCCCTTTTTGGTGGATGCTTCGGTGGTGGGGATGCGCCATTTTGTGATTGCGCATAATAAGTATGACGAACACACCGTGGGCTTTAATTGGTCCACTACACTTGACACTTGGGTAAAGACGTATGCTCAGCCTTTGTATGCGGTTCAAGCCGGCGATGCGTGCCCTGATTGTGCCAGCCCCGTTGCCGTAAGCCGTGGGATTGAAGTAGGCAACATTTTTCAGCTAGGCACCAAATACACCGCCCCCATGGGTTACACCTTTACGGATGAAGCAGGTAGTGAACAACACGCCCTAATGGGGTGCTACGGCATTGGGGTGACTCGTGTGGCGGCCGCTGCGGTTGAACAGCATCACGATGAGTGGGGCATTATTTGGCCGTCGTCGATTGCTCCTTATAAAATCACGGTAGTGGTGGCCAACACCAACGATGAAACGCAAATGCAGGTGGGTGAAGCAGTGTATCAGTCGCTTGCTTGCCTTTACCCAGACGGCGTAATTTTAGATGATCGAGATGAACGTGCGGGTGTGAAGTTTAAGGATGCTGATCTCATGGGATTCCCCATTCGTGTGACGGTGGGTAAGTTTGCGGGCCAAGCTCAGGTGGAAGTGAAGCATCGACGCGCCAAAGAAGCGAAACTCGTGAGTACGGACCATGTTGTAGAGACCGTAAAATCCTTGCTCGCCTAATGCTTAGAGCTTCTGTAGAGCAAACGCGATTCAATGTTTAAACGGTATAAAAGACTCTAGGAGTCCCCACTAGCAACAAGTGGGACTCAAATGGTTTTCATGCTTATACAAGTCATTTAGACTGTTTTTCAATGTAGGGCCATCACGTTTCAGGCGTCAATGGAAGCCTACCAAGCATAAAGGTTTTTCACTATGGGTTCGGTTAATGTCAGTGCATCAAACAATCCAAACATGCCACTGAACCCTTATAATTTACAAGCGGTTGAAAATATCGCGGGAACAGCCCTTGAACAAGTCAGTGAACAGGGGGAGTCTCTTTCTCAAAAAGCGATAGACTTCTTCTTGACCATGCAGTTTATGGATGCTGAATCTTCTGAGCGCTTGACTTTGCCTGAAAAAGGGGGTGCAGTGGGATTGGGTTTGGTGTCATTTTTGGCGTTTACGCAAATTGCGCATCGTTTAGCGGGGTTGGATGCCAACCTTGGCACCCTAACCCCAGAAAGTAAAGCGGCCGCCCACAATAGCCTCATGGGTAAGCTTGCCCGTGCCGTCGATAAATTAGGCCCCCAAGAAGGACGTTTTACAAATCTGCCTACGTGGTTAAGGGCCTATATTGGCGATTTGCCCACGCATGAATACATGGACTACTGGCTTTCTAATCACGAACATGCGGTTCATGCGACGGCCAGTAAGTTGAGCAAGCGTTTAATCACCCCCCCACCACCCAAGTGGCTCAGTCAAATTTCTCCGCCAAAACCAGAAAACCTAAATGTGTTTACAAAAGGAGCGGAACTGCCTGAAGGGAGTTTGTTGCAACGCTATATTGCCCAATATACCGATGTGCACCAGAGACTAGAACAGGCACATACGGCAAAAAATTATTTCACCCCTTTTCAGGATATTCTTTCTGGGGAACAACAAAAAAAGCTCACCCTTTCATTACTGCACCCTTTAATGGAAGCCGACCCTCGTGGTAATTTAGTGCTAGAAAAAGACACTACGTTTTACCCCCACTTTAAAGCGCTGTATGAAGAAGCCCTAGAAAACGCTCAACAAAGCCAAAGCCATGACGCCTTGTGGCCATTCCGTCGCCCGAATTCTGGGGTGGGTCACCCCTTGCTGGGGTGGTTTAGGCAAAAAGGACCAGACCCTTTAACATTTGAGCAATTCATTCAAGAATGTCCGTCTCATTCGTTGAACCATGAAATGAAGCAGATTTTAGAGCTGGTGCCTCATGGCTCTAAAAACTTCCAAGCCCTACAAACAGATGTGCTGAACGAGGTTCACGAGATCAATCCCTTAAGCGTTAAACGTGCGGTTTTAGAAGAGGTGCATCATAATCTGTACCGCAGAAGCCGGATGATTGACCTGGCGCAAGCTCGATTTGTGCCAAAACACTTGAAACCAACGGATCTAAACGTGGATGTCACGAAACTTCGAGACTCTATTTTAAGCGTGCAAAGAATTGGCGACAAGAAGTGGCCAGTCCCCTTTAGTCGCTTTGTTTCCAAGCTCTTCACCTCTGATGCAGAACTAGAAAAATTAAGAACAAAAGCGATTAGGGAAATAGAATCCAACCGAACCCATTGGGAACAGTTGCTCGGGCCAGACATGGTGGCGAAACACCTTGACGCATTAGACCTGAAAAACCCCATGAGCAAAGGCGAATTCTTTAAGCGCAATTTAGAATTTGGTAAATATGCCCGTGCACACCTAGAAAGCTTCCAAAAAATACACGAAGTCTTGCCACGTTCCATTAAGCGTTTGGTTCAAAACATTTCCGAACACGAGCACTTCATCCATAATCAGAAGGAACTTTCTGAAGCGTGGGACGTAAGTGGTTTGGGTCGCAGTGTGGCGTCACTGTGGCGAGGGATGATTGATTTAGTCAAGTTTGGCTTGCATGAAACTCCTGAAGAAGTCTTGAAAAACAAGGCCTTGGCCATGGCAAATGTAAAAAGTGGGGTCACACATCCACTTTCAAACATGTTACAAAGCATTAAAGATCCTCGGTACTTGGCCTTCTTTTTAGGTGCGATGGGGGCCTTTAGTGCGGGGTGGGCTGCATTTATGGCCGCGGGTAAGCCTACAAAAGCCAAAGCTTCCCAAGCCCCTCAGGCCAAGCCTTCTGCGCCAGCGACTGCTCAAGCCAAGGCGTCGCAGGTAAGCACCTCCCCTGTTCGTTCAGGCACCGCTTTTTCTCAAGCGCAACCCACCACGCAAGCGCCAAAAACGCCTGTGGTCGTGGCTAAAGGCTCGCCTTCAAACGAACAGCGCTTTGTACTGGGCGAACAACTCAAAGCGGGCGTGCGTTCCTTTTTAGGCATTGCGTTGCCTCTGGTGGGGGGCCACCAGCTAATTATGTTTCTTAACCGTGGTAACCCCTTGGGCAGGCTACTGGGGGGACATTATTTAACAAGCTTTAAGTTCCCTTTTGGTGTAGCAGGGTTACATTGGTTAACAGCAGCTGGAACCGTCATTACTATTGGAAACATGCTGTTTCTTCAAAACCTTTTAGGCCAAGGGGCTAAAAAAGTGCAAGACAAAAGCGTCGGCAAACCCACGTACTTGGTGGAATATGAAGAACGTGAAAAGGCGGTTTCTGCGCTTGAAGCGATTAAGGAACGTCAGTTTAGCGACTTAAAAAAAGAAGACATTGCCCTTATTGCCAAATATCCTGAAGCATCCAAAAAGGCCAAGATTCAGTTGACGCCTGATCAAATTGAAGAAGCCTTTCGTTTAGCCGGCCAAAAACCTGTTAGAGAAATCGACCCCAAGGAAGCCGCCTTGTTGTACGCCTTGGCTCAAAGTGCCAAGAATCCTCCATCGCTTGAATCTACAGGCTTTGGCAAAACATTAACCGCTCAAGAAGCGGCCTTATTGTACACCTTAGCCCAACCCCCACAAAGTACCCCAAAAAGCCTTTAGTTCAAATCTTTCGTTTTGTTTCAAAATCTTTCGTTTCTTTCGTTTCTTTCGTTAATATTTATTCTTTCGTCTTAAATCTTTCGTTTTTTGCCGAAAAATCTTTAGTTTATTTATTTTCTTTAGTTTGTTTATTTTCTTTAGTTTTGGTCATAAATGTTTCGTTTTTTAGTTTGAATTGTTTTGTTTTCTTGAGCGGATTCATTAACAAGTGACGCAAAGCTTTCTATAATTCTTTCAGGTCTTTAAAAGGCGACTTTAACGGTAAAATAAAGCCAAAAGTTGAACCCTTCCCTTCTTGACTGTTCGCAAATACTTGACCCCCATGATGCTTTTCAATCGTAATTTTTACCAAATGCAAGCCCAAACCCGTTCCTTTTACCGTGTGCACCTTATTTTCAACGCGATAGAAACGGTCAAATACGTGATTTAAATCTTGCGGTGAAATGCCTATGCCCGTGTCCTGAATACTCACCTTTACCCCTGTTCGATCTTCAGTGAGTTCAGCCGTTACCTTCACTCGGCCAGATTCTGGGGTGTACTTAATCGCATTTGAAAGCAGATTTAACATCACGCGTTCCATGCTGTCGTTGTGAATATAGACAGGGGGTAAGTCACTTTCAATGGCGGTGCTTAAACTGATTTGCTTATGTTGGGCCAACACCTTCACAGATTGCAAGGTGAGGCTAATCAAGGGAGCCAACGGTTCCCAAGAACGCTCTAGTTCGACTTGGCCTTCATCCAAACGTGAAAAGTCTAAGATGTCATTCACGAGTTTTTTCAGACGTTCGGTTTCAATATGCAAGGTTTCAAAAAATTCGTCTTGCGTAGAAGCATCCAAATCTTTACGATGGTGAAACAACGTGTCCACATAGCTTTTAATGGTGGTAACAGGGGTTCTAAGTTCATGTGAAACATTTGAGATAAACCCTGTTTTTAGTTTGTCCACCTCTCGTTCACGCGTGATATTGTGCATAATCAACACATACCCCCCCGTATTCACATCTTCCTTAAAGCTACGAGTGGCTTGTCGCAATGGGGCCACAATAATCTGCAACGCCAACTGCGGACGCAATTCTAATACTTGGCTAAAGGGTTTCATAAACCAAGTATCGTCACTTTCTTTGGGCGTAGGCGGAAGTTTCGTCAGCGATTCTTTAAAGGCTTCCACGATGGGGGAAAAGGGAATGCCTCCATGGTCGTCTTGATAGTGAACAATAGAACGTCCTAGTGATTCTTGAGGCGAATGAAGATCCAACAAACGAAGAGCGGCATCGTTAATGAACACCACTTCATCGTTATGGCCACACACAATCACACCATCTACAATAGATTGCAAACTGGCTTCAAGCTTACGGCGTTCAAATAAAATGGTTTCGATGTTATGGTCTTCATATATTTTTAAGCGACGAGACATTTCGTTAATATCTTCAGCCAATTGACGTTGCAAACCCGTAAAATGCAAGGCGGGCAAACGAACGCCGAACTCTCCTTTAGAAAGACGCTGAACCGCATTTACAATAAGTTCTAGTTGCTTCATCCACACATAAGTCATCACCATAATCACCAACACCGTCAACAACCAGGCCGATGCAAACGGGACGATTAAAATAGGTTGACTCATTTCAAGCAAGTCTTGTAGGCGACGGCCCGTCATGGTTAAAACCACTTGCCCAATAATTTTGCTCCCTGTTGCTTGACGCAACGGAACCGAATACTGTGTGCCTTCTTTTAAGTCTTTTAAAGAAAGATCCGCACGCTTTAAGCCATACAGCAAGTGATGAGACGCGTCATAAAACTGCACGCTGGCAATATCTCGGTTGTGTTGAATCAGGCCGTTGGCCAGACGTTTCAATCGGCTTGTATTAACCGGTTTTTTCAACACGGTTTCAACACCTTCAAGGGCGACCATCTGCGTGAGGCTTTTACCGTAGGTTTCATAATCGTCATTCAGGGCTTTTTTGTAATAAACATTTAGCGTGCCGCTTAAGGTGGCCAATATAGAACTCAAGACCACCAAGACGCCAAAAACGAGTAGTTTTTCGCTTTGCATACCCTTGTAAGTAACCTTGTTATTGGTTGAAGAAGAAGAGGGTTTGTATTCGGCGTCCGTGGAACGGTCCGAAGACGGCAGGGGTGTATTCAGTGTTTCGTTTAAGTTTTCAGCACCCAACAAGCCTTCAGGGGCAGTGAAGGTAGGCGTGGGGGTTTCACTTGTTTTGGTGCGCCAACGCATAGTGCTCATCTCATTCACATAGGACTTTATTATTAGTGTACCTGTTTACGTGCTTTTTGGTAAGTCCTTTTGTGTGGTAAACGAGTTATTTGGGCAGTTGGGCAAGAAAATAGAGCAACTTATGACAAGACTCCTCAATGCAATCCATTACTTTTTTGGAAAGTATTTTCAATTTACACAATTAATCCGACTAAAGGACTTGCGTTTTAAGCTTGAAGCGTTATGATTTAATTGAAAGTCCTAAGTGGGGGTTTGGCGCAGTTGGTAGCGCGTCTCAATGGCATTGAGAAGGCCAGCGGTTCGAATCCGCTAACCTCCACCACTTTCCTTTAAGAACCAGTCCTATCAATGCTTTTCAGGATTTGTCCTCAAGCACTCGCCGTGTGTGCGGGTTTAAGGCGGATGGGGATCCACTCCTCATTCAGGTATGCCTTTTAAATGGCTCATGTATCCGCTTTTTTCGGCGTTTCTATACATGCCCACAATTTCAAAAGGCACGACTAGGGGAGAATACTCCTCCTTTAAACGGTCTAAAATAAAGATAAGCCCCTGTGTTTATGCACCAAAGTAGGCGAGGGCTTGTGGGTCAAAGTCGGGGGTACTTTCCGCGAGTGTAATCAGCTGGGTGAGGGTGAGGTGTTGGGGATTTTGGTAGTTCAGTAGGGCTTCAATAATCCGAGGAGAGAGGAGGGTTAAAGCCAGATATTTCTGTATTTGTCGCTTGCTGGTGGATTCACGTTTCGCGATGTCTTGAACGCTCACGCCTTGCTTCCAGAGGCTTCTGTAATGCCACGCCAAGGAAAGTCCTTGAATCATCTGCTCATTCATCTCGTGAATCGAAAGGATGCTTTTGTGTTGAGTCCCTCGTAAAGTGGTCTGTGCTTGATTGTTAATCAGCAGGCGGGTACTTAAAATGAGGGTTTTCTGATCCATGCTTAACACGGCATGAGGAGGCAATTTCAACTGACCGAGCGAATCATCGAGGGTCAGATGGATGTCTAGTTCAGCGAGGTGGTCTGCTTTGCGATAAATCACTTGACTCAGCGAAGACCGTAATGCCTCTTCAGATAAATCCAAGAAAGCCAGTGCCTGAATCACCTGTGCCTCGATTTGTTCGGCGGGTAAGCAGGTTCCTTTGACGTAGTAGTAGTTAAAGCGTTTCTGGTGTTTTTTGGCATTGGAATACTTAAAGCCTTCGCCTGTTTCGGTGTAGAAAATCCCCTTTAATAAGTTCTCTTGAAGGGTATAGCATTTACGAGCTTCGTTGTATTTAAAGCGTTGCGACAGTTGGATTTGCACCTGTTCAAACAAGTCGTCTGAAATAACCCGATCATGCTGACCGTCATAGATTTTGCCGAGTCGTTTGTGGACGACTTTACCCGTATACAAGCGATTGCTTAAAAGGCGGTGTAGCCCACTAAGACTAAACGCCCCGCCTCGTTTCCCCTTATAAGCTTGGTCTTTGAGCCATTGCCTGAGCGTATGGATGCTTTCGAGTTTGAGATATTGCGTAAATATCTGCCGAACAAGATCTGCTTCTTGCGGATGAATCTGCAGTTTTTTGTCTTCAAGGGTATAGCCCAAGGGGCAAGGACCACCCATCCACAAGCCTTTGGCTTTGCTGGCTTGCATTTTATCTCGAATGCGTTCAGACGACACCTCTCGTTCAAATTGTGCAAAGGACAGCAACATATTCAAGGTCAGCTTGCCCATTGAGTTAGAGGTGTCAAAGGATTGCGTGATCGACA
>JBIKTR010000017.1:0-38473 GCA_044348005.1 Vampirovibrionales bacterium | reverse complement strand
CGTTGCATGATAAAAAAAGCCACTTATGGAATCAGAACACAAATAGAAGTAATAGAAGTATAATCCAATTCATATGCTTTGTATAGTATTTTAATTACATGCCTTTGATGTAACAAAGTTGCAACAAAAAGCACGAATCTGCTTAAGATTGTTTTTATATATGTAGACACTAATACAAAGATGCCTACCTGCCTCTCGTTTAATTTCCCCCTATGCTTTTCAGAAGAATTTCCTTAACACACACACACGACACCGTGTCTTACATACTTTTTGCCGACTCCCTCTGCAATGGATTTTGTATAGACACGGATTTTTTTTCTTGTTTCTGTGGTGTGAAAGGCTTGCCACACTTTTTTGGCTTTTTCTTTATTTTTTCTCTCTCACTATCTAGAACAATAAGTCCCTTTGAATACTTCAGAGGGCTTTTTTTTAGCAACAACAATGCAGGGGCTTTAAATAAGCCGTGAGTTCGCTCACGCCGAAGGTTTTGGGTTCAAACTCTAGGGCAAGTTGCATCATTTTAACCTTATCAGCAATGCTTAAACAATTTTTGTTGTATAGAACTATCTTGAGGATACAAGAGTTCAATTTGCTCATAGAATTGAAGTAAAGATCCTTGATGATTTTGGAGAAACCATTGGGGATGATTACGTAAATAGTCTTCTCTAATTTTAGGATCATTTAGATCTAAAGGAATACGTTCCATCCGTTTATCAATACTATCAAAACTGTCAAAGGGTTGTTCAAGACGCTCTTTAATTAACTCAACATACTCTTGGTTGAGTTCAAAACCAATACAGCTTCTTTGTAGTTGTTGGCACACCCTTAAAGTTGTACCACTACCTGCAAAAGGGTCTAATACTAAACTACCTTCATTAGACGAAGCTAATACAAGTCTTTCGATTAAACCTTCTGGTTTTTGTGTCGGGTGTTTTTGACGGTTTTTATTGCAATAATGTATATGTGAGAACTCCCAAACATCTCCAGGGTTTGAGCCTCTCATATTATTAATAGAACGGTAATGTTTTTGTGGAATACGAATAGCGTCTAAATTAAATAAATAATCTTTTTTAGTTTTAGTGAACATTAAAATGTCATCGTGGCGAGAAGAAAATCCCTTCGTTCTTCCTAAGCCTTGAGTGTAATGCCATGAAATCCAACTGTTAAAATGAAGTCCTAAATCTTGTTCCATTATCTGAAATATATAGGAAATAAATCTAACGCCCATTAATACATAAATAGTGCCTTGAGGAGACAATACTCGCTTGGCTTCTGTAAGCCAAGCTTGACTAAACTCGATATAGGATTCGAAGGATTGACAATCTGAGCTGTTACCATAATCTTTACCTAAATTATAGGGAGGATCGGCGATTAATAAATCAACGGTATTATCTTCTATCTGCCGAAAAAGATCTAGAGCATTCCCTTGTATAATTTTAAATTGTTTCATTTTTTAGCCATCCATATTTTTGAGCCAGTAAAAGCCATTCTTGATAACCTTTTTTAGACGCAATACATTTCTTATCTAACAACTGACAAAACTCCCATGTACTACGTTGTTCTATTGAAACGTAATGAATATCACGAACTTGAATTTGCCCTGTGCCTAAAGCAGGGTTGTAAGAGATGTCCATTTCTGAAAGATATTTTAAGTCATAAGCGTTAAAATGCACAACTTCCATAATGCCTTTCATCATTTCAGACTGAGCGTCTTTTTCACTATGTACTTTATGTTTGAGAGACAAAATAATAAAGATAAGATCAGGGTCTTCAACATAAGCTGTTCTGATTTTGGCAAAAGAAGTTATATTAGGAGATTTTCCGCTATTCTGAATATCTTGACTCGTTGCTTTAGAATCAACTTGTGCCGTTGTTGTGCTAGAAGTCTTATTCTTTCTTTTAAAGTGCAAGATAATATCTGCTAAATCTAATCTCCCACAAGCCTCTACGTTAATAAGAGAATACGGATTTTCAATATTTTCCAATGCTTCATAAAACGTTTGAAATGCCCAAGCTTCTACAAAAGGACCCGCAATTTTATTGATGTTTTCCATAGGCAAACCTAATTTTAAGTTTGTATCAATAATGATTTTATTTCGACCATTTTGAATAGCTTTCTCTAAGATTATTTCAATAGAGTTGACAACAAATTGAGAACAGATTAAGTAGTCTTCTTGTTCTTGTGGGATTTTAAAAACTAAATCTTCTAAGCTAACATTCATGGTAAACTCCTTGTTAAAACTGTGACTTTAGTGCTTCATGCACTTGATGAATCACCCAGTCAGGCGTTGAAGCCCCTGCCGTCAAACCGATGCGGTTTGCCTTATTCAGAGCCTCCGTGATTTCGGGGGAGGCTAGCTCTTCAGGCGTTTCAATATGAAAGGCAGGCGTGCCGATTTCCACACACAATTGAGCCAAATGCGTCGTATTGGAGCTGTTCTTACCCCCCACCACAATCATGACTTCTACGTCGTGAGCGAGTTCAGCGGCGGCGTGTTGACGGAAAAACGTGGCGGGGCAAATCGTATTATGCACCTTCAGTTCTTTGGCCACCATGCTTAAATGCTTCACCATGTCAAAGAAGCTGTCTTCCATTTGAGTGGTTTGAGACACCACCCCAATGCGACGACGGGGCAACTCTTTCAACGCGTCTTGAATATCTCGCGGGTGTGAAATCGCCACGACTCTAGCCCCCTCGACTTCAAGGGCATAGGCCGTAATGCCAATCACTTCAGGGTGATTGGCTTTGCCCACAATCACCACGGTATAGCCTTCTTGAGCCAGTTCTACCGCCTTGTTCTGCACCAAGCGAACGTCGGGGCAAGTGGCATCGCTAACGTGAATACCGCGCGCTTGGGCACGCTGAATCAGTTCAGGGGGCGCCCCATGCGTACGAATCACGCACACGGCACCGTCGGGGACTTCGGCCAAGTCTTGCACGGTGTGAATGCCCATGGCAGCGAGGCGTTGAATTTCTTGCTGATTGTGAATCAGTTGCCCCAGCACATAGGTAGGGCGATCTTCTTGCTGGTGAGTGTCGTGGGTTTCCACGGTTTTGTCGACGGCTTTTTTTACCCCGTGGCAAAAGCCCGCGTGTTTGGCCATCTGAATCATTTTGCCTTGGGCGGTGGTGGCTTCAGTAGGAACGGTGGGGCTTTCAGAAGAAGTTGGTGTCGTCATTGAAGTAACTCTTTCTAGGGTGAATTTAGGGTGATTTTAGCACGAAACGAACAGGGGCTTAATGGAAGCTTGAGTTGCAAGCCTTAACCTAAGCATAACACAAGTCTTCGCATATTTCGACTCACCCCGTAACGACTTTTCTTTTAAAAAAGTCTATGCTACAATAGCACAGCTTTTTCTTTTTTTGTTTTTGTGTGAATAACACGCCTAATGCAAAAAGTGGTATGAAGTATGCAAAGGCTTTTTATTTTGTAGTGATCCTAAAACTTCCCTTCAGAAAGGACAGATGATATGAGTTCCAACATTTCAGTGGCATCCACCACGCCAGCGGCTTCTGGCCTGCCTGTAAAAAAAATCACGGCATCTGATGCCGAACCCACCACGCCCACCACGCCCACAGCGGAACCTCACCCAACGGCTTTAGAATCTAACAGCCCCGCTAAACAACCAGTGGCTAAACCTATGGTAAGCGTGTATACGTATGAACAAGCCAATAAAGATTTTGAAACGGCCAAGAAACTTAAGCCAGACGCCTTTAAGCAATATGCCTTAGCTGGTTCTGACTTAAAGGCCGAAACAGTCCCCACCAAAGAAGGGCATTTGACGCGTTTTGAAACGGGTACGATTGTAAAAGAAAGCAAAGCGGGTGGCCCTGTTACCGTGAGTTCTCCGAATGGGTTGGTGATTGAATCCGCCATTTTAAACAAGGCGGATGTTGAACAACAGCTGGCTGAAATCGACAAAAAAGTCGATGCCCTTGGCTCAAAAAGTCCACAGGCTGAAATTAACGAAATCACTGAAAATCAGTTGACGCATGATTTGGCGGAATCTGAAATTTGGGGCATTACGATGTCGGATCCTGATTCGGTGACCATTAACGAACAAACCGAAGACATTGATGTGGCCACACCTTCAGGTGATTTTCACTTAGACAAAAACGACAACATTCGCTTTGAACGTGCAGATCAAAAGGCCAAGATGGCCTTGACCCCTTCCTTTAAGCCTGAAAAACCCCCTGTGGCCGAAACGCCTGAAGCCAAAGAAGTTTTTTTAGAACCTGTTGAAGAAGAGGCAAGCCAACCGAAGAAGCTTTCGCTTATGGCGTAGTGCGAAAAAGCCGTACGAAAAATGGTAAACGATCTTAAACGACGGTGTGAAAAGCTTCACACCGTCGTTGGATTAAAGGATCCATTCTCCCTATGGAAGAAGGCTAGGATAAGGGAAACACCAGCGATGACTGGGCATCCTAAAACCCTCACCCCAACCCTCTCCCATAGGGAGAGGGAGTAAAAAGGGAGAAAAGCCCACTTTGGCAAAACGTTTTAGAGACAATCAAGCTGGCAAAAACGATCGCTAATAGACCGACGAACGGTATTCAGACAAAAAGTGTGCGGATTCCATTTCTTCTTTCATGCGCGTTAAGGCCGACTGAACCACGCGACTGGCACGACTGGCTGAAATACCAAATTCATCGCCAATTTCACGCATCCGCTTATTCTTAAAATAACGGGCTTCTATGAGCTTGCGGTCACGTTCGGAAAGGCCGTCTAAGCACAGGCGCACCAATTTAGCCAATTCGTTGGATTCCGTTTTTTCGTCTGGAGTTTGGCTTTCATCGCGCAATTCATGGGGATTGTCCGCTTCCATAAGGCCGTCTACACTCAGGATGTTGGCATACAGGGCTTCACGAACGGCCCCTCGTTCTGGGGCAAGCTCGTCGTCAAAGGCATCAATTTCTTCATTGCCATCGGCGACTTCGGCATCCGTATTGCGAAGGCTGTACCATTTGTAACGGTACCGCAATTCATTACGCACCGCCCATTTGATCGCGGTAGACAAATAGGTAACGTTAAAATCGCGTTCAGGGTATTTTTCAAACAACAAGTGCAGGGTCAAAGCCCCGATGTTGACGATTTCACTGGCGTCAATTAAATGGTTCGGCAAACGACTATGTTCGACACGCGCCACCGTTTCAACCAGTTCCATGTAATCTTTAATGTCACGGCTTTTGAGTTTTTCAGGGGAAATACTGGCACTAAGTCCGTGACGAACTTTTTTGCCAGTCCCTTTTTCAGTGAACTGTTTTTTAGAACGAAGGGGAGATTGAGACATCATACTTAGAAATTCCTTTTTCTAGGTATGCAAGAATCACCAAGGCTTTATGTGTGACGTGAAGTTGCCAGAAATGTAAAAAAAGTGCAAAGAGCAGCGCAACGAAGAAAACATAAAGAATAGAGAGACTGCATTGTAATGAACTTGCTAAAAAGTAACTAGTAAAGAAAAGAATCCGCTTGCTTCGTGTGCCAAAGCGAACACAAAATAATCTGAAAAGCACTGAAAGCCAGTGAACAGTAGTGTAAAAACGTGTGTGCATTGAATAAACGAGCAACGGAATCAGAATAGCCTGTAAAACGTCCAAACAAACTTGCGTAAACGTCAAGCAGGTCATGCGTGATACATCTATTACTACAATAATAAAAGAAGGTATTCAACCCCAATTGCGTTTTCATTACAAATCTTAATAAATCATAAAGTCCCCGTTGGGTGGAGGCAACAATTTTTAAAAAAACGTTCACAAAGCCAAGGCTTGTGCTATGCTAAAAGGGTGAGAGACTCGTGTTAAAGGACGCTTCATTGTTATGTTACGTATTGCGTTAAAAATGCTGTTTGGGGACAAAATGAAGTTTATGACCCTTGTGGTGGGGTTGACCTTTACGTGTTTTTTATTGACGCAACAAGGGTCTATTTTTTGTGGATTGATGTTACGCACGGCCAGTAACATTTTTGAAACAGGGGCCCCGATTTGGGTCGTTGATTCAACGGCCACGAGCTTTAATGACGTGGTGGATTTAAAATTAAGCGAAGTGGCACGGGTGCGTAGTGTTTCAGGCGTGGCGTGGGCAGTTCCCATGAGCTTGCACGGGGCCATTGCTCAAAGTGATGAAGGCAAAACCGCTGCGGTGCAAATTGTGGGGGTGGACGATGAAAGCTTGATTGGCTTGCCTGCGGGGCTTAAAAATGCCCGTTATGAAGATCTCAACCAGCCCAATGCGGTGATTATTTCTAAAACCCGCAGTGAACGCTACGGGGCGCCTCAAGTGGGGGGTGAATTTGAAATTAACGATCATCGCGTCAAAGTCGTGGGGGTGATTGATTCTAAAAAAACGTTTGCCCCGTTTCCCGTTATTTACACGGCGATTAGTCGCGTGCAAAGCCTTATGCCAGAAAAACAACGCATTGTTTCTTTTATTTTAGCCAAGCCTAAAGCCGGGGTAGACGCTACCGCGTTATGCCAAAAAATTAACGAAGAAACGGGCATGAAGGCCATTCAGCTGTGGGATTTTGTGTTTAGCACCATGCGGTTTTGGGCCGCCAATACGGGGATTCCCATTAACTTTGGCACCAACGTACTGATGGTGCTGATTATAGGAACCGTCATTTCAGCACAAACCTTATATGCCTTTATGCTTGAAAACATCCGACAATTTGGCACCTTTAAAGCCATTGGCATTACCAACGCTGAGTTGGCGCGCATGGTGTTTGTGCAAAGTATTACGGTGGGCTTAATTGGCTATGGTTTGGGGGTGGGCATGGCATCACTCTTTGGATTGTTCTTGCCCGATACCGCTCCTTTGGCCTATTACACCCCGCCTCAATTGATTTGGATTGTGCTATTCTTAGTCATGGGCTTTTGTGTGATTGCCTCATTCTTAAGTCTGTACCGTGTTTTACGTATTGACCCTGCCATTGTGTTTAGAGGTTAATAAGGATTCTTGCCCATGCTTGCCACCCCTGCCTTAAAACCTTCCAAAGAACCGGCCATTGCCTTACAGCATGTCTATAAAAGTTTTGACAATGAAGGTGAATCTCAAACCGTTTTGCATGACATCACGCTGGATTTTCCCGCTGGGGCGATGACCTACGTTGTTGGCCCTAGTGGATGCGGAAAAACCACGTTGATTAGTATTATTGCGGGCATTTTAACCCCCGATTCTGGAGAGATTAACGTCTTACACACCACCATTCACGCGTTTAATCAACAGCAAAAAGCCGAGTTTCGTCGTAATAATGTGGGCTTTATTTTTCAACAGTTTAACTTAATCAACACCATTAGTATTGCTGAAAATGTGGCGATCCCCTTATTGATTCAAGGGGTTCCGCATGACAAAGCCATTGAAACGGCAATTGAATGGCTGGGCAAAGTCGGGTTGGGAGACAGACCCTACGCCACGCCCAAAGACTTTTCAGGGGGGCAACAACAACGCGTGGCCATTGCCCGTGCCTTAGTCAACGACCCTAAACTCCTTATTTGCGATGAACCCACTTCCGCGCTAGACGGTAAAACAGGTCGCCTGATTATGGAACTGTTAAAAAAGATCGCTCAACAAGAAGACCGCGCCGTGATCATCGTCACCCATGACAACCGCATCTACCAGTATGCGGACTACTTAGTGGAAATGGAAGACGGACGCATTCTGGCCACTCATCAAGACGCCGAAGCGTGGGCCAAAGCCACGTCTAACCCCTCGCCTTCAACGGCTTAGACGTTCCCTTACGTTTGCCTGATCTTCCCTTGTGAGGCTCGCCCCTCTGTACTTCCCCGCTTAAAAAAGGACTCCTTCCGATGCTCAATCCCTTTCAGAAAAAAAACCTCAAGTCCCTTAACTGGAAACTGATTCCCTTTTCAAGAACGATTCCTATTGCGATTTTAGGCGTGTTGATTATGTTGTATTACGTCAATACCCAAGTGGTGGCAGAACCTGAACGCGAACCAACGCGCACGCCCGCTTCTTCCCCTTATGAAAATGCGGTTACAGGGGTGGGCATTGTAGAACCTGTTGATGAAGCCGTTAAGGTTGCGCCGTTTTATAGCGGAAAAGTCGTCGCGATTTATGTGAAAGAAGATCAAGTCGTCAAAAAAGGGCAGGCCCTCTTCAAGCTAGACACCTCTATTTTAGACGCCCAGCATCAACGGCTCTTGGCTGAAGCAACGGCGTCTAAATCTCGATTAACAGCGGCTCAAGCTCGCTTACATCGTTTGGGTTCAGAACCTCGAAACGTTAATCTGCCCCCGCTCAAGGCAAAAGTCGCAAGCTTACGTGCCAGTTTAAACAAAGAAAAAGACAAGCTCAAACGGCTTGAAAGCATCGCCGATTCTCGCGCCATTAGTGAACAAGACTTGGCACAACAGCGCTTAAGTGTGGAAGTAACAACCGCTCAATTAGAAGAAGCCCAAGCCAATCTCAATGCGACTTTAGCGGGCGCTTGGCAGCCCGAATTAGACGAAGCCAAGGCCTTGGTCAATGAATCAAGCGCTTCAATGCAAAGCGTGTTGGCTCAAGTGAAGGAACTGGACGTGCAACTGGCGCAAGCCGTGATTAAAGCCCCTAAAGACGGCACCATTCTTCAATTGAATGTGCGCGTAGGCGAGACCGTCCAGCTCATGCAAATGTCGGGCAAAAGCAGTGAACCCGCTATTTTAATGGGTGATGTAAAGGCCTTACAAGTGCGTGTGGATATTGATGAAGTGTTGGCCCCTCAAGTGCAAGCGGGTATGCAGGCCAAAGCCTTTATTAAGGGCAATAGTAAACTGTCGTTTCCCTTACACTTTGAACGCATTGAACCGTTTATGGTGCCGAAGGTTTCGTTGACTGGGGGAACCGCAGAACGTAATGATGTTAGAGTCTTACAACTGATTTATCGTTTTACGCCTCCCGCTGATTTTAGCGTTTACCCTGGTCAACAAGTCGACGTCTACTTAAACGCCGATTCCTTTAAGCCTCAACACACCGCGACCACTGCTTTAGACGACGACTTGGACTTTCCGCTAGAAGATCCGCTAAAAGAAGCGTCCACCCCTCAACACACAGGAGCCACCCGATGACGCACACGCCCTTTCAGTCCTTGACGCAAAGCGTTGGGGTGGTGTTGAGTGCTTGGGTCATTTTCGGACCAATGGCGCTTGCTCAGCCCGATTTAAATGAACAGTACCCCCAGCCGACGCCTTTAATCAAACCTGCCCCTTCCCCTAGTCTCGCGCCCCCTGTTCCAGAAGAAAACGCGCTTGAACCCTTGCACCCCCTCAACAAAGCGATGCCCACGTATTTGACCCCTGAATTTTTGGTTTCCACCACGTGGTGGGACGCTTACGGTCGGGATGATTTACGGGCCTTTGTCATTACCGCGTTGCTAAATAATTTGGAACTGCGGGCCAAAGAATTTGATTTAAAAGCCCAACAGCAAGCCCTTCGTAAGCAATTTGCCCTAGAACTGCCCACCCTAAGCCTAGGCGCAAACTGGATCAAGCAAAAAAACTCTAAGAATCTGATCTCCCCGCGTGCGTCGCAATTTAGTTCAGGCGGGGCCAACGTCTTTTCCCCCGGTTCGACGTTTAACATCTACAATTTGCCTTTAACCTTAAACTATGAAGTGGACTGGCTGGGTAAAAATCACTTGCAAACTCAGGCCCTGCGCTTGCGTTATGAAGCCGAAGCCCTTAAGTTACGAGACATGGAATTGGCACTGGCTGAACATGCCGTTAATACAGCGATTCAATCCATTGCAACAGAAAGTCGTTTGGAATTAAGCCTTCAACGCTTGACGGTGCTTGAAGAATGGGAACATCTTCAACGGGAAAATTACCAAGCAGGCCTTGAATCGAAAGACAATCTACTCCTTCGTAAGCAAGCACTTGAAACGCTTAAAACGTCGATTACCGTCTTAAAAAACGAAGCGGGTTTGTTGGAACATGAGGCGTCTTACTTGGCAGGCCAGCCGGTGAATGGCTTTGTGTGGAAGGATACAAGCCTTGTGCCTACGGAATACCTTCGTCGCGTGGATTTAGCGCCCTTTTTGGCGTGGACTTCGATTGAGTCGGATCGTCTCTTACACCGCCCTGATGTCGGCATGAGTGAGCTACAGCTCCAAGCTGCGGGGGTGGATGTTAAGGTGGCTCGGCGGATGTTTTTACCTAGTTTTACGCTGAGCGCTCAAGCTGGTTTGGCTTCAACGAAACTAAGCAACTGGTTTTCTTGGGACAGTCTCTTGGCGTCCGTTGGGGCGTCTTTGGCGCAACAATTATTTGCTGGGGGAGCCATTAAAGCCAACCTTAAACAGCAAAAAGCGATCTATGAATCGCTGGGGCGCTTGTATCAAAATCAACTGCTTTTGGCGGGTCGTAATGCTGAAAACGCGCTCATTGACTTAAAACAGCGTTTGGAAGCGACGACACTAGCAGAATCTCAAGAACAGATCGCTGAAGAACAGTACGTGCTGAGCCAAGTGCGATATAAGGCTGGGGTGACCTCCTATATTTTAACCTTAAGCCAGCAAGATGCCTTATTGCAAAAGCGTCTGGCAACCGTTACGGCTCGGCAGGATGCCCTGATGGCGTGGAACCACCTTCAACGTGAACTGGGTGGAGGTTTTTAAGTCAGCGCATGACCTTTATTGAAACGACCCTTCAGCACCTCTTTCAAAAGCAAATCCCCGTCATACGCGCTTCTTCATTGAGTGACGCGCTTTGGACGGCGGAACAACTGCTTCAAGCCCACTTTACCTGTGTTGAATTCACCTTCACCACCCCACAGATTAGCGCTTTCTTCAACGCCCCCCGCCCCCGCTGGATTCCTCCCCATGTCCTTATTGGGCTAGGCACTTTAACAACCCCCCTGCAAGTGGAAACCGTGCTTGAAATGCCGTTTCCTCCGGATTTTGTGGCCAGCCCTGGGTTGTTGGAAGAAGCCCCCTTAAAGCAAGCCATTAAAGGCTTTAAGGAAAGAGATATTTTATATATGGCGGGTGTTGCCACCCCTTCTGAATTGATGCACGCCTTGGCCTTAGGCGTTGAAGCCGTCAAATGGTTCCCAGCCGAACCGCTTGGGGGTTCAAGTACCCTTAAAACCATGAAAGCCCCCTTCCCTGAAGCCAAGCTAATGCCCTTTGGAGGGGTGCATCCTTCCCAAGTCAACCGCTATTTGGAAGCTGGCGCGTGGGCCGTTGGAATGGGCACTTGCCTGATGCCAAGACCCGATCAGTTAAAGGCGCGCGATTCTTCTGGCTTTCAGCGGGATTTAAAGGCTTTGCTTGGTTGACGAAACTTCCATATAGCGTTATGTGGGCTTTTATGTGCGTTCTTGAATCGTCTCCTCTACATGGAGGAAGTTCGTGCAAAATAAGGCGCACCTGATGCTCTATTTGTTAAAGTAATAGTGCTGGAGGTGTTGCTTAGGTAGCCCCTTGTAAGGAAAAGCGTCGTTTACTTGCACCCCCTTGTAAGTGCGATGTCCCGCGTTCATGCCTTATTACAGCAAACCAAGTTGAACGCTTTAGTGTGATTGCAGAGAGAGGGATGCCTTAAAACAACATCCCCTTTTTTTCTGTTTGATTTTCCGTCACTGGTTTTTTTTATAGGCTTTAGGGTACAATAAAAAAATGATGGATTCACACACACACACGACGTCTCTTATTTCGCTGGGCGCCCCCGTGCTTATTGTTGGCGCAGGGCTTGCGGGCTTGGCCTGTGCCAAAACCTTGCAAGAACACGGCCTTCCCTTTCTCCTGATTGAAGCCGATTCTTCTGTTGGCGGGCGCATGCAAAGTGATACGCATCACGGGTTTATTTTTGATCGCGGTTTTCAGGCCTTCAACACCGCTTATGAAGAAGCCCGCCACTTTTTAGATTTTAAGGCCCTTGACTTTCAACCCTTTTACGCAGGCGCCGTCATACGCCATAACGGGGCCTTTCACCAAGTCGGTGATCCCTTTCGAGATCCCGTTCAGTTGCTAAAAGGCCTTTTTTCACCCATTGGCACCTTGAAAGACAAATGGCTCACACTGACGCTGTCACTTTATGCCAAGCGCCTGAAAGACGCGGAGATTTTTAGCCTTAGCGAACAAAGCACTCTGGCGTTTTTACAACGCTACGGCTTTAGTGCGCGCTATATTCAACAGTTTTTTAAGCCGTTTTACGGGGGCGTTTTTTTAGAAAGTACACTAAGCACCAGTGTGCGTAAGTTTTTGTACACGTTTAAGTGCTTCGCTCTTGGCCAAGTCGTGGTGCCGCGTTTGGGGATGCAAGCCATCGCTCAGCAATTGCTTGAATCGCTTTCCCCTGAACAAGTCTGGCTGAACCAACGGGTGCAATCACTGGGGCCCTATGACCCTCAAAATCCTTCGCCGCGAACCTTAACACTGACCGATGGCACCGACGTTCAAGGGAGCTTTGTGGTGTTGGCGACCCCCTTGGCCGAAACCTTTGGCCTGTTGAATGAAGCCTTTGACGTGCCGCAACATGCCACCAAAAATCTCTATTTTTCCTTTGAAGGCCCCTTGCCACATCACGTGGTGGGTTCGGCCTTGTATTTAAATGGCGAAGCATCAGGATTCATAGAACACCTTTGCTTTATTTCAGCCGTTTCGTCCGAATACGCCCCAACAGGCAAGCAGTTGGTGAGCGTGACGCTGAAAGACACCGCCCTTCAACAAAGCAACGCTTCCCTTGAAGTGGAGGTTCGCCGTCAGCTTCACGACTGGTTTGGGGCATGCACGGCCTATTGGCAGAAGGAAGCCGAGTACGTGATTCCACACGCCTTGCCCGCTTCGACTGTGGTTTACGGTGCGGATGCCCCCGCCCTTGAAGAAGCCTTCCACCATTTACAGCACACGTGGAACATTCAATTCGCCAGCGATGCCCTCGATTCAGGCTCCATTAACGGGGCCTTGCGTTCAGGTCGTTTGGCGGCCTTACACATTTTAAAACAACTCAATCCTTCCCCCACAACCCTTAAGGAAACTGCCCCATGAGCCTATGGACGACTCTTTCAACTTCACTAACGGCCCCCTTACCGCTCACACAAGTCACGGTTGTGGCCTTGTTGATTCAAACCTTTTGCACCGTTGCCATGACGGGTTTAATTTGGCTGATTCAAGGGGTGCATTACCCGCTTTTGGCGAAAATTGGGCCAAGCGAATTCACAGAATACGTGCATTTGCATGCCCGAAACATTACCTACATTGTGGGCCCCTTAATGATGATTGAAGTAATGACGGCCTTGGCGTGCCTCTATTGGGCGAAATCGCTCGGTGTGCCTGCCTGGGTGTTGTGGGCGGGTTTGGCCCTGTTGTTTGTGATTTGGGCCGCCACCGCCTTTCTTTCTGTTCCCTGCCATGACGCCCTTTCACGAGGCTACGACTTAAGCGTGATTCATCGCTTGGTTGACACCAACTGGATTCGCACCGTGGCGTGGACGCTTCGCAGTGGGCTGTTGTTGTGGACGCTTGGGCTGCTGTTGAGTAAGAAGGTGGTGTAATAATGAGTTCAAACACCTTTACCCTGCTTGTCGCTCACGGCAGTCGAGACGAACGCTGGAAGCAACCCTTTCAAGCCCTGATTCAACGCATTAAAGCCGAACGTCCTGAAGCTTTAGTGGATTTGTGCTACATGGAAATGGCTTCCCCCACCGCCGATGACGTCCTCGCCACGCTCGACGTTTCACACTTGACGCATCTTCAGATTTTACCGCTCTTTATGGCGGCAGGCGCCCATGTGGCTCACGAAATTGAAGAGATGAAGCGTTCAATTGCCCAACGCTTTCCGCACCTGCTCGTGGAAGTGTTGCCTCCGATCGGTGAGCACCCGCTGGTGCAAGACGCTTTTCAAGATATTATTTTAAAAACCCTTTAAAAAGGAAATCCCTCATGTTCACAGGTATGTACCCCCTTGCTCGTAACCGCCGTATGCGTTCGCATGCGTGGAGCCGTGCGCTCATTCAAGAAACGCAACTCTTGCCCCAAAACCTCATTCAACCGCTCTTTGTTATGGAAGGGTTTCAACAACGCGTTGATATACCCAGTTTGCCTACAGTCCAGCGTTATAGTGTGGATTGCGCCGTAGAAGTGGCCAAAGAAGCCGAATCCCTAGGCATACCCTGTGTGGCTTTGTTTGCGTGTGTGGAAGATTCCCTTAAATCAGAAGACGCCCAAGAAGCGTGGAACCCCAATAGCCTCGCCTGCCGCGCCATTCACGCCATTCAGCAAGCCTGCCCTAACTTGGGCATTATGGTGGATGTCGCCCTGGATCTTTACACCACCCATGGCCACGACGGCCTACTGGTGAATCACACCATTCATAACGACAAAACCATTCAAGCCCTGATTAAACAAGGCCTGAACTACGCACACGCAGGGGCCGATGCCCTAGGCCCTTCTGATATGATGGACGGTCGCATTCGGGGCTTACGTGAAGCCCTTGAACACGCGCATTTTCACGACACCAAACTCTTTGCGTATACGGCGAAATACGCTTCCGCCCTGTATGGCCCGTTTCGAGAGGCAGTCGGCTCTTCGAGTCACTTGGGGGGGGCTTCTAAACTCACTTACCAGCAGGATCCCGCCAATTTGCAAGAAGCCTTACGCGAAGCTCAGCAAGACATTCAAGAAGGTGCAGACATGTTAATGGTGAAACCGGGGACTTTTTACCTGGATGTGATTCAACTCTTGAAGCAAACGACTCAAATGCCCTTGCTCGCTTACCATGTTAGTGGTGAATATGCGATGATTCAAGCCGCCCACCAACTCGGTTACCTAGATGGTAAAAAAGTCCTGCATGAAGCGTTGTTGGCCTTAAAGCGCGCGGGGTGTAATGGCATTTTGACCTATGGTGCCATTGAAGTAGCCAAGGGACTTTAAACATGCAAGCTGTCTTACCCGAAGCGTTCACCGAACGGATTAAGCCGTATATTCTTAATGCAGAACTCGACTTATACGAAGCGTATTCGGTGACATCAACCAATGATTGGGCGTGGGAACATTATGAGCATGCCCAAAAGTATCAGGTGGTACGACCCAGCTTATTTTTGGCTGAAACCCAGCAAAGCGGACGCGGTACAGCAGGTCGTAAATGGCATTCCCCCGTGGGCAGTGGCATTTACGGTTCAATTTTGTTTCCTGTTCATCATCAATCATTTGCCACACGGCGTGTGGCAAATGGCGTTGTGCCTATGTATACCAGCATTGCAGGCCTTGCCACTTGGATTGTGTTGACGTCTATTTACCCCAGCCTAAGCCCTATTTTACAGATTAGAGGGGTGAACGATCTCTATGCGAAACACGCCAAAGTGGGGGGGATTTTGGTGGAAACGCGACTATCTACCGAAGGGGTGTTAAAAAGCGTCGTTACAGGGATTGGGCTTAATTTACATAAAAATCCAGATTTAAAAATTATGGACGAACGTCATTGCCCCATGAGTATTGAAGAATTGTTACCCCCCGATGAGCGAAAGAACATGATGAATCGTAAGCAAACGGCTTATTTGGTGGGCAAATGTATGGTGGGCTTGTACCAAATGTTGAATAAAGGGCTAATGCCAGAGTATGAAAACGTGGTTGACTGTATTCGTGGAAGGATTATATAGTCTTGTAAATCATTTCCCGTACAATGTCTAAACGTGGCTATAAAAGGAACAAACACACCCAAAAATCGTGTACTTTATGCACTAGGCAAACTGCTAAAAAATACGTTATACTGAAAAAGAGTGGCTTTTTTCAAGAAGCCTTCACCCCCCAGCACATTCCTTGAAAATCGAGTAAAAAAACGGACTTTCGTGGCCAGAAAACAGACTTTCGTGGCCAGAAAACGGACTTTTGTGGCCAAAAAACGGACTTTCGTGGCCAGAAAACGGACTTTCGTGGCCAGAAAACAGACTTTCGTGGCCAGAAAACAGACTTTCGTGTGTCGAAAATTAGGCCTTTTTACATCACAAAGTAGCTTTGTGATGTAAAAATCCAAAAAAAAAGGGTGTATATTCTTGAAGAATAAACACCACCTTTCTATCGGGAAAGAGAGAGAGAGAAAAAACAACTTTGTTCTGTTGAACTGTTGATTAAGGTTTCGGCACAACCGCGTAGCACTTGCACCAGCCCCTTCAAATGGAGGATTCCACCTGCTGAAAGCCTTGTTTGTAGGCTTTTACGCCATGGTGTCTAGGTGATCCATCTGCGGGTGATGTTCTTTCAGTAGCGCTAAGAGTAACTCAAAGGTCTGACCCCCTTGATCCCTATGCTTGCCTTCAATTTCATCTACAACACCGCCAACACTGGCAGAAGTGGTATTTCTCGATTGCAGAACCAGTGCTTCTACCGCTTCGCGAAGGTTTTCGCTAATACGAACTTGCTTATCGTCCGTGCCTTGTTGATTTAAGGCTTTAGAACCGTCCTTAGCCAAGGTATCTAAGGCCTTAAGAAGCTCCTTGTTTTCGTGGTTTTTTTGCAAACCGTGTTCCATAATCGTCTTGTATTCTTGAATGAACGACTTCCATTCATCGGGCTTAAAAAGCCGGATGGGGCTGGTTTTGGTTTCACCAGCGTAGTCTTTTTCCACATTAGAAGCGATGTACAAGAATTCGCGCAACGCCCGTTCCGCCTCAAGTTTTCGAGCATTTTTGTCAAACCATCCCCGGTAAATCAGCGACTTTATTTTCGGTAAATGCACCAATCGAGACAACAACGCCGTGCCTTCACCCATGGGGTAATTTTTAGGGTCAACTTTGTGGCGTTCAATGTAGGTGGCCAAAAACTCTTCGCTGATATTGGTGAGGGTTTGCACTTTTTCGTTATGCTTTAAACCACAACGACGGTAGTTTTCAATCAACGCCCGCAGGATGCTTTGGGTTTGATGCACGGCTTCGGCATGGGTTTTAAATCCAAACTCCTTGTGAAGTTCTGGATTAAATAGCTTGTCTTCCTTGGGGTCTCGCATTAATTCGCGAAGTAGGCGCATGACATCAAAGGCCTGTTCACGTTTATGTTCTAAGGCATGGGCATTACGCATGCGATGCCACCCACTTTTGCCGTAATCGTCTTTCAAATAGTTGATGGCCTGCTGAACAAAGCCGGTTCCCCCTTCCGTCGTCATTTCTAGAGAAAGTGTATTATATCTTTTCCTGTGTTTATTCTTGCTTAGCCCCTGTGCCCAAAGAACTGCAATGGCTCTTTGATCGTCCTTAAACGGCTTGGCCAGTGGGTTTTTAATCCATTGCCATAGCTTGTCCCACGCGCTGGGGGTGGTTTTCGCGGGTTGACGCATCAATAAAGCCCATAACAGCACCAAACCGCTCAGGCCCACGCCAGCTTTTAGGGCATCGTGGGCGTTTTGATCCTGCGTAAAACCGGGGGGCAAGTGAAACGGCCCCATTTGACGCGGTTCTACAGGAACCACCCCCGCAGAAGCGACCACTGAAGGGTGCGTATTGATGTAGCGTGCATCTTCAATGCCTGTGTACGGATTGACCATGGCATTGGCGTCCCAACTGGCCTGTTGAAGAGGCATAGGCGGGTTGCCGTAATAAAAAGGGCTTCCGTAAGCGGACATGTGTAAACTCTTTCGTTGGGTGTTTTAATCAGACAAGATCAGGACCTTACATGGCAATCAACCACAACACAAATAGACCAATCGCTGAAGTGGTAATGATAGACGACCATTCGTTGAGGCTTAAGTTAATGGAATGATCCAAATGACGGCGTTCAAACTGACTTTCTGGTGGGGTGAGGTAGTCCGAATTAGGGGATTCATGAAAGCGTGGAGGCAGCGGCATTGAATACCCTGTGGGTTTGCCTGTGCTATACCCCCCTGCAGCCACGTAAGGCGACCCACCGGGGATGTACCCCGTAAAGGCGCCAACAGGCGGTAGTGGATAGTAAGACGACATCATGCAGGCTTCCTTATCAGTGTCTACGTCGTAGAAAATGGATGGTCACACCCAAGCCTTTTAACGCTATAGGAATAAAAACAAAAACGCATTACTTTTGTGCGTGCCAGCTTTTGTGGTATAATAAAATTGATTGAAAGTGAGACAAAAGTGTTACTCGTTTAGTGGTTGTTGGTGTGCTAAAGCCCTTTCTGTACGGCATGGGTTTTCGCGTTGGATTAAGCAAAGCTTCAATGACTCCTTCTTGTGTACCTTTGACGGCGCTTGCGATCGTTTACCTCGTTTATAAGGATGCATCTCTATGAGTTTGATTCGTTTAGAAGATTTAACCCCCAATCAATTAGCAGGCAAGCGTGTTTTGGTGCGTGAAGACTTGAATGTGCCCATGAGCAACGGTTCCATTGACGACGACAGCCGAATCGTCGCGGCCTTGCCTACGTTAAAGTACTTGATTCAAGCGGGGGCTAAAGTGATTGTGGTCAGCCATTTCGGACGCCCCAAGCATGAAGGAAATACGCCTGATTTAGGGGCGTCTTGCCAAGTAAATCAAACCGATCGTCAGCAATTAAGCATGACCCCGATTTCGCGTCACTTGGCCCAGTTGCTTGCGGGAACCCCCGTCATTCAAGCCACTGATGTAGTGGGTGAAGATGCTCAAGCCAAAGTAAAGGCCTTAGAAAATGCCCAAGTCTTGGTGCTTGAAAACGTGCGTTTTGAAGTCGGTGAAGAGCAGAACGATCCAACCTTTGCCAAGGCCTTGGCCAGTTTGGCGGACGTTTACGTCAACGACGCGTTTGGGACATCCCATCGCGCGCATGCGTCTACAGAAGGGGTGGCTCATTTGGTGCCTTTAGCAGTCGCAGGCTTGCTGATGAGCGCTGAAATTGAAGCGTTAGGGGGTATTTTGAGCGATGCACCCAAACCGCTCACCGCCATTGTGGGAGGCTCCAAAGTGTCTACAAAAATTGCGGTGCTTATGAACTTGCTCGACAAAGTGGACAACATCGTTATTGGGGGAGGCATGGCCTACACCTTCTTGCTGGCGCAAGGCTACAGCGTGGGTAAATCCCTGTGTGAACCGGCCTTTGTGGACACTGCCAAAGACATTATGGCCAAAGCCCAAGCCAATGGCGTGAATCTTTACTTGTCTCAAGACATTGTGGTGGCCGATGCCTTTAGTGCTTCGGCGAATACTCAAATTGTGGATGCTACTGCTATTCCTGATGGTTGGGAAGGCATGGATATTGGGCCCAAATCTCGTCAAGCGTTTGCGGAAGTGATTTTAAAGAGTGCGTCTATTTTATGGAATGGCCCAGTGGGAGTGTTTGAATGGGACGCCTTTGCTGAAGGGACTAAAGCCCTTGCAGTGGCCGTGGCTCAAGCCACTCAAAACGGTGCCAAAACCGTGTTGGGCGGGGGAGACACCGTTTCTGCGGTAGAAAAATTCAAGTATCCCAAGTCCGCCTTTACCCATGTTTCAACGGGGGGTGGGGCAAGCTTAGAGTTTATTGAAGGCAAGGCCCTACCAGGTATTGAAGCCCTAAAGGCTTGTGCTGTTTCCGTTTAAGGCGTTTGCTCGTTTTTGAAGGGGGGGACTTTTTGGTGAAGTCCCCCCTCTTGATTTTTTCTCTCAAACACTATACGACGCTCCATTTTCTGATGGATCTCTACACAAACTTCTTAAAAAAAACTTGCAAATGGCGTTGATGTGTTAGAATATAAGGAGAGATGCACTTTTGAGACAATTCACTTAGGGTGCTTTACGGAAGGATTCGTGTTGCTTTTTGTCTAATGAATAGACCCTGTACCCGAAATCCTTTTAAGATGCAGAGCCTTTTTTTGCGCTGTTGTGTAAAATGTTGTAAGTGTTCGCTTATGACGTTTGAAGATGATTTTCATTCTGCTCATTTTTTCTTGCCCGTCAAAAAACCCCTTCGTTTCTGAAGGCTTGAAATGTATGACGCGTGGCCATATAAATACCGAACTAAATCCCTTGAAGGTTAAAACTATTACTGTATGAATAAACAAGCCCTTTCTGTTCCACAAACGGCCGCAAAATCGCCTAAGCAAAACCAACGTAAAAAAAACAATGCGCCTAAGCAAAATGGCAAGGCGCAGGGGCATTCTCACAATCAGGGCAAGAAGAAGTCCACGCCAGCTCAACAACACCAGCCACAACATCTACCGAAAGACCCGATTCCCCATATTTACCCTGTATGGATCAAAAATCAAGCCAAAGCGGGCAATTGGCGTCGTGGGCTTGAAATGCACCTTTCGGGTCATAAAATTATGAACTTGGACTTAGAACCCTTTGGCATTGTGGCACAAGTCAAAGGCAATTATAAATCCCATTACACCACGGAAATGCGCTTTAATACAGCGGGCATTGAACCGCGATGCAACTGTGCCATTGAAGAAAAATGGTGTAAACACGCGGTGGCCGTCGCCTTAAGTATTGCCGAACAACGCTTGTGGGAAGTGTATTGGAATCTGCCTGAAGAAGAGGCTGAGCTGATGCCTTTAAACCACCCCATGGGTATTTTAAAGGTACAACTGCATTTGGCTTACAACAAAAGCAAAGGCGTGGGGGTGCGTTTAATTGAACGTGAACGAGACGCCTGGTGTGCGGATCCTTCCAAATTGCTCAAGCGCGCGTTGACGGCTCAATACCCGGATGGCACCCCATGGCACCAGGTCAAAGAAGGCCGCGCGGACATTGCCGTGCTTCAATTTTTGGAACAGCACCGCATTAAGCAGGTTTCCAATAACGGCTGGTTGTTGGTGCCCTTTGAGTTGTTTGAGCCGTTTTTTACCACGTTAAGCGCCTGTGAAGAAGTGCTGGATGAAAAAGGTCTTCGCCTTCAGGTGGAAGAACAGCCCTTAATGCCCCTGCTTGAAGTGAGTCAAAATAGTAATGGCCAAACAACCCTCGCCATGCACTGGAGTCAATTTGAAGCAACGCCTTCATTAGGGGAACCCATCACTACAGAAAAAGCCAAAACCGTTCTTGCCCTTGAAGAACTAGAGTTGTTGGATCCACAAGCGACATGGGGCAAGCACCTTCAGCGCATCTACCCGCTACAACCTGTTTTAGCAAAACTTCCCAAGGCGCTTAAAAAAAGCACGTTTACGGATGTTCCGATGCAAGACAGCGGTAGCTTTTTGTTTGAAGTCTTGCCCAACTTACGCAAGCTGTTGTTGGTGGATGACACCGCCGTGGCTGAATCGCTCAAAAAGATGTCGCAACCGCCAGCGCCTTCTCTAAACGTTGAAATGCTGGATCCTGCTGCGATGCGCCTTCGTTTGGTGCTTCACTTTAATTATGACAAAACCCGAATCCCTTATGCCAAGCAAAACAAACAGACCCCGTATTTAGCGTCTACCAATAAAAAGAAAAATAAAACCACGTGGTACAAGCGCGATTTTGCCTTTGAAGAAAAGGCGTATGAACGGGTGAATCAGGTTTCGTCTCAACTGATGCAGGCGCATGCGTTAATGTCTGAAGGGGATGAGGCGGTGGATTTGTACAATGTGTACTTACCGCGATGGGAAAAAGAAGGCTGGATTATCAATATGATTAATCCGCAAGACATGACGCTTTTACAGGCGTCTCGTCACCCGTTGAGTATTGTGGCTCGGCTTGAATTTGATGAATCGGTGACGTTTTTTACCTTGAAGTTAGAAGCGCGCTTGGGTCAAAAAAGTATTTCAATGTCTGAAATTCAAAAGCACATGGTGGCAGGCAAGAAGTATTTTTACGTGCAGGGAACAGGCTTTGTGGAAGTACCGTTGCATACGTTACTGGCTGTTGGGCGCACGATTCAGGCCTTTGAACCTGAGATTCTGGAAGTCGATTTCTACAAAATCCCGACCTTTAAAGCCGGCTTACTGATGGAATTGGTGGATGCCAAAGTCACGTTGGACATGTCTAAAAAGTTTCAGCGCTTTTGGGAAATTATGACCGCAGGCAAACCCATGGAAGAATTGAGTGTGCCCGCCAATGTGGAAGCAGAACTGCGCCCTTACCAAGAACGGGGCTTTCAGTGGTTGTGGTTCTTGTATTCTTACGGCCTAAACGGTATTTTGGCGGACGACATGGGCCTCGGTAAAACGCTTCAAGCACTTGTGGCCTTGCAACAAGCCCGTAACAAGCACGGGCAGTTTCCGTCTTTAATTGTATGCCCCACCACACTGGTGCGAAATTGGCAGAATGAAATTACGCGCTTTACCCCTGAACTTACCGTGCTGGACTTAACGGGTTCTGATCGTTACGACAACTACCCCAAAATTAAAGACGCCGATATTGTCATTACCAGTTACGCCATTTTACGCCGAGACATCAATGCTATTAAGGATTATGCCTTTCGCTTTGCGATTTTGGATGAATCCCAGCAGATTAAAAACTTCAGTTCGCAAACGGCTCAAGCAGCGAAAAAACTGCAATCCCAACACCGTATTGCCCTTTCAGGTACGCCCATTGAAAACCGCCTGAGCGAGTTATGGAGCGTGTTTGACTTTTTAATGCCCGGATTTTTAGAAGACCACGACGATTTTCGGCGTCGCTATATTCAACCCATTGAAGAACGGGGCAGTTTGGATGCGGGGCATCGCTTGAAGAAGCAGGTGTCGCCCTTTATTTTGCGTCGCATGAAGCGTGATGTATTAAAAGACTTGCCCCCTAAAATGGAACAAGTCTTGTACTGCGATCTCACCGACAATCAACGCCAATTGTACTTGGATGTGCTTGAAAAAGCCCGCGAAGAATTGATGGAAGAAGCCATTTCACGGGGCGGTAAAATCAACCAGCAACACGTCTTTTCAGCCCTCACCAAATTGAGACAAGTCTGTAACCATCCCGCGCTATTAGCCAGTGAACTTTCAGGTGGCGTGCATGAATCGGGCAAGTTTGAACTGTTAAAGGAATTGCTTGAGAATGCCATTGCCAACGGGCATCGTATTTTGGTGTTTAGTCAATTTGTACAGATGCTTAAAATCATGGAAAAACACCTGAAAAAGAAAGGCATTTGCTACGAAATCCTGACAGGGGAAACCAAATCCGAAGATCGACAAAACAAGGTGGATCGCTTCAATACAGACGAGACCATTAAAATCTTCTTGGTGTCCCTAAAAGCGGGGGGTACGGGCTTGAACCTCACAGGCGCAGACATGGTCGTGCATTACGACCCATGGTGGAACCCTGCGGCTGAAGATCAAGCCACCGATCGGGTGCACCGCATTGGGCAAACCAAAAGCGTGTTTGTGTACCGTCTCATTGCCCGTTCAACGGTGGAAGAGCGCATTATGCAACTCAAGTCGCAAAAGCGTGATTTGGTCGACAGCGTCATTTCAGCAGATCGTTCCATTACCAAAAAAATCAGTCTAGACGACCTAAAAGATATTCTTTCGTTGGATTAACCCCTTGGTTAAATCCACAAAAGCAGGTATAATATGGCTATAGAAAGCTATAAAAAAGTGGCTTTACCCCCTCTCCCTTAGGGGAAGGGTTGGGGTGAGGGATTCGAGATGCCCGTCCAAAGCTGGTGTTCCCTCCTCCTAGCCTCCTCCCTAAGGGAGGAGGGACAAGGCAAAAAGACTTTTGCAGAGATTCTAGAAAAATGTTCCCTCTAACGAAAAGGCTCCCTTCCCCATGCCAGACACCGAAAAAACCAGCGATTTTTGGGATGAATTCGATGAAGCTTCAACCGCTGTAGAAGACGCCGATTTGGGGGATGTCGTCGGGCGTAACGACGACTTTCAGGCCTTTGAAGCCTCACAATCTAAAACGCCCCTACCGTCTGAAGCGCCCGCTCGCCAAGCGTCCCCCCTTGCGGAAGAAGACGCCCCCTGCCTAAAAGGCGAAATAGAAGCCTTACTGTTTATGACAAGTCGTCCCCTGCACATGGAAGACATGGCCTTACTGTTGGAACGCCCCTTGGATCATGTGGTGGACGCCGTTTCAGAACTCTTGAGCGACTACAACTTTCGTGAAGATTCGTCACTTGAAATTGATGATAGTGAAGAAGGCTATATCCTGCAAGTTCGCAAGCCGTATCAACACTTGGTCAATAAAATGATTCCCATGGAAATAAGCACGGCGGCGTTACGCACTTTAAGTGTGATTGCAATTAAAGCCCCGTTGTTGCAGAAGGAGCTGATTGACTTGCGTGGGGCCACGGCGTATGATCACGTCAAAGAATTATTGAGCCATAAGTTGATTTCTAAAAACCGGAGTGGGGTGTCATTTCGCTTAAACGTCACGCCGACTTTTCATCAACTGTTTAAACTTTCGGGCGACAAAAAGGACTTAGACGTGTTGGTAGAAAGTGAATTGGGACTTGAAAAAGAACAGCGTCAACAGGCGTTGAAGGCTCCGCTAGAAGACATCACGAGCTTGGATGACTTGGCATTTTCGACAGTGTTTTAGAAAAGTCTGAACTTGGCTATAGTATTTTAAAGTATTTTCCGTACAGTAGCCTAGACGAAGAGCCTAGATTATTTTGTGAAGAAGTGTAGATAGACCTACATGACTGAACAAAATAATCGTCGCGACAAAGTATAGACAGTGTAGGGGAAACGCTTTAAAACACTATATGACGGTTACACAAACATTCCACTAGCCCGTAACATCGAGGTATTTACCAACTTCACTGGCTTTTTTGTCAGCCAGTTTTTTAGAAGATTCTTGCATGGCTTCATACATTTTTAAGTTCGTTTGTTGACGAGACTGGTTTAACAGTAAAGCCCGTTCGCTTTGAAAGAGGTTCGTCATATAACCACCTGGGCCATATCCATTTTCAATCGCGGTGGGATTAGACATAGCCACTTGGCTGGCCTGATTGCTCAACGCCATCATACTTTGAGCGCCCGCCATTAAGCTGTACTGTGCATTCATGGCTTGCATCATGGAAAGTTGATTCATAAAAGACGCAGTCGCTAAACCCATGGCTTATTCCTCCTTGACTTTACACAGTAAGACATTTCAAGTAAGCCTATTGTAGTAGAATACTCACGACCTGTCAAGAAAAGACCGTTCTACCCATGCCAACGCGCCAAGCGTTCGCTTAAAATGTTCAGCAACTCGTTCACCTCGTCTAACGTATTAAACTGCCCTAAACTCATGCGTAAGGTAGATTTTGCCAAGGCTTCATTCCCACTTTGAGCCAAAACCACGTGACTGGGCGAAAGTTGATCCGCATGGCAGGCTGAACCACTTGAAACAGCGATGTTTTGCATATCCAGTTGCATCACCATTTTATCACCGCTCACCCCTTCAACCGAAACGTTCACAATCCCTGGGACTCGCTTGTCTTCTTCTAAAGGCGTGTTTAAATGAAGTTTCCCTTTACTGACGCCTTGGGCATTGAGAGTTTGAATCCCCTGAATTAAAAAAGCGGTTAAGTTTTTTAAGTGAGCTTGACGTTCTACTTCATGCGTTTTTAAAAGTTCTACCGCCTTGCCAAAACCAACAATAGCGGGTGTATTGAGCGTCCCCCCTCGAAAGCCATTTTCTTGCCCGCCGCCCATAATCACAGGGTGAGGCTTTAAAGCACTTGCACGACTAAAGAAAAGCCCAACCCCCTTAGGGCCGTAAATCTTATGTGCGGTGGCGGTTAGGTAATCCACCGCAGGCAAGCGATGGGTTAAATCTAGTGGAACTTTACCTAGACTTTGAACGGCATCCGTATGAAACAACGCCTGATGACGATGCGTGAGTTCAGAAAGGGCTTGAATATCATTCAATGCCCCTGTTTCGTTATTGGCCTGCATGATGGACACCAACGCGGTGGGTTGCGATTGTAAGGCCTCTTCTAAGGCGTCCCATACAATAATGCCTTGGCTGTTGGGGCTCACTTCCAACAAAGGAACGCCTTCATAACGAGCCATGTAGCGAGCCGCTTCCAGCACGGCACTATGTTCGGTACTAGAAACGATGAGGCCTCGACGTTCGCCTTGAACTTTCAAGGCACGCATAACCCCCATAATTCCTAGATTGTTACTTTCAGTCCCGCCACTGGTAAAAATCAATTCTGAAGGATTCACATTCAAGTACGTAGCAATTTGCGACCGAGCTGTTTCTACGGCTTTTTTAGCCACTTGCCCTGCGTGATGTTGACTATGGGCATTGGCAAAATGCCCCCCTAAAAAAGGAAGCATGGCTTCTAACACCTCAGGATGCACAGGGGTGGTGGCCGCATAATCAAAGTAGTGGGAATAGAATGTTTCCATGCCCACTACTGTAACAGATTTATACTTAATTGCAAAGCCAAACGGGGTTTAGACTTTGTACGTTTCTTGGCCAAAGTTTAACTTGGTACGAACGAGGTTGTCCATATCAAAGCCTTCACCTAAAATACCAGTGGGTAGAATGCCGTCTGAAAAGACGCCTTTGTCGGTGCTGTTAATCCAGGTATCTAGGTAATTGACCCCCCCCCCAGCGTCCTGACGAGTCACATCTAAATTATATTCGCCAAAATTGGCATTTTTCACACTTAAGGTTCTACCGTCCCAATTGACACTAGACCCATCAGGTAAGGTCATCAGCTTACCTTGTTCCAAGGCTTGACCGTTAAGGGTCGGTGTTCCGTAAGCATTAAACACTACGTTAGAACTACCTAGAGCAAGATCGATTTGATTAGTCACTTCAATAGCCCAACGATCATATTTTTTATGTTCAGCGGAAAGGGCGATGTTTTTGTCTTTTAACAAATTATAAGTACCTAGGCCAGCCACCGAAAAAGAATACTGACCTGTTTCTGCATCTGCGACGTGAGGATCGCCCCAGTAGCCTGAACGCTGACCAGTTGCTACGGTGCCTTTGTAAGTAATCGTCTGAAAAAGGTCATTCATCGAAGGCGTAAGGAATGGGCTGGTTGGTTTAGGTGTACTAAGATCTCCTCCCCCAAAAATAGGTAGGGTGACGTCGTCTTTAGGAAGTTTAGGCTTAGCAGGATTCTTAGGTTTCGTAACCACAGGCGTTGAAATAAAGTCCCCTCCCAAAAGAGATAAGCTTAAGAGGTCTTCATCCTTTTTAGAAACAGCGGGTTTAACCACTGCTGCTGAAGCCTTTGGAAGACTCGGTGTTTTTAAAGTCTTATTTTTACCAAAAAGGGCAAGCATCATCCCCCATTTTTTCGTTTCATTGGATGGTTCGAAAGAAGGGACAGACGTATTTTTTTTAGAAGTATTCAATGTTTTACCCCAGTAAGGTGTTTGGGGAATTGAAGTGGCGTTGTAATTGGAATCTGAAGTGTTTGTTTGTCCATAAAAATAGCGTTCAAAATCAAACGGCAACACTTTCGTGGTGTTATTCATGTAGGTTGTTCCTCTCTATGTCGAATATATGGTTTGTCTCTAAGCAATTTTAGTCTGCAAGACTCACACTAATAAAAACACGAGGCTTTAGTAAATGCTTTTTTTGTTACATTTGATTACAATAAGGCACAGAGAAAGTCTTTTTTGCTTTGTTCCTCCTCCCTTAGGGAGCACGCCTCGCCGATGGCGGGCTACGCTAGGATGAGGAAAACACCAGCTATAACTGGGCGTGCTATATAGTGTTCAATAGAAGCTTACTGTACGAAAAACTCTTTAAAACACTATATCGAACACTATAACCCTCTTTTTTTACACCAAATCACCAATACCAAAAAAAGAGATGCCCCAGTATAGCATCCGAAAGATAAAACGGTGTATGGTCTCTTCGTTGTCGCGACGATTTTTTTGCTTGGTTAGGGTCGTTTATGTAAACGCCCGCACAAAGAAATCTAGGCGTCTAGAATAGTCTCATCGCCTGTTTTATCTTTCAAATACTATAGAAGCATCCCTTAATCAATTTAAGTAGGCTGATATTAAGGATTGGATCCGTTCGAACTCGAAGGGGTTTCGGGGTTTAAAAGGCCCGAAAGAATTAAAAAGGTGGGCGCCCAAAGTCCTACAAAAATACCGAAACGCTCTGCATGGGCTTGAATCTCGGGCTGTTCGCCACCCGTGGTATACCAAATAACGATCGATCCGATAATAGAGGCGAACCCCAAAACAAAGCAGACTTTACTCAACATAGCAGATTTCATATGACAACATTCCTTTTATTACATCTTCATACAACCACAATATTGTACTTTGTTTATTATAGCATATATAATAATATAAGGAACTCGTCATTGTTTATTAACTATTTATAAAGGCCACAGCAAAATAGTTAAAGGACGCTTCAAGCCTTGCGGGCCTTGTGTATAGATCTTAATCATTTTTTTATTTGAATAAAACAATGTTTCAGTTAAGCTAGACTTACATCTAACGTCTCACGCTTTATGGGTGATGCCCCTAACAGGGGCTTGCCTTGAAAGAAAAGAAGGAACTCGTATGACAAACGCTGAACCCCTCGAACACAACAATCTTCATGCCCATGAATCAAATGCTGAAGCCGCTGAATCGACTGAACAAACCCAAGCCACTAAAGCCGACACCAATGAACCGACTTATGAAGAACTCAACGCCCTAAACGAAGAATTGCATCAACAATACATGAGGCTGGCAGCCGATTTTGACAACTTTCGCAAGCGCCGACTTAGTGAAATGGAACAGTCTCGTAAATACGGCGCCGAACACTTTTTGCGTAACTTCTTGCCCGTGCTAGACAACTTCGAACGCGCTCAAAAATCCATCACTGCTGAAAGTGATTCTACCACCTTATATAAAACCCTTGAACTCATGCAACAACAACTGGTGCAAGCCCTTGAAGAAACGGGCTTAAAGCGAAGCCAAGTGGTGGGCGAACTGTTTGATCCGGCCTTGCATGAAGCCGTTAGTCAATTGGTGGTAGAAGGCCAAGCCCCTGACACCATTATTGCGGAACAACAAGCAGGGTATTGCTTGCATGACAAAGTGTTGCGTCATGCGCAAGTGATTGTTGCCACAGAAGCGCCCTAGCGTAGTGTTTAGTATTATTAGCGATTAAAGTGAGCCGTGTCTATGTCGAATCGAGATTACTATGAAATTTTAGGGGTGTCTCGTACAGCTGATGCCAAAGAAATCAAGAAGGCCTTTCGTCAAAAGGCCAAAGAACTGCACCCCGACACCAGTACGGATCCTAACGCTGAAGCGCATTTTAAAGAACTCGGCGAAGCCTATAGCGTGATTAGTGACCCTGAAAAACGCCGTATTTATGACACCTACGGCAAAGACGGGCTCAACAATTCGGGGGGTGGGGGTTACGGTGGCGGAGGCTACGCCACCAACTGGGACTTCATGAGTGATTTTGGCGACATTAGCGATATTTTTTCTGCCTTCTTTGGCGGGGGAGGCGGACGTTCCCGAGGGCCTCTTCGTGGGGAAGATCGACGAAGCACGCTTGAAATCACCTTTATGGAAGCGGTGTTTGGGTGTGAAAAAAAAATCAATATCACCCGTTTAGACACCTGCCCCATCTGCGGGGGAACAGGATGTTCTGCGGGAAGCCACCCCGAAGCGTGCGTGTCGTGTGGGGGGCATGGCCAGGTTAGGCAATCGGCGCAAACCATGTTTGGTAATTTTACGCAAGTGGTGACGTGTCCGTCGTGTCATGGGGCGGGCACCTTGATTAAAAACCCGTGCAAGCATTGTCACGGGCAAGGCATCGCCCCAAAAGATGAAACCATCACGCTGAACATACCTGCGGGGGTAGACACTGGCACCCGCTTGCGCGTTTCTGGCGGCGGGGATGCTGGCCCCAACGGACTTCCTGCTGGGGACTTGTATGTGGTGATTCAAGTGCAAGAAGACGAGCATTTTTTACGAGACGCTTACGACGTTTTAATGAAAGTCCCCGTGCATTACACGCAATTGGTCTTGGGCGATCATGTTCGTATTCCCTTATTAAAAGGGCATTACGATCTTAAAATCCCTGCGGGTACAGAAAATGGGCATATTATTACCCTAAAAGGCGAAGGGGTGCCTGTACTGAATCAACCCCATTTAAGGGGCAATCTCCTGATTCGTTTGGACATTCAAATCCCCCGAAAAGTGAGTGGAGAAGAAAAGAGTTTGTTGCAACAATTGCATGACTTACACCTCCATAAAATCAAAACAGAAGACATTCGACATGAAGAAGGTCATGCGTCGTCCTTTTTCAGCAAGATGAAGTCGTTTTTAGCTGGCAAATAGCCCCCTGTTGTCACCCATCGCTCCCGCTGTGTTTTATCCGCAAGGGTTGATAAACGGTGTGATTTGAAGCGGATCCACCGAAACGCCTTGCACAAATACCCCCCAATGCAAATGGGGGCCTGCGGCAAAACCGGTTGAACCCACCTTGCCAATGGCTTGAGCTTTCACCACCACGTCGCCTTCCCTCACCAGCAGTTGGCTGAGGTGAATGTAAATACTGCTCAACCCCTGCCCGTGATCCAGCCCCACGGTGCCACCATGCAGGCGAAAGGCTCGTGCCAGTTGGACTTTACCTGCTTCAGGGGCTTTAATTACTTGCCCTTGTGGCGATTTTTGATCGATGCCTTTATGAATGTTCCCCGTAAAAACGCCATTCACCACACGCTTGACCCCAAAGGGGGAATTCATACACTGGGGCACTGGCGCGTGAAAAACCAAAGGGCTTTGCCAATAACGATGGGGGGTTTTTAAGGCCTTGAGCCTGGCAATGGCGTCCATTTCGCCCGCTTGAGGACTCAAACCCGCCGTTTGCTTGGAAACACGAATGGCCTGCGTTTGAAACGCCGTAGGCGTTATGTGAAGCATGTAAGAGGCCAGCACCTTGTTTGAAGCATCAAACACCTTCACCGTACGAGCTCCTACCGCTGAAAGAGGATCCACCGCCAAGAGGGCTTGCCATCGTGGGGTTTTGTACACGGCGGGTAAGGCATAAGCCCACAAGGTTTGATTCCCCCACGCGATTTTTAACTGGGGCGAGTCTTGCGGATTAACGTCTGTGGAATGCACCGTTACGGTGGTGAACTCCCCTTGGGCTAAGGTTTTTTTTTGACGTCAAGAAACGTACTAGATTCAGGTTCTGCGGGCGAAGTCGTCGTCCCTAAAGGAGCCGTGACTTGGATCAGGGCATCAGGCATGAGTTTGGGCAAGGGCGCCAGTGCCGTAAAGGTGTAGCCTTGCGATGAAGATTCAGGCACAATCGCTGAAAGTTTCACGGATTCTGCGTAGCCTTTGGGCAGAAGCAGGCTAAAGGCTAGCAAGGCCAACATCGAACCACCTATTAAAAACCCACGCGTCAAAAAAGAATGAATCATTCGGCAATCCTTCAACACAACAATCACACAAAAAGCCAGTATAGCACAGTTTTTAGCTCTTGCGGGAAAGTTCCCCCAGACACACGGGCAAAAATCATCCCTTTGGTGTAGATTGCCCGTGCCCCAAAAAAAAGGATGCTCGCTTTTTAATAAAATGGTATACTAGAACTTGAGAGATTCAAAATCGCTGTGTGGCTGTTCTAGTCGCTTAAAAGCGAATGAGGATAGCGTCTTTTATTTAATCGCTTGTAATGATAAACGATCCCTCCCTTAATGAAACGTGTTGTTGAACGGTTTCAATAAACGCTCACGTCTTTCATTTGTTTACAACCCTGTCACGGAGTTTTTACCTTGCCCGACGATCATTCCACCCCTTCTTCTTCAAACGCTCACGCCAAGCGTCGTTCCACGATATTACTGCCCACCCAAGGCGAACGAATCCCTGAAGCTTTGCCCCCAACAGGGGGTATTCAAATGCCTCAAATGTCTAAAAAACCTGCGATTCCCGAATTGAGCCCTGAAGAAAAAATGGCGCAACAACTCAGCAAACGAGTCGGGTTATTGGCGGGGCATATGACGCATCAAGCGTCGTTGCATGAACAGGCGGTGGCCAACACCAAGGGCATTTTTGGGGATTTATTGAATGATTTGGACGTGGTGTGCCAAGCCTTTAAATCCAACTTTAAAAGCCGAAGCATGGAAACGCATCGCATTTATTCAGAAGTGGATCCCGATCGTTCCATTGGGGTGTTAAATGTGATGTGGCACTGCTTAAGCTTTACCAGCCGAGGCAATCATAAGCCTTTGGCGATTGCACGTGGGGGCAAAGAACCCTTGTTTACAGGGCGGATTTTAGCGATTCGGGGGGATTTTCACGATCTCGCCCACAGCTATGAAACCTTTGATTTTACGGACTTACTGCCCTTTGAACTGGCGAGCCTGTACATTCCTGCAGACCCTTTAGAACCTGCGATTATTCGCATTCCGCACTTGGGTGGGGAAGAAGAGTACATCGATCAAGCATCCGCAGGGCGAGCCTTTTTGATGAAGACGGTGGAGATGGTCTGTTCCGGGGGCTTCTTACACGAACAGTAGCCAGAGGTTAGCTTCAAAAAGAGGTATATGTTCTTAAGTCCATTAAGAATATATACCATTGAACAGGTTTTCAAAGAATAATACCTTAGTGAATCTATTGTCTACTCAACTTTTATTTGGTTAATAGACTCTCTAAGTTTGATGACTAAGGGGTCTGAAAAATCGCCCCCTCTCTCAAGAGTACGCAGTATAATGGCGTTCGCACGTCGTAGAACATAAAGGGACTCAACATATTGTTCTCTATCTTGTTCGGGACATAATGTCAGTAAAAATTTTATGAATTCTGCTTCTGATTTAAATACTATACCTGAAGGGCGGTCTATGAGTATACGCAAAGCGTTCAAATTTGCTTTTGTAAAGATTCCTCTAATAGCTTGAGCTGAACCTGGAGCATTATTTGTATACAAATACTTTTTAAATGAATCCAATAGGTTGCGAGCCGTCGTTCTAGCAACGACTTCAGGGCTATTCCCCACACGTTGAGTGCTGGAAGGTGAAGCAAGACGAGTCGCCCCAAGCGCGCCACCCTTACTGGGGGGGGGTGAAGTAAGTATTGTTGTTAAAGTAACTAACTTGCATCGAAAAGCTCCTGAAATTTAATAGGTTCACGATAAATCAGCCAGCAAAGACTTTAGAGAGATTTATACCCACTAATTATAGGCCTAAAAAACCCACGCCCTATAGCTCAACCTTGTTTTGCAACAAAACGTTACAACAGCCTAGGCAGGGCACGCCTTTTGGGGGACGGCTACTTCTTGGGCCGCTTGAACGCCTCGGCCCAATTCAACAGGGTAACCCAGTGCAAACAACGCTTGTTCTAGGCACGCCAGCACCATGTAAACGTCCCGTTCGCCCACAAAGCCCAAATGCCCAATACGGAAGATTTTGCCTTTTAAGCTGGCTTGACCGTCGGCGACTGTAATGCCAAAGCGATCTTTCAACACCTTGCGAACCGAAGAGGCGTCTATGCCAGCAGGAGGCAACACGGCGGTGACGGCAGGGCTGGCGTGATCGTCGTCTTCCACAAGCGTCTTTAAACCTAAAGCTCTTACGCCGGCACGCACCATGTTTCGCAAGAGCAAATGGCGAGCGTTCATCGCATCGATGCCTTCTTCTAGCATCATTTGCAAGCTGACATCCAAGGCCATAATCAGGTGCGTGGCGGGTGTGTACGCGGTGGTGTGTTCCGCTTGCGCCTTCAAGTTTCTGGTGAAGTTGAAGTAAAACGCCGGATGCTTCACGTCGTTTTGGTGGCGAGCCAAGGCCCGTTCTCCCACCGCCAAGAAAGACAAACCGGGTTGCATCATAAAGCCTTTTTGACTGCCGCTAATCGCTAAATCAATGCCCCATTCATCCATTTTAAAGGGGCTTGCGCTTAGGCCTGTCACGGTGTCGACGATGCTTAAGGCCCCATGTTGACGAATGGCTTGGCTTAGCCCTTGTACATCATTCAACGCCCCTGTAGATGTTTCACTATGCACAAAAATTACGGCTTTAATGGCTTTTTCAGTGTCGGCGTTTAAGGCCTCTTCTAGGGCTTCTACAGTATTGACTTGCCCTTGTTCAACCTTGAGTTCTTGTACTTGAATACCTAAGCTTTTTGCCATATCCGCCCAGCGACTTGAAAATACGCCACAACTCAACACCAGCAGAGTTTCACCCACATTAAGCGTGTTGCTTAACGCGGCTTCAATCGCGCCTGTGGCACTGGCGGTGTACAGAATGACGGGGTGTTTCGTTTGAAACACGCGTTGCAAATTTGGAAACACACGCTTCATAATCTGCTTAAACTCTGGCGAACGATGCCCCACCGCAGGACGACTCATCACTTCACGCACGGCATCAGGCAAGGGCGTCGGGCCGGGGATCATCAAAAAAGGGTAGGTCGTGGTCATGGAACAAGCTTCCTTTGGCTATTTACGTGGATTCTTTTACCGTCATGCTGAGCTCACCTGCAAGGGGGCGCAACACAAAGATGTTAATTTCTGGGTGAAAATGTCCGTTATTGCCCAGTTTGTCTGGCACAAAATAAAAGCCCAAGCGTTGAAACAAACTTTTTGAAAACAAGCGAGGCGTCACTTCATAATACAGCGAATCATAGCCGAGGGCCTTGGCATCCACCAGCGCTTGAATCAACAGTTGCCCGCCTAAGCCTTGGTCTCTAAACTCCGGCACGACGTAAAACTTAATCAATTCCGCAATTTTTTCGTCGCTTTCATTGCCTTTTAAGGGTTCAAAGCCTCCGCAACCCACGAGTTTACCCGTGGCGTGGTCTTCAATCACATAGTAACGCGCGTCAGGCGTTTGGCTTATGTAGGCGGACATCGCCACAACTTCAGGGTCATTGGCGGGGCAGTCTTCCGTGTAATCGAATTCCGCCAAGGTGTTGAAGATGATGGTTTCAATTTGAGCATCATCCGCCGAAGTGGCCACGCGTAAGGTGGCTTTGTCTAAAATCAGGCGAGGGAGCGGTTGGGCTTGAAGGAGCTGGGTAAGTGGCATGATGGGGACTCCCGCGTTAAACGCACAAACAGTACTTCCTTTATTATCTCTGCTAAAAAAAAAATGACCAGTGACTTTTTTACGCACGGTGTTTAACAGGACGCTTTACTAAGCCGTTTTAATAGTTAGGGGGGGTGTAATTGCTTCTAATCGTGCTGGCTTTTTTTTGCCAAACCGCCATGCGTAAAGACGCTTGAGCCGTATCAATCAACATGCGCAACAACGTTTCTTGTTCTTGAATGCTTAAGTAGGTTTCTTGCACCCCGACCGACCACAACAGTTTAGTGGCCAGTTGGTGAAAAAGCCCTGCGTCGTAGTTTGAAATGCCATTGATGCCCAAGGCTTGCATTTCTCTAGGGCGATCATTCAGGTACGCATTCATTTCAATACTTAAGCGATACAACGGCGTGGGGTAATTCGTGGGACGCTGTACATTGTTGATGCTCAAGGTCAAGCAGGCCAAATCTAAGAGCTGTTGGGCTTGGTGCAGCAGTTGAGGATCTTGCATGACTTCAGGGAATCCGGCGTCCGCCAAAAATCGGGCACAACTCGGCGAAGTCAAAATCGGACGCAACGCCTGTTCAAGGTAAATGGAACATTTGCTCATTTTCCCTCGTGTAGGGGCCATAAACACGTAGGTTATGAACACCCCTGCTTGCCGTGCGGTTTTAATTCGGTTGTACAAACCTGGTGTTTTGGCAGGGGCTGTGGTGGAAGGCAACGCCTGAACGGGCTGATGACGCGCGGGGTAGGGGTGCAAGGTAGCACCCCATTGAATGGGGGGTAAATTGAGAGGAGCAGGGAGAAAAGACATGGCCAAAATACCTTGAGCAACGCACGCGATGTAAATTACCTCACTAAGTATAGCATTAAAGAACCCACTTGTCTATCATTTAGAAAAGCTCGAAGACTCCCCTTCAGGCGCGGGGCTTAAACGTGCTTGATACTGCGCCAGACTGGCTTGAATGTCACCCAAGTGATCCATGCCAAACTTTTCGGTCAAGGCTTTGGCAAGCATCAACGCCGTCATGGCTTCCACCACCACTGCACACGCGGGTACAGCTGTTACATCACTGCGTTCAAAGTGAGCCGTTTCTTCTTGCTGGGTTTCTAGGTTGACGCTCATTAAGGGCTTGATTAAGGTGGCAATCGGCTTCATCCATGCTTTGACCAAAAGCGGTTGCCCGTTGGTCACACCGCCTTCCAAGCCCCCTGAACGGTTGGTGGGACGAACCACCTGTTTTTCCGCATTCAGGCGAATTTCATCATGAAAGAGCGAGCCGTCCACCAATGAGCCTTGCTCTCCATCGCCAATGGCAACCGCTTTCACCGCTTGAATCGACATCACGGCTTGGGCCAATTGCCCATCGAGCTTGCGATCCCACTGCACATAACTGCCCAAACCAGCAGGCACGCCTGTGGCCACACAATGTACTTCTCCCCCTAGGGTTGAACCGGCTTTACGCACCTCGTCAATGTACTGGCGAACGGCCTGTTGAGTCGCTTCATCACTGGCACAACGTAAGTCATTGCCTTCTACATAATCGATAAACGCTGCCACATCCTGCGTGTAATCTAAGCCTTCACCAATGGGCAAGGCTTTTCCGCCCAACACATGCACATAGCTAAATACATCAATGCCCACGGCTTTTAACAAGGCTTTGGCCACTGCTCCTGCCGCCACACGAGCCGCCGTTTCTCGCGCAGAAGCCCGCTCTAAAGCGTCTCTCAAATCCGTCAAACCATATTTGTAAAAACCCGCCAAATCAGCATGCCCAGGGCGTGGACGAATAAAGGCTTTTTCATCGGTGGGCTCCCCTTCAGCATCCATAATGCCAGCCCAATTTTTGTGATCTTTATTTTCAATAAATAAGGCAATCGGAGCACCCGTGGTTTTGCCAAACCGCACGCCTGCTAAAAAACGAACGGTGTCTTTTTCAATCATCATACGGCCCCCACGACCGTAGCCCCCTTGCCGACGCCGTAAATCCTGATTGATTAAGTCTGAAGAAATAGGAATGCCAGCGGGCACGTTGTCCAACAAAATGGTTAAACCCGGCCCGTGAGACTCGCCTGCTGTTAAAAACTTCATGGTGTTTAAATCCTTTTTATTTTGTTGCAATTAACTTCTTTACGAAAATGGAGATAATCGATGGGCAGGCGTCCAAGCACTAAATGCGAGGCTTCCGAAACATTTTGCGGACGTCGTGCAATGGAATGATGCGACGAGGTGGGGTTTCAGGGGGGATTTTTAAGGGGGAATGGAGGAGAAACGCAATACGTCCTCCCCCATCCCCCCTTAAACCGCCTTTAGAGGTGTTGGAGACCTTTGGCGGAGCAAAGGTCTCTGACGACCACCAGCCTTAAAAGGAACAAGTTATCTATTTTCTTGTAAAGAAACAAATAATTAAATATTAAGACCTAGTGTAATGCAAACCTTTAAAAAACACAAAGAAAAAACAAAGGCTTGTCGTCCCCCTGCCCTTGTGATTAAATAAGATGTACTCTTTTCAAAAAAGCTTCCCGAGAAGCCACCCCACAATAAAGGAATCACTAAAAATGACGGGATTTGATGACACCGAACTCAAAAAAAACTTGCGCGAAGTTGCTGTGGTTGAAACCACCGATGAAGACGGCAACATCCATTATTTTGAACCCGTTGAAGAGTTTGAAATCGACGGAAGCCTGTATGCGTTATTGGTCTACCAAGGCAATTCTTTAGAAGCCCCAGAATCTGAAGAAGGCTATGAAGAAGAGTTTGTCGTGATGAAAGTCACCATAGAAGATTCGGATCGCGTGTATGAATCCATTGAAAATGAAGACGAGTTCAATAAAGTCATAGAAGCACTTGAAGGCATGGATTTTGAAGTGGATTTACATGATCATTTAGGCTTGTGTGACGACCACGTGCATGGGGTCGATTGTCACCATGATCACAAGCATCATGACAACTAAAGCGCGCTTTTTTATGGCGTGTGAAACGAAAGAACAGGATGACCCGCTATGGCGATTGAAACAGCGCAAAACAAACAAATCGTGCTTGGTTGCGATCACGCAGGCTTTGCCCTAAAATCTGTTGTGGCACAATACTTGCTTCAACAGGGGTATGACGTTCAAGATGTAGGCTGCTTCAGCGAAAGCGATCGGGTGGACTACCCTTCCGTTGCCGAAGAAGTGGCGCGTTTAATGCAATCATCTGGCATTGAAAAAGGGATTATTACCTGCGGTTCAGGCGTTGGGGTGGCTATTGCCGCCAATCGTTTCCCTTGGGTGCGGGCGGTACATGCGCATGACGCATACCTGGCTCAATTAAGCCGTGAACACAACGATTCAAACGTGCTGTGCATGGGTGGGCGCTTTGTTTCAGGCGCCTATGGCACGGTGATTACTCAGGCGTGGTTGAATGCGCGTTTTGAAGGGGATCGTCACCAACGCCGTGTGGAACTTTTAAGCGCCTTAAAGGCATAGGTTTTTGTACTATAGTATGATTACGGCAGTGATTACGGATGTCACTACCGCTTAAAATTGTGAACTATTCCTTCCTTTTTTCCCTCTGGTGCAGGCGGCGCTGGGGGGAGATGGAGTATTCCCCCCCCACAAAAAAGGCCCCCCAGAGGCACTGTGGCATCGGGGGGGATGAAAAAGAAGGTTAGGCGAAGGGCTATCTTTCCGGGGCGTCACCGCCCGAGTATTGTCGCTGCCTGCAGTCTTTACGGCCGTGTTCGGGATGGGAACGGGTGGACTCCTGAGGCTGAATCACCT
>JBIKTR010000016.1:0-38501 GCA_044348005.1 Vampirovibrionales bacterium | reverse complement strand
TGACCAAACGTTCTATTTGCATTTGAAAGAATGTGAATGGCGATTTAATTTGAGATCTCAAAATATCTATGCTATTCTGTTAAAGGAATTGAGGAAAAATCCTCTCTAAAGTTTACCAGACCCATGGTTTTTATAGTATCCGATAAATAAAACGGTCTATGGTAGAATAGGGGTATAGAAGAGGAGATTTTGTCCATGATTGAAGGCAATGCACTTAAAATTGAAAACAATGTAGAAGTAAATAATCAGAATGAGTTTACAGGTATTAAAGCTAAAGCGGATTTTACTCCCTTAATTGAGACTACGAATAACGGACTTTTGTATTTGGGAGATAAGTTAGGGAAGCCACTTGTAGGTGCAATAGAGTGCCTATTTTGGGCTAAGATAATTGAAAAATGTCATACGGAACCTTATTTTTCCATGATGTGTGAATTGAAATTATTGCCTTTCTTGAAAAATGATTTTGCCCCGAAGTATTTTGCAATACCTGAAGCGAATCGAATACCCCCTAATATGCGAATTGCTAAAGCCGTATTTGAAAACGTCATTGATTTAGAAGCACATGAAACGACCCTGAAAGAAATGTTTGCCAATTTGCTCGCAGGCAGTATGGACAACCGTAAAAGCGACGGGATTCATCCGTCGTATGCCAAGCTGATTTCTGAATTTTCGGAAGAGGATGCTCGGTTTTTAATGAGTTTGTACGAGAGAAAAGAAATACCTGCTTTAAGATACCACAACGACAATATTCAAAACTATAAAATATGTAGAAAAACAGTAGATTATGGAGATCAGTCCTCTGTAATGATTAGCCGTATTGAATCAAAACAGCTACTTGACACAGAAAGTAGAGGTTTTGCAAATTCTTATGATAACCATGTTTTTACAAACTATTTTCAAGAAACGGAAGAACTCTTAAAGACTGAATTAGGAAACACACGGCTAAGCACACAAAGATTGTGTCTTCGCTTGACAGAATTAGGTCAACACTTCATGCAAGCCGTCACGTTACAGGAGTCCCCCACCGATGAAAAATCGTGAAGAGATTTTAAGCCTGCTTCGACAAGCCAAACCGCACCTAAAAGCCAAGTGGGGCGTTGAACATGTGGCGGTCTTCGGTAGTGTGGCTCGCAATGAGCAAACGCCTACTAGCGATGTTGACTTGATCGTCGATTTTAGTATGCCCTTGAGTTGGGGCTTTTTCGACTTAATCGACGAGCTGGAAGCACTTTTAGAAAGCAAGGTTGATGTCATTAGTCGTAAGCAAATCAAGCCCAAAGCATGGGGATACATTGCGGATGAGGTGATCGATGTCTAAACGCTACCCATTCTAAGCGAAAAACGCTTCAATATCGAAGGCTAATCCAGCGACACCAAATCCTCCACAAACGCGTCTAAAGAAGCGCCTTCGCCCAAGGCCTGCTTCACATAAGCCAAGCCTTCTGTTGCTTGACGTGACGCAGGCGACTGAGGATCTAAAAACGCGAGCACATCTTGCGCCAACGATTCAGGCGTACAGGCCCCTTGTAAACGTTCGGGCAAAATGGGGGCTTGTTCTGGAGCAACCAATAAGTTCGGCAAGCCTATAAAAGGCACCGTCATAATGCGCTTGGCCACCATTTCACTGATCCAATCCACCTGATAGGCAATCACCATGGGGGTCCCGTACAACGCGGCTTCTAAACTCGTGGTGCCAGACGCCCCTAAAATCAGATCGCTTGCCGATAAAATGGCATGATTGGCCTGCGTTAAAATTGTCAACTCCACTTGGGGGAAAGGCGCAAATGCCTGTTTGACGGCTTGTTCTATAAAGGCATCGGACAAGTTGGGGGCTTGAGCCATCACCACCTGTAGGCGTTGCCCTTTTTCGTCCAAAACGCCCTGCACTTGGGCTAAAGCCTTGGCAAAGATCGGCAACATTCGTTTGACTTCCCCCACTCGAGAACCAGGAAACAGGCCGACAAGGGGATCTTGCACCTCTAACGCATACTGCTCACAAAAAGCGGATTTGGTCACAGGCAACGGTAAGTTTCGTGTTAAAGGGTGCCCCACAAATAAGTAAGGAACGCCTGCCTGTTGATACCACGCATTTTCAAAAGGAAAAATCGTATACACCTTGCGAATAAAGGCTTGAATACTTTTCATACGCTGAGGACGACTGGCCCATAATTGAGGCGGAATATAGTAACGTAACTCGCATGTATTCACCAGCAGACGGGCCAATTTCAAATGAAACCCACTATAATCCATCAACAAGACCCGATCCACCTGTTGTTCACCCACAAAGCGTTTAATTTTTTGAGCCAACTGCCAATGTCCCCAAATGCCCGCTAAGGCAGCCGTAATGCCCCAGCCTCCCATGCCAATGTCGTCATGGTGCGCAAGCAGGGTGGCTCCCGCGTCTTGCAATTCATCATTGCCCACGGCCGTGATACGTATCTGCGGGTGACGCACTAAAATCTGCTTCACTAAATCCGCAGCATGGTGCGCCGCAGACGGATCACCCGTGCAAATCAGCAAGTGTTCAATCGTTTTAGGGGCATCAGAAGGCATGGCTAGACCCTTCTTCGGGGGTGAGTGCTTGGTTGGGGGGAACACTCGATGGAGACACGCCGGGGGCTTGAAGCTTCGTTTGACGCTGAGCCAAACGCTCACGCCACGGTTTTAGCCCAGTTGAACTCACCGAAAGAATCGTCAAGCCGTGCGCGTGGGCATAGGCGTTCATTTCTGCGATTTCATCTAAAAACAACGTCGCTTGCGCTTCAGTCACCAAAATGTTTAAGCCGTTATTTCGCATGGTTTTCAAAGTGCGTAAGCCCACGGCCGGCACATCAAATCGATCGTCTTGAAAGGGTTTGGCCACTTTGGCGACAATGCCCCCTTGCTTGCGCTGAAGCTTGCCTGCTCGCTTGAGGCATTCATCCGTGCCTTCAATGGCTTCAATAGCAATGACCATGGTGTCGTTCACCACAACCGTTTGACCCACATCTAAAGCCGCCATGGCTTTTGCGGTGTCAAATCCAAAACACACGCCCAGCCAATCTTCTTCGAGCAAGGGGCACCCTTCAGCTAAAATCCCTTCAGGCTGAAACAAGCCTTGCATAAACTTTACTTGAGGCAAGGTTTCCATGCCTAAATACGCCAAGCCTTCAATAATGTAATGCATCACCGCGTCATCGTTTTTACGCGGCATCTTTTGAAGGAGTCGTAACGCAAGGCTGTCTAAATTAAGTTGCGTAAATAGCACCCATTTGTTGACCTTCCCCGCAAAGCACACATATTTAATGCCATGCCCCCTGAAGAGGTTCATCATGCGTCGAAATTGCCCTAAGTAATAGGGTTCTACAAAATTCGCATAAGGCTTATAACGCGCCATTTCTCGCCAGTTCCCGCCAATGACAAACACATGCACAATGTAGCCTTGGCGTTTGGCGTCTTTAACGGCTTGTAAGGGTAGGGTGCCTTCTCCAGCAATGATGGCCAAATGGCCGTCTTTCCCCTGCCACGGGTCCACATCCGCCAGAAGTTCAGTCAGGTTGTAGGAATAAGGGGTTTCGCTCATGGCCTTGTTGAAGTGGTGTGACACCGTTTATAGAGGGATACATCTTCGCATTGTAGCATGAAATCAGCGTGAACTGTTCGTCTACAGCTCAAGAGCCCTTTGTTCCTTCACATAACGTTGCAAGTAAAGACCATACGCACTTTTACCTAGCGCATTGGCCTGCGTTTCTAAGGCATTCAAATTCAAAAAGCCTTGTTCATAGGCAATTTCTTCAAGGCAGGCGATTTTTATGCCCGTGCGTTCTTCAATGGCCTGCACAAAGTGAGACGCTTGCAATAAAGACGCATGCGTGCCCGTGTCAAACCACGCTGATCCCCGCCCCAAGACTTCCACCTTCAACGTGCCAGCTTCCAAGTACAGACGGTTGACATCCGTGATTTCAAACTCCCCACGCGCCGAAGGGGCCAAGCGTTTCGCCAACGTGGGGGCCTCCTCATCAAAGAAGTACAAGCCTGTGACTGCCCACGAACTTTTGGGATGTTCAGGCTTTTCTTCAATCGAGGTAGCTTTACCTGTGGCATCCAACGTCACAATACCGTAGCGTTGCGGATCTTCCACATGCGTGGCAAAGACGGTCGCCCCCTTACGTTGCTGGTTGATGTGCTGGAGTTGCGTGGGCAAGGTGGCGCCGTAAAACAAGTTGTCGCCCAATATCATCGCGGAAGGATGCCCCTCTAAAAAGGCTTCGCCAATGGTCAAGGCTTGCGCCAAACCTTTTGGCTCGGGTTGTTCAGCGTATTCCAAGTGGATGCCATATGGCGAACCGTCGCCCAAGAGACGTTTAAAAAGGGGCAAATCGTGAGGCGTGCTAATGAGCAGAATCTCTTGAATGCCTGCACTCATCAGCATCGAAAGCGGGTAGTAGATCATCGGTTTGTCCCACACGGGGAGCAATTGCTTGGACACCGCAAGCGTACAGGGGTGCAAACGAGTCCCTGAACCCCCTGCGAGAATAATGCCTTTTCGTTGTTTCATATAAATTCTTTCCTTTGGGTCTTTTGAAGGGTCTTCGCCACAACACGAAAGACCATAGATGGCTTTATCTAACCCCTAAACGTTGGGTGTTGTAGGTGCTGTCTAAAATAGGTTGCCACCAGTCTTGACGGCTCAAATACCAGTCCACCGTTTTAGCCATGCCCGATTCAAAGCTTTCTTCAGGCACCCAGCCGAGTTCTCGCTGAATCTTCGACGCATCAATGGCGTAGCGGAAATCATGGCCGGGTCGATCCGTCACAAAACGAATCTGCGAACGAAAGCTAGTACCGTCGGACTTGGGGCGTTGAACATCTAAGGCATCGCACAAGGTATGCACGACTTGTAAGTTCGTTTTTTCGTTATGCCCGCCGATATTATACTTTTCCCCCACCACACCCGTTTGAAGCACCGTGTACAAGCCCTTCACGTGATCTTCCACATACAACCAGTCCCGCACGTTAGAACCGTCTCCATACACAGGCAAGTCCTTGCCTTGCAAGGCATTGATGATGATAAGCGGAATCAGTTTTTCAGGGAAGTGATACGGTCCATAATTATTCGAACAATTCGTCATCAATACTGGCAAGCCATAGGTGTGATGCCACGCGCGAACCAAGAAATCGGAACTGGCTTTACTCGCAGAATACGGCGAATTAGGGGCATACGGCGTTTCTTCGGTGAACAAATCGTCTTTACCCAGCGTGCCGTAGACTTCATCGGTCGAAACATGCAAGAAGCGAAAACGACTTTGCGCTTCGCTTGACAAGCCTTCGTAATAGGCACGGCTGGCTTCTAGTAAGGTGAACGTGCCGATAATGTTGGTGTCTAAAAAGACGGCGGGCCCGTCGATGGAGCGATCCACATGGCTTTCAGCGGCAAGGTGCATCACGCTGTTGGGTTGAAAGTCTTCAAATAAGGCGTTTAAGGTAGAGGTATCCGTGATATTCACTTGCTTAAACGTATAACGAGGCGACGCTTCCACATCTGCAAGACTATTGAGGTTGGCGGCGTAAGTGAGGGCATCGATGTTGAGGACGTGGGCTTCGGTAGACTGAATCAGGTAACGCACGAGGGCGGATCCGATAAAGCCTGCGCCGCCTGTAACTAAAATACGTTGCTGTTGTAAAGAATTGTTCATGTAGGTGTCCTTTATCGAAAGGGAGTTGTGGATTAAAAATAAGAAGCCGTGGCATCAAAGAAGGGCAGGGCTTCATCTTTAGGCGAAAGAATCGGGCTGTTGCCATCTAACTGCCAGTCAATCGCCAAAGTCGGGTCATTCCAGCGAATTCCACTGTCATGCGACGGCGAATACGGGGCCGTGGTTTTATAATGCACCAGCGTGTTGGCTTCTAAGGTCACAAAACCATGGGCGAAACCTTCAGGAATGTAGATCTGTCGCTTATTTTGGGCGGAAATTTCTATGCCGTAAGCCTTGCCAAAAGTGGAAGAATCGTTTCGTAAATCGAGCAATACATCCCAAATCGAACCTTGTAACACGGTAACGAACTTGCCTTGGACATAAGGCGCCTTTTGAAAATGAAGGCCCCGTAACACGCCTTTTTCCCGAGAAAGGGAGGCGTTGTCCTGCACGAAAGTGGGCAAGGCGGCTGGCATGCGCGCTTGGTTATACAGTTCTGTAAAAAACCCGCGATCGTCTTGAAAGCGAACGCCTTCTAGGCGTAACACACCGTCTACGTCATGGTCCAGTAAGTCTAAGGGCATGGGGGCCTCCTTTCATCTCAACAGGAGTTAGTGTAGCATAAAACAATACACACTCATAGCAAAAGCCCCCTAGTGAAATAGAGGGCTTTTGTTTTTTCTTCACCATCATTTGATGAGAAGAAATCAGAATTCTAGTAATGGGGTATGTAGAAAACTGTATTTACGTTAAAAATACATTCACGTTTCCAAGGGTAATCACCACTTTTCTAATGATGAGTATGACATAGGCAAACAAACTTTTCAAGCTTTTTACAACAATCTGTACCAAATCCAAATCAAATTATGGATACACTAGGCAGTCACTATCTTAAATAAAGTCAACTTAAAATACAGCTAAATAGTGAAATGTCTCAATAGGTTTACTCTTCATCCCAAATAAACGGGGGCTTGCCGTAATGCCCGTAAAAGTCGTTTTCCACCCCAAAATGGGCATCGGGCAATAAGTAATGCATGCTAATAGGGTTCAGGTGCTTGGTAAAATGTTCCAAGACTTTGCGTTGAACGGGATGCTCATCCACCCCCAAAATATCACGCACTAGCACGATTTCTGCTTCCCCCGCTTGATTCACTAAGCGGACGTGCGTGCTGGAAACGGGTTGCATGCAACACGCTCGACAAATGCGCCGAAACGTCAAGTAAACGTCGTAATACGGCGCCTTTTCTGCCAAAGCAAGCATGCTCATCGCGGTAAAAAGGCTCAAGCCAAGCATTCCCAAGCAGAGTATTTGAAAGGTTCTAAGGCGCTTCATGGGGCTGTTCTTCCGCATGAAGTAAGGGATGTTCAAAGGCCGCTTCGCTAGGGGCTTCTTGAAGACTATGCCACACGCTTTTAATAAAACCTATGGCCACCCAAGTCACCAGCCCTGCCACCAGTAAAGACATCACCGCATCCATCCAAAGCCACTGAAAAAATAACACGCATAGGGCGGAAATAATCGCGGCCACCGAACCCAGTGTATCACTGATTACATGCACATACGCCCCCCGAATGTTGACATGGTGGTGGCTGTCTTGATGCAACAAGTACGCTGAAAGGGCATTGACCACAAAGCCACCCAAGGCAATCCACAGCAAAAAATCCCCGATAATCACAGGGGGATGCTGAAGCCGATGCACCCCTTCTTGCCAAAGAAAAATGCTCATCCCTGCTAAGACAAGGGCATTACAGCCTGCGGCCAGCCGTTCAATCCACCAGGCTTTTCGGTAGTCGTGATTTTTTTGCACATACAGGCTCAACATGGCGGCTAAAAAAGCCAGCAATAAGCCTGAGGCATCAGCCAGCATGTGAACCGCATCACTCATTAAGGCCCAGCTATGCGTCTGTTGTGACCCAAAAGCTTCGACCCCCGCATAGCCCAGATTCAGCACAAACACGATGCCTAAAAGGCGGATTTGAGACCACGAACTCAAGACAAACCCATGCACTTGGCCCCGTTCACACGGGCCGTGATGAAGCGAGGCACAATCGTGCGATGCTTCAGAAGAGGAAGAAGGAGGTAAATGAACGTGCAAGGGGGGGATTCTTTCTGTTTGGGAGGGCGGTCATTCTGTTTTATTGTAACGTATTTGGCCAGATTATGCTAAACTAAATAATCATCATCCCCATTTTATAAGGCAAATGACCCATGAACGCGAATATAGAACAGACGCTTGAAGGCGGGAAAAAGGCCTTTTTAGCCATGGCTTGTCTTTCCACTTCAGAAAAAAATATCGCCCTAGAACGCTTAGCAAGTTTAATTGAAGCGAATCAACCTGCTTTGCTTGACGCCAATGCACAAGATTTGGCTGAAAATAAAGACGCCCTTGAACCGGCTTTGTACCAACGGCTTAAGCTCGATTCAGGCAAGCTAAGCCAAGTCGTACAAGGCATTCGCCAACTGGTGAACTTGGCAGATCCTGCTGGGCGGGTGCTCGCGGTGACGGAACTAGATGACGGCTTGATCTTGAGCAAACGCGCGGTTCCGCTTGGGTTGATTGGCATTATTTTTGAAAGTCGCCCTGATGTGATGCCCCAAATTTTGTCGCTGATTTTAAAAAGTGGCAATGCGGTGGTCTTTAAAGGCGGAAAAGAAGCCAAGCATTCCAACCAAGCCTTTATGGATGCCGTGATTCACCCCTTAACCGCTGAACTTGAGTTTCTGCCTCATAGCTGGGCCAGCTTGCTTGAAAGTCGTCAAGACGTGCAAGCCATGCTGAACTACCCTCAGTATGTGGATCTCCTGATTCCCCGCGGTTCAAACCAGCTGGTGCAAAGCATCATGCAAGCCACGCGAATTCCGGTGTTGGGGCATGCAGACGGTATCTGTCACCAGTACGTCCATGCGTCGGCGGATTTGGCCAAGGCCTTAGAGGTGGTTATCGACTCTAAAATTCAATACCCTTCGGCCTGTAATGCCCTAGAAACGCTGTTGGTAGACGAGATCGTTGCCGCGGAGTTCTACCCCCTCTTGGGCGTTCGGTGCGCCGAAGAAGGCATTACCCTTCATGCGTGTGACGCGTCATTGGCATTTTTGCCCCAAGCGCACCCCGCCACCTTAAGCGATTGGACCACGGAATACGGCAATTTAACGCTCGCGGTGAAGCGGGTTTCAGGCCTAGAAGCCGCTATTTCGCATATTAACCAGTATTCCAGCCACCACACGGATGGTATTTTGGCGGAAGACCCTGAGGTGCAAGCCCGTTTTTTAAAGGCTGTAGACAGCGCCAGCGTCTTTGTCAACGCGTCCACTCGCTTTGCGGATGGCTTTCGCTACGGGTTTGGCGCCGAAATTGGCATTTCCACCGCCCGCACCCACGCCCGAGGCCCTGTGGGGCTAGAAGGCTTGGTAACCTATAAGTTTGAACTGGCGGGGCATCATCAGTTGGTGAAAGATTATGTGGGCGACCCCCCAAAGAAGGCTTTTACGCATCGCAGGTTATAAGATGTTATAAGCTGTAAAAATGGCCTAATTTCGTGTGTCGGAAAGTCTGATTTTTGGCCACGAAAGTCTGATTTCTGGCCACGAAAGTCTGATTTCTGGCCACAAAAGTCCGTTTTCTGGCCACGAAAGTCTGTTTTCTGGCCACGAAAGTCCGTTTTCTGGCCACAAAAGTCTATTTTCTGGCCACGAAAGTCGGGTTTTTGTTCGATTTTCAAGGAATGTGCTGGGTTGTGAAGGCTTCTTGAAAAAAGGCCACTCTTTTTCAGTATACCCTATTTTTTAGCCCTTTGCCTAGTGCGTAAAGTGCACGATTTTTGGGGTTGTTTGCTCCTTTTTTGAGCTGGTGTTCCTCCTCCCTTAGGGAGGAGGAACAGGAAAGCTTTTCGATTCGTGGCGGTGGGATGTAACCATTTATTAAGCAAATAGCATCACTTTACTTAATGATTGTTTTTATACTGATGTAGGCCAAAACAAACCTAAACGACTTACACCCTTGTATAATAACCCCCAATTAAATCGATGAAGAAAGGTCAGAAACATGGCAAAAGGAGTACCAAATTCCCCCCCCTATACCTCAACTGGATCGGCAAATTTAACAATTAAACCTAAGGCTCCAACCGTTACTCCGAAAAAAACGATAGCTGCTCCTAAAGGATCAAAGCAGGTATTGGGAAATACAGCAAAAGGGCAAGACACCGCCCAGATATTTGCACAATTTGGTAGTGACAAAAACGCAAAACCGCTTCAGCTTGGCAATGGGATATACAGCCAAGGGAAAGAGTATGCCTTTACAAACACCCCAAGCGCCGAAAAAGATGCCCGCGAGGTTATTTACTACCCAGGTACAACAAAAATAGGTAAAAATGGTGAAAAAACTTGTACAGGTAAAGTAGCCGTTAAAACAGGCGCTAATGAAACTGTATATAACAAGATCTGCGAAGCAAAAATACCAGGTCGAACATATGGCTGGCGTTTAACCACCGAAAAAGGAAAGACCGACTTAACTACAGCGTCGAATGGGACTAAACCCGACCCGAAAGACCCTGCAAATCTTACAGTTACTGGCGCGCCAACTAAAGGGAAAAATGTGTTTGAAAAACTAAAGGTGTTCGATCTGCCGAAAGGTGCAAAAGTGGCGATGGGCGGTGAGAAGAAACCAGACGCCCAAGTGTATGGTGCTATTGGAAAAGAAAAGTTTCACTTAAGCACTCAGGTTGTGGACGCTCAGGGTCGTGAGATACGTCTCACTGGTACAACCACTCAATACGGTAAAGATGGAATAACCCCCATTCAACAAACCATTTATACTTACACTCCTCCAGAAAAAAACGGTAAAAAAGGTCAAATTAAAAAAAGAGTTTTCAATCAAATGGGAGTCGAAATAGGCACCACACAAACATACACCGTTGGTTCTGAGAGTAGCACTGCTGGTGGACGCTGGAACTTTGGAGATATTAAACTAAATTCATAATCCATAACAACCCTTACCCCCCTCCTCACACGGAGGGGGTTTTGTGTTTGGGCGGCTTTGCCTGAAAGAAAGAAGCATTTTCAAACGAGTGTCAAATGTCGTGCGCTTTGTCAAGGGGTTCTTGAATCATGTAGGGCTTTATGTTAGTCTAATCAAAACCCGAAATAAAAGGGTTGCTAATATAGCAACACCCCCGTTCTGTAACAGAAAGGAGGTGAGCTAAAATGAATATAACAGAAACACTGATTCTTGTTATCATTCTCTTGTTAGTGCTAAAGCTACTCGCTATAAGCAGTTAACAAGATAGCGTGGAGTTCTTTAAGGGTACCGACCTTAGGGGACTCCGTCCTCTTTTTATATTGTGTCAAATGTCGTGCGCTTTGTCAAGGGGTTCGGATGTTTTTACCCCAACCCACCCCTTAAAGGGGAGGGAGCAAACACACTACACACCCCCAACAAAACGGAAACCCCTGCCATGCCCCCATTGGATATGACCCTGCTTGAAACCCAAATACTCCCCCACGTCTTTAAACCCGGTCGATACCTCGGCTTGGAACAAGGCGCCTTTCGCAAAGACTTTGATTCCGCCAAAGCCACCCTTGCCCTCACCTTTCCTGATCTTTACGAAATTGGCTCGTCTAGCTACGCGATAAAATTGCTCTATAGCGTGGTGAACAATCACCCTGATTATTTGTGCGATCGGGTCTACGCCCCTGCCAAAGACTTTTGGCAGAAATTGACGGAATACAACCTCCCGCTCTTTGCGGTGGAAAGCAAACGCCCCGTCAAAGACTTTGACCTGATGGCCATTTCCCTGCAATACGAACTCAACTACACCACGATACTCGGTGAACTCGACGCTTGCCAAATCCCCTTGCGGAGCCAAGACCGCATCGGGCGAGACGACTTGCCGCTCATTTTGGGCGGAGGTCCTGGCTCTTCGAACCCCATGCCACTGGTGCCATTTTTCGACGGCTTCATGGTCGGTGACGGTGAAGAACTGCTCATTGAAGTGCTAGACATGCTCGCTGAAGCGCGTGAAAAGGGCTGGAATCGAGAAGAAAAGTTGCAAGCGCTTGCCAAAATTAGTGGCGTTTTTGTGCCGAATTACAACGACTACGCCTATAAGCGTGTGGTGGATATTGCCCAACATCACATCGATATTGCCCCCTTGATTCCCGCGGTGGAAGCCGTGCATGATCGTGTGACGGTGGAAGCGCGTCGCGGGTGTGACCGCATGTGTCGTTTTTGTCATCCTTCCTTTATTAACCTGCCTGCTCGAGAAAATGATGTGACCAAAATCAAAGAAACCATGTTGAAGCAATTGGCGGAAACAGGCTATGAAGAATGTTCCTTGTTGTCGTTGAGCATTGCGGATTATTCGCAGTTTAAGCACTTGGTCCAAGATGTCTCTCAAGCCGTCAAGGAAGAAAAGGCGTCGTTGTCCTTGTCTAGCCAGCGAGCGGACAGGTTTAGTCTTGAAGTGGCGGAAGCCGTGCAAAGCGTCCGTAAAAGCACGCTGACCTTTGCCCCTGAAGCAGGCACGATGCGCTTAAGGGATGTCGTCAATAAAAACCTCAGTGATGACGAAATCATCAAGGCCGTGACGACCGCCTACACCGCAGGCTGGAACAAGGTGAAGCTCTACTTTATGATAGGCTTGCCGACGGAAACCCAAAGCGATTTAGACGGCATTATTCGCCTGTTGTACCAAATGCAGCGGGCTTGCGTGGAAATCGCGAAAAGCGAGCCACAAAAGCGTCGTAAGCCCTTGGAGCTGAACGTGACCTTGTCGAACTTTGTGCCGAAACCGCATACGCCGTTTCAGTGGCACGCTCAAGACACGGTTGAAACGCTGAACGAAAAAATCGATTACTTGCGCCAACAATTCAAAAAAATGCGCGGCGTCAAAGCCAATTTCACCACGCCTACGCTTTCTAAGCTTGAAGCCGTCATTTCAAAGGGAGATGAAACCCTCGCCGATGTGATAGAACTCGCCTATCGCAACGGGGCGTATTTGGATGCGTGGGACGAAACCAAGCCCTTTGCCAAGTGGTTTGACGCCATGCAAGCCTTGGGCGTGGATGAAGAAGCCTATACGCGAGAGCGTTTGACGGATCCTGATGAGGCGTTGCCGTGGGATGTGATTCACATGGGGCTAGACAAATCGTGGTTACAAAACGAATGGGAACGCTCGAAGATTGCGGCATCGACAACGCCGTGTTTTGACGAATGTTCGTTGTGTGGGGTGTGTACCGAATTTGGGATTTGGCCTACCTTCACGAAAGCCTTGCCTGAAGCGGAAGACGATCCCCCAGTGGGTGAAAGCGTCGAGCTTTTGGAATTGGTTCCGCCTGAACATACGCAAGAGTTTCCTGTTGAAGAAAAAGCGGACTCTGCGATACAGAGGCTAACGCCTGATCCTGTGCAGACCTTGCGTTTCACCTGGCAAAAAAAAGGAAGCCTCAAATACATCGGGCATTTGGACTGGATGCGCCTGATTCAACGCGCCATCCGTCTCAGCAAGTTGCCTGTGGCGTACACCAAGGGCTATAACCCTCGTTCGATGATCTCCTTTGGCCCAGCGTTGCCTCTGTTTGTAGAAGCCTTGGCCGATTTTGTGGATGTTTCCTTGTACGAAGCCATTTCTTTAGACGGACTTTTGGAAAAAATTAACCCCCATATGCCTGAAGATGCCCAAGTCACCCACGTTGAAGCCATGACGGCACACGCCAGTAGTATTGAAAAAATGCTTCAATCGATGCACTATTTTGCAATTACCCCTTGCGCAAATGGTACAACAGAAGGTATGATAAGAGAACAGCTAAAAACCTTAATCCATGAACCGCATTGGATGGTTGAAGCAGTTAGCAAGAAGCGTGGGGCGTATACCCTAGACATAAAGCCTTATGTCAAGCACATTCAAATCCAAACGCAAGCTTCTCTAATTCGCCTAGACTTTCAAGTGGAACGTGCTAACCCGCTTATGACGGGGGGTACCTTATGGGTTAAGCCTGACTGGGTTTTAGATTTTCTTGCACCTGAAATGCCTTGGCAAGTCACCCGTCAATCCTTAGCACTTGGTTCTTTGACATCATCTCAAGAAGACGTTACCTTAATGTCTTGCTAAAACACCTTTCCTCGAACGCTTAAGACTGGGTCATTTTAATGGCTCGTAAAAGCGAAACCGCCCCTTGTTCCAATGAAGAACACGCAGATGGTTTCCTTGCCTTATTTATAGCCGCAGGCTTTTACACGGGTTCTTTTGCTTCGCTACGTTAATTTTTGTGAACGGATGCCTTGGTATTCCTTCACCTTGAAGTTTTGGCTTTTGTATAAACTTGTGATGAGTCCACCTGAGTTGTAAGGCTTGAAATAGTGAGTTGTGCCACCCTTGTAAAAACGCAAGGTCGTGCCAAAGGGAATAGAATGAAACCACGTCAAGGGGGTTTCGTCCATGGTCAATGCCATAAGCGAAACAAGTCGTTTTAAGTTTTTCGTTCCCGTTTTAATTTTGTGTATGGAAACATCGCCTAAATATCTATATCATTCATGTTTGGAACGTCGGTTCCCTTCTTGGGCTATAGATATAAAGAATAACATTATTGGTATTATAAGTGGACGAGGCTGGCAGACGCCATGACCGTAACGTCCTAGTATTAGAAAGATTTTAGACCTATGAGTAACCCAAACCAAGGAGGCACCGCTACCAAAGCTGCCCCTCGTCGTAAAATTATTATCTCTGAACGTGACAATATCGCGGCTCTTATGGAAGGCGACAAAGCCATTGAGTTCATTATTAACCGAGGCGAGATGCTCTTGGGGGATGTGTACTTGGCTCAAGTGGAAAACATCTTACCCAGTATCGACGCAGGCTTTGTCAACGTGGGTGGAGACAAAATGGGCTTTTTGCACAGCAGTGATGTGCAAGGTCGTGGAGAGCTTAAAACACGCCTCAAGCCCCGTCAACGCTTGATTGTACAAGTCATTAAAGAACCCACAGGGCATAAGGGGCCTCGAGTTACGACAAACATTTCTTTACCGGGTCGTTTTTTGGTGTTAATGCCGGGGAGTCGTGGGGTCAGTGTTAGTCGTAAAATTGAAACGCAACAAGAACGCTCTCGTCTAAAGGCCATTTGTAGCTTAGTCAAAACCAGTGGTATTGGGGTGATTGTACGGACTGAAGCAGCGGGGCAAACGGAAAGTGATATTTTGGAAGATTTTGAAGTCTTGCTTGAACGCTGGCAAAATGTAGTCACCATGGCGGATGGTGGTGATCCGCCCACGTTATTGTATCGAGATCAAGATTTAATCTATCGTGTGGTAAGGGAATTGGTCACTGAGCACGTCGATGAACTGGTGATTGACACCGCCTTTGGGGCGCAGCGTGCGCAACAACTGCTTCAAAACTGGAACTTAGACAAAACCCTTAGTGTGCAACAATACACGGGGCAACAGTCCATTATGGTGGCCAAAGGCGTTGAACGAGAAATTCGCCAAGCCCTGCAAACCAAAGTCCCCTTGCCAAGTGGCGGTTACCTGTATGTTCAACCCACTGAAGCCTTGGCGGTTGTGGACGTCAACAGTGGTCGTTTTACGAGTCTGTCGTCTCAAGCGGAAACCATCCGCATTACCAACCTTGAATCTTGCCGAGAAATTGCCCGTCAGTTGCGTTTGCGTAACATTGGGGGCATGATTGTGTGCGATTTTATTGATATGGAAAGCCGTGCGGATCAACTTTCGATTTTACAAGCCTTTGAAAATGAACTCGCCCCAGACAAAGCCAAACCTCAAGTGGGGCAACTCACCGATTTGGGCTTGGTGGAAATGACGCGTCATCGTCAAGGTCAAGCCTTGAGCGAGATTTTCGCCGAAGAAGTGGCCAAAGCCACCGACGGAAACATTGACTTCAACTGGGTCAGCACCACGGCGGATGTGCCTGATTATCGCCTCACAGGCCGTCGCATTCCCCGAAGCAGTAATGCCAAAGGGGGTTCTAAAGGCGCTGAGCGTAACGACAAAGATCGTCCCTCTAACCGTAACAAAGAAGACAAGTACCCACACGGTTCTAAAAGAGACGACGCCCCCCCTGAAAAAACAGGACGTGGGGAACGCCAAGATTCGCGCCATCATCGAAATGCGCCTAAAGAAGAAATCATCGAAGAAACGAAGCTAGAGGCAAAAGCAGACGCCAAAACCGACAGCAAGCCTGACGCCAAACGCGGTGAACGACGTTCAAGACGAGATGAAAAGCCTCCCCTTCAACCGGGAGATGCCTTATACCTTAAAGGCTATGACGATCGTGCTTCCATTGAGCCGGATTACGCCGAATTATTGAGCGAAGAAAGCCTTTCAACCTTGAATGCCTTGTTTTCAAAAACGCTGCCCTTGGGCTTTCCTCCACGTGCGGTGCATCAAGCCCTCATGCGTTTCAATGCCAAAAACACCAACTTTATGACCCTGCTCAATAGCTTCTTGCAACGAGACCTTGAACGTGCCGAACGGCTGGCGCGTCGTGAAGCAGGAGCCATGGGAGAAGACGTCTTTGACGGGGACGACGACTTAGACGCCGATGACTCGTCAGATCTTGAACCTGAAAGAGAAGACGGCGAAGACGAGGCCATTGCTTTAGAAGCCAAGTCGGGAACAGTCCCGGTAGAAACGACCCCTGTGATTTTAACGCCCCCTGTTTCAGAAAATAGCGCCCAAAAAACGCAAGACGTTTTAAATGCGGTAGACACAGCCGCCAAACCCGTTTTGCTTGCCAAGCTCGCTGAACAACTTCAGCAACGGGACGAGGAAGCCCCTGTTGTAAGGAAAGCAGTCCATGAGGCGTCTGACTTGATTCAAGATGTGGTATTGCCTTTTGTAGAAGCCTTGCGTCATGCGGAAGATTCGGAAACCAAGAAAACGGCGTCGCATCGCTTTTTGTTGGATGTCTCTCGCATGACTCCCGCAGAAAAAGTGATGAATAACGACGTTCAAAACGCCTTAAATACATCTGCCCTAGAACAGTTGGGGATTCCTGAAGTGCCGATGCCCTTTGATTTTGAAGGCGAACAAGGTTTGTTAAACCAGTTGGTGGAAGTGGCTGAAAGCGTTGTGGCTGAAGTGGTTTCTGTTGACAATTCCCCACCTGTGGAGGATGTTTTTACAGAAGAGCCTTCAGAGCAAGACGAAGACGACGAGGAATCCACGGGACAGGCCACGGGGACTTCCGCCAATTTGGATGAACTCATTAAACGCAAGCGTCATGCCCTAAACAAGCAAAGTGGCTTGAAGCCCAAGAAGCGTTCGGCACAAAACCACAAGAAAAAGAAAAAGTAGAGACTCTCTTATCTATAGAAGCCTTTTCTTTTTAGAAGGGTTCCTCTACAATAAGGGGAAGTTCCCTGTAGCCTTTAGGATTTTTTGTGAACAAGCCCCGACCCACCTCGCCAAGACGTTCCAAATCACGCCGTCCTTATGATGTTTCAGAGGGGGTGAGTCGGGGGGAACGCGTGTTCAAGTATGCCCCCCTTCCCAACGGTTTTATGCATTCCACCCGCCTTTCCATTATTTTACTCGGGTTGTTTGTGCTGTTTCTTTTAATGGCGGGGCAAATTTTTAAGCTTAAGGTGATTGAAGGTCCACAACTGAGACAAAAAATGGATCGTAGCCAGCACCGCACTCAACTTTCGCAAGTCTATCGGGGGCGCATTGTCGATCGAAACGGCCTTGTCCTCGCGCAAGACACCCTTGTGTACGACCTTTACATGCACCCTAAAGAGTATAAAAAACAACCCTTAGCACAAGTGGCTCGTTTACTGGGGAAACATCTCAAGCACCCCCAAGCCGAAATACTCCGCAAGTTACGTTTGCCGTATACGACTATTTTACTTGCGTCAAATCTGGAAAAAAAAACGATTGAGGCCATTCGTGCAGAACGCGTCCAAGTCCCTTTGTTGGACGAAAAAACAGGGCAACCCACGCGAGACAAACAAACGGGGCAAGGGCGTTTAGCCAAAGAACGCATTGGGGGGCTAGATCCCTTTCAAAAGCCTTTACGCCGTTACCCCCAAGGACGCTTGGCGTCTCATGTGTTGGGTTATGTGAATGATGCCGCGGAAATTTCGACAGGGGTGCATTCAAAACTAGATGACTTAAGTAGTGACTGGTTCATGCAAAAACGCAAGCAACCTCTTTGGGTAGACGGGAGAGGACGCCCCTTGGTGCATGACGCACATTCATTGAAGCATTTTGTGCAAGTGGCGGATGCTCAAGATGTTCAATTGACGATTGACAGTCGTTTACAATTTGTGGCTGAACGGGAATTAAAGGCGGGTATGATTCGTTCTAAAGCGCAACGTGCGGCTTTGATTATGTTGAAACCCAAGACAGGAGAAATTTTAGCCTTGGCCGCTTTTCCTGATTTTAACCCTGAACAGTACCCAAAAGCGACCTATGAAGAACTGAAAAATTGGGCCATTACCGATGTGTACGAACCGGGTTCGACGATTAAAATTTTAACCGTTGCAAACGGCTTAGATGAAGGCCTGATTCACCCCAAAAGTCGTATTTTAGACACAGGCCGGATGAAAGTGGGGGGCTGGTCCATTCAAAATTATGATTACCATAAGTCGCCCTACCCCGGCAATATCGATTTGATTTACTTATTACAACATTCTTCCAACATTGCCAGTGCCAAAATAGCCTTGATGATGGACCCTGCCACGTATTATAAACGCTTAAAAAACTTAGGGTTTGGAAAGCCCACCCGCATCGCTATGACGGGAGAATCCAAGGGCGTGGTGAGCGATTACCGTCAGTGGAGCGAATCTCAGCAGGCTTCTTTGGGCTATGGTTACGGGATTATGGCAACGCCTTTACAAATGACCATGGCGGTCAATGCCATTGCCAATGGAGGGGTGTGGGTACCGCCTCGTTTATTTAAAGGCGTCCGCGCGGAAAATCTAAAAGACGCCCAGCGTTACGCCAAAGATTTAGCCACCAAAATCCCTGCTCAAAAGGCGCATCGGGTGTTTCGGCCACAAACGGCTCAAGCCATGACTTATTTACTGACAACGGCTTTAGAGCATAACAAAACCCACCCCGCGTATTTGGATTTTATCAATGTGGCGGGTAAAACCGGTACAGCTAAAAAAGCACGTGGTGGGGGCTATTCAGGCGGAGGCCTTGTGACCAGCTTTATTGGCTATTTTCCTGCTGAATCGCCAGAAATTTTGATGATGGTCGTGGTGGACAGTCCTAAAATGGCGGAAAGTTGGGGATCCACCGTGGCCGCCCCAATTTTTAGAGAAGTGGCGTTGGATGCCATTCACTACTTAAACCTAGCGCCACAGGTCAAACCAAGCGTCCGTCTTTCCTTGTCCAACATGCCAGGGAAACAGGGGGTGTCTCCGACAGTCACGCCAGAACCGCTGATGAACCTTCCACGCCTTCGGGGTAAACGAAGCGCCTCTGAAACCATTCTTAAAACACCCAACACAGAACATCCTTCAGCCAAGCAAGCGGTTTCGATTAAACCTAAATTACAGTTGCCTGAATAAGGAAGGTTTATCTCAGTAAATGAGAGATTAAAAACGCCAATTCCAAAGACTGATGCGCGTTGAGTCGAGGATCACAAGCCGTTTCATAACGGTTGCCCAAGTCTTCATCAAGCACATTGACCAAGCCCCCGATGCATTCGGTGACGTCTTGACCAGTGAGTTCAAAATGCACTCCTCCTGCATGAGTCCCCAAGGCCTGATGCACCGCAAAAAAGTCTTTTACTTCAGACAAAATCGAGTCAAACCCACGGGTTTTAAACCCACTTTGAGAGGTATGTGTATTGCCGTGCATCGGGTCGCACGTCCACACCACTTCACGTCCTTCTTGTTTAAGGGCTTGTACCAGTTTGGGTAAGTGACTTTCTACTTGGCCTGCCCCCATGCGACTGATTAAGGTTAAACGACCAGCCTCATTCTTTGGATTCAAGACATCGCATATTTTTAGGAGCGGATCAATTTCTGTACCCACACCCACTTTAAGGCCTAAGGGGTTTTGAACGCCTCTTAAAAACTCGAGATGGGCGCCATCGAGTTGCGCGGTGCGGTAGCCAATCCACAACATATGCCCGCTACAGCAGTACCAGTCACCCGTGGTGCTGTCCACCCGAGTCAAACTTTCTTCATAAGGCAATAGCAAGGCTTCATGGGACACATAAAAATCGGTTTCACGTAACATATGGGCGTTTTGCGGATTCATGCCGCAGGCTTCCATAAACGCCAAGCAATCGGAAATGCGATCCGCCAGTTCATTGTAACGTTCGTAAAGCGGGTCGTCTTTAATGAAGTCAAGCGTCCAACGATGCACTTCATGTAAATCGGCATAACCGCCTTGGGCAAAGGCACGAAGCAAGTTAAGTGTTGCGGCGGATTGATGATAGCCTTGAATCATACGTCGCGCGTCGGGTTGACGGCTGGTTTCGTTAAAATCAATGCCGTTGATCAGATCCCCACGAAAACTCGGGAGGGTTACGCCGTTGCGGGTTTCCATATCGCTGGAACGGGGCTTGGCGAATTGCCCGGCCATGCGTCCGACTTTGAGCACAGGCAAACGGCCTGAATAGGTAAGCACCACCGCCATTTGAAGAAGGATGCGGAAGGTATCACGGATTTGAACGGCGGAAAAATCTTTGAAGGTTTCGGCACAATCCCCGCCTTGAAGTAAAAAAGCTTCTCCACGAGCCACTTTAGCCAGTTGTTTTTTAAGATCTCGTGCTTCCCCTGCAAAGACCAGTGGGGGCAGAGCTTTGAGTCGTTCCTGCACGTTCTGGAGTTCTTCAGCATTGGCGTAGCTAGGCATTTGGTGCCGTTGCTTGGCTTGCCAAGAATAAGGGGACCATGAAGAGGCTTCAGAAGACAGAGGCATAGACGAATCCTTTTATCGCAAGGGGGGTATAGAGGTTACTCTAACATAAAAAGTACTATATCATACAAACACGCCTAAACAAGTAGAGGCGTTTAGGGGCTTGGGCCACGTGTGGCGTGTTTTAAACGGCCGTCGCACGAAAGGCTTCCCAGTCTTTTTTAAAAGACGCAATGCCTGATTCCGTCAAAGGGTGCTGGTACAACTGCTTGATGACTTTCATAGGGATGGTGGCAATATCACAGCCTGCTTGGGCGGCTTGCACCACATGCAAGGGGTGGCGAATGCTGGCGGCCAAGACTTCAGAATCAAAGTCATAATTGCCCAAAAGCTCGACTATTTCTGCGGTGGCGCTTAGGCCTTCGTGGCCAATATCGTCTAAACGTCCCACAAAGGTGGAAATAAAGGAGGCTCCCGCACGGGCTGCGAGCAAGGCTTGCGCGGGGGAAAAGACTAAAGTCACGTTTGTTTTAATGCCTTTTGCCGTAAGGGCCGAAACCGCTTTCATGCCTTCAAGGCCAAAGGGAATCTTCACATAAATGTTCGGCGCCCACGTGGCAAACTCTAGGCCTTCTTGGATCATACCTTCAGCATCATCGCTCAAGACTTCCATGCTCACTGGGGCGTTGGGGAAAATTTGGCAGATTTCAAGAATGGTGGCTTTCACGTTGCCGTTGCCTGTTTTGGCTAGCAAGGTGGGGTTGGTGGTGACGCCTGAAATAACGCCTAAACTGGCAGCTTCACGAATTTCGTTTAGATCAGCGGTATCTACAAATAGTTTCATCATACAGGCTCCTTGATTTGTTTGGGGGAATGAATTAGTTTAACTATCCCACAAAAACAAAAAAGATATAAGAGCCTCAGTAAAAAGGTGGTGTTTTCTCAGACTAAAGTCGATTGGGATTCTTGTGAAGGGGATCGTGTGCTTAACTTTATTCAAAACGACTGGTTCATATCAATCAAACGATTAGAGTATCCGATAGATAAAACGGTCTTAACTGAACACGTTCAAAAACCCATGCTATTTGCTGCCATTTGCCCTCGGGAGTCTTGCAGAAACGGGTGTTTAGGCTAGACTAAAAGGTATGAAAATCCCGCCACGTGCCACGCGCGAAACCTATTTATATAAAGTCAGCCAAGCCAAAACCTCCGATGCCCTGAACATTGCGTGGTGCTACCCAGCCAGTTATGCTATTTCAATGGCAAGCTTGGGCTACTTAATGCTGTTTGCGCGATTAGACAAACACCCTGAAACATCCCCCCAACGCTTCACCACCGAAGATTACGGCAAGACGGCCCACCTTAAACAGGCGGATGTGATTGGCTTTTCTTTTTCGTTTGAACTGGATATTTTAGAAATACTCCGTTGTTTTCAAGTCGAAGGGTTCCCTTTGCGCAGTGAAGATCGTGGAGAAGACTTCCCCCTCGTTTTTGCGGGAGGCCCCGTGCCTTCCACCAACCCTGAACCGTACGCCCCTTTTTTAGATTTTTTCTTGATTGGCGATGGCGAAGAACTCTTAATCAAGGCCATGCTTCACTTGAAAAGGCATCGTCACCTAAGCAAGCGTGAACGCTTAAAAAGCTTGGCTCAAGCGGTTGAAGGCGTTTATGTGCCCTGTTTTTATGAAGCCGTCTATGCTGAAAAAGACGAGTCAGGCTATGCCCCCCTTTTAAGTATGACCCCCAACGAAGCAGGCATTCCACGAACAGTGAAGCGTCAAAGTTTTCAAGGCTTAGCGTTTGAAGTGGCCACCTTGCCCATTTTAAGTGAAGCCAGTGTTTTTGGTAAAAGTTTTTTGGTGGAAGTGATGCGAGGCTGTTCGCATCGCTGTCGCTTTTGCTTGGCCAGCTATTCCACCTTGCCCGCCCGTCCAGCAGGTCTGGGAGCCTTAAAAAAAGCGGTTGAAGAGGGGTTGAAATACACGAATGAATTAGGACTGGTGGGGGCGTTGATTGCGGATCATCCTGATTTTGAAGCGCTTTGTGCCTTTATTCGTCAGCAAGAAAATCTACGCGTGAGTTTTGGGGCTTTACGGGCGGACACACTCACCAAAACGATTTGTGAAACGCTCGCGCAAAGTGGAAGTACCAACGTAACCCTAGCCATTGAAAGTGGATCCCCGTGGTTACGGCGTCGCATTAACAAAAACTTGAAGCAGGAAACCATTTTCCAAGCCGCTGAACAGGTGGCGCAGTCGGGCTTGAAAGGCTTGAAACTGTACCACATGATTGGCCTGCCAGATGAAGAAGAAGCCCACCTACAAGAAAGCATTGAGTTGGTTAAAGCCTTGCATAAGGCGCATCCTCAATTAAAGCTGTCTCTGGGGTGTTCGACGTTTGTTCCCAAGGCGTGGACGCCCTTTCAATGGATGCCTCGATTGTCTACATCCGACTTAAAAAAGCGGATGGCCATTTTACAAAAGGGCATTGTCCACAACGCTGAGTTTAGGCCTTCTTCCCCTAAATGGGACACCTTTCAAGCCATGGTGAGCCGTGGAGACCGAAGACTAGCACCTTTCTTAGAACGCTTTAGCGCTTTAGGCGGAACGCATGGACATGTCAACCGAGCGATGAAGGAACTTCAACGGGAAGGCTTCGCGATACCTTCAGCCGCTTGGTATGGCGAGCGTGAACGCCCTGAACACGAATTTTTGCCGTGGGATGTATTGGAGCAAACGGTCAGTAAATCTCTGTTGTGGAAAGAAGGTTTAATTCCACCTGCTTTGAAGCAAGAGTAATTAAATCCCTAGTCTGATCAAAAGAATTGCACACGAAGTGGTCTTGGCTTCAGTTATTCTGATTTTGCCGAAGAGGATGCCACATCCGCACCCAAATATAGAGTCACTTGTTCTGAACCACACATCAACGGAGTTAAGCTAGACGTACGAGGCACAAACGTCACACGAGCCTTGCTTAATAAAGGCGTTGAACCTTGCAAACTTTCAATACCTGTTTGGGTCAACCGTAAGGAACTGTCGATAATAGACGTGCTAGGCACGCTTGAGCGTTGACGACACACAACCTTCCAACCCAAGGTGTTTAGTTGGGTTTCAATCGCCGCGAGTTGCTCCGTATCTATACTACGAGAATACAAAATGCCGACTTTTTTCACGTCGCTTAAGGGTTCGCCATCTTCCGTTTCAGCCACCAAAGGTACCCCATAAATAAGGCGACTCAGCACTTGTTCGGTTTCCTCTTGATCAATAATCCAGTAACTGGTTCCTTCTCGAGACGAGGTATGCCCTGGCAAAGTGGCAAATCGCATATCTTTAGTCGGGATTTTTTTGGCATAATTGGCAAACTGCAACAATTCAGCGGGATTCATATTGGTATGCACATATTGACTCATCACTTGAATGAGTTCAGGCAAACGCAAGACGACATCAGGAGAGTTTAAACGTTCGCGAATGGCCGTCATAAATTGTTGTTGACGACGCACCCGTCCAATGTCTCCATAAACATCATGACGAAAACGTAAGAAGCCTTCTGCTGTTTTGCCGTCCATGTGCGTCCAACCTACATTGAGGTTAATCCGTAATTTGGCGGTGTTGTCTGTATATCGCATACGCTGAGGCACATAAACGTCAATACCGCCTAAGGCATCAACCATGGCACGCACCGCTTGAAAATCAACCGCCAAGTACTTTTGCACAGGCACACCAAGCGATTCAGCAATGACGCTACGGGTTTTGTCTGGGCCACCCATGGCATGGGCCGCATTCAATTTTCCAACACGCGAATGTTCTTCATCCAAATACACTTTAGAATCACGAGGCAAAGAAACGATGTTCAGGCTTTGTTCTTTGGGGTTGGGCTTAACCAGTAACATGGTATCGGTACGGGTGCCTAAATAGGTATCGCCCACGCGATTGCCGTTACTGTCGACTCCCATCACTAAAACGGTTTGTGTAGGGTCCGCCCCAGGCAACATGTTAAACGTAGCAGCATCGACGGAAGATTTATACGCATTTGGCAAAACAAATCGTATGGCGTATAGAAAAATCAATAAAGCGCTCAGCGCCCCTGCTAGTAAAATCCCTGATCGGACTAAAATGTTCACCCAAGGGCGAGGCGCCTGAGACTTTTGAGCACGTGAGTCCCTCGCAGAAAAAGAGCGTTCAGAAGAATCCGTTAAACGCTGAAAAGAAGCGGGCAATTGAATTTCTTCCCAATTATTTTCAGAAGCTTCGTCCGTATTTAACGACAAAGTAGGTAACGACTGAGAAGACGACGGCTCACCTTGAAGATCTAAAGTTCCCATACTGGGTTTTTGGCGTGAAGGGCTATTGTCGTTCAAGGGGGTGGACTCCTATTCGTTCAAGAAGGGTAAAGGGAAGAAAACTACTTATATAAAACAAGGAGCAGTTTAATTGATGCTAGCAAACAGGCTATTTAAAAAAAGGCTTAAGCGTGATTATATCATGAAAAAGTAATACACAAGCCGAGATTTAACTAGAATCGTTTGAGAAAAGTACCTAAGGGTTGTATTGTAAAGCGTCCAAATCAAACAAAGAATCTTGGGCAAGAACAACTTTTTGAGCCTTGATTTTAGCCACCATCAAATCATTTTGAGTAATAGAGGCTTGAGGAATTAGACTGGTTTCCATTAAGGTTATCGCCAACATTAAAACGCCAGCCATTAAAAAAACGACTTCAGTTAAAGGGAGACAAGACATAGCTTTAACAGTCGGGCGAGGTGAAAACAGCGACAAGGGAAACATGGAACAAATAATTCCTAGAAACAAGCTTATTAAAACGAAGTCATTCAATCCACTATTTAAATGAGACAGCTTGACTTATTTAATTGTGTTACGAATATTTTTTAAGACAAGTTTTTTAGCGTCTTTTTGTGTTTTTGTAACGCAAGCGTAACATTTACACTTGGCTCACGTGTAGGTTCTTTACATTCGAGACCCTCCAGCTTTGGGGGCGTTTATCCACCGAACTCTTTATGTTTTCCCTCATTTTTTTGATTAAAATAGATAGCCTTTATAATAAGAATACCTCCATTGTAAAGAATTAAGATCCCCGTTCAAGCCTTATGCGTAAGGTGTCGAAAAGTACATAGACACTTCTATCCCCCCCCTTTAACAAGGAACCTCGCCTTAATGAATAGTACTACCAATGCCACCCCAACCTTAGACGGTTTACTGAAAGATGTTATTGACAACGGTGCTAGTGATTTGCATTTGTCTGTGGGGTCTTCTCCGATTATTCGAGTCAATGGTAGTTTGATTTGTACAACCTACCCCCCACTTGGTAAAGATGAATGCCAAACCCTTATTTTTACCATGTTAAACAACGAACAACGCCGAACACTAGAACAAAACTGGGAGCTGGACTTTGCATACGGCCTTAAAGGTATCGGTCGCTTTCGTGTCAACGTGTATCGTGAAAAAGGCAACTATGCTACGGCTATTCGCATGATTAATTCCAAGACTCCTTCTCTAAAAGCCTTAAAATTGCCTGAAATTTGTCGTGAATTGTGCCACCGCACAAAAGGGTTAATTTTAGTGACAGGACCTACAGGTTCTGGAAAATCGACCACACTCGCTGCGATGATCGACTATATCAACGAAACAAAATCTGAACATATTTTAACCATTGAAGATCCTGTTGAATTCATCCACCGTTCTAAAAAAAGTATGGTGCATCAACGTGAATTGGGGGCAGACACCAAAAGCTTTGCTAACGCTTTGAAGTCTGCCTTACGAGAAGATCCCGATGTCATTTTACTAGGCGAACTTCGAGATTTAGAAACCATGTCGCTTGCTATTTCAGCAGCGGAAACAGGACACGTGGTTTTTGGTACGCTTCACACCAGCAGTGCCATGCAAACGGTTGATCGTATCGTGGATGCCTTTCCTTCTGAACAACAACAGCAAATTCGAGTTCAGTTGTCGTCTTCCCTTGTGGCGGTTATGTCTCAAGTATTGCTTCCTAAAACCAATGAGTTCAAAGAAGTTAAAGGACGCACCTTGGCTCAAGAAATTATGGTGGTGACCCCTGCGATTGCCAACTTAGTTCGTGAAGGAAAGACGGCTCAAATTTATTCGTCTATTCAAACAGGGGCAGAATTGGGAATGACGACCATGGAAAACTCTTTGTTTCGTCTAATTGCGTCAAATCAAATTACTTTTGAAGATGCCATCCGTAAAACCACTCGCCCTGACGAATTAAAACGCTTACTCGGGCAACGTTAATCTAAAGACGTTAAGTTCAGTAAAACATCCTGCCCTATTGGACGGACGCTTTGCAACTGTAAAACCGATGCTTGATTCATCCGAGAAGGGGGGTCTTCGGTGTGTAAGTGCCACGCAGGAATATGTTGGTGAGGATCGCCTAAGAGCTTAGGGGCAATCAAGATATTATAGTCATTCACCAGACCTTGCTGATGCAAGCTTGCCGCTAGGCGCCCCCCTGCTTCTACCCATAAGGCATGAATGCCCCATGTAAACAGCCATTCTAATAACGGGAGCAACGCTTTGCCCTTAAAGGGAAGGGGCTTGACGTTCACCTCTAAATCGATCAAACGTGTATACGCTTTCTGTTTGGCAGGATCTGCCAATGCATCTTCGTCTACCAATAACCACGTTTCGGCTTCGGCTGTGTCAAACAAGGGGTGAAAATCGACTTCTGCCAATCGGAAATGACGATCTAAAATCACGCGTCTTGGTGGCTTTCCCCCATCTTTGGTATAATCCCACAACGGGGTTCGCACGGTGAGTTGGGAACCGTCTTTCAAGACGGTTTCTGCCGTAGAAAGAATGCCGTCAAAGCCGCCTCGCATTTTATGTACCCACGCACGAGCCTCTTCGCTCGTGACCCATTGACTGTGGCCGTTGCGAGTGGCAATGGCGGCATCCAAGGTTTGAGCTGTTTTTAAAGCGATGTAGGGACGCTTATTTCGGCACGCCCATAAAAAAGCAAGATTTAAGGCCTTGGCACCATCAATCAACGTCTGAGCCTCTTTGGAATGCTCCTCTTCAAAACAGCGCACTTCTATGCCTGCTTGCTTTAAACGCTGGAGGCCTTGCCCCGCAACCTTTGGGTGAGGATCCGACAGGGCAACGACGCATCGGGTGATGCCTGCGTGAATGAGGGCATCAGCACAAGGGGGCGTATGACCTGAATGACTACAAGGTTCAAGGGTTACATAAGCCGTCACTCCAGCAGATTCCCCCGCGTGAAGGCCGTTTAAGGCCTGAACTTCTGCATGAGCTTGCCCGTAACACGCATGATGCCCTTTACTGAGTACTTGTTTCGTGGATTCAGCCACCAAGAGGCAACCCACCAAGGGATTGGGACGTGCCGCAAACCATCCTTTTTCGGCTTCACCTAGTGCCAAACGCATGAAGTACGCATCTGTTTCGACGTTGAAGTCCTGCAAGGGATGCTGTTGGCTCCACTGAAAATACGCTTCAAACATCATTTTTAGGAACTTCTGTAATGGCGTTTGGGCAGTCGTTTAAAGAAAATTCGCAGGGCTTAAATGCAGGGAGCATCAAAATCACGCATTGGCGCACCAGATCCCATAAATCAAAGGGATGCAAAGGGTTGACCACTTCGTAAAAGTCTTCTTTAAGCAATTCGACTTGGTGAGCCTTGTCCTTTTCTTTGCCGATGCTTTCTAGCACATAATGTTCTAGTACGTCACCTTCAAACGTCGCCCATAAAGTAGCGTAACAATTTTGGCAAGGGACTTTCCCCTGACCTTTTAACTTGCCTTTGACGACAAAGCCTGTGGAATCTTTCACCAGCTTTAGGTCAACATCCACCACGGCGACTAGTTCAGGGGTGTTAAATTCAACGGCATCGAAATGCCAAAGCAGTTGAGGGTCTCTTCCATAGAGGAAAGGACGTAAATCGATTTTTTTTGAAATATCCATCGCGAAAACCTTTACAACTGTTTCTATTATACAATGAAAAGTTCTTCTTTCGCCATGCTTTTTTACACTATACCATTTTCAAAAAAAATGAGCCCCCTGTCCCTTTTTCTTTGAAGGGCGGGGGGCTTTCTCTATTTTTACGACTCTATAGTGTTTTAAATAATTTCCCCTACAGTGTCTATACTTTGTCGCTACGATTATTTTGTTCAGTCATGTAGGTCTATCTACACTCCTTCACAAAATAATCTAGGCTCCTCGTCTAGCCTACTGTACGGAAAACTCTTTAAAATACTATACCTATACAAAAACATCAGAATGGAGTGTTTCAAAGGCGTGAGACAAATCCGCGGTGATATCGTCAATATGCTCAATCCCCACACTCACTCGCACAAAGTTCGGCTCAATGCCTGCAGCGATCTGTTCTGCGTCGCTTTGTTGGCTATGCGTCGTGCTGGCAGGGTGAATAATCAGCGTTTTGGTGTCTCCAATGTTCGCCAAATGACTGGCTAGTTTTGTATTTTCAACCAGTTTTTGAGCGGCTTTAGCCCCTTTTTTTACCGCAAAACCCAATACGGCCCCCTGCCCCTTGGGTAAGTACTTGGCATTTAAGTGTGCCGTGCGACTAGACGCTAAACCGGGGTACTTCACCCAGTCTACTTCGGCATGACTTTCTAGCCAGTTTGCCAATTTTAAGGCATTTGCACTTTGGCGTTCAATACGCAAGGCCAAGGTTTCAAGCCCTTGAATAAACGTCCAGCCGTTAAAGGGACTCAACGCAAAGCCAAAATCACGCAAGGTGACGGTTCTGGCCCTTAAAATAAAGGCTAAATTACCAAAGGCTTCGGTGTATTTTAAACCATGATACGCCTCTTCAGGATCCGTCAATAAAGGGAAGCGTCCACTACTGGCCCAATCGAAGTTTCCACCATCCACAATGACCCCCCCAATGGAAAGCCCTTGCCCCCCAATAAACTTGGTCGCTGAATGAATCACAATCGCCGCCCCAAAATCAATGGGCCTAAGCAAGTAAGGCGTAGGAATGGTATTGTCCACCACCAACGGAATGCCATGCGTCTTGCCGAGTGCCGCAATCGGCTCTAAATCCACCACTTCTAAACGGGGGTTAGGCAAGCTTTCTGCGAAAAATAGCTTGGTGTTGGGTTGAATCGCTTCTTCCCACTCACTTATGTTGTTGGAAGACACAAACGTGGTGCTAATGCCTAAACGCTTAAGTGAATGCGTCAATAGGCTCAAGGTGCCACCATACAAATCGCTTGAAGCCACAATGTGATCCCCAGCGTGTGCGAGGGTTAAAATCGTGGCAACTACCGCCGAATGCCCAGAAGCTAATGCCAAAGCCGCGACCCCACCTTCAAGTTCGGCAATACGTTTTTCAAACACATCGTTGGTGGGGTTCATTAAGCGAGTATAGATATTGCCAAAGGCTTTTAAACCAAATAAATCGGCCGCATGTTGGGAATCATTAAAAATGTAACTGGTGGTTTGATGCAGGGGAACCGCACGAGCGTTGGTGGCATCGGGGGTGTAACCGGCGTGTAAGGCAGCGGTTTCAAAATGTTGTGGGGAATTATTTTCGGACATTGTCGTTTCCTTTTTTAAATTAAACTCATCACTAAACGAACATACTAACATACTAACATTTTTAAAAACAAAACACGAATAAAAAAGCTCCCTTGCTTGGAGGCTTAGGGAGCTTTGAAAACCAAATGCGAGACTTCTTTATTTAAAATTCGAAAGAATGACTCGCCTTTTTCAAGGAAGGCTCACCTAAGCCGATTCGCATCGGCATCGTCATACACATCATCATGGTGCAAGACGTAAGGTTCACAAAGACATTCCTTAAACTAAATTTAACATGGAATCACCATAACATTTTCATTACGCATTGTCAACCTTCAAAAACGACTTGAGTTTAGTGGGATGTTTTTTGGGGCTTCGTCCATATTACTTCCGTTCGAGCCGCTTGTAGATGAATCACACCTAAAATTTCTTGGGGGGAAGGCATCCCTTCTTTTTTCCAAATCACATGATTCATGTCAAACACTAAAACCGTTCGGTTATTGACCCCCATCGTTTCACCAATATCAAAGTGTTTTGCCAGTTGGCGATCTTTGTCGACCAACAGTGGGAACGGCAGTTTATACAAGCCCGCAAAAGCCTCATGACTCAACAAAGGGGCTGAATTGACTCCTGCAACCCAAATCCCTCCCCAGCCATAATGCTTAAAGTCTTTATAGGCGTCTTTCATGGCACACAATTGGATCGTGCAACCGGGGGTTTGATCCATGGGATAAAAAATTAAAACTGCAAAACGTGAGTATCTCCAATAATCATCTGGGAGGCTGATGTGTTTACTTTTTACGCCTGTCGCTTCCAGCGTGACATGAGGGAGTGTTTTGCCAATCGACGAATTCTTATATCCCGTGACATCCAAGGCCTCTGAAGCTTTGCCTGTAAATGAAGGTAAAAGCATTGAAGCCCCTATAAAAAGAAGGACAAGCGTTAAAGCAATCAAACTAAAGGGTTTCCACATGAGATAAAGTTCCTTTCCCTGAAGAGTTCACTTAAGTATAAGGCAATTCTGTAAATGGGGAGAGACCTTAAGAAAGTTTTAAGTTTTATTTCATCCCTTCCGTTACGGAACCCTGTTCAAAAAACGGCTTTTGCAGTGCGATGAAAAATAAGATTATAGGCAAAATCGCTAACGTCGCCGATGCCATCAAAATCGGCCAATCCAACACATCACGATACTGCTGCTTCAGTTGGGCCAAGTAGACAGGAAGCGTGATCAATCGTTCGTCTTGAATCACCAACAAAGGCCACAAAAAGCTCCCCCACAAGCCAATAAACCCCAATACCGCGAGACTAATCATGGGGCTTTGGGCATTGGGTAAAGCAATGTACCAAAAGGTTTGCCAGGGGTTTGCCCCCTCTAGTTCCGCGGATTCTTTTAAGGCGGAGGGAAAGCTTAAAAACCACTGACGAAACAGCATGACTCCAAATCCACTGACAACGGCCGGTAAAATCAAGGCCACGTAACTATTCAACAAGCCCACTTGCTTGAACAAAATAAACAAGGGAATACTATTGACTTGCGGGGGGACCAAAATCGTTAAAAAGACCCCCAAAGTCCACCATTGCCTGCCTACACAGGGTAAATGCACTAAGGCGTAGCCGGCCATGGCAGAAGTCAACACATGTAAGGCGGTAGCCACCACCGCAACAGCAATGGAATTGCCCAGCGCGAGCCCCAAGCGAACATCCGAAAAAAGAACTTCAAAAGCATGCAAGCTCGGCTTTAAGGGCAACCACAACAGTCCGTGGTGTTGCATCACGGCGCGACTGTCTGAAAAGGCTAAGACGCCCATGAACCAGAGGGGGATCATGGCCAGTGCAGATACACAGAGCAGCAGGGATAGGCTTAAGGTATTTTTCATTTCTTTATTCTAACATCAATCTTTGTTTTAACGGCACATAGGGACGATCGTTTTGAGGGGGCGAATCGTCTGAAGGATTTACACCCCTTAATGATTGTGAGAGTCAGGCACTTCTGTTACAATACAGATAGGAAAGAGTCGACGTGTTGGTTTCTAAGAATCATTCACGCTTAATGAGGCGGTAAACCTGCGTATGAAGCTTGTACCCTTTTGTGGTTTTTTTCAACAAAAACGAGTCCGTGCCTTGTTGCTTTTGGGATTAATGAGTAGCCCCTGCTTGAATACCCTTGCAGAAACCATCCAAGGCACCACCGATGCTCCCTACCGCACAGGGATTAGCGTCACGCAAGCGCTTCAAAAACGCTTTCCCCAAGTGAATTATAACGATCTCACCAAAGTTGAAAAAAGCGAAAGTTTGGATCTTAAAATTGTCACCACCATTGGCGAAGGCCTGAGCATGGAAGGCGATGAATTTTATGCCAAACTGAGCAAAGATTACGTCAGTAACGGCAAGCTTCTGCTCCCCCGAGGCACCATTGTTCACGGAAGCATCGCTGAGATTACTAGTGCCAAACGCATGGCTCGTGACGGCCACATGACGATGAGGTTTGACTACATGATTACGCCAGACGGGCGGGAGATCCCGATTGAAGGAGGCTCCACGACGTCAGACGGCACGTTTAAAACAGGGGCAAAAATCGTCGCCACTTCCACAGGTTACGCACTCGGCGGAGGCGTCTTAGGGGCTGTTGCCGCTTTAAAGTTCGGAGGCGTCGCCTTAGTGGCGGCTTCTCAGGGCTATTCGCTTGCCATTGGGGCAGGCGTCGGGGCCTTGGGTGGATTGGCTTATAATTTATTGCGAGAAGGCGAAAGTGCTCTGTTGCAAACAGGTACGGAAATGAAAATCAAGCTCAAAGAAGGCATGGTCTTGCCTTCCATGAACCCGCTTGAAGTCGGCGTAGATGATCTGAAACTAGACGGCTTAAAGGTAAAACTCTTGGGCTTTCAGCTGGCGAAGGATCCCTTTGGAGAGAATAAGGAAATCACCTTAACGCTGGACGTTAGCAATGCCACCACCAACACCTTTACGATGATGGATGTCGCCGTGATGGATGAAGATCAACGCACGTTTTTTGCCTCGCCGTTTGGGGATACAGGCTTGTGGTTTAACAAGATTGATCCGAACACACGCTTAAAAGGTAACGTAAGCTTTAATGTGGATGATCCCACCCAGCAGTTGTACTTGGTGTTTTACAAACGTTACACGCGACAAATGCTGGCGAAAATCGCGTTAGACGACCGTACTGTGCCGAGCAAAGCCTTGGTGAATATCAAGAAGCGACTGGCGTTTTAAGGCGCATAGACTTCTTCATTAAAGTCGTCTTACGACCTATTCAACAGGATATTCTAGTAAAAAAGAAGGATCTATCGAATACTAAAGAAAGCTCTGTCAATTGACTGCTTTCTTTGGCGTTTAGAAGGCACAGAGAAAGTGGGTTGTTTTTGGTAAAATAAGAGCATAACATTGTTTTGAGGACTTTTTATGAACTTTGCCGACTACCTGCTCCAAGATGCCTGCCCACAACACCGATTCCTTGAAGAAATGACACAAAGTCTTCCATGGCAACGCTTTGAAGACCTGCTCAATCAACACCTGCCCACAAAAAAAATAGGCAGACGCCCCTACCCCAAAATCCTACTTTTTAAAATGTACCTGCTCCAGCTGTGGTTTTCCCTCAGCGACGTGCAAACCGAATTCCAATGCCAAGACCGCATGAGCTTTCGTAAGTTTTTAGGCGTTGGACTTAATGCCTCAATCCCAGACAGCACAACCCTTGAAGACTTTCGTAGAGACATGCGAAACGCCGACTTAGACACCCGCTTCATTAACGATTTAGACGACTTTTTCAAGGACGCTGGACTTCTGCTCAAGCAGGGGTCTTTGGTCGATGCGACGTTTATGAAAGCCAATGCCCGCCCCCGTAAAAACCCCACAGACAGTAGCGATCCCGATGCGGATCACGGTCATAAGGGCTATGGTTACAGTGCCACAATCAACGTGGACAAGGGCAGTAAACTGATTCGCAAGGTGCATACCACGAGCGAGCGTCCGCATGACAGCCAAGGCTTAGAGCCTGTGTTGATTGGGGATGAGGGTCGTGTGGTGGCGGATTCTGGGTATACGGGGATGGGCAAGGTGGCGAAAGCGAAGGGCTTGAAATTGAATCATTTAAAGCGTCGCCCGAGGGGCAAGAAGGGCGAACCCACGCCAGAGTTGGCGTTGCGGGACAAATACATGAATCGTTTGTGGTCAGGGATTCGTGCCTCGGTGGAGCATGTGTTTGCGTGCTGGAAGACGCTATGGAAGGTGGATCGTGTGTGGTATCGTGGTTTAGAGGCGGTCAAACAACAGATGAATGGGTTGGCGTTGGCTTACAATTTAAGGCGATACGGTTATTTGGCGAGGGGGTAGTGTCTGTTGTTTTGGGGAAATAGGGGGGAATAGGGGGACTTCAGGGGTATAATTGAGGCAATTTCAGGAAAAATCACTCCATTTCCTCACTTTTTACGCCACTTACATTATGTTCGCTATTTCTCTGTATCCTCTTTAAATCTAATGCAAAACACCGCAATAATTCGCGAAATTTACGTTCAGGAATGTGCGACTGTTTATAATACTTATTTTTACTAGGATTCATAATACTTTAGCCTATCATAAAATTAGCTAAAGTTTACCAGACCCAACCTAAATGAGCGAATCAAGCAAAAACGTGCCTTGCGAAGCAATTTATTTGATTTAGAGTATGTGACACCGATTAAAGCAGAAATCTTACTTTCTCAATTTGCATCAGAATAAAGCCATCCCCCAACCGTTTAGGAGAGCATGAAATGAGCCTTGTCGTAATGCTTCAGTGGATTGATGCCTTCTCGTTTTGTTGATGCTAAAATGGCACTCATGCGTCAAATGAAGAAGGACAAGAAACAATGGGTGTACAAGCAGTGGAGTCCTATATCGAAGATTTGGGTAATGGTTGGCTTAAAAGTTATAAGTTAGATCCCAAATTAAAAACAGACTCATCTAATGAGGAAATAGGCAAAGCCTTTAAGTGTTATCCTACCAAAACTGGAGGCGATGGTCAAAATATTCCTGATACACAATTGCTACTACCAGATGAATTCAACAATTATTTCCCTATATTGATTGAATACAAAGGCTATAAAGATAAACTAGAAAAGCTAGATGCTCATGGACAAGTGGACAATTTAACCGCTAAAAACGAACCCAACTATAAAAACATCAATTCTTATGCCGTCAATGGAGCCGTTCATTATGCCAATGCCGTATTACACCACACCAGTTATAGCGAGATTATCGCAATAGGCATGACGGGCTACAAAGATGAAACTGGGAATTTGCAACATCAAATAGGCGTTTATTATGTTTCCAAAACGAACTTTGGTATGGGTCAAAAAGTAGGCGACTTTTCCGATTTTTCTTTTTTAGCCCCTCAGCATTTTAACAATTTTATTAAACAGGTCAAACGCTTAAACCTTTCTCAAGAAGAAATCGACAGGCTGAAGGAACGCCGAGAAAAAGAAATTGATGCAAGTTTGATTAAACTGAATAATGACATTTACAAGGACGAAAAAGGATTGGGCGAAGACGATCGTGTGCATTTGGTGGCCGCCTCTATCATTGCGACACTCGGGATTCCTGGTAAACCAGGGGAAAAATGGATAGTAAACCCTCTTGAAGAAGAGGAGTTAAGGTCGTCTTCTGAAATAGGTAATCGAGACGGCGATATTATTGTCCGTAAAATAAAAGCTTTTCTAAGAGAAAAAGAAATTCCGCAAGACAAACAAGAATTGATTATTAGAACCTTATCAAACACACTTCTTAATGACAAAATCAATAGAGCCGAAAATGGAAGAAGTCCGCTTAAACGAGTCTTTGTAAAAATTGTCAATGATTTGGGGTTTTATTACAAAATTGGATTAACCACTGATTTTACAGGGAAACTCTTTAACGAGATGTACGGCTGGCTAGGTTTTTCTCAAGACAGCCTGAATGATGTGGTGTTGACGCCTTCCTATGTGGCTTCGCTTTTGGTGAAGCTCGCAAGGGTGCATAAAGATTCCTATGTATGGGATTTTGCGACAGGTTCAGCGGGTTTATTGGTCGCCGCCATGAATGAAATGCTCAATGACGCTAAAAACAGAATGACATCTCCAGAAGCACTGGCTCAAAAAGAAAGGCAAATTAAAGCAGAACAATTATTAGGGTTAGAAGTTCTTCCTAAAATTTACATGTTGGCTATTTTGAACATGATTTTAATGGGCGATGGTAGCTCCAACATTATACAGGATGACTCCTTAAAATTCAATGGAAATTATGCCTTTGGAAAAACAAACGACCGCTTCCCTGCGGATGCCTTTATTTTGAATCCGCCGTATTCCGCACTAGGCAACGGTATGAACTTTGTTGAAAAAGCCCTTAGCATGATGAATAAAGGCTATGCGGCTATCATTATTCAAAGTTCCGCTGGTTCAGGACGAGCCAAAGACTACAACCAAAGGATTTTGAAAAAACACACACTCATCGCCAGTATTAAAATGCCCATGGATTTGTTTATCGGAAAATCCAGTGTGCAAACCTATATTTATGTGTTTAAAGTCAATGAAGCTCATCATCGAGATGAAGTCGTGAAGTTTATTGATTTTTCGAACGACGGCTACACACGCACGAGCCGAAAAAAAGCTAGCAATAACTTAAAAGATACAGACAGAGCCAAAGAACGTTATGAAGAAGTGGTAAACTTGGTTCGCTTTGGTAAAAATAAGCTCAATATCTTTACGGAAAACGAGTATTACGAAGGACGCATAGACCCTAAGAATGGGGCGGATTGGAATCAACGCCCCCCGATTGACACCAAACCCACCTTCGATGATTTTAGAAAAACGGTGGCGGACTATTTGGCGTGGGAGGTCGAACAACTCATCAAGGGGGAAGACGGCTTGGGAAAGTAGATCGCCATTCGATGCAAGCCCAACTCAAGCAGTTGGAAACCGACTACAGCATCGAGTGGCAAGACTATCGATTAGGTGATTTGTTTGAAATCCAAAATACGCTTAGTTTTAATAAGGACAAACTCACACAAGGTAAAGATTACGACTACGTTACGAGAACTTCGCAAAATCAAGGTATTTTGCAACAAACGGGATTCGTGAATAAAGAAAATATCAACCCTGCAGGCACTTGGAGTTTGGGGCTTTTACAAATGGATTTTTTCTATCGTCAAAAACCATGGTATGCGGGGCAGTTTGTAAGAAAAATTGCTTCAAAAAATGGCGTATCTCCAAATGCAATAATTTATTTTACTGCTCTCTTTAATCGGAAAAAGCAGTCTTTACTATCAGTACTTGTTCGAGATGTAGACAAAATTTTTCTGAATGCACCTGTAAGTTTACCGACTGTAACTAACAACGGAGAAGCCCAAATAGCGTTCGACTTCATGGAAGCGTTTATAGCGACGCTCAAGGCGGAGCGTCTAGCGACGCTCAAGGCGGAGCGTCTAGCGACGCTCAAGGCGTACCTTACCGTTACAGGTCTTACCGATACCACCCTCACTCCAACGGAGCAAAGCACCCTCAAAAATCTCGATGCTCTCACTTGGAAGACGTTCGAGGTGAAACAATTATTTTCAATAAAAAATACGCACAGTATTTTATCAAGAGACATTGTTCCAAACTCAGGGAAAATCCCCTATTTAACAGCAGGTCAAAGTAATAACTCTGTCGGTACGCAAATTCAATTTGATAATGCTTATATAGATGAAGGGAACTGTATTTTTATTGGGGGTAAAACATTTGTAGTTACCTATCAAAAAGATCAATTTTTCTCAAATGATAGTCATAACTTAGCTTTATATCATAAAGAACTTGATAAACGTACGAAAAATAACCTATTGTTTATGGCTACTTCGATTTACAAATCTCTATCTCCTCTATATAGTTGGGGTGATAGTATTTCAAATAAAAAAATACAAAAAGATATAATGCAACTCCCCATCACCGACGACGGAACACCCGACTATGACACGATGAACCTTGTGGTTTCTGCCTTGCAAAAGGTGGTCATTCAGGGCGTGGTCTCCTATTTGGACGATCGTATCGAAAAAACAGGTGAGCTGGTGTAAACACCTTAAAGCACACTATAGTGGTGCCTTTTGAAATTGGGGGCCTGTATAGAAACGCCAAAAAAAGCGGATACGTGAGCCATTTAAAAGGCATACCTGAATGAGGAGTGGATCCCCATCCGTCTCAGACCCCCACACACGGCGAGTGCTTGAGCGTAAATCCTGCAAATTCCTGATATGACTGATTCTTAAGGGAAAGTGGTGGAGGAGAAAACTGATAATATTCTTGCCATACAAGAATAACAGGGAATTTACAGGCAAAATACTCACAAAATAGCGATTATTCGGGAGGACACTTGATTCAGCATCTTTGAAATGGCTTATACAGAAGGATTTCAAAGCAAGCATGTTCCTAAAATTACCCTGATTTTTTTCAATAAAGAACAGGGAATAACTT
>JBIKTR010000025.1:0-15141 GCA_044348005.1 Vampirovibrionales bacterium | reverse complement strand
GTGATTCAGCCTCAGGAGTCCACCCGTTCCCATCCCGAACACGGCCGTAAAGACTGCAGGCAGCGACAATACTCGGGCGGTGACGCCCCGGAAAGATAGCCCTTCGCCTAATCTTCTTTTTCATCCCCCCCGATGCCACAGTGCCTCTGGGGGGCCTTTTTTGTGGGGGGGGGGGCTATTCAAATATACAAACCCTAGCTGATTCGTTCAAGCTGAGCCATGTAAATGGCGCGACACACAGGGATGCCATCTAAAACATAATCAACCTGCAACTCGCCTTGGGCTTCATTTTCTTCCATGTAAACCAAGGTTAAGGTTTCTAAACGATGCCATAGCGTGTTGTCTGGATAAGCGTAACGCGTGGTTACAAAGGCCACATTGCCCACCACTCGCGTGGGAACCACATCAATTAAGCGATGCTGACTCCGATGTTCTTCCACATTTAGGCCAAAGGTGTCGTACTGAATTTCACGCAGTTTTAACGATTCACGCCAGTTGCCTAAAAATCGATTGCCCGCAAAGCCTTGACGCTGGGCTATTTGTTCTTCGGCCAAGTATTTTTGAGCCGCAAGTGCATTTTGTTCAGCGTCTTTTGCTTTTTCCGCTTGACGCTGGGCGTCTAGTTTTTCTTTTTCAGCATCCAGCAATTGACGTTGCAACTTGGTTTTGTCATCCATGAGCTTTATCAACTCATCTTCATTATTCGTATCCTTCATTGTTTTAATGAGCGTGGTCAGTTCCTTGACTTTTTTATTGAACAAATTATTTACATTATACAGGTGAGAGTTTAACTTTTCAGCTTCAATCAAACGGTTTTGAAGCGAATCTTTTTCCGTAAGTAACCTGTCTACAATTTGTAATGACTGTTCTTGCTGTTCTCGTGTTGTTGCTAAAGGTGTCGACAAATACTGAGTTGGACTCGCTTCCGTCGAATGCTTTTCTAAAATACTACTACGTGAAGTAGTGACGGGGGACTGCACTGTTGTAGGGGCAGATCGATCTTTGAAGGATTCCACCAAGGCTTGAGGGGACATAATAGCCGGTGTATAGGCCCATTCTGAAGGCGTTTCAATGGGTGCTTCTTGTACGTGAAGTTCGGGTGCTTGGGCAGAAGAAGCGTCTTGCGAAAGGTCTTCTTCTACGGTTTGCGCAGAGAGGGAGGGGGGGGGTGCATCAGCTGGGATGATGTGGGCTTCTTCGTTAAAGGGCGTTTCACTAGGGGCATTTATAACAGTAGCTACAGAATCGGACGCGATATTGCTTGAATTGCCTTGAAGCAAGGCGTCTATTTCAAACGGGATTTCCGTTTCAAGGATATTGTGAGAAAGATGAGGCGTTGCTTCATTTGGATGTATAACGGCATCTGCACTTTCTTTAAAGGTTTGCAACAATGCTTCACTTTCTAAACTTAATGAAGCCCCTCTGTTTTCAGTGGCTTGAGGCAAGGGATTGGTTACTGTGCTTAAGGTGGGTTGAGGCATGGTTTGATTCGTTGTTGGAACCGTTACGGGAGTCGAGGGCGTTTTTATTTTTTGTATGCTAGGCACATGGCCCCACGCCCGATTTACGTTGCGTTCAACGGGTTGAGCGTCTTGAGCAGGGGGCAGGGTAATGATTTGCTTGATTTGTGCCAAGCTTCGTCCTAAGGCCATATGTTTTTTAATGTTTTTAAAAAGGTTTAAGTGTTGACGCGTGTACAACTTGTTGCCTTGAAGATCTGTGGGGATTTTAATATCTAGCGATTCTTCCCAATCCAGCAATTGTTGGGGGTGAATATCGTACTTACTGAGTGTGTCTTGAATGGTGTGACTGGTCATAATTTAGAAACCCTTCTTTAGCAATATATGTTTGATTAACGGCATGATATTTATTATCATACAGATTGTAAGAAGTTTATGTCGCGCTTAAGGGTATGAATCCTACACTTGATGTACGACGCTTATTTTCGTACGTGGCTAAACGACGTGACTCTACCTTTATCATACCGAGAAAAGCACAAAGAGGAAAGTATTTTGTTTTAATGCAGATATAGCCCACCGCAAGTGCTACCCGTAAAGGATGCCCCATGTTTTTGAGTCGCTTTTTTAATTCGTCTTCCACCCAAACAATTCCGCAGTGGTTGGCCCACGTGTTACAGCAAGCCCTGCCCCTGTGGGATTCTCCCACTCAAGAGACGATGTCCATTCTGTTGTCAGACGATCAGTTTGAACTGGTGATGCAAAGCCTTAAAGAAGTCAAGCAAGGTGATGTCGTGCATTCAGCGGATGTGTTTGCGGATTTGGTGGATTAAGGGTTTATGACGACGACGACTTCTTCAGCGTACGAAGTAATGTTGAGCCGTTCCGCGGTGAAGGCTCAAACGAAGCTCGACAAACCCTTACGGCGGTTGTTGAAGCAGGCCTTGGAACTGTTGGCCAACAACCCCAAAGGCTTGGGCGAACAGCTTAAGCAACCGTTGACGATGTTAAGATCTCACCATGTTCGCTACAAAGGCCTAGAATGGCGAATTGCGTACCAGTTGAATGAAGACGCCCACGTGATTTATGTGGTGCTGATTGGCCCGCATGAAAACTTTTATCGCACGTTAAAGCAATGTTTGACTTCACTGGTCTTTCCCCGTGTGAGTTAAACCAAAACAGAGTTTTAAAATCGTGCACTTTAGCCACTGGGCAACGGGCTTAAAAATACGTTATACTGAAAAAGAGTGGCTTTTTTGAAGAAGCCTTCGCACCCCAGCACATTCCTTGAAAATCGAGTAAAAATCGGACTTTCGTGGCCAAAAATCGGACTTTTGTGGCCAGAAAACAGACTTTCGTGGCCAGAAATCGGACTTTCGTGGGTCATAAAGTCGACTTTTGTGTGTCGGAAATTAGGCCATTTTTACATCGTTAGCGCAATACACGATTCATCATGGCCAGCGCTTCATGATGCGAGGCTGTAAACGCATAATCCAGCCGATTGCACCAGTATTCCCGAAGCAAAGCTTCACTAAAGAGCGGGGCGCTCGCCTGTTGGCAATACGCCTGAAACATGCCCTGAGGATTCGATACATTCGCGCGTGTTTGCTGAAGCAAGGCCTCATTCCACGCGTTTATTTGCACCTGATTCTCTTGCCAAAAGGGCTTTCTGGCGCACCACACCCCAAACAAAAACGGCAGGCTTGTTAGCGCATGCCACGCCGAAGCCAAATCCAGCACGTCCAGCGATTCGTGTTGCCCTGCTTGGGTTTCGGCATAAAAACGCAAGGCAACATCCCCAATAAGTAGGGCGTTTTTCTCGGTTTTCAGGCAGTCTTCAAGGCTTTTTTGATGCGAATAGGTTTCGTATCGTAAGGCGCTGGGCGCATAGCGTTTGTTCAACACATAACGCAACAACGCTTCAGAACTGGCGGAAGAATCGGGGCATTGCACGGCGTGTTGGGTAGGATCAAAGTCTTTTTGGCGAATCCATAAAACGCTATGAACTGGGCCAAAGGAACTGATGCTTACAACGGGTAGGAGTTGCCACGCGTCTTGATGCTTGAGATACGCCGCAGTAGACACCAAAGAAAGATCCAAGTCCCCTTGAAGCAGGGCGGTATTGAGTTGTGCAGGTACTCCGTACACATGCTGAAACTCAATAGGCATAGTCGTTTCAAGGCCATGACGCATGGGCAAAGTATTAAGAAACGACATCCACCCCACGCGCCCGTGAAGGGGTGGCGGCGGGGGGGCAATGGGCTGAAGCAGGGGTTTTTTCACGGGGGAAGGGGCTTTCTTGCAAATGGCTTGGGCAAAATAGAATGGACACAACGAAGGGGGTACAATACACTCATTATACTAAAAACATACAGGAGGGGATCTGTTGATTAAAGCGATTTTTTATAAATTACCCTAATGCCATTAGGTTGATTATAATGAAAGCGATAGACACAACCAACATGAGATAAAATAACCGTTTATATTTCTTTACTTTTTTTTGTAACTTTATGGGAGAAGCATTGTCAAGTAAATGACCACGTTTCAATTTTGAAAATTGTGCATACGTTAAATGAAGTGTTTCTTTTAAGACGTTGTAATTTGTGGAGACTGAAATAAATCGGTGAAAGTTATAATTGGCCCAGTGCATTTTTCCAGCTTCTTTTTCAGCTATTTGGGTTAATAGCACTGGAAGTAAGCCTTTTTCTAAGGGCGTGTGAAGATTTTTTAACTCAGTTTTAAAAATTTCTTTAAAAAGATCCATGGATTCAATCTCTAAGAATCGGTCTAATATGAAATAAAGTTCACTTTGTAATCCAATAGGATTGGCCCATTTGTTCGTATAATTTGCCATCACTCGGTATTGAAGTAAAGGTTCTTCGATTACCATAATATTTGTTTTTAATAGCATGGACAAATGAAAGTTTGTTTCGCCTAGGGCTAATAAATGGTTGGGAAAGTGAAAAGCGTATTCTTTTCTAAACATGCCTGACGCGAAGGCTAAAAAAGTGCCTGTTCCAAAACATTCTTTAAACATTTGAGCCTTGGTTCTTTGGGGTTTATTGATCATGGTTTTAAAAAGTTCACAAAGTTCTTGTACGTTTGAATTGTTTTGCTCACCCATGGTTTCGATATGGGTATAAACGGCGCCATATTCTGGGTGTTGTTCTAAAAATGAAACTTGCTTTTCCAACTTGTGGGGCATGAAGGCATCGTCGCCATCTAATATACAAATATATTCCCCTTTGGCTTCTAATATGCCCCGATTTAGACTTTCAAGATGCCCTAACTGAAGAGGGTGTTTAATCGCTTTGATGCGGGGGTCTGAAAAATGTTTGATTTTTATGGGCGTGAGATCGGTTGAAGCGTCATCCACAATAATTAATTCAAAGTCCGTAAACGTTTGATTTAAGGCTGAAGAGATGGCTTGCTCAATCCAATTTTCCTGATTGTAGGTTCTGCAAATAATACTTACTTTAGGCATCAGTGATTCCTTCTGGGTTAACTGTTTTAAGAAGTCTTTACCTTTCTAAATATTTGGCTTCCATTTCGAGCAGATTTTTTTTACGGTTTTTTATTTTTTTTGCTGGAATACCAAAGTAAATAGACCAAGGTTCTGTTGATTTAGTCAACATTGACATCGCTCCTAAAGAAGACCCTTCACTCATACACACACCAGGTAATATAATGGAGTTTGTTCCCACGATGCAATGCCTCCCAATCAAAATTTTTGCTCTTTTTTCATTTTTAAATTCAGTAGGAATCGTGGGATTGGTTAGACTTGCACCTGAATAGTCATCACTTTGAGAAAAAACATGACAACCATAAGCGAGTCCCGAAAAGTCTTCAAGTGTAACGCCTTCTGTACCGCCTGCTACATTACAAAAAACGGCAATATGTACATTCCGACCCAAGACGACCTTTCCAGAAATGACGCAAAAGTCGTCAATTCTACTATTGTCCCCAATTTCCATTAAATGTGTGTCGTAAAGTGATGCTTTTTCACTTATTTTTATATTGAGTCCTAACTTTTTAAAATGACATTTTTGTAACTGTTCTTCATTAAGCCACGCCACAAGAAGGCTCCTTTTCTATTTGAGATCCTTAAACTGATACGTTAACGACTCATCTAATGTATCATAAAAGTCGCTTAAACGGTTACTGCCGTCAATCAACGCCTTGTATTTTTGACGTACTGCCTCCGCTTCGTAATGTTTTAAGTAGTGCTGAAAGTTCTGTTCCACCGCCGCGTGCCTTTTTTCAGGGTGATACAACAAATCCAAAATCCCCGCTTTCATCGCATCCACATTCTCACACAAATACGGATAGCTCGCTTCAAAGTATTCATGGAAAGACGTTAACGCATTGTCCCGATTAATCTTCACCACGGTTGGCACTTTTAGCCCCATCAGTTCCACCTGCATTAACGCCCCACTCACGGGGAAGCTGTCCACATAGACATCACAGGCTTGAAAATACGCCCGATACTCTGAGGTAAAGGGGCGTATTTTTAGACGATTTCGGTTTTTCGCATCTACATGCTGTTGAATGAGGGCGTGTTCTGCTTTATTGAACTCTGAAAAAATGACCCAGTGAATGTGTTCATCTTGCGAGAGAATCTCGTTGAGCATAGCAAAATACGGCGATGTCTCGCCTTCAAAAAATTTATAGCTCGCCCCAGCACTCATTAACAATGGGTGATGAGGCTCTAGCTCCAGTCTTTCACGAAGGCTCGCTTTTTCTTCGTCAGAAATGTAGACAATATCTTCTTTCGCTTGATCGGGCAAGCCCACGACGTGGCATTTGTCGATGCCTCTAAAATGCTTGGTCACATAGTGCGTGGTGGGCATGCCTTCCAGCACTAAATCCGCAAAGGCAAATCCCAAAGCAGGGTAATGAGACCCATGATTAAAGTAGATAATTTTAATGGGGGTGTAGCGCTTGATCAACGCCAATAACACGGTGGCGCATACGTCATCCATATGCGAAAACACAAACACTACCTTGGGGGCAAGAGCGCTGATTTTTTCAAACGCTTGTTTGATCGTTTGCTCATCAAGTCCCCCCTCAACAGTAAGCCCATCAATTGTGGCATACTGTTCTAGGGCTTGCATCAAATCAGGGGCAGAACGAACACTATTTTGGAGCCTGGTGAGTAAAAGGTGGCAAGGGTAGGATGGATGGATCGCTTCAATCAAATTAAGTACGCATTTGGAATGCCCACCAGCGGAGTAAAACTCTGTGGCCAAGAACAAAACCTCTTTCGCCTTGATCGTTTCGAGAGTTTGAAGGCCTTTAATTTTGAAGGCTTCTTGTGCGATTTGTGCATCAAAGCCCAAGCAATTCATTTGATTGGCTTTGTGAAAGTCAACGAAAAGGCGTTGCAAGGGGATTCTATATTTGAAAAGGCGTAGCCCAAATAAAAAGACACGCGTCACAGCCGACGTGGCTTGAATGTGAAAGATGGTGATTCCACAGAAACGAAGTGCATAGCTCATGAACCGATCAATCCCATTTTACGGGGGGAGTCTTCTCGTTTATAGGTGTTTTATTCTCATGTTAAAGCTTAGCACAAAAATGGGCGAAGGTTTGTCACCATTTTAAGGGGGTTAAAGGCGAGAGGGCCTCCGCCTGATTGACGCCCCGCACGCGTTCGTAACAATTTTGAAGGGCTTAAAATAAAGACTTGTACTTGCGTTTTGCTCGTGTTAGAGTCTTAGGGTATCTATAAGATTATGGTAAGCGCCGTGTTTTAATGCGATGTTTACGCATTGTACTGGAAATGAGGTTGTCTCTTTTTACTGTTTAGAGATCGTCCCAAGCCTCCTGTAAATGTGTAGTCTTATTGGTTTAAATGTGCAAGCTTCCCTTTAGTTTAACCCATTAAAGTGTGTTTCAAGAACGTTTAAGCGACATCCCATTTTATTTAAAATTTACAAGTTAAAGGATTAAAACATATGGCTGCAAATACAGCTTCCTTGCAACAAAATTCAACTGGCGAAGAAGGCAGTGAATTTCAAGAACGTGTGATTCAAATCCGCCGCGTCACCAAAGTCGTCAAGGGCGGTAAGAAAATGAGCTTCCGTGCCGTGGTGATTGTTGGAGACAAAAACGGGCGCGTGGGCATTGGTATCGGTAAATCGGGTGAAGTCATTGGTGCCATTCAAAAAGGCGTGGCTCAAGGCAAGCGTAGCTTGATTGATGTGTCTCGTTTCCGCACCACGGTGCCTCACCCTGTCAAAGGTCGTGCAGGCAGTTCTTCGGTCTTTATTCGTCCTGCTTCTGAAGGAACAGGCGTTATTGCTGGGGGTGCCGCTCGTGCGGTGCTTGAACTGGCTGGCATTGAAGATGTGTTGTCCAAATCGCTGGGTTCTAACTCGCCGTTGAACGTGGCTCGTGCCACGATTGAAGGCTTGCAACAGCTTCGCACCTTTCAAGAAATCGCTAAATCTCGTGATATTAGCGTGAAAGAACTGCTTAATCTTTAAGCGTTCTACCCCCAAAGAAGCTTGCTTCTTTCTTCATTAGTTTTCTTTATTTAATAGGGAGTTCACCATGAACGCACAACCCAAAAAAATTCGTGTCACGCTCAAGCGTAGCGTGATTGGGCGTCCTGATGCACAACGCAAAGTCGTTTCCGCACTCGGTTTAAGAAAAACCAATCACAGTGTAGAACACCTAGACACCCCCGTTATTCGAGGCATGGTCGGTGCCATTAGTCACTTAATTAGTGTTGAGGAGATCTAAACCATGACAGTTCTAACGATCACCGATATTAAACCCAACAAAGGCGCTAATCGCAAGCGTTTGCGTGTGGGTCGTGGTTTGGCCAGTGGGGCGGGTAAAACCTCTAACCGTGGTAATAACGGCCAAGGTCAACGCTCAGGCAATTCAGCGAAACGTGGTTTTGAAGGCGGTCAAATGCCTTTGTACCGTCGTATTCCCAAGTTCCGTACGTTCCCTCAGCCTAACGTGCGTCAGTGGCTTGAAATTAACGTGGGTGATTTACACCATTTCGCCGCAGAAGGTCAAACCACCATTACCTATAAAAGCTTGATTGAAGCCAAAAAATGGCCAACGGGTTGTGACGGTGTTCGCTTATTGGGTAACGGTGAACCCAAAGCCGCCTACAAGGTACAAGCCCATTACGCGACCCCAAGCGCGTTGGAAAAACTGACAGCCGCCAAAGGCAAGGTGGAACTGATCACGACTTCGGTTCGTGAAGCACTTGCCTAATAAAGCGTGGCTGAAAAAACCTCTTCAAAGCGAGACGCTTCAAGTAAACGTCTCGCTTTTTGGTTCAGGCCTTAACGCTTGACATCGTGTTTTAAATAATTTCCCCTACAGTGTCTCTTCGTTGTCGCGACGATTATTTTGTTCAGTCATGTAGGTCTATCTACCAAACACTATACTATCGGCATCATTCACCCACCAAACGGCGTGTGATGCTCCAAAAACGGATCCAACTGCAAGGGCTCGTGACGCCCCACGGGAATGGGCGAACTATGCGCTAAGGGTTCTACATTTCGGTAACCATACGCCGTCTTAATGCCTGACATCAAAAAGAAGGGAGAAATCCACGGTTTAAGGGCTTGCACGCCTGCCACACTAAAGGCGGTGGGGATGTCGTCGATGTGTAGAACGCCATCGGCAAATTCGAGCTTTCGTCCGCCTGAAGGACGATGCGGTGTGGTATTTCGGCGTCTTAATTGGGTTTCAACGTAATTAGACAAGGGGTTGGCGATTAAGGCCCCTGCGTAAATGCCTGCTCCCAAACCGCTGACGACTGTCGCAAATCGAGCCAATGGGTTACGAAACTTGGTGAAGCCTAAGGCGTTTGAAATGGCCAGCCCCGCCCCTGCCCCAAATCCACACATGGCAATGTTGGCCACATATTGAAAAATGCCTTCTTTCACCACGTCGTCATTTTTTTCATTTTTACCCTGTAGGTGGTTGGCTAAAAAGCCCGCCAGCACGCCACTGCCCACACTGGCCAAACCTACCCCTAAAAAGGGAACAGCGGCTTCGCTCACAAATTCTTTGGCCGTTCGTCCCATGGCTTTTTCAAAGGCCTTGAAAGAAAAGCGTCCGCCTTCAAACGCCCCTGCAAAATCGCTGAGATCTTCATGGGTGGGTAAGGCCAGTCGCAATTCATGACGTAGTAAAATACGAGACGTTCTTCGCGCCAAGGACGCATAGGAAAACTTCGTCAACTGAAGTTGCTTTATGTTGTTGAGATCTTCGGCAATGCGCTGCGGCAATTCAAGCTGAACAATCGCGTTTCGGGTTTCTTTTTGAGCCTCTTCAGGCAAGCGATTCAACCATTCGTGAAGTCTCTTGTAGGACGCTTCCACATTTTGGTATTGATCCATTTGAGAGCGAAGTGCATTGGGCAAGGCATGCACGCCTTTCTGGGGATCCGCCTTAAGATTATGTGCATTTTCTAACACTGCGGCCATGCTGGAGTAATGCAATTGTTCAAGAAGTTTGAGATTTTCAACATAAATCGGTGCAAATTCATGATCTTGTAAACCATGAAAGAAGTCAGGACGCTTTAGTTTGTGATATGAGCGAATGGCTTTGGCGACGCCTCCTACTTGAACATCCAGCGGGACTTGCCCTGCTTCAATCGATTGAAAAAGTTCTTCGGCAGAATTAGGATCCAACTTGCTTTTGGGGTCTAACTTGCCCCATAACAGAGGCGACAGCCACGACAGGCGCTTGAACTGCTTTTGGGCAATGGCTTGGCCTTGCTGAAATACATCGCGGTTTTGTTGCTTAAAATAGGCCAGTGCGGCTTGCGTGGTGTTAAACGCTTGGGCGTCAGGGGACATCAACCATTTTGTGGCTAAAACTGTCGCCACTGTCGGAATCCCCATACGAATGGCGTCATCTTTCAAGCGTTCATTTCGTTCTTGGGCTGTCTTGCTCTGGTAAAGATCTTTCCCAGTTTGTAAGGCCAGTAAAGTGGGGTAAACCAACACAGGCACACGATTGGCCCACGGTAAAATGGCGCCATAAGGGTGATCCAAATACGTGCCGACGCTCGTTAATTTTAAAGCCACTTTATCCATTTTACGAACAACATCTTTCTAGGGAGCCATACAGTAAGGGGGTATCTACATCAACACCCAAACACGTGACGCTTGTGCGGGAGTGGGGTTGAACGGCATTCTTGCTATTGAGAATCATTTTCAATAAAGAGCTTATCAAAAGGGCAAAGACCTGTCAACGATTCTTTGCAAAAGAAGCGGGTCAAAAATCTTCTATTTGGCATTTAAGGTATTTGACTTATAATAAAGACGTTTTGTTACTGCAACGCATCAAGGGGTGTGCTACATGTCTGAAAACTCATACAACGTCGCTATTTTGGGGGCTTCTGGCTTAGTGGGAAGTAAAATCTTGGCTTTTTTAGAAGAACGTCACTTCCCCGTTAAAACGCTTAAACTGCTCGCTTCCAAGCGTTCAGTGGGGCAAACCCTGCTTTTTCATGGCAAGCCAGTGGCTATTGAAGAAGCCACCCCTGATGCGTTTGAAGGGGTGGATATTGTCCTTGCCAGTGCGGGGGGAAGCATTAGTGCTTCCCTTGCCCCAGAAGCCGTTAAACGCGGGGCTGTGGTGATTGACAACACCAGTCATTACCGTATGAATCCCCAAGTCCCTTTAGTGGTGGGCGGGGTGAATGAAGACGCGTTGCTTTCGCATCAAGGCATTATTGCCAACCCCAATTGTTCCACCGCACAACTCATGCCTGTGCTTAAAACCATTCACGCCTTAGCAGGCTTAGAACGCGTGATTGTTAGCACGTATCAATCCGTGAGTGGGGGCGGCAAAGAAGCGCTAGATGAATTACGCGCTGAATTACTTCACGATTTTAAGCACGGGCAACTTCAAGGGCGTTCCGATGCGTTTGCCGATTCCACCTTCGCGCGCCAAATTTTCAAGCGTTCCATTGCCTTTAACCTGATTCCGCATATTGATGTGTTTAGTGAAGAGGGCCTAGAAGCGGGCTACACGAAAGAAGAATTAAAGCTGATTCATGAAACCCAAAAGATTCTAAACTTGCCGAATCTACCCATTACGGCAACGGCAGTGAGAGTCCCTGTTTTGGTGGGGCATAGCGAATCGGTGACGGTGGATTGCACCCGTTGCGTGAGCTTAGAAGCGCTTACCGAAGCCCTGAAACAAACGCCCGATGTAGTGGTGGCAGACAGTCATCAGGGCTATTTCACCCCACGAGAAACCGCCCATACGGATCCCGTCTACGTCTCACGCATCCGCAAGGATACCTCAAACCCCCAACGAGGCTTTAACCTCTGGGTCGTGTCGGACAATCTTCGCATTGGGGCTGCGCTTAATGCGGTTCGTATTGCCGAAGCCTTGGTGCGTTTAAATAAAGTTGGCGTGCCTGAAACGGCAAGCGCCTTTTAAAATGAGTGGTTTTAACCTGTTTTTCTAAATTGATGGTCGAGGTTTGTCAAATGAATCCCTTAGCGAAAGTCATTACAGCGTGTGTCACGCCTTTTTCTGAAGATGCTCAAAGGCTTGATGCCCCACGCTTTAGTGCCTTATGTGAATACCTTATTCAAAACGGCAGTGACGGCTTACTGGTGCATGGCACCACAGGCGAAGGCCCCACCTTAACCCTTGAAGAAAAAAAACAACTCATTCAACTGGCCAAATCAGCCATTAAAGCCAGTGGTTTACCCGTTCATTTAATGGCGTCGATCAATGGCAATGACACCCACGCCGTAATGCAACAAACCCAAGATTTATTGGCCCAATCCGAACGCCCTGATTCCTTGCTGGTGGTGGTGCCGTATTACAACAAGCCCACGCAAGCCGGCATGATGGCTCATTTTGAAGCGGTGGCAAGCGTGGCGCAAGGCCTCCCTATTGTGATTTATAACATCCCCAACCGAACGGGGGTGAGTATGCAGGCGGACACCATGAAGGCCTTGCATGAACGCCTAGGCGCTCAACTGCTGGGCGTCAAACAAAGTGACAGCAATATGGATGCCCTAAGCGAAATTACTCGATGCCTACCCTATGAAGACACGGGCTTTGTGGTGTGGTCTGGTGATGATAGCTTAACCTTGCCCATGCTTTCTTTAGGGGCCAAAGGCGTCATTAGTGTGGCCAGCCACCTGATTGGGGCGGAACTGTATGCCATGATCGACGCATTTCAAGCGGGCAAAACCACCAAATCCTTGACGCTTCACCGGCAAATGCTCCCCACCATGCGATCTATTTTTCAAGTGACGAATCCCATTTTGATTAAGGCGTGTATGGCTCAACAAGGCTTCATGCACCCCAGTATGCGCTTGCCCATGTTATTGGAAGATGAGCATCATTCGATGGCTAAAGTCATTCTGCACCAACAGCAGGCGTTGGCTTTATAGGTTTTTGGGGTTTTTGGGATTCTAGCTCCGTTTAATGCTTGTCGTCGTCAGAGACCTTTGCTCCGCCAAACCGCCATAATGGCGGTCTACATTATAGCTTGTCTATAAATGGGGCAATTTCCGAGACACCTCTAAAGGCGGTTTAAGGAGGGGGAAGGAAGGACGTATTGCGTTTCTCCTCCCTCATTTCCCCCTCCTTAAAAATCCACCCCCTTTTGACCCACCTCCTCGCATCATTCCTTTGCACGCCGTCCGCAAAATCGCTCGGGGATTCGCAGTGCGCTCACCCGCTCGGATTTAGTGCTTGGACGCCTGCTTATGCAACGATTCTTTACAATCATCAATTTTATCTGAATATCACTTTATAAGACTTGGCATTTTAATTATGTTTCTTCTAAAATAAAATAGAATACCCACAACCTTAAGGATTCCCCCGATGATGATGATGAGTGCCACAACCAAGTATATTTTCGTAACAGGCGGTGTCGTCTCATCTCTAGGCAAAGGCATTGTGGCGGCTTCGTTAGGTCGATTGCTTCGTGCAAGAGGACTCACCGCCACCATTTTAAAATTTGACCCTTACATCAATGTGGATCCCGGTACGATGAACCCCTATCAACACGGTGAAGTCTTCGTGACCGACGACGGCGCTGAAACCGATTTGGACTTGGGGCATTATGAACGCTTTATCGACACCAACCTCACCAAGCTCAACAACGTCACCGCAGGGCGTGTGTATCAAACCATTTTGAAAAAAGAACGTCGTGGCGAATACCTTGGGGCCACCGTTCAAGTCATCCCCCATGTCACCAATGAAATCAAACAACGCATTATCGATGCCACCACGCGCTTGGCGCCTGATGTCATGATTGTGGAAATCGGCGGAACGGTTGGCGATATTGAAAGCTTACCCTTTATGGAAGCCATTCGCCAATTTCGTTATGATGTGGGCTTTAAAAATGCCTGCTTTATTCATGTCACGCTCATTCCTTACTTGCCCACCAGTGGCGAAGTCAAAACCAAGCCCAGCCAACATAGCGTCAATACGCTTCGCAGTATTGGGATTCAGCCTGATATCCTCGTCTGCCGAACCGAACACCCCCTTTCTCGCGCAGACAAGCAAAAATTGGCGTTATTCACCAATATCGAGTATGAAAACGTCATTATGGGCGAAACCCTCTCTACGCTTTATGAAGTCCCCTTGGCCTTGGAAAAAGAAGGCTTGGCTAAATCTGTGTTGAATGTGCTCAATCTTCAAAACACCCCTGAACCCAACCTCAGTGCGTGGAAAGCCATGGTCGACAAAGTCAAAAACCCCACTCATCAAGTGGAAATAGCCATTGTGGGCAAGTACACCCAACTTTCAGACGCCTACTTGTCTGTGGTGGAATCCCTGAATCACGCGGGGATTGAACAGGCCACCAAAGTCAAGCTCCACTGGGTTGATTCGGAACATTGTACGGATGAGGCGACCATTGCTTCGCTACTAGAAGGCAAAGACGGTGTGGTCATCCCCGGGGGCTTTGGTTCTCGTGGGATTGAGGGTAAAATCAATGTCGTTTGCTACGCGAGAGAACACCAGCTTCCGTTGCTCGGTTTATGTGTGGGCTTACAGTGCGTGGTGATTGAGTTTGCCCGTCATGTCGCGCATCTTTCGTTGGCCAATAGCTATGAGTTTGACGAGCAGACGCCTCACCCAGTCATTGCCATGATGAATGAGCAGCGTGAAATCACGGAAAAAGGCGGTACCATGCGTTTGGGCCAATATCCTTGTCACTTAATCAAAGGCACCAAAGCGTATGACGCCTACGGCACGGATGTGGTGATGGAACGGCATCGTCATCGTTATGAGTTTAATAACCAATACCGTGAACAGTTAGAAGGCTTGGGCTTAGTGATTTCAGGCACGTCGCCTGATCGTGAACTGGTGGAAGTGGTGGAATTAAAGAACCATCCGTTTTTTGTGGCGGTGCAGTACCACCCTGAATTCAAATCTCGTCCGAATCATCCGCACCCCTTGTTTACGGCCTTTGTGGCTAAAGCCCTTGAAGTCAAGCGTTTGGCAACGGCAAAAGAAGGCTCCGCTACGGTTTAAAATAGTTTTTTTGGATGTCTGGCTCCGTTTAACGCTGGTGCTTGGGGGTCTTTGCGCCGCCAAAGACTCCCCAAACCCCCAAAGGCGGTTCAAGGGGGGACGGGGAAGGACGCATTGCGTTTCTCCTCCCCTTCGTCCCCCCTTGAAAATCCCCCCTGAATCCCCACCTCGTCGCATCATTCTCATT
>JBIKTR010000015.1:0-40486 GCA_044348005.1 Vampirovibrionales bacterium | reverse complement strand
AATCTCTTATAAAAAAGACCCCGCTTCCCTCCAGTTCCACTAATATCCTACAAACCCGCACACCTGTCAACACCCTTTTTTTGAAACCCCCAATTGTAACAATTTCGTTAGATTCCCCGCACCGTTTTCGCATCACGCACTTTTTTGCTAGCATATGAACGCAATCATTTTTGTTTTGATCCCCAGCGTGTGAAAGGTCGCCCTAATTTTGTTACAGCATTTATACTATTTTCGAAACGAGTCGAACCTGAACAACCCCCAAAGGTTGGGGGGGGGGGGGGAGGGCTAACAGAACTCCAACCCACCATAGACCTAAAACTTTTTCTGAGGAAATGACTTCTCTACAGCAGTATTTAGAGAACCTAGGACGATTATTAAATAAACTACCAGCTGATATGCCACCAGAAGTAACACAACTCTACAACCATGAATTAAAAGGTTTTCTACAGACAATACAAGGTCAAATAAGCAATATAAAAAAAGCTTTAGAAGAGGAAAGGGCTGGTGAAACAAATCAAATCAATGACACTTTAAAGGATATTGTGCAACAATTGATAACACGTTTAGAGAACTTAAGATCAGAACAATTAGTCGACCTTATTCAGGCGTTAAGACAGCAGTATCTTCAATAGAGCTTACAGCAGAAATCACTTCATGCGATTGACGCCCTAACAGCTAAAGCCTTCTGCCGTATGCAAGCGACGCAAGTCTTCAAAGAGCCAGTCGATCGGCTTGCGAGCGGGTTCGTTGTCGTGAAACGCATCCCGTTTTTTCAACGGAAATTCAGGGAAGCGGTAATGCCCTAAATCCACGTGATCCAAGTCTTCTAAAAAACGCCCTGCGCAAATGTCCCACAACTGGGGGTATGCCCCAATGTCTTCGGTGTACGGTTTATTTCGAACGGGCAAGTAAAACAAGGAACTGGCAGGAATGAAGCCGTCATTAAAGCGAAAGGGATGCCCCTGGCCTTGAGGGTAGCGTTTGGGCTGATTATAGTTCGGCACATTGGCCACAGGCAATTGCGCCATTTCTTGCCCCGTGAACTTAAACGCTCGATGCACGCTAGGCACATAGGTGGGGACCACCGCCCCAAGCACCCAATTGTTGAGCTGTGCGAGGGTATCTATAACACTGAAACCGTGGGGGAATCGGCCTTTTTGCCCCCGTTCACTAAAGGGAGATTGGAGGTAACTGCCGTAGACGATTAACTTGCGTTTAAACTGGCGCAAGTCTGGGCTGGTGGCTTCGACCCATTTGGGGGGGGCGGGATCCAACGGCACAGGGTTGCGTCTAATCAAGCCAAAGGGCTGAATGGGGTAGCTGTAGGCGGGTTTGGATGTGTCAAAGTTCACAAAGAGCATATCTTTAATCAGGTGACGCTTATTTTTAATAGAAAGTTCGTAAACGACTTTGTCGAAGCCGCGACGAAGGGGGGAATAGTGTGTGAGGTTTTGACTCATCCAGCTTTCGTCAAACAGGGGGGTGCCTTGGTACGGCACGCTCATGCCGAAGATGGTGTCCACAAAACGCAGGAGTTCAGGGGCTTGCATGAAGGCGTCTCGCACGATTAACCCGCCTTGGCTGTAGCTCAGCAACACGACTTTAGGGCTAGCTTCGCCAAGGGTTTTGCTAAAATACTGAAACTCTTGCACAAATTCATGGGTGGGGATTTCCAAAAACTGGTTAGAATCGTACATAAAAATGTAGAGTTTGTAGCGCGATTGTAATTCCGCGTGCTGTTTCCAGCGGATTTCAAACTTTCGCCACCATGGGGATCGTTGCTTTTCTTGCGCCCGCCCCGGTACAAGGAGCAAGGGCGTTCTGCCCGCCAAGGGTTCGGCGTCAAAGGCGTAAAGATGGTTTAGATGAACACGATGCGACGATTTTCCAGCGTCTAAGAGGCTAGGACCCACGACTTCTGCAGAAGCACACGGCAAAACAAACAGACTTAACAGCAAGCTCAATAACACGCAAAAAAGTTTCATCTATCACGTTCCATTTACATAACATTTTTATGTAAGCGAGTATACCGTAAACATCCCCAAAAATCGATGCCCCTTTAGTTTAGAGAGTGTTAATTTTTAATTTTTCATGTTAAGACAGTCGTCATTTTTGTAAAGAGGAGTGACTGTAGTATTTTATGGAATGTCCACGATGCAAAGCAGGCTTTGTTATATAGTGTTCGAAAGATAAAAGCACTTTAATTTAAGCAAATCCCGCACTACGGAACATGGCTTCATTTTTTTGAACCACTTGAACGTAATGTTGTGTTTCTTTATAAGGCGGTACATTTTTACCTGCTTTGTCAACCGCACCAGGGCCTGCATTATAAGCGGCAAGCGCAAGGGTTACATTCCCGTTATATTTTCTACACATATCCCCTAAATACTTGGAACCGCCCGCAATACTTTGTTCAGGACAATGCACATCGCTCACGCCAAGTTCTTTGGCGGTACCCGGCATGAGTTGACAAAGCCCCTTGGCCCCTGCACCAGAACCTGCAGTGGGGTTGAAGCGAGATTCTTGTAAAATAAGGCCTGCCAGTAAACTAGCGGGGATACCGTTTTTCGAGGCTTCACGCTTGATGATCTCGCCGTATTGAGCAATGCCTTTGTGAGCTTCACTTGGAAGTTTCGACGAATCTACATTGCTGCCTTGGCCTTGCTGATACGCATTGGTAATAGCTTGCGACTGCTGATAGTACTGCTGGGTTAAATTAGGCGAAAGGTATTGCTGTTGCCTTTGAAGGGCTTGCTGTTGACGCATCTGCTCTTCTTGAGCCGCATACAATTGGGTAAACTGTTCCACTTGGTTGCCTTCGGCAATCATGGCATTGGTTGCCCCTAACACCCCTGCCAGTTCACTATTGGAAGAACTGGCGACTGCGCCTCCACTCGGTGCCATCTGTTCAGCAGGAATGGTCGTGGCGTAGGGGTTAAACAGCGCGCTTCCCCCTGCTGGCAAGGGTTGCAAGGCACCCGTATTTTCCACTTGCGGGTAGGTATTGGGCGCGTAGGTAATGGGGTTGTTCGTTTGAGGAGGCAAAGGGTAATCGCCCGCATCAAACGTAGTAGGCGGTGGGTAGTGAATGGGTCGATCAGGCACGTTGTATTGAGGAACGGGGATGTCTGGCACGACGGGGGCGACATTGACTTGGGGACGAGGCGCGGGCAAAACAGGCGGTGTAATGCCATAAGTGATGCGATTGAGGTTGACGGGTTCCCCAAAAATCAGAGACGCCCCGCCCACCGTGGGAGCCGTAGGGGGAACCACCCCATAATCGGGACGAAAGCGATTCGTGGCTTCCCCAAAAAAGAGAGGAATGTGGCCTAAAGTGGGAGCCGTTGGAGGCGTTACGCCGTAATGAATCGGGTTGTTGTAAAGGCGTTCGCCGTAATTCAAGGCCACCCCCCCCCCATAAGGATTCGCTGGCGGGGTAAGCCCATACGTCGGGCGCCCATAAGCCGTATTTTCGCCATAGCGAAGCGAATGAATAGAAGAGTAAGGGTTAAGCCCTAAACGTGGATACATGAATGGTGGTTGCCTATATGAATCTTGTTGATGCCTAAAATCTGCGGACGCCTGTTGACGAACAAAGAAGACATCCTACAAGCATAAACACACGCCCTGTGCTATTTTGTGCTAGACGATTGTTTTTTTAGGGAAAAAGCCCTACTTTACAGAGGGCGCTAGGCTTGCTAAAATAACACCTATAGCATCCGCCAGATAAAACGGTCTATGGTCTGTTTTGTCTGGCGAACACTATCGCCCACCCTCTTCAATATAAAGGACACACCAATGAAAAGCCTGAAGCTCAAAGCCTTCGCCCTTGTGGCGTTACTGTTGCTAAACCCCTTGCACGCCTGTGCTGAAACCGCCAAAGGATCCCTTAAAAAAGGAGATAATGCTTATAAGAAGGGGCAAAATACAGAGGCCATTCAACATTACACGAAAGCCATTCAGCTTGATCCACAAGTTGCCGAACCCTACGACAACCGAGGGCGTGCAAAATATGACTTAGGCGACAAGACTGGAGCCATGCAAGATTATAACAAAGCGATTCAGCTTAATCCACAACTTGCCGAACCCTACTACAATCGAGCAAACGCAAAATATGACTTAGCGGACAAGACAGGAGCCCTACAGGATTACAACAAAGCCATTCAGCTTAATCCCAAAAAAGCCGAAGCTTACAACAATCGTGGGATTGCCAAAGCCCTATTGGGGGATAAAACAGGGGCTTTTGCGGATCTTGAAAAAGCCAAGCAACTCTACGTTGAACAAGGCAATATGGAAGGGTATCAAAACGCCATTGAAGCCAAAAATGTGGTGAGTGACCAATTTGCTCAACAAGGCAAATAAAAGGCCCCCTACCCAGCCGTGCTTTACAGGGAGCGGTGGGCTTGCTAAAATAAAGCAATACCCCAACAAAAAAGGACACGCCGATGAACGCCTTGAAATTGAAAACCCTAGCCCTTGTGGCGTTACTGTTGCTAGCCCCCTTGCACGCCTTTGCCCAAACCGCCGAAGAAGCTTTTGAAAAGGGCAAGGCGGCTTATAAGCAAGGACAAAAGACCGAAGCAATTCAATATTACAACAAAGCCATTCAATTGAATCCACAATATGTGAAAGCCTACAACAATCGGGGGCTGGCAAAAAGTGACTTAGGCGACAAGACAGGAGCCATACAAGATTATAACAAAGCCATTAAGCTTAATCCACAACTTGCTAGACTCTACACCAATCGAGGTGCTTCAAAAAGTGACTTAGGCGATAATAGTGGAGCGATTCAAGATTTCACCCAAGCTATTCAACTTAATCCACAAGATGCTGATGCCTACTACAATCGAGGGAATGCAAAATACAGCTCAGGTGACAAAGCTGGAGCGATTCAAGATTACAATACAGCCATTCAACTTAATCCACAAGATGCCAAAGTCTACTTCAACCGAGGGCTTGCGAAAGGTGAATTAGGTGATAAAACAGGATCCATACAAGATTTCACCCAAGCGATTGAATTCAATCCACAATATGCTGGTGCCTACAACAATCGAGGGCTTGCGAAATCACAATTAGGTGATAAGGCAGGGGCGATTCAAGATTATAACAAAGCCATTCAGCTGAACCCACAAGGTGCTCTTGCCTACTACAATCGAGGGAACGGGAAACGTGATTTAGGTGATAAGACAGGAGCCATACAAGATTATAACAAAGCCATTCAGCTGAACCCACAATTTTCTGATGCTTACAATAATAGAGGGATTTTAAAATTTGGCTTACGGGATAATACTGGAGCCATACAAGATTTTACCAAAGCGATTCAGTTTAATCCAAAACATGCCCACGCCTTCGAAGCTCGAGGGCTTGCGAAAGCCCTATCAGGTGATAAAACAGGAGCTTTTGCCGATTTAGAAAAAGCCAAACACCTATTCGTCGAACAAGGCGATATGGAAGGCTATAGAGAAGCGATTAAAACCAAAAATTTGGTGAGTGACCTTTTCCCTCAAAAAGGCAAATAAGATGCCCCCTACCCTGCCTGTCACCCACGATGCCCCCACGATCGTTGCCCAAGCCACGGCGTCTGGTCCTGCTGGCGTCGCCGTTATTCGCCTAAGCGGTCAACAGGCGTGGCAGGTCGCTGAACGCCTCTTTCAAGGCAAACCCTTGCAAAAAGGACGCATCGCCTATGGGAACGTGGTGGATCCGCAAACGCAAACCCTCATCGACAATGTGATTCTGCTCCCCTTTAAAGCCCCCCACAGCTTCACAGGCGAAGATATTATAGAGATTCAATGCCACGGCGGTACCGTCATTCCGCAAGAAATTGTGAAGCTCTGCCTCAACGCTGGAGCCGTTCTCGCCCCCAAAGGCGAGTTCACCTTGCGTGCCTTCCTCAACGGCAAGCTCAACCTCGCCCAAGCCGAAGCCATTGCGGACGCCATTCACGCCGAAGGCAAGGCACTCGCCCAAGTGGCGGTGCAAACCCTTAACGCCAACACGCTCGGCAAGCGGATCTTCCAACTGCGAGACGTCCTCATCGATATACAAGCCAACATCGTCGCCGCCATGGACTACCCCGAAGAAGTCGACGAACCCGATCGCCACGCCTTGCACGAAACGCTCGATGCCCTTGTCGCACAAGCATCCGCCTTTACCACGCAGTCCAAACGCTACGGCTTGATGCGTCACGGGCTGAAAATCGCCTTGCTAGGGCAACCGAATGCAGGCAAATCGTCGCTATTTAATGCCCTTTTGAGCCAAGAACGAAGCATCGTGACCGAACTCGCTGGCACGACTCGAGATATTGTGACCGAACGGCTGGTGGTGACTGGCGTGCCTGTCACGCTGGTGGATACCGCTGGGCTTCGCCACGCTCAAGATGTCGTCGAGCAACTGGGAGTCGAACGCAGTTTGCAAGCGTCGCTAGAAGCGGATGCTCTTTTGTATCTGGTGGATGCGTCGGTGTTGGCTCCTGATTTTAATAGCCTCCCTACCGAAGATGCTCGTTTGTTGTCCCAACTCCCTGAAGGCACGCCCTTACTGAAAATTTTCAACAAAATAGACACGCTCAACCTTGAAGAGCAGGGCCGTTTAGCGACACATTTCCCCGATTGGCAAGCTGTTTCTGTGTTGTCCTTCAACGGCGTTGCGGATGTCTTAAGCTGGCTTGAAAGCCACGTGCAAGCAGGCTTAGGCAATAGCACCGTGCAAGATGCGGAATTGTGCCTAAATCAACGCCAGCTGGATTGTTTACATGGCATGACGACACACGTTCACGCCGCCCAAGCCACGCTCAACACACCATCCTTTCCGCTGGATCTGGTGAGTATTCCGCTCACCGATGCCTTGCGAGAACTCGACACGCTGTTGGGGATTGATACATCTGAAGCGGTGTTGGATGAGGTTTTTTCCCGTTTTTGCGTCGGGAAATAAAAGAAAAACACGCCCCTTCTTTTAGAAAAAAGACGTGTTTTTCATAAAAACGTGAAGACTTACGCCTGTAGGTAGGCTTCCAACTTGTGAGCAATGTCTTCAGGCGTGAACTCATTCACACGATTCACCCCTGTGTCGATCGCGGCTTGAGCCACCGCTTTTGCCACCATCGGAGGCACCGACAAATCAAAGACTGAGGGAATAATCACGCCGTTTTTGAGATTGTCTTCCGTCACGACTGAAGCAATGGCATAAGCCGCCGCCAGCTTCATTTCTTCGTTAATCACCGAAGCGCGAACATCCAACGCGCCACGGAAAATACCGGGGAAGGCCAAGCAATTGTTGACTTGATTGGGGAAGTCGCTCCGCCCCGTGGCCATAATTCTCACGCCCACGGCATGGGCTTCATGGGGCATGATTTCTGGGGTGGGATTGGCCATGGCGAGTACAATGGGGTCAGGGTTCATGGTGCGAATCATGTCTTGCGTAAAGGCACCCGGTACAGAAAGACCAATTAAAATATCGGATCCGCGAACCGCATCATCAAGCGACCCTTGCATACCTGTTAGGTTCGTGAGCTTAGCAATTTTTTCTTTAAAGGCATTCATCCCAGCGGTACGACCTTCGTAAATAATCCCTTTGGTGTCACAAATAATAATGTCTTTCACCCCAGCACGTAACAGTAATCGAGACACACTTAAAGCAGATGCCCCCGCCCCATTCACGGCAATTCGCACTTCATTGAGGTTTTTACCGACGGCTTTTACCGCATTTAAAATCGCCGCAACCGCAACCACTGCGGTACCATGTTGATCGTCATGAAAAATGGGAATGTCTGTTTCTGCAATTAAACGCTCTTCAAGCTCAAAGCATCGAGGCGCCGCAATATCTTCAAGATTAATGCCCCCAAAAATAGGGGTCAACGCCTTGATTGAAGCCAGCAATTCATCCACATTTTGGGTATTCAAGCAAATAGGAAAGGCTTCTACATCACCAAAGGCTTTGAACAAAACGCTTTTGCCTTCCATAACAGGCAAGCCTGCTCCTGCCCCAATGTTGCCCAAGCCCAAGACAGCAGAACCATCTGTAATAACAGCCACCAAGTTACGTTTACACGTTAAGTTATACACTTCACTCGGATCTTCTTGAATAGCGCGACAGGCTTTAACCGCATTTGGCACGGCATGAATTTCTTCAAGCACCTTCTGATTCGTCCCTTTTACGGCGGTGGTGGTTTCAATCACACCTTGGTAACGACGACGCAATTCCATGGCTTTTTCATCTGTGGTCATGGTGTCATAGGCTTTTTCAGTCGAAGGGGGCTTAATCCAAGACGCACTGCCTTCTTTCATGTATTTTAACACATTGGCTTCAATACTTTGAGGCGAGACCAATTCCCTTGCCACACCGTCTTCTAAGGCCGATTGAGCCACGGCACGAGCAACAGTACCTGCCACACGGGCATCCATGGTAGGTAGTAAATGCGTCGTAGAAAGATCTTCATCATTCACCATGCCTGCCAGTGCAAAGGTGGCTGCCACAAACATACGACGGGTCAAACGCACCGCACATACATCTAAAGCCCCACGTAAAATACCGGGGTAGGCCATCGCCACATTTAAGGCGTTCGGGAATTCAGATTGTTGAGACGCATAAATAAACGCTCCTTCGGCAATCGCTTCTTGGTAAGACACTTCGGCTTCAGGCAATGAAAAGGCAAAAACAACAGGTTTTTCAGCCATGCGTCGAATAAGCACGGGCTGAATATGGACGGCATCTTTATAGCCGATATAAGCGTCTGCCCCGTCAAAACAAGATTCAAGCGACTGAATCACGTTTTTAGGATTGGTGTGACGCGCCAACTGAGCTTTCATCCAGCTCATGCCAACAGGGCGGGTATTGGCGATTCGTCCATGCTCATCACACAAAAGCAGTTCTTTCACGCCGAGTTGAATCAACAAACGAGCGGTGGCAATACCACTGGTTCCCACGCCAAACATCACGATTTTGGCATCTTTTAATTTTTTCCCCGCCACTTTCAAGGCATTCAAAATACCCGCTACCACCACTACGGCGGTTGAATGTTCCCCGTGCATAACAGGCACATTCAAGGCACGCTTGAGCTTGTCTTCAATCACATAACAATCAGGGGCTTTAATGCCTTCGAGTTGAAAGGCGCCGAAGGTAGGTTCCAACTGACGCAACGTTTCCACAAATTGTTCTTCATCGTCGGTGTCAATCGCAATGGGCACGGCATCGATATTGGCCAAGTGCTTATGTAAAATGGCTTTAGATTCTAAAATAGGGATCGACGCTTCTGCCCCTGCTTCGCCCAAGCCGTACACACTCGAACCATTTGAAACAATGCCAATGGTATTACCACGCATGGTGTAAGGAAAAGAGATTTGCTCATCTTTCTGAATTTCCAAACAAGGTTTGGCCACCCCTGGAGTATAGACGACGGCAAGGGCTTCGCTGTCAGGCACAGGGGTTTTGACTTGAATCTTCAGTAAGCCGTTATACAAACGGCGAATGCCAATACCGTCATGGGCTTGCTGAAATAAGGGATCATTGTTGAAAGAAGGGGCATTGTTTGGAAGAATAGGGGTTTCGCTAGTCACGGAAAGAATCCTCACTTAAAATTAAGATAAATATGAAACTACTTTTATTCTAGCCCAAATTGTTCGTTATGGCACGTCATGCGTTTAAGCTTCATCTATTTGAAATGGATTTTATGACACCCCATTTGCCAAAAACAAATAACTATGTTTTAATAGAATCTTAATGTTTGATTTATTCAAACAGACTAAACACATTGTGTGCTGATTACATTAGTCCAATTTGAACTCTACATTGCCGATTCAATGAGGGTTTAGGAGGTTTTATGTCTACACCTGTTGTTCGTTATACAACGAACCCGTCCCATTCTATGCAAATTGCCCCGACCGTTGTGGTTTCCAGTGGGGGGGATCTTTCAAAAAAGCACCTAAAGCCTGATTCAAGGCTTCAGCCCTTGGCAACGGACACCTTAGAACTAAGCAAGAAGGATAAGAACACCCGTGCAACGCAGCCGTCGTTTTTACAACGACTTGGTAAGGCATGAAAGAGTTAGCACGTTTCTATAGTGTTCTATAGTTCAATCAAGAAACTTATTTTTTACAACGCGCATAAAGCTTTACTTGAACATCCACCAATTCAGCACCCATCGCTTCACAAAGGCGTTGAGCTTCTGCGTAAATGACACTGCTTTCAAACTCTTTGGTTTGGTGGCAATCCACACAAATTAAGTGGTGATGTGGTTCTTCTTCATCACGAATGAGTTCATACTGCTTGGTATCTTCCCCAAAATCGACTTCTCTTAATACGCCATGACTGGCCAATAGTTTTAGAGTGCGGTAGGACGTTGCTAGAGAAATATCCACTTTTTCTTGTTTTAAGGTGGTATACACATGTTCCGCGCTAATGTGTTCGCCATTGGGTAATTCATAAAAAATATCCAAAACGCGCTCCCGCTGAGGGGTGAGTCGTAAGCCTTTGGCTTTAAGTTCACTAATAAGTTCAGATTTTGTTTGGGTTTTTAAGGTCATCGTTGGGGGGTCTCATAACTCTTTAAAAAGGGATTAGTGACTGAATCATCTTTCTATATTATAATACAACTATGCAAAAATAAGTAAAAGGGGTGAAGGTCATGTTTCCAACATTAGGCATGGGTGAATTATTATTGGTTTTGGCTTTGGTCTTACTGCTTTTTGGGCCAGGTAAATTACCTCAAGTGGCTCAATCTTTAGGTGAAGCCGTCAACCGCTTTCGTCACGGTACCAAAAAAATAGACTCGCCTACGGAAGCCTTGCCTAAAGAAGGGACTGCCCACCCTGAAGAAGAGAATAAGCCCCCAACGCTCTAAGCTTCAAATGCCCCTCCTTAAAACCCTTTGTGAACTTCATGACTGAACCTTTGCTGACGCCTAAAGATTCTAAAGCACCCCCTTTGGCTCAAGCACGCGCTTGGTTTTATTTTTCACGGCTGTTGCATGTGCCTCGTGGGGTGTTATGGGGATTGATATTCTGGTTGGGTTTGGTAGGAATCGTAAATGTGGGGTTTATTTTTTGGAACCCTGCCCCCGCCCTTTTAACTCTGGTGAATCCCCTTTTACAGCAAAAACATGGTGCCACCCTTGATCTGGAACATCTCAGAGTTTCACTGTTACCGTGGGGAGCCCTTGTGGTCACTTCCCCTGAACTACGTTTAAAGCAAGCCCACCCCGTTAAACGATGGGAGGCAAGTCTAAAAGAAATCAGTGTACCTTTACACCTATGGCGACTTCCCTTTGGGGGAAAGACCGCTTTAATAGGGACTCTTCAACTGCCACAAAGCACGCTACATTTTCAAGGTAAAGCAGGGTTAGATGCCTTTAGTCAAATGATCAAAAGCTTTACGCCAGATCCTCAAAAGCCCCCCTCTGCCTTTAGTGAATATATTCATCTTCACTTGGGGAAACTTCAGGTAAAGGCGTCAAACATAACTGGCATCCCTTCCCTTAAGCCCATGAGTTACAACTTGATTCTGAACAATACGGCGGTGCATTGGCACAGAACCCCAAAAGAATTACGGCTCAACGTGGGGGATTTACGCTTATATGAATCCTTAGACAAAAGGCCCATGGCATCGTTAAGTATGACGTTTCAGGCTTCCTTAATCCCTTTTATAAAGGCGTTTAAAGCAGGGACTACCAATCCAAACCTAGAAACTTTATGGCGCGCCTTACATGAAGAAGGACAGTTACAAGCACGTTTAAGCTTAGGCGAACATCACCTATTTAAGCTAGGGGCTTTGCAGGAACAAGCATACCAAACCTTCGCGAATGGACGTCCACAACTGGAACTGGCTTGGCATGGAAAGCCCATTTTTAATGAAACGGCTCTTCAACTGAAGGCGTCTTTTTTGAATGAACCGCAGATGAAAGCGGTTTTGATAGGTCAGTGGCCCATGAAACCCCCCAAGCAAAGCGGGACGAGTTTAGAAGTCACGAGCCTGCGGATTCATCATCCCCAAGGGGATTTGGCCTTTAAAGGAATGCTTAGTCCCCACTGGCAAGCTTCCACCCCACTAAAAAATGCGTGGCAGAAGGTGGGCTGGCAAGGTAAGGGGCGCCTCAATGTGTATGCTCAAGCCGGGAAAACAGGTTTAAATAGTCTTTTGAGCCAGTTGGGGTATGCGTGGGAAAAGGGGCATCTACAAGGTGACTTAACGCTAAAGGGCCAAGGTGCCAATGCTCAAGCGTCTTTTATGACGCTCAATACCGCTGTTCCTTTGGATGTCCGCTTCCTAAAGCCGATTCAAATGGGTAATGTGGCCTTCCCTAAAAATACGCACGTAACTCAGTTCACCCTTAAAAGCATCCTCACCCCGCAAACGATCCAAGTGCCCGAAGCTTCCACACGCTTGGCCGTTAATCCAAAAGAAAAACCCGTTCTTTTAAAGGCCCATGGTGTTTTTCACTTAAAAAATAAAACCCTCAACATTGCTGCAGATTCTCCTATTTTAACGGCGGAACATTTATCAGCCTTTTTAAGGCAAAACCCACATTTGATCCCTGAACCGTATTTGGGCTTATTGACTGCTTCAACTTGGCAGGGGGGGACACAGCATCCCGTTTATAGCCAAGACACCGCTAAAAAAACGCTGTCTCTTCATACCCAAGTAGAAGCCCTCTTCCCGCATCCACGCCTAGGCAAGGCCTTGCCCTTACGTCTAAATGCTCCCGTTTCCTTAGAAAATAGTCCCCAAGACCAAGTCTTACGTGTGGGTAACCCTGTTAAAAAACAGCTGGCTCAAATTCAAGTCGCACAATCAACCCCCATTCTAGGGGCCTACCTCATCCATATTCCCAAGCAACAACAATCCGTGCAACTACACATGCCCACACAACCCTTGAATCGTTTAATGGCGTGGGCCAATGCCCTGGGGACTGGGTTACCCCAACAGGCCTTTAGTTCTGTTTCACCGCAAGACACGATTGGGGTGTCTTCTCTCAATCTTGAAGTGCAACAATCGGCATTAAAGCGTCTAAACGTGCAAAAAGCCTTACTTCGCGTGAAAGAGGTGGGCCAAATCAACGCTTCAGCCAACTGCCAACGCCAGTGCGACTGGCAAAGCATGGGGGATCTAAACTTGCCTAAGGCTTTGGATCGAAGTGTGCTTAAATTCAAGGACTTAAGCCTTTTAAAAGGAAACATTCATTGGGATTTAAAGGGCACTAGTTTACTTAAAAACTTTAAGACCCAAGCCTTACTCGGCCATGCTTCCCTTGAAGGCTTAACCTTACATTATAAAACGCATTCTCAACTGCTTAAAACGCGAAAAATCAGCGTGCTTGCTACAGGGCCAGAATGGCAATTACAATCAAGCCCCTTAGAATGGGGACCTTTGCTTATGACCCTTGAAGGGGAAGGGAATCAAGGCATTGCGAAAGGAAAGGCCTCGCATTTTGAAGCCCATTTAAATAAGGTGGATTTAGCGGAGGCATTGGCTTCGATTGAAGAAGAAGACCCTTCTGAAATGCCTTACTCGTTTCTTAAAAAAGAAAAAACGCTATTGTGGAAAAAGTGGTGGCAAGGATTAAACCTTACACTTCCTGAACGGGTAAATCCCACAGGCAACATTAATGTGGATGTTTTGGTGGATAACAATAAGCCTCATGCGAAAGTGAAATTGGATCAAGCGGGTGGATTTTTCCCTAGTATTGCCCCTTCCCCTTTCTCTCAAGTGTCAGGCGTCTTTGAATACGGCGAAAATAATCAAGTCACCCTAAGTAAAGAAGGTTTAAAAGGGTATTATGGCCTAAGCCCTTGGGATGCTTCCGAACTAGCCATGACCGCCACCCCTCAAGGGGCTTCCATGAACGGACGCTTCCTGCTCAATCTTCACCCTAGAGAACTCAATCAGCTAATGGCCAAAAGCCAAAACAAACAAATGACGCGTTATAACCTCAATACCCATGCCACGGTGGATGCTCAATTACAGTTGCCTAAATGGAACTTGACGCACCCTAATAGTGAAGGAGTCGTCCGACTTCAGCTGGATGTCGAACCCATTGAATCGACTGAAAAAACACCTCCAAATAGTCCTGCCGTTTCGTTTGAGGCGTTGCCTACCCCCTTAGTAAAGAGCCACTTCTTACTTGAAATGAAACAAGGCGATTGGGAATTAACCGACGGGCAAGTGTATCCGCTTGGTTTACAGGAACCCATCTTCATTCGCGCTTCCCTTGATGCCCCTGATGCCTTGACCCATTTATTTTCTTCCAAAGCACGCATTTGGACGCCGAATCCCCTTCAAATAAAAAACGTGGTGTATAACCAGCAACATCCTTACAGTCAAGGTACCCTTGATTGTGATGTGGCTTGGACGAAAGCCAATGGTTCCCCCCATGGAAATATCGCTTTCACCCACCTAATTAGCCCCTTGTTGGATGTCAAAAATTTCGATGCTTTAGTTCACTTGGTAGAAAACGAAACTCGTGTTCATATTAAAAACTTTGAAACCACGCAAGGTTCAAATCTCAGTTGGCAGGCTCAAATGGATTTGCCTCAACCTCTTCCCTTTCAGTTTAAAGAAAGTCACATGCATTCAAGCTACTGGGATTTTGATGATCTCACCAAAACTTTAATTAAACAAGTGGCTTTTTGGTCAGAACCCTTTAAAAATAGCGAAGCCCCTGTCTCGCGCTGGATTCCGCAGCACCGAATGACCTACCCCTTTGAATTAAGAAACTCTTTACTAACATGGGATATGGGCGTCTTTCAAAACATCGCGGTAGAACAAGGGCAGGGATTGATCAACGTCTATCAAAACGGCTTGGTACAATTGGAAGATACTCGCTTTAAAATCGTTGATGGCGATCTGCTGATGGCCTTAACGATGGATCCCTTCAATAATAATGCAGTTAATCTTAAGCTTCAAGCCAAGAACGTGCCAGCCAACCCCGTGTTTTATGGTTTAACAGGCGTGCAACAACTTGTGATTGGGAAACTTAATGGCGGGTTTGAACTCGGGACTTCAGGCAGTACGAACGACGATTTTTTAAGAAACGCCAGCGGTAAAGCCTATGTAGAAATCAGCGAAGGACGTATGCCTGAACTGGTGACGGTGGGAAATATCTTGTCTAAGGTGTCTATTGTGCGAGGGGGACTCCTCAATCTAGATCTTTCCGATTTAGGAAGTTTTTTAAAACGAGTAGACAAAAACAGTCCCGAAATTTCAGAAACCTACAAGACCTACTTTCATATTGTAGATGGCTTATTCCTGACCAATAGCTTGCACACCTTTGGCAAAAGAATGAACCTCAATGTGAAAGGTAGTATGAATCTATTAAGCCAGCAAAGTAATATGATGATTCGTGCAGATATTGCCAGTAATACCCAATCCATGAATCCGCTTCAATTCAACCTGAAAAAAGTCTTGCGTTACATGCCTGTTATTGGTCGCTTGCCCAATAAGGATTATGGCTTGATTGATTTTATTCCTGTAGTGGGCTATATTCCCGCGTTTGGTTTTTATAGCCAAGACACCAACATGTTTTATGTGCGTGTTCATGGAAAGCTAGACAACCCCAAAGATTTTGAGCTTCCTCAATGGATCAATGGCGAACATGATTTTAATCAGTGGATGTATCGTTTAGAAACGCCCCCTCGTATTTCAACACCTCACTCCATTAAATAACGGACTTTTTAAGAAAGTGACTATTTTAATAAAGATTATTATTTAAAATAAAGTTATGTAACAATAACTAAAGAAATGCGCCCCAGAAGTCGATACAGCCTTCAAGTATTTTTTTGTGTGTCGTGTAATGAAGTGTCAAAATTGTGGAGAATACACACCTATGTTGATTAAAGCCAAACAAAGTGCTTTTACCTTAATTGAATTGGGCATTATTATTGCGATTATCGGGATTATGTCCGCCGTTGCGGTGACTCAAATGATGGATTTAACAGGCAATGCCGAAGAAGCCGTCTTGCAAGACTACCTTCAAAAGTTGAACTCAGGGGCGACCCAGTACTTGGTGTCTCAAGGTAAGCGTCCCACCAAGTTTAGTGATTTTATGGTTAAGGACACCACAGAATTAACACCAACCAATACGGCTGCTGGTAAAACTGTTCCCTTGCTTTACAACAAGAATGGTCTGGAGATGTGCGGTGCGGACGTTTCTACTACTCAAACCTTCACATGTGAAGGAGGCGTTAATGCCGGTATTTCAAACCGTAAGGCGGTTTACACCATGAGCAATGGTATGATTACGGCAGTGATTACGGATGTCGAAACCGATTAAAATTGTGAGACCTTTAGTAGCCTATATCTCCCCCCGATGCACACAGCACTGGGGGGAGATGCATTATTCTCCTGCTATAAAATAAGCGTGATCCCCCCCCAACGAAAAGCCCCCCCGATCGCTAACGATCGAGGGGGTTCTTCTTAAAAAAGAAGATTAGGCGAAGGGCTATCTTTCCGGGGCGTCACCGCCCGAGTATTGTCGCTGCCTGCAGTCTTTACGGCCGTGTTCGGGATGGGAACGGGTGGACTCCTGAGGCTGAATCACCTAACCAAATTGTTGAGGGCTTGCGTTTACCCTGACAACTGCACAGAACGTTAGAACGAGTACATTTCGTATGGCGTCTTCGTTGTCGCTACGACTTTTTTGCTCGCTTATGTACGTCTATGTACACGCACTTGCAAAAAAATCTAGGCTCCTAGAATACACCTATACGCTCTGAACTCGTTAGACAAGCTTCAAATATCAAACAACATCTATCTTCATGAATTAAGAATTATCGCTTTTCTATTAAGGAAAAGCCCTCGTCCGATTAGTATCACTCGACTCCGTTTGTTGCCAAACTTCTATCTGTGACCTATCTACCTCGTTATCTTCGAGGGGACTTACCCTTCGGTCGTTTTAACATTGCCTCTTTCACGATTTCTGTGTTGTAATGCACTTAAACTGCAGTTATGTAGTTTGTCTACACGCCTTTGTTTAAGCGCATTACGCCTTGAACTCGTAAAAGTTTCAACGCTAAAAAGACCGAAGGTGAGAGATCTCATCTTGTGGTGGGCTTCGTACTTAGATGCCTTCAGCACTTATCCACTGCGGACGCAGCTACTCGGCATTTACGCTTGGCAGCATAACCGATACACCGTTGGTCCACCCTTCCCGGTCCTCTCGTACTAAGGAAGGCGCCACTCAAATCTCTTTCGCACTTGCCGGATATGGACCGAACTGTCTCACGACGTTCTGAACCCAGCTCACGTACCGCTTTAATGGGCGAACAGCCCAACCCTTGGAACGTACTACCGCTCCAGGATGCGACGAGCCGACATCGAGGTGCCAAACCTTCCCGTCGATATGGACTCTTGGGGAAGATCAGCCTGTTATCCCTATGGTAACTTTTATCCGTTGAGCCACGGCGATTCCATTCTCCACCGCAGGATCACTAAGTCCGTGTTTCCACCCTGCTCGACCTGTTTGTCTCGCAGTCAAGCTCCCTTATGCCTTTGCACTCTGCGTCCGATTTCCATTCGGACTGAGGGAACCTTTGAACGCCTCCGTTACTTTTTAGGAGGCGACCGCCCCAGTCAAACTCCCCGCCTGACACTGTCCACACACCCGGTTCAGGGCATTGTGTTAGACGTCCAGTTGTAGAAGGGTGGTATCTCAACAACGACTCCCCATATACCGAAATACATGGATCAACGTCTCCCACCTATCCTGCGCATCTACAACCAAACGTCAATGGCAAGTTAGAGTAAAGCTCAATAGGGTCTTTCTGTCCTGGCATGCGTAGGCCGTATCTTCACAGCCATTCCTATTTCGTCGAGTCTCTCCTTGAGACAGCTCCCAGATCGTTACGCCATTCGTGCGGGTCAGAACTTACCTGACAAGGAATTTCGCTACCTTAGGACCGTTATAGTTACGGCCGCCGTTCATCGGGGCTTAGGGTCAAAGCTTCGCTATTTCTAGCTAACCTCTCTCCGTAACCTTCCGACACTGGGCAGGCGTCAGCCCCTATACGTCGTCTTTCGACTTCGCAGAGACCTGTGTTTTTGGTAAACAGTCGCCTGGGACATTTCACTGCAACCCTCTCATGCTCCACTTGTACAAGCTTCACATGTCCAGGGCACCTCTTCTTCCGAAGGTACGAGGCTATTTTGCCGAGTTCCTTAAGGAGAGTTATCTCGCGCGCCTTAGTATTCTCTACCTACCCACCTGTGGCGGTTTACGGTACGGGTTGACTCTGAACTCACATACGAAACTTTTCTTGGCAGCCGGGCATCAATCAATTCAGTTCCTAAAAACCTACGCATCGTACCTCAGATTGACAGCTACGCGGATTTGCCTGCGTAACCTACCTACATACTTACACCCACTCTACCAATCGTGGGTTGACCTAGCCTTCTGCGTCATTCCGCTGCTCAAACATTCAAAACCAAGTGCAGGAATATCAACCTGCTTGCCATCGACTACGCCTTTCGGCCTCGCCTTAGGGCCCGACTAACCCAACGCGGACGAGCCTGCCGTTGGAATCCTTGGGTTTTCGGCGCATTGGATTCTCACCAATGTTTTCACTACTCAAGCCGACATTCTCACTTGTGAGTCGTCCACCACTGCTTACGCTATGGCTTCAACCTACAACACAACGCTCCCCTACCCAGAAAATTAAAAAAATTCTCTGCCATTGCTTCGGTTCAACACTTAGCCCCGTAAATTTTCCGCGCATCATCTCTTGACCAGTGAGCTATTACGCACTCTTTAAAGGATGGCTGCTTCTAAGCCAACCTACTGGTTGTCTGGGAAATGACACCTCGTTTATCACTTAGTGTTGATTTGGGACCTTAGCAGATGGTCTGGGCTGTTTCCCTCTTGACGACGGATCTTATCACTCGCCGTCTCACTGCCGGGTATCACTGTAATGGTATTCGGAGTTTATCTCGATTTGGTACCTCGGGATGAGGCCCGCACCGAATTAGTGCTCTACCCCCATTACGATACGCCCGACGCTGCACCTCAATGCATTTCGGGGAGAACCAGCTAGCTCCGTGTTCGATTGGCATTTCACCCCTAACCACAGCTCATCCCAGAATTTTTCAACATTCGAGGGTTCGGACCTCCACGTAATGTTACTTACGCTTCATCCTGGCCATGGTTAGATCACACGGGTTCGGGTCTAACACAACAAACTATACGCCCAGTTAGGACTCGGGTTACCTTCGGCTCCGCCTTTTAACAGCTTAACCTCGCTTGTCACGTTAACTCGCCGGCTCATTCTTCAACAGGCACGCCATCACACTATTAAGAGTGCTCTGACTGCTTGTAGGCATACGGTTTCAGTGTCTATTTCACTCGGCTTCTCACCGTTCTTTTCACCTTTCCGTCACCGTACTGGTTCACTATCGGTCATAAGCAGTATTTAGCCTTGCCAGATGGTCCTGGCTGATTCATACGGAATTTCTCGTGTACCGTACTACTCGGGACTATCTATATCCAGTCAACTTAGTTTAATCCACGCGACTATCACGCTCTAGGATGAGGCTTTCCAGCCTTCTTAGACTACTTCGCTGATTTCTTACTGGACAAGGTCGCTTGAACAACCTTACAAAATATCCCACAACCCCCTATATACAACGCTTCAAGGCTCTCACATATATAAGGTTTAGGCTACTCCCCGTTCGCTCGCCGCTACTAAGAGAATCGTTGATTTACTTTCTACTCCTCCGGTTACTAAGATGTTTCAGTTCACCGGCTTACCTCCACTCATACTATTTGATTCATATGAGGGTAATGGTCTATTAAAACCATTGGGTTTACCCATTCGGACACTGACGGATCAGGGCTTGGTACAGCTCCCCGTCACTTTTCGCAGTTTTCCACGTCCTTCATCGGCTGCTTATGCCTAGGCATCCACCGTACGCCCTTTGTAGCTTTACCTTTTTCTACGGCTATCTTTCATAGACTCTTTGTTGATTTTTTTGTTCAGACATTTATGTACGTCTATGTACACGCATGCCTTCACAAAAAAATCGCCTCGACTCTATAAAAGCTATCTCGTAGAAAACCTTCCCTTTTTCACAGGCATTTTTGAAGATGACCGTGTCTTTCGGAAGGGTTGAAATCTTATTTAAGCTTCTACTTAAGTATAATTTCAAATTTAAAAACATTAATTCTTATCCATGCAGATAATGTATTATAATCGTTTCTTTTTCGACTACTCTAGAACGCAATTAACCAAGCTAGATTGTGATCTAACTTAGATTCGGAAACGACCTTAGTCGCTTCCCACGAAAACTCCCTCGAAAGAAGTTCACGTTATTTGCATTACCTAGTTATTTTTTATTTGAATGACATTTAACATCTTTACAAGGTTCCTACAAATAAAAACCCTACGCAAACATTAAATGTAATTTGCTTTCTAACGCTATGCAGTTGTCAAGGTACCAATCACCCAACGCATTCGTTGGCAACTCAATAGATGGATTTACTCCCTCTCCCTCTGGGAGAAGTAAACATCCTTCTTATTCACGAAGTGAATCTTCGCTTTTAGGAAGGAGAGGTTGGGAGAGGAAACCAACGGTTTTCTTTCCCAAGAGAAAAAGTCTGTGACTTTTTCGACCATGGTGGGGTGAGGGTCTTTAGATGCTCCGACGGAGCGGGTACTTCCCTCATCCTAGCGTAGCCCGCCATAAACGAGGCGTGCGACCTAAGGGAGAAGGAACAAAACGAAAAATGTCTTCAAAATCACTCAAATCTAACAAAACTGCTCACCAAAAACCGTCCCAATGACTTAACCCTGTTTTGAAACAGCTAAGCCACCTCGTACTCGCTAGAGCACAACGACGACGACCTAAGAAATCCGCTGACACCTTGTTACAAACAACTGTCAACATGATCTCCTTAGAAAGGAGGTGATCCAGCCGCACCTTCCGGTACGGCTACCTTGTTACGACTTCACCCCAATCAAAAGCTCTACCTTAGGTGCCTGCCTCCGTAAACGGTTGGCTCAACAACTTCGGGCATAACCTTCTTTCGTGGTGTGACGGGCGGTGTGTACAAGACCCGGGAACGTATTCAACGCAGCGTGCTGATCTGCGTTTACTAGCGATTCCAACTTCACGTACTCGAGTTGCAGAGTACGATCCGAACTGAGGGCGGTTTTTTAGATTTGCCAACACTCGCGTGCAAGCTGCTTGCTGTACCGTCCCATTGTAACACGTGTGTAGCCCTGGACATAAGGGGCATGATGATTTGACGTCATCCACACCTTCCTCCGGCTTGTCACCGGCAGTCTCGCATGAGGGTTCAGCACCCGAAGGCCTGTAACAACATACGACGTGGGTTGCGCTCGTTGCGGGACTTAACCCAACATCTCACGACACGAGCTGACGACAACCGTGCACCACCTGTCTTACTGCTCCCCGAAAGGCACTCACAACTTTCGCCATGATTCAGTAGATGTCAAGCCCAGGTAAGGTTCTTCGCGTTGCATCGAATTAAACCACATGTTCCACCGCTTGTGCGGGTCCCCGTCAATTCCTTTGAGTTTCAACCTTGCGGCCGTACTCCCCAGGCGGAACACTTAGCGCGTTAGCTGCGGCACTGAATGGGTCGATTCACCCAACACCTAGTGTTCATCGTTTACGGCCAGGACTACAGGGGTATCTAATCCCTTTCGCTACCCTGGCTTTCGTCCATTAGCGTCAGTTATGGTCCAGTTGCCCGCTTTCGCCACCGGTGTTCCTCCAGATATCTACGCATTTCACCGCTACTCCTGGAATTCCAGCAACCTCTACCATACTCTAGTTAAATAGTTTCCAATACACAACATCTGTTGAGCAGATGCCTTTTACATTAGACTTACTTAACCGCCTACGGACGCTTTACGCCCAATAATTCCGGACAACGCTCGCACCCTACGTATTACCGCGGCTGCTGGCACGTAGTTAGCCGGTGCTTCCTCTATAGGTACCGTCTAGTTCTTCCCTATTGACAGAAGTTTACACCCCTAAAGGCTTCATCCTTCACGCGGAATTGCTGCGTCAGAGTTTCCTCCATTGCGCAATATTCCCTACTGCTGCCTCCCGTAGGAGTGTGGGCCGTGTCTCAGTCCCACTGTGGCTGGCCATCCTCTCAGACCAACTAATGATCATCGCCATGGTAAGCCGTTACCCCACCATCTAGCTAATCATACGCAGGCTCATCTTACACCAATAAATCTTTCGTACAAAACATCCCAGCTTTGCACATATGCGGTATTAGCACCCGTTTCCAGATGTTATCCCCCAGTGTAAGGTAGATTACCAACGCGTTACTCACCCGTCCGCCACTGATGTACGCCCGAAAGCGCCTCATCGTTCGACTTGCATGTATTAAGCATTCCGCCAGCGTTCGTCCTGAGCCAGGATCAAACTCTCCATTACTGTTTAAAAGTTAATAGTTTGTTCTATTCTAGCTTTTATCCATCCTTTCTATATCGAGGCGATCAACACTCCCCGCAAAACTGTTCGCTTTCGTGAACAGCTTTGTTAAATCCGAAATTGACTTCAAAAACATTGTACGTCGATTGCTTTCGCTAAAAAACAACCGACCATTCTTTTCGTCTTAAATTCTTCCACTATTGAGTTGTCAATGAACCACTTGCACCACAAGGAAACCTTAATCTCTTATAAAAAAGACCCCGCTTCCCTCCAGTTCCACTAATATCCTACAAACCCGCACACCTGTCAACACCCTTTTTTTGAAACCCCCAATTGTAACAATTTCGTTAGATTCCCCGCACCGTTTCTTCTTTACAACCCTTTAGGCTTCTAAGAGGTCAATGCCTCCGTTTTTGAATTATACTTACAACTAGCCCGAAAAACACTGAAAGGTCACTTTATATATGTACTCTATTCCCTCATCCTCTCACTTCGCCCCCCCCCAAGCGTCCACGCCACAGGCCTCGCAAAGAACAGGTCGATTGACTCAAAATGCTTTTACAAAAATTGAAAAACTTTTAAGTTTAATGGCTACTGAAACAGCCCCATCACACCATGATAGGGTTGAACTACTCCAAATAGGAGAAAGACTACATCGTTCCCCTTTTACATTGGACTTCAATGAAGACGCTTTATTAAGCTTGGGAAATATTTATAGGGCAAAATATGATCTCAATGAAAGGTCGTTATTTTCATTTTTAAAAAATTTGGAACCACGGTTGGAGAACACACTATCTTTTCTAGCAAATGCTTGGGAAACAGACTCTAAAGCATTCAATGATCAACTACCAAATCAAAATTTTTCTCCCATAAGTGGTAGCGAAGAAGAACGACTAGACAACTTGAGAAGGCATATACAAGCTTTAAGTGCACTCGAAAATACCAGCCGACAGGACTAGATTGCCCCAACAAGCCTCACAATCCCTATCAGCTGAAGCCGGCGGGGGTGTGGAGGCGTCTCGGGGTAATCTTGAACAACTGTAACACTTATTCAAGAATGCCACCCACACACCCGATACCACTGCTCGAATCGCTTTTTACACACGAGCCACGAGGGCCTACTTCTTATGAATATGACCCAGATTACTACCACCCTCCCCCGTGCGTTTACCTTGATCGAACTCACCGTCGTGATCGCCGTCATGGGCATTTTGACATCCATGGCGATGGTTCAAACCGAAGGGATTGATGATAGCACCGAAAACGCCCTGCTAGAAGACTACCTTCAAAAACTCAATGCGGGGGCGGCTACGTATCTCGAAAATACGGGGCAAATGCCAAACGCTTTTAGGCAATTTATGGCGGTAGATCGCGACGGCTTGGACCCCAACAATAACATTTTAGTGCCCTTACTTTACAATAGAAACAATGTTGAAATGTGTGGTACATCACTCCCCGCGGCAGGTAGCACGACGTTGACGTGTCAGGGGGCGGGCTTGGTCAAAAGAAAAGCCACCTACACCTTAAGCGCAGGCATGGTTTCGGTGGTGATTTCAGCCAAATGAACTGTTGTAACGCTTTGTAAATAATTGTAAAGAACTTAGGCAAACTTTCGATATACGTCAAAGCGTTACCTGTCTAAAATACCAGTAATGGAACCCTCTTTCTTATGGCGCTTTACGTTAAAAATCAAGCCTTTACACTTGTTGAAGTCGCCATAGTTTTGGGGATTGTAGGCATTTTAGCTGGGGCAACCGTTACCATGATAGGTGATTTTCAAAGCGGTTCCGAAGAAAGTGTTTTTCGGGAATACTACCAAGATTTAAATATCGCAACGACTCAATTCCTTGCTGCAACAGGCCGAAAACCCAAGGGCTTTGGCGAATTTATGGGAGCCACACAAGCGGATCTTGATCCTGGGAATGGCGTCACCGTGCCGTTAATGTACAACAAAAATAACGAACCTCTTTGCGGGACGACGGTTCCTCTCGCAACTGACAAAACCTTGGTTTGTGGTGATGTCGGACTTCAAATGAGAAAAGCCACCTACACCCTTCAAGGAAACGTGGTGCTGATGAAAATTGAAGAAAAATAAGCCACGTACACGCCTTTAAATCAAGTCCCTTAGGCTTTTTAATTTTGGGGTATTCCCTTTTTATATTTGTGATATACTTTTTTTAGTTTAAGATTCGTGAAAGGATGAGTCCCTTGACTTAGCCTGTTTGGATGATAAATTTTATTGTTGTAATGATTTTAGGTGCTTGTTGATTTAACTGTTGATTCAGCTAAGGTCAAGTTGCATTTTTACAATGAAATGGATTCCTGCCACCTTCTTCACTTATAAATGTTTTTATAATAATACGATTGTTTAAAAAGGAAACGTTTTCGTGTCTCTTCATACCCCTCTTTCCTCTACGAAACCTATAAAAAATGGTGTTGAACTCTCTTCTACTGATGCCACAGCCACCCAGCTTGAAAGTGCCTTGCGCTTGGTGGGGGACAAATACTCCTTACAAATCATTTACTTGCTTTTAAAATTTGAAGCCCAGCGTTTTGTTGAACTCGAAAATGCCATTCAAGGGATTTCACCCCGCACGTTGTCGGCTCGTTTAAAGCATTTGGAATTTCACGGCTTAATTACGCGTAAAGCGTATCCCACCATCCCACCCAAGGTAGAATATCGCGCGACGGCCAAAGGTCAGGCCTTAATGACGACCATTACAGCACTGGCGGAATGGTCTTTAATTGAAGCCGTGTAATCGTCATCACTTCATCAAAAGAAAGTCTGCTTGCAAGGGGCTTTCTTTTGGTTTTTAGACGAGTCTAAAGATCTAGCCCTGTTCTGTATAGGCTTGCACTTGTTTATGGGCGTGTCTTAGGCCCTGCAATTCCTGACGAATCTGAGCATGGTGTGCGTGGAACAATTCCCCCAACTGTGCATCAAACCCTTTAAGTTGTTGCAATTTATGAAACAACACGTCTTTTTCGCTGACGCTTAAAACGTTGAACTGATTTTCAGCGATTTCTTGGGCTTGGTACAATAATTCGCCCCGCAATAAACTGTGTTGCATTAAAGCAGGCGTTAGCCCTGATTCACTATTGCCTTTGGCTTCATTTAAACCCGCAATCAGTTCGGCGGTCACACGTTCAATTTGAAGCAGCAACGATTCTAATTCTAAAAATACAGATGCTGGCATTTGCTTCATACGTTTAACTTTCTTCATCTCCATTGCTTAGGCGTTTTGAATAGGAGGGGATGAGCCTTGCGTTTCTTGTTTGGCAATTTCAATGGCAGCAACCCAAGTTTTGCGTAAATCAATCAGGTGTTCTAGCACGTCGTCCACTAACGCGGTGTCTTTGCGAATGTTGGCTTGCACCAATTGATGGTGCAAGTATTCGTACAAGTAAAACAGTTGTTGCGTGGTTTCATTACCAGATTTTAAATCTAAACTACCCATAAATTCGGCAATAATACGTTGGGTTTTCAGTAAGAATTGGTTTGACTTTTCATAATCTTTGGCCACAATCGCCTTTTTCGCTATTTTGGCAAAGCGAATCGCCCCGTCATACAGCATGACTAACAACTGTTCTTTGCTTGCTGTAATGATTTGTTGTTCTTGATATTGTTTCGCGTGTTTTTGCTGAAGAAGAGGATTGGGTGATGCGTTCATGCTAAACCTTGTCCATATGGGGTGGCGACTCTTTTTAGTTTAGCGAATTTTTTACTCCACGAACTCCATCAAAAAATGTATTTTAAACAAGGGACTAGCACAAAAAAAGCTTGACTCGGCTTTATGTAAGTACTGTACATCCCTTCAGGCGACCTGTTACCCTTTAAAAAGGAACCCCTTGCTATGCTTGGTTTTAATATGATGATTTATTATGACGCCCTTTCCCAACAAAAAGATTTGGAATATCAAAAGAGTCTCATTAGTCAACGCCGTAAGAACGTCATCAATATCACCTCAGCCTTGCGTAATTCCGAAGCCAAGCTAGACCCTAACAGTGAAGGCTACAAGGCCTTGGATTTACGCGTCGAACAAATGCAACAAATGACTCAGGTTTTGGACGCTGAAGCGACTCGAATTGACATGCAAATCAATGCCAATCAAGCCCTCATGCAAAGCACCAAGCAAATGCTTTCTCAAGATTTAAAAGACGACTTCACCTTAACCAGTCGGGAATAAGCCTTACGTTTAGAAGTTGGCAGTGTCTTCTTCTTGAAGGGTGGCTAAATTGTCCTGTTTGGTTGAATGAGCGTCCTGCCCCTTCAATAGCCCCATACGCTGCTGGCGTGCCATACGACGAGCAATATCTTCTTCCCGCTTGGATTTACTGACAAAGGAAGGTTCTTTAATTCGCATGTATACCGTTGCATTTTGATGATGCACCTGATGACGCCCTTCCGTCATTTGGAGTTCCGTACCTTGGGCTTGCCGCCGAGCCAAATCAGATTGATTCAAACGATCTAACTGACTTAAAAATTGACGCGTGGTATGCGCCACTTGCTGTAATTGTTCCATCACAGAAGGAGATTTTTGAGGAAGTTCTAAACTACTGCGTCTAAAATTGGTGTCTTGCGTGTGTTGCTTTTGAAAGACGTCTTGCTGAAGGACTTCACGTTGTTTAATCAATGCTTGGGTAGAACCCACCCGCAAGTTAGGCAACGGAGGTGTCAACCATTCTTCTTGCTGTTGCAAGTGGGGGTTTAGAGCCAGGTTGCGTTGGCTGTTTTTGTCTAAGCCCTTATGAAACGAAGCGTCGTAAGGGGTGGGCATATTCGATTTTTTCCCCGAACCGAGGGGTGAAGCAACCATCATCATCTGTTTGTACCTAATCGCAAGGGGGCTTAAACTTTACGAGCAACACACGTCGTTTGTGCAGTAAACACTTGAGACCCCTTTATTCTACGACAATCGTCAAGGTAAATCAAGTACTTAATACAGGCCACTGTTCTTCAACAATAGGGGAGGGGAAACGAAAACCCTATTTAGGGGGTTTTTAAAATTGACTGTAGTCGAAGCACTGAAAGTTTGTTATGATTAAAGAAATCATACGGTTGAGTTGAAGGAATCCCTTTCATGAGCTTGTCGAACGACCCTGAATCCCTCGTAAAACTTTCGGTGATGGGCATTGCCCTAGACACCAGAACGGGTACGCCTATTGTCGTGTTGACGGATCAAGACAAACGACGGGCCTTGCCAATTTGGATTGGTACCGCAGAAGCCAGTGCCATTATTCGTCAACTGGAAGGAGTGGAATCCAACCGCCCCATGACGCATGATTTGCTTTATAATCTTATTGAACTAACAGGCTATGTGTTGGATCGTGTCGTGATTAAAGACATTGAAAATGACACGTATTTTGCAAGCCTGTATTTGACGTCCGAAGAAAATGACACAGAGCTTGAACTCGATGCCCGCCCTTCTGATGCCGTCGCCGTGGCCTTACGGGCAGACGCTCCCATTTTTGCCAGCCCTCATGTAATGTCTGACGGAACAGTCAGTGCAGATGAAGAAAAAGACGAAGAAGAAAGCGAAGCCTTCAAAGACTTTTTAAAAAACATTAAAGCCAGTGATTTCAATTTCCCCGGCGATATTCAAAGCGATCAATAACCCCTCTTGCCTCAATCCTTACCTTAATAAGAGCATGCAATCCCCATAACTGTAGAAGCGATAGCGTTCTTCAACGGCGGATTGATACACCTTTAAAATAAAATCCCGATTGGAAAACGCTGAAATCATCATCAATAACGTGGATTTTGGCAAGTGAAAATTGGTTAGCATGGCATCTACCACTTGAAAGCGAAAACCGGGGTAAATGTAAAGGTTGCTCCACCCGCTTTCGCCCTTATACAACGTGCCCCCTTGATTTTGAGCTGCTGTTTCAAGTGTTTTTGTTGTGGTGGTGCCTACGGTAAAGACTCTTCCACCGCGAGCCTTACAGGCCAGAATGGCATCCACCGTGGCTTGGGGCAAGGTATAGGCTTCACCGTGCATGTCGTGCGTTCGAATGTCGTCTACCATGACGGGTCGAAAGGTCCCCACCCCAACCGACAAAGTCACCGCCACCTTTTGTATGCCTTTCTCGCCAAGGGCGTTTAAGACGTCTTCCGTAAAATGTAACCCCGCTGTGGGCGCCGCCTGCGACCCTTCCACTTCTGAATAAACGGTTTGGTATCGTTCTTTGTCTTCTTCATTGGCAGGACGGTTAAAATACGGCGGAATCGGCATTTTACCCACTTTGTACATAAACTCATGCACGTTTACTTCATTATTCAAGTGCAAGCGCACCCTTCCATGCCCTTCTTTGCCTTGTTCAAGCACTTCAAACGTGGCCGAACTCTCTTCTAAAATAATGAAGGTCCCTACCTTCAGTTTACGAGCCGGACGCATTAAGCAATGCCAATCCAATTCTGCTTGCGAAGTAGGATGCAGTAACAGGACTTCCACTTCTCCTTCAGTCATAGAGCCGTCTGTTCTAAGGCGCTTACCTAAAAAGCGGGCGGGCAAGACTTTGGTGTCATTCACTACCAATAAATCTTCAGGGTTCATCACCTCGACCAAGTCTTTAAAACCCTTGTGGGCAAAGGATTCTGCTTGGCAGTCCACATACATCATGCGTGAATCGTCCCGATTAGGGAGAGGGTGCGAAGCGATTAAATCAGTCGGAAGCGTGTAGTCGTAAGCATCAATGTGGAATAAATCCACGTCACCAGAATTGACAAGGGTCATAGCAGCGTCCTTTAAGCTAGAATTCGTTCTTATAAAATAGCACAAACACATGTTTCTAATGGTTTTATGCTCATGTATAGTATTCGAAAGATGAAACAGGCGATGAGACTATTCTAGGCGCCTAGATTTTTTGGGCGGGCGTGTAGACGGACGACCATAACCAAGTAAAAAAATCCTGACGACAACGAAGAGACCATAGACCGTTTTATCTCGCGAACACGATAGTGAACTTAAATTAAAGGGGGTAAGCTCGCGTGATTCGTTTTCAGTCGGTTGAAAGTTTGTACCCTTTTTTAAAAACGCAACTCAACGCCACCCCATTGGTTGAATCACTCCCCGATTTATTTGTGGGAACAGATCCTTTGGCCGTGTACCAGTATGGGCATGACCTATACGTAAAACGCCGACATGAGAAACAAAACGATCAAGACGATCAAGCCAAGCCACCCAGCTATGCGGATCCCTTCGTTCCAACCCAAGCCCCTTGCCCACCGCATTGTGGCTGTCGAACATGCGTATAAAACGATTGTTTTTATTAAAGAAATTTAAGCAAGAAAAACGGCAATACGGTTTCGTACTGCCTCTCGTTGCTATGTCCCCCTGTTCAGAAGAAAGATGGAAGTCTGTAAAGCTCTTCCAAAATAACTATCGACCGACTTAGGGGAAACTTAAGGAACCCTTTACAAAATGTTACATCCTAAAAAAGCCTTACCCTACCATTGCTTGATGTTCCTGCTTAAACATGTTAAGCTAAAACTCTGTTTGAGAGGACTTTTTTAGCACAGAAAGCTTTGTAAGTATGGAATCTTTGGAAAAATCACGCCCTTCATTGGCTTCTGTATTACAGGCACGGCGTCAAGCGTTGGATCTCAGCCTGCCTGTGGTGGCAGAAAAATCTGGGGTGTCGCTGGCTCTTTTAGAACAACTCGAAGAAGGGCGGTTGCATTTTATGTCCGTCATGAACCGTACGAGACTCACACGGGTGCTTAAAATTACGCCCGCAGAATTGAAGCAATACGAAACACCCCCACCCCTTACGTTGACGGGTGAGGTGGTGCTTCAATCGGTGGACTACCACTTAGTGGCTCACTTCAACAACGGCAAACGCCTGCCTTTAAAGGAAATGGAACGCAATGCCGAAGGCTTTTGGCCTTGCCCGGATTGCGGTGCTGAACTCACGACGTTGACGCATCTGCGAGAAGACTTAGAGCATAAAGCGTGGGTCGTGTTTAAAATACGATGCACCCACTGCCTGTTTAAGTTAGATCATGAAGCGGGAGCCGAGACGCTTTAAATGAATCACTAAAGTTCGTCTTGTTGTTTGCTAGGCAATACATAATAAATCGCAGAAAAGTATTTGTCGATTTCCTGCTCTGCTGGAGTCTTTTCCGTTTTGGTTAAAATATGATGAAACTCCCCCAAACTCACATGACGATCGATATATTTCACCAGGGGAGACGCTTCTTGAATCTTTTTCACGCGCCGTTCCTTCACCAACACTTCTGCCAAGCGGTAAAGCGGTACCCTAAAAAACATATCCACCACTTCTGGGTCAAAATGAGAACCAGCGTCTTTTTGAATAATACTTAGCACCTTGTCAAAGGGCATGCGACTGCGGTAATGACGCAACGAAGTAATGGCGTCAAACACATCGCCTAGGGCGATGATGCGCCCTGAAAGCGGGATTTCATCACCCTTAAGCCCCTTATAATAGCCTTTGCCGTCCACTCGTTCATGATGAGACGCCGCAATTAAGGGGACGTCCTGCAAGTGATGGGCAAAATGAATGTTCTGTAATATCTCAAAAGTAAAGCGAGCATGTTCTTGAATGTGTTGGTATTCGTCAATGGTTAAGCGCCCTTCTTTCGTCAACACTTCTTCTCGAATCCCGATTTTCCCAATATCGTGCAATAAGGCCGCAAAACGCAAGGCTTCCATGTCATTACGTTGCATTTGAAGTTCATCACCCACCAGCAGGGAATAATCCGCCACCCGTTCACTATGCCCAGCGGTAATAGGGTCTCGAGCATCAATGGTGGAAGATAAAGTCAAAATAAAACTTTCAAAACTGCGTTGTTGTTCTTGCACCATCATCGCATTTTCAAGGGTAATGCCTGTTGTGGCAGCAATGGCATTCAGCAAATCTTCGTCATTTTTAGTGAAAGCCCCCACCAATTTATTAAGCACTTGTACGACACCAATGGAGTCGTTTTCTCGGTTTAAAATGGGGATGCACAACACGTTACGCGTCCTGTAACCCGTTTTTCGGTCCACTTCTTGATTAAAGCGAGGATCCGTATACACATCGGCAATGTTAAGGGTTTCGCCCACTTTGAAGACATGCCCAACAAGGCCTTTGTCCGCACTAACGCGTAAGTTCTTCTTGCCTTCTATGCCAGAAGCGACTTTGCTCCACAACTCGTTGGTTTCTTTGTCATACACAAAAACGGTGCAACGTTCTGCCCCCAAAGCCTTAACCGTTTCTTCACGAACAAGGTTTAGAATATTGTCGAGTTCTCGTTCAGCAGAAATGGCTTGCCCCAAACGTAATAAAGACATGAGTGCATTGGGGTTTGCATTGGCTAAACCCTTGACGGGTTGTTCAAGAGTAGTACCTGTATTCGTCACTTTTGTCGTCGCTGCCTGAACATTTTCTGGAGACGCCACATGAGCCTTCAACATCGTTTCTAAGGGAGTAAACGCTTCATATTTCAAGCGATGCTCGGCAACCTTTTCCCATTTTTCAGGCGAAAGAAGAAAGAGTTCATCTTCAATCGGACGCACCAAGAACATCAAATTATATTGTTGTGCCACATTCAAGGCCTGAAACAAACTTTGAATCGCCAAGTCTTTTTGTTGCAAAGAAATATATAAACGGGCTTGTTCGTAATAGGTTTTGGCCAGTTCGTCAGGACGGTTTTGGCGTTTGAAAATCACAATCGATTCGCTCAAGGCTTCTAGCGCTTCACGGTGTTGCCCCCAGGTATTATGTAAGGCGCCTAGTAAGCGAAACGCTATACCATAAGCCTTTTCATTCGCACAGTCCTTAAGCAATGGAATAATATCGTCTACCAACAAGGTGTACGTTTCGTCTAATTCGTTGTTTAAAAAATGGAGATATGCCCGATACAAGCGAGCTGTACCATAGGCATTCCACAGACGTCTGGCTTCACAGCGACTCATACATTCATTCGTTAAATGCAAGGCCTTAATCAATTGGTGGTTAATAATCGCGATTTTAATTAAATCGTTCATCAGTTCCGCTTCACGACGGATATCTTTAACTTGTATCGCAATAGACAAAGCACGTTCCAAATTTTTTTGAGCATCACTAAACTGTTCTACCAATAAGTTGGTTTGCCCTAACATTTGAAAGCTTACGCCAAGTTCATGAATAAAGGGAAGCTTACTCTTTATTTTAAGAGAATCCTGCATCAGGTGCAGCGCATGCGAAAAGTTGCCCGCATGTTCATAGTAAATCGCCATGCTGTCGAACAATCGCGCGTAAGTGAGCGATTCTTCAGGGCAACACATCAGGGCTTCTTTGTACCAACGCATCGCCACGCCAAAGTGCTTTTGATCGTAATGAATACGCCCTTGATATAGATAAATCACTGGCTTAAGTTCTTGCATTTGCGCTGCGGTGTAAGCCCGTTGACTTTGTACATACAGTTCATTTAAACGGCGAATACACTGCTGGGCTTCTTGAACAGGACGATGCATATAACGTTGCCAAACGGCTTCAACTTGAAGGCGAGTGCGTTGCCACCCATCAAATTCTATATTATACTGGCTTGATTCTGCCAGATCAAAGGCTTCTTTAAAACGTCGTTTGAATCCCAAAACAGAAATATGTAATAAGCGTTTGGTGAAAGGCGACAGTAAGCCTTCCGAAGGCTCTTCAGTGGAATCGACAGAGCCTTGTGCTTCTCCTTCGTGGGCTTTTAAGGGTAAGTCACTTAGGTGATCAAAAGACGTACTAGAAACAAAAAGCTCCCAAGGGCTATTGCTTTTCACATTACCCAAGTGGCCTCGTAAGGCTTGTTCCTTAGAAGCCGTTAAATCTATGGAAGAGCGTGTGTTAAGTTTGAATTCTTCCAATGACGTTTCTTGATCGTCAGAAGGCACTAAAGACATAAAAATCTCACTTTAATACGTCACTACAAAGTCAATATCGATCCTGTTTACCAAAACCTTCATTAGTATATCAAATCTTTACAAGCTTGAACCTAATGAAGCACTTGAAGTTAATCTAGACGATGGACTTTCTTTGCTTGTAAGAAGGTTTAAAGGGTTTCAATTTTTTTGAGTAAGTCAGGGGCTTGTAGACGTGTCATGCGAGCATCCGCAAAAGTGAAGCTGATGCGTCCTTTTTTGTCTAATACATAAATAGTGGGGTAGGCGATATTGCCACGGCTTACGTTCGCCACGCCATAATTTGAAATAATGGCCCGTTCAGGGTCAGGAACAACAGGAAAGCTTAATCCTGATTTACCTTGACGCTCTAAAGCCTCTGGGTGAGTGTCTGCACTAATGGCCACAAGATTATACTGTTTTTTCTTGAAAGCATCTGCATATTTTTGAAAGCCTTCAAGCTGAGCCGCACACATGCTACAAAACACGCCTTGGTAAAAAATCAGAATCGTCCCTTCGCCTTTTTTTTGAAAAGCTTCCGTATCCACCAAAGTTCCGTTGACGGCTTGTGCCTTTACACGTGGGGCAATCGAATGCTTGGGCAACAAATAAAGCCCTTCAAAGCCCCCCCCCTCTCCTTCAATCCCTAGGGGTTCTTCTTGAGCGGGAGCAGGTGATTGTTCAACACGAGGCGTTCCGCCTAGTGAAAACAGGGCAACCAGTAAACCGCCAAGCATGCCAAAAGCCAGCAGTCCAGCGATCACAGACTTCATATTGAACGCTTTAATACCCATGGTGTTAAGATCCTTTTTTACATATCGTGTTCATTTACTGAAACTATTTTAACAGAGTTTTTCTATTTTGGTGTGGATGGACTGTACACGTTTAACGCGTAGTGCTTAACGCTGCTTTGGCAAACTGCATGGCCAGTGGTTCGTCTGTTTCAAGCAAACTTTGCGGAGACCCTTGCCAGTGAATCTTCCCCTTATTCAGCAAAATGACGCGATCCGCCGTACGGCAAATCGTTGAAATCGTATGCGTCACCACGACACTCGCCGCCTGTAACTGACGAGTCAACACATTCATATAATCTTCTAAATCATGGGAAGCCACAGGATCTAAACCACTGGTGGGTTCATCGTACAAAATAATGCGAGGGTTGCCAATAATGCCTCGTGCAAAACTAACCCGTTTTTGCATGCCTCCACTCAATTCACTAGGGAACTTTTCAGCCACATTTTCAAGCCCCACCATGTTGAGCTTTTCATAAACCAGCCGTTCAATTTCTTGAGGGGGGAGTCGTTTAAATTTTTGACGGGCTTCCTGATTGTCAGGCGGTTCCACTAGAGCAAAGGCGATATTGTCAAACACGTTCATCGAATCAAACAACGCCGAATACTGAAAAATGAGCGTAAAATTTGGATCGTTCATTTCAATCGTGCCTTCGGTGGCCGTTTCAAGCCCTGCAATGCAATTTAACAAGGTAGATTTACCACACCCGCTGGTGCCGATAATTGCGACGGTTTCATTGGCGTGAATGTCAAAATTAATGTCGTCCAAAACCCAAGGGCCGTCTTGGCTAAAGCGTTTTTTGAGATGCCGCACCCGAATAAGGGGTTCTTTTTTAGGGTGGGATTTTGTCGCATTGACATCAATCATTCAAGGAAACCTTCTTTCATACTTGTTTATACTCTATCATAAAGTCCACTTATGGTATAATAACTCTATGAAATCCAAACGCCTTCCCTGCTCAAAACGCCGTACCCTTTATTGGTTCATTCTTTTTATTGCGTTAGTAAGCTTACTGTATTTTAGTTTCAAAAAAGAGGGGAACCCTTCTTCTGAAGTCTTGCCTTTCCCAACAGACAATGTTCTGACCCTCAATCTTGGCAAAGAGCCTCCTACCCTAGACCCCCTTCGAAATACAGACAGCACGAGCGGAAGGGTCATCCATGAGCTGATGCGAGGCTTGACGGATTTTAATCAACACGCCCACATTACCCCTGAACTGGCTCAGTCGTGGCAAGTTTCAGCAGATGGCTTGACGTATACCTTTCAATTACGTCCAAAAATCAAGTGGAGCGACGGCAAGCCGATTACGGCGAAAGACTTCGTCTATGCGTGGAAGCGAGTCTTGACCCAAAGCAACGGATCTGCGTATGCGTTTTTTTTATTTCCTATTCATAATGCCGAAGCTTTTTATAACGGCACGCTTCGCGATTTTTCTCAAGTCGGGATTCGCACGCCCAATGCCCACACCCTAGAAATACGATTAAAACAGCCGAATGTGTTTTTCCCTGCCATGCTCGCCTTTCCTGTGGCCTTTCCCGTTCGGGAAGACAACGTCCTCGCCTACGGCAATCAGTTCACCGAAGCGGGGCATTACATCACCAATGGCCCATTTCGCTTAAGCCAATGGCAACATGACAGCCGTATTCTTTTAAAACCCAACCCCTATTACTGGGACGACAAAGCCCACGAACGCCCCGATATTCAGTTTGAAATGATTCCCGATCAAAACACCGCCCTCACGCTTTTTGAACAAGGCGTGCTAGACATGGCCGATTCTGGCACCGTGATTTCAAACTTTGAATATGCCCGTTACGCTAAAGATCCGCGCGCGAAAGAAGTGGGCATTAGCTTTATTCAGTACTTGGGCTTTAATGTCGAAAAAGCGCCTTTCAATGAACCACGCCTTCGTAAAGCGTTTTGTGAATGCGTGCAGCGCGACTACTTTCCTACACTCTTAAAAAGTGGAGAAACCCCTTTAAATAGTTTTATTACCCCAAATTTATTTGGATACAACCCTAGCTTAGGGCACGCCACCCACACCAGAGAAGCCCAAGCCTTATGGCAAGCCTATGTAAAGACGCATCCTGACTTAAGCATGCCGGCTTTAACGTTTACCAATGATTATGGCGTACGCAAAATTGCTGAAATTTTACAATTCCAGTGGAAACAAGGCCTAGGCGTTCAAGTTCCCTTACGCACCTTGGACTGGAAAGTTTACCTGTCTCGCTTAGAATATGACGCTCCCGCGTTGTTCTTGCTGACCTGGTTTGTAGACTACCCTGATGCCGATAGCTTTTTGAGCCTCTTTCACAGTAGCAACGGTAACAACCATACGGGTTGGAAGTCTTCACGCTATGACGCCTTGGTGGAAAAGGCAGCAAGGCTTCCAAATAGCCCCCAGCGTCAAGCGCTTTATGATGAAGCTCAGCGTTTGTTACTGATGCAAGACACGGTGATTTGTCCGTTGTTTACACGACGCAAATTGTGGCTGAATCAACCGTGGGTCGAAGGATTGAGTTTCAACAGTATGAATGACTTGGTGATGGAAGATGTTCGTTTAAAGCATTCTTCTTAATAACCCCTTATTTTCAAAGAACCCTGTCCCCAGTCTTTAAAACACTATAGAACCCCTTTGCAAGAAGGACTCCTAGGGTAAAATGTCGATAAAGTCAAAAATTATGTTATAATGATTCGTATAAAAAAATAAGGGATACTATTGCCCCAATGTCCGACTCGGATAGTACACTTACTTCTGAACTGACCTCTCGTGTGGTGGCCCGTTCAGAACCTACAAACAATGACCATGCCAAGCACGCCATGAGTGCGGTGTTAGTGGCGATGCTTGCTAATGTGGTGATTGCCTTTGCCAAACTCGGGGTCGGGGTGTGGATCACCAAATCGACGGCTCTCATCGCAGAAGGCCTCCATTCACTGACCGATGCGTTCAACAGCGTTACCTTATTAATTGGCTTAATTCAAGGCAAGCGCCCTTCGGATCGTTCGCGTCCGTATGGCTATGGGTTAGAAACCAATTTTTGGGCATTGCTCGCTAGTTTCGTCTTGTTTGTGAGTGCGTTGGTTTCTATTGTCATGGGGTGGCAACGCTTACAAGCCCCGCCAGCTCATGTGGAAAATGCTTTTTGGGGGATTTTAATCCTTTTATTTTCGATTATTTTTGAGATCTTTGCATTATCTTCCGCGTCTCGAGCAATTCTTCAAGAAGTGGGCATAAGCGCAGGGCATTTTGATCTCATTACCACCGCCTTTAAACATGTAAAAAAAGTGCAAAGTCCCACCACGCGCTTTGTCTTTTTTGAAGATTCCGTGGCCTTGTTTGGGGCGTTGATTGCCTTTTTTGCCATTGCTCTTAGTGAACTGGGCTTAAAGTATGGCTTTTTTCCTGAAGAATACGCCCATTGGCCCGATTCTTTTGCTTCTATGGCGATTGGTGTTTTACTATTGGTGTTAGCCATTAACTTATTTAGTTACAACCGAAGCTTTTTAACAGGGGTTTCTGCTTCAGCCAGTGTGGAAGAACAACTGCAAGCTCTTGCTCTTGAAACACAAGGTATTTCAGCCATTTTAGATTTTAAAACCATGGATCAAGGCATCAACGGTTTATTTGCTCAACTCAAAGTGGAAGTCGAGCCTGATATTCCCATTCGAGAAGTGGACGATATTATTGAACACCTTAAAACACGAATGCAAAAACGTGTGCCTAATTTAAAAGACGTCATTGTTGAAGTCGTCGCCGATGAAAGTCAAGAACATTGGAAAGATGTGTTTAATAAACTCCTTGTAGAAGCCGAAGACAATGAACTGATTCGTCCCAGTGAATCAAAGATTTTTAGAAACGTCTTTGATTTTTCGGAAGCTCAATTATGGGATGTCATGATTCCTAGAACCGATGTCATTATGGCCGAAGTGAGTATGACTGTGGGGGAAGTGGCGGATTTGTTGGTAGAACATCGCCATTCTAAACTCCCCGTTTACAAAGAAACTGTGGATAACCTTGTGGGCTTGGTGCATGAACGAGACGTTTTACGATGCTTGCGTGAAGGCAAGGCCGAACATCCCTTACACCCTTTGTTACGAGAATTACCGATCTATCCTGAAAATAAGGTGCTGAGTGATATCTTAGAAGATTTTAAGAGAGACCGTTTTCAGGTGGCTGCTGTGGTTGACGAACACGGCGGATTTGCCGGCATGGTGACCATTAGTGATGTTGTGGAAGAATTGGTAGGGGCTTTATGGGAAGACGAGCAAGAAGTCTTCGAAGAAGATTTGCTGGAAATTACCCCAAACTTATGGCAAATCGCAGGAAAAATGGAAATTGAAGATTTAAACGAAGCCTTGGGGGTGAGTTTGCCAGTGGATGACTTTCAAACAGTGGCCGGTTTTGTGTTTGGCTTGTTGGGCCGCGAACCCCAAGTCAATGACAGCGTACAATTTGAAGATTTTAGTTTTACCGTTCAAGAACTCGAAGGCTTACGGATTAAAACCCTGCATTTATCTTCGCCTTTTGCCCTTGAACGCAAGGATACCTAAACCCCTAGGCGTAAAGATTAAAGGGGTTTGATTGATCTGGTGGGAATTGGCTATTGGCAAACCCATACGAATTTAACCCGCCGTAATTGGCAAACGTCTGATATGGGTTGGTTTGTGGGGTACGTCGGTAGCGATCTTTGGCGATGCTTTCTAAAGCGACGGCCTGTAAACCCGCATAAGGCATGGGCAAGGGTTCACCCACAGAACTACGTTGTTGAAAAGAAAGGGGCGCGTAATTGCTATTGCCATAAGGACTAAAGGCGTTATACACTTCAGGGGTGATGGCTGAAGCAGGTAGGTTATAATTCCATGGGGCATAGCCGTCACTGGCTTCGCCAAAAACGATATTCAGTCCGCTCATGTTTATTCATCCCTTAATTATAATGGCCGTATTAGCATAAAACCGATTGTCGTTTATTTTGTGCGTTACAGACGGTGTACCACTAAACGGGAATCAAGATTTTTTCTTGCATGACGGCTTGGTTTGTGGATAATTAAAGAAATAAACCTTTTGGCTATGTAGCTCAGTTGGTTAGAGCATACGGTTCATACCCGTAGTGTCGCAGGTTCGAATCCCGCCATAGCCATTATAAACGTCCCTTAAAAAAGGGACGTTTTTATTTGAGTCTCGTCAAGGCCCCTTATTTTTGTTAAACTAATGTTATGTTTGAAATGAATGATATGATGCTTAGAATTGTGATGGCCGCTGTCCTAGGAGCCGTGGTTGGCTTTGAACGAGAAGTGACCCACAAAGCCGCAGGGCTTCGAACGCACATGCTGGTTTGTATGGGGGCGTGTATTTTTATGGTGCTTTCTATGACGAACTTGGCAGAGTTCACGACCTTTGGCTTAGATCAAAGCCAGCCGCCGAAAATGAATCTCAATTTTGACCCTTCTCGTATTGCGGCCCAAATTGTAACAGGCATTGGTTTTATCGGTGGGGGAGCCTTACTCAAGGAAGGGGGCTCTGTGCGAGGCATCACCACAGCCGCCAGCTTGTGGAACGTCGCGGCCATTGGCATGCTTGTGGGCGTGGGTTTACATTCCATTGCTATTTTTGCCACGCTGATTACGGTTGTGATTCTTTACACCATGGGTAAAATCCCTATTTTGCAGGACTATAAACGCTTTAAGGGTAAAGAACTTCTGAAACTCACCATTTATGTGAAAGAATCGCATGAACAAGCGGTCATGGCGTATGTGGAAGACCAACTCGAAGAACGCATTCGCAGCGTAGAAACCTGTTGCAGTGTGGCCAAAGAAGGCGAGTCCAATCAAACGTTGATTTTAACTTATGTGATTGATATTCACCATTATGTGACGCATTGGAGCAAATGGAAGCAAGGCTTAAAACGCCTCAACGGTGTGGAACGCATCAACCTGACGTTTGACCCACAAGGCGATTGATTTTTAGGCTATTGACTTCTTTTCGTGTAAAACATCGGCGTAGTCTCGGGTTTGGCCGTTTATTTTAAAGGTGGATCCTTCTTGGGTGAGTAAATCATTGCCCTGAGCGTCAAAGTTTTCGGCGTTTTTCACATCGTTTGATTGGCCCAAGTTAATTTCGCTGATGCCTAAATCGGCAAGTTTTTCATTCTTAGAATTGTAGCCTGCGGTTTTCATGGCGAGCTGGTACTTCTTCTGAAGAAGGACTAAATCACTGGCATCGAGCACCATGTCTTTTTTGCCGTCGATGAGGCCTTCTTTCAAAGCCAACGCTTTTAAGGCATCGAAGCCATTTTTGAAGCCGTCGGCTTTGCCGTCGCCGTCAAGATCGGTGTTGTTGCCAAATACGTCAAGGCCAGAGGCTCCACCACGAATGGTGAGTGTGCCATCAGCGACATCGTTAATGGTATCGAGCGTGCCGTTGCCGTCGATGTCATACT
>JBIKTR010000024.1:0-15732 GCA_044348005.1 Vampirovibrionales bacterium | reverse complement strand
GCAAAACACCGCAATAATTCGCGAAATTTACGTTCAGAAATGTGCGACTGTTTATAATACTTATTTTTACTAGGATTCATAATACTTTAGCCTATCATAAAATTAGCTAAAGTTTACCAGGCCCTTGTTTAAACGAGATTAACAGAAAGAAAAAACGCTCAACTCCCAAATGCCTTTCCGCTTACGGAATCCTTCGATTTAAGCGACCCAAACTCAGGCCCAATAAACGCCCCGCCAGACTTTAAGCCAAGCTTAAATGAAAGTAAACGGCAAACACAATGCCTAACAAGCCACCCACCAACACTTCAAACGGTGTATGCCCCAATAATTCGCGTAAACGTTCAGGAACATGACCCGTTTCATGGGTGTAAATGTCTTGAGTCATTTTATTTAAAATGCTGGCCATGCGTCCTGCTGAACGACGCACCCCTGCGGCGTCGTACATCACCACTAAAGCAATGCCCACAGCCACGGCAAATATGGTGGAAGAAAAACCTTCAACCATGCCCACTGCAGTTGCCAGCGCCGACATTGAAGCACTATGGCTAGAAGGCATACCGCCTGTTTCAACCAACAAGCGAAAATTCATTTCACGCTTAAACACAAGCGTACCAATGACCTTAAATAATTGCGCCATAAACGCACTTAGAAGACTCGATACAATTACTTCATAGCCCGAGTTATAAAAGCCCACAGGAAACAGCGAAGAAATCTTGAAAATAGGCCAAGACGATGCTATAATAGACATAAATACGCGCTCGTCTCCATTCCATGACACAACAGTTATTACTATACGACAAAAAAAATAGAATAGCTAGTAGGAGATGCTTAGGGCTCCTCCATTTACGTGGGTAAGCCGTTAATCGTCTTCATCATCCAATAAGTCTTCGACTTCTTCTAGCATGGCGGTGGTGCGGTTTAATTCAGCGCTCAGTTCATCGTCATCGTCTAGCTTGGGGACTGGAATGTTATTCTGTTCAAACGCGGCGACAAAGAACTCATTCATGCCGATGCCTTGTTGAGTGGCGGCATCCACCAATTCTTGCAAGTTAAACCCAACGCTAATGGCCGTTTGAGCCAACTGCGGATGCAACCCAATGTTTTGGCAATAAGCCACGAGTTGAGGATCTATTTTAGGGGTGGGGGCCTCATCATCTTCGTCGTCCTCTTCTTCTTCTTCGAACGAAGGGGGGCTGGCTTGGGGGGAAGGGGCTTGCTCAGCAAGGCCAGAAGAGGGTTTGCTTGGCGCCACTGAAACAGGCGCCAAGGGATCTTCCTGCCCACCCAGCGGTGTTAAGGCCTGAGCATCTTCTTGCCCTGGGACTTTCGTCAACAACACGCCGAATTTGTCTCCCACCACGACGAGTTGACCGTACGCAATGGTGGTGGAATTGGTGACCAATTGAATTTCATTGTGCAGTAAGTCCCCCACTTCAATCAACAAGCCTTGGCTCATGTGACGCAATTCTTGAATGGGGATTCGTAAGGGCTTGAATTCGGCGTGGACGTCTACATGTAATTGATCCCACAACGACTGTTGAGCATCAGTGGGGACTTGGGTATGGGGGTACATCATAGTTAGGGTACTTTCATGCAATTGTTCAGGGGAAGTGGAATGAAGTTCGTGGGTAAAGGCCAGTGGCGATTGATGGTTGGGCGCGGAAGGACTAGAATAAGGGGAAGGACTCGCCCAAGCAGGATCAAAGTATTCCAACGAACCTAGTTCGGCGTTTATGCCAAAGGCTTGTAACACATGGATTTTAGGGTGTTTAAGCCCTAAGTAATGAACATCACTATGTTCTAAAACCAGTAAGTCCCCCGCTTCTAGGCTTTTGAGTTCACTAATTTTTAGCGTGCTTAAGCCCGCCACCAGCGTGGCAGGACTCGTCAAACAACTCCCCTGCCCTTGGCTCCACGCCAAAACGCTTTCCCACGAATGCTTCGGCAGTGGTTTAAACTGCTTGGCCACCGTCTTTAAAACACTCACGGGAACTTGAAGCATGAGTTTACACACGCCTTCTTCTAGGGGTGTAATGCCTGAAGTGGCCATAAATACGTAGGTCATAACGCCCTCCATGTGAACAGGGCGTTCACTGGAAAGTTCAATACTTTCAGGCACCAGTATCTTTAGCGCGTGTTCGACCCATTGTGCTAAATAGTCACGCACCACAAAGGATTCTAGCGTCGTTAATGGGGCAGTCGATGTTTTGTGGCTTGCTTCGCCCAAGCTATAGCGAAGCAACCCTTCATACAACGCGTGATTGACGTAAGCAGTGTAAGGCAGGGCAATGGGGTCGTAACTATCACTTATTCGAGGCAGACTACCCGCCACTTCAAACAAGCCTTCTTGCTGCCATAAGGGGGGAAGGCGGTACCAGACCCCTTGAAATTGCCACTGGCTTTTAAGTCCCCAAAAATCCTGAAGGTGAGGTGAAATGCTTTGGCACAGCTGAAGCCCTAGGTAAGAAAACGCCTGACGTTCTTCACGCGTTAAAGCAGGTAAGCCAGACACCGCTTGCGTCGGTGTGGGGGAGTGAGGTTGTGAGTCAAAAAAGGTAAACATAGGCTTTCTACACGTGACTTCCCACACAGTTAGACTTCCCACACAAGTAAAGGGGATGAAAAGTCGCCCTAACGTCCAGCGTTTTAGGGTGCGTTCTTCAAAACTCACCTTAAAGATCCACCCATTGTAACGAACTGTTACAAGTTAGAGTACTTATAAAAAACGCCTTATTCCTTATTATAGCTTGTTTTTAGCTGTTCAAAGGGGGTAAATCTAAAAACATTCTAAAATTTCCACTAGACGAAGGAGTTTGTACGATGTTTAATAAATGTACTTGCAACACCTACAGATGCGTTTACTATGGATTAGCTGTTGAGTACTACAGTCTCTCAAATTAGTTTGCGACGTGTTTCTTTTCCCTTGGCTGGAATACCGTGTGGAATAACGTGTATAACAAGTTAAATTTAAAACCGTGATGCCTGATCCTACGTCTCACGGTTTTGTTTTATTGAAAGATGTTCGGCTACCAACCTACCCCCCAAGCGTATGTGTGGCTTTTTTTAAGGCATAATCTAGGGCGTTTAGGGTGAAGGCCAGTTCTTGTGGACCGTGACAGGTGGACGTAAAACTCGCTTCAAAGGGAGAAGGAGCAAGGTAAACCCCCGCTTCAAGCATCGCCCAAAAAAAGCGATTGAAAAAGACGGAGTCCGTTTGGCACACGTCTTTAAAGCACGTTACCCCCCCTTCCACAAAAAAGAGTGAAAACATCGCCCCCACTTGCGTGGTGCTTACAGGTACCCCATGCGATTCACAGAGTTTTGTGGCTTCCCTCACCAGTTCTTTAGCATAGGCGTCAAGGGATTCATAGGTGTTAGGGGCATCGAGTAAATCCAGCGTGGCAATGCCAGCAGTCATGCCAAGAGGGTTGCCTGAAAGGGTACCGGCCTGATACATCGGCCCTAAAGGCGCCACGGTTTCCATAATGTCACGGCGACCGCCATAGGCACCGACGGGTAGCCCCCCGCCTAAAATTTTACCCAGCGTGGTTAAATCGGCGTGGATGCCATAATGGGCTTGGCATCCGCCTTTGGCCACGCGAAAGCCCGTCATCACTTCATCAAAAATAAGCAAGGTGCCTGTGGCGGTGCATCGTTCACGCAGGCCTTCTAAAAAGCCTTCCTGAGGGGGAATGCATCCCATATTGCCGGCTACAGGTTCCACCAAAATACCCGCGATTTGATTGGGGTACGCCTCAAGTAACGCATCGACGCTTGAAAGATCGTTAAAGTTCGCCGTCAATGTGGCCTTGGCTGTTTCAGGATTAATCCCCGCTGAATCAGGGATGCCAAGTGTCAAGGCACCGCTACCAGCCTTCACCAGCAACGCATCGGCATGGCCATGGTAACACCCTTCAAACTTAATCAGGTAATGACGCCCTGTGTAAGCCCTTGCCAAGCGAATAGCGGACATCACCGCTTCAGTGCCTGAACTAACCATGCGAATGCGTTCAATGGAAGGCATGCGTTGCATGACTTTTTCCGCCAGTACATTTTCTAAGGCTGTTGGGGCGCCAAAGCTTAAGCCAGATTCCGCCACCGTTTGAACCGCTTTTACCACGTCAGGGTGGGTGTGCCCTAAAATAGCCGGCCCCCAGCTTAGCACGTAATCCAAGTAAGTCAGGTCGTCTTCATCGGTGATGTAAGCCCCTTGGGCGTGTTTCATCACCACAGGTAGCCCCCCCCCCACCGAACGAAAGCCTCGCACGGGGCTATTGACGCCCCCCGGCATTAAGGTTTTGGCTTTTTCAAAAATGGCAGTACTATTGGGACGGTGGTGCAGGTGATGAGTGGGCATGGCCAAGCTTCCTTGATGTGTGAATGTAACTTAATCTAACATATCACAAAACATACCAAAAAATGGAAGCCCTAACAAAATCGGCTCAAAAGCCCTACAATTCCTTAAGATAGTTGCGCAAGTTGTACATCGTCACGTTAGAACGACACAAACGACGCAACTTGTTCACCGCACGGGTTTCAATCTGCCTCACCCGTTCACGAGAAACGCCAAACAACTGGCCAATTTCTTCAAGCGTTCGGCGGTTTCCATCCATAATCCCAAAGCGAAGTTTTACCACGTCTCGCTCACGCGGGCGCAACAGCATCAACACCGCATTGACATCGCGAATCAAGGCATCATTCTGTAATTGGTGTTCAGGGGCCACATGGTGTTCATCCACCAAAAAATCGGCGAGCGTGGCTTTTTCGTCTTTCGTGTTAATAGGGGTTTCAAGGCTAATAGAGGTTTGGGTGGCTTGAACAATGGCTTCAATTTTCGCCACAGGAACATCCATACGTTCGGCCATTTCTTCATTGGTGGGTTGACGGTTGAGTTCGTGACTCAGTTGATGCTGGATTTTACGCATTTTGGTGAGCAGTTCAATCATGTGAATCGGCAAGCGAATCATCCGAGATTTTTCAGAAATACCTCGCACAATGGATTGTTGAATCCACCACGTGGCATACGTTGAAAACTTAAAGCCCTTGCGGTAATCAAACTTTTCAGCCGCACGCATTAAGCCTAAATTGCCTTCTTGAATGACATCTAAAAACGCCAGGCCCCGCCCGATGTATTTTTTGGCAATAGAAACAACCAAGCGTAAGTTGGCACGTACCAATCGGGCTTTGGCGGCTTCATCGCCTTCTGCGATGCGTTTGGCCAGTTCTAGTTCCCCTTGGGAATCGAGCAATTTAATGCGCCCGATTTGTTGGAGATAGATTTTAACGGAATCGTCACTGCCATTGAGTTCAAGCTTTTTTTCAGATTCTCGGGCATCTGCGTCGAGTTCGGCTTGGTTGTCGTCTTGCAGGTGTAAGACGATAAACGAGGAGTTGTCTTCTAAATCATCCGCTGTGTGATAGTCCAGTGAAGATTGTCTAACCATAGTCCGTGATTTCCTTATGTGTACATAAATAGGGTGAACGTGTTGAAAAACATCATAGCAAGTTTTATTTACACGCGTGGGTGGATTCGTCTAAGTAAAGTATTCTTTCCTTGAAGATCCCCTACCTTTATGTAGGCTTCAGGGGAGGTTTTAAAAGAATTGTAAGGATTTTGTTACCTTTTTTTTTAAAAGGGGCGTTGGCGTGTCATTAGACTAGGAACAGACGTCGCATACATTCCCAGTAATTTTCAACAGAAGGACTCCTTGACCATGAAGAAAGCGTATCCCTACCGACCGTTTCGCCTGCGATTGCATGAAGTCGTGCAAGCACAGGACTTTAACCTACGTATGCTGGCAGAGTTAGTGGATGTTCCTTACCAAACCATTTTGTCATGGAATCAGGGGCGTTCATTGCCAAAAATGGGTATGTTACTTGAATTGCTGAAGGTGTTGAACGTTCGTTTTGAAGAGTTGTTGGATACCAGTCTTTATCAGCGAAAGTTTTAAGAGAAGGACACTATAGACTTTTGCTTTGCCTCCTTAGCATGAGGTAAATATAGCCAAGTTTAGAGTTTCCTGTACAGTGTCTCTTCGTTGTCGCTACGATTTTCGATGTGCTTATGGTCGTCTTTGTACACTTCACACATCTGCGAATCTAGGCTCTTCGTCTAGCCTACTGTTCGGAAAACTCTTTAAAACACTAGGTAGTGTCGACATTTAGTCAAGAAAGGAGGAATTTCAAGGAAAAACAAACGGCTTTTGAGGCGTGTACATAGACGTACATAACGAGAAAACGGCTTGTTTTCACACAGAAAGTACCCTTTATAGGCTGAATGTCGACACTACCTATATATCCTGTAAATGGTTTTAGTCGATGTGAAGGCCATGGCCCAAGTGACGTTCCGCCACTTCCAGCCACGCTTCAGACAAGCTCGGATGCGGATGCACCGTCAGGGCCACATCTTCCACCGTGGCGCCTAACTCGATCGCTTGAAGCATCTGCGAAATTAGGGCGTCCGCCGTGGGACTTAGAAGTTCTGCCCCTAGAAGGGCCCCTGTGGCCTTTTCAACCACAATCAACGCTTGCCCGTCAGAAACGGCGTCAATGGTGGCACGCCCCAAGGCGCTAAAGGGCAGTCGCGTCACTTGAACGTCAAACCCTTTATCGGTGGCTTCTTTTTCAGAAAGCCCTACTTTGGCAAGTTCAGGTTGCGTGTACACCACCGCGGGAATTGACGTCAAGGCATCGAGCCCATATTGCTTGCCTGCCAGTGTTTCAGCCAGCACAATCCCGTGATGCGAGGCCACATGCGCCAATTGCGGATGCCCATGCGTGACATCTCCAATGGCGAAAATATGCGGTTGATTGCTTTGTAACGCGTCATTCACCAGCACCCCACCCGATTCTAAATGCACGGCCACACCTGCATTTTCAAGGCGTAAGCCTTGCGTATTGGGGCGTCTGCCAGGGGCCATTAACAGCTGATCGACGTCGAGGGTTTGTTTTTCTTGGGGGTTAAGTAAGTCATTGATGTGCAGGGTGACTGCATGACGGGCGTCATCCACTTCAACGGCGCTAATATCCGCATTAAAATGGAAGTTCAGGCCTTCTCGCTTGAGTTTTTCGTGTAAAATGGCCACAAGGCTGGTGTCATAGGTCGGTAAAAGGCCACTTAATCGATCCAGCACATGGACTTCTACACCCAGTCGTTGCAAGGCTTGAGCCAGTTCTAAGCCGATGACGCCAGCCCCCACAATGGCAAGGCGTTTGGGCAATTGAGGCAGGCTAAACAGTTCTTTAACAGAAAGACAAAAGCGAGCGTCTAAGCCTTGAAACACTTTAGGCACAATGGTTTGGGCCCCTGTGGCAATCACAAAGGCATCGGCTTGCAGGACTTTGGTTTTCCCTTCGGCGTCTTCGACTTCAACGGCAGTGGGTGAAACAAAGTGGGCTTTCCCCTTGATTAGCGTGACTTTTAGGCGTTTCAGGCGTGCTTCAATGCCCTTGCGTAGGTGTTGGACGTCCTGCAGTAGGTGGGCAGACAAGGTGGGCCAGTCTAAGGAAACGTCATTGACCCAAATACCCTGTTTTTGCAAGGCTTTTGACGTTATTTGAAAGTAGTCGTGACTGGCGTGAATCAGAGCTTTTGAAGGGATGCACCCCCAATTTAAGCAGGTGCCCCCCACGTATTCGGATTCCACCACGCTTACTGTAAAGCCCCGCTGCGCCAGCCGAATGGCGGCGATATAGCCTGCGGGCCCTCCGCCGATGATGAGCAATGACTTGAGATGGGGGGGGATTGAATCTAGCACGAGTGGACTCCTTGCGTGGGTATGGGTCTATTATAGGCTAAAAATGGGGAAATCCAAGCGTTTAAGGGTGGTCGTTTTCTTCATCTTCCGCTTCGAGCAAAAGAAAATCTAAAATTTCTTCCCGCAAAAAACGAGGCAATTGTTCAATGTCCAGCAGGGCTTTTAGCGCGGGCATGCCCCCAATGCGAAAGACCCCCGCCAAAGCGGCATGGGCCACTTCCATGTTTTCATCAAACAAACGCTTGTGTAAAATAGCCAAATGAGAAAAATCCCCAATGGCACTCAAGGCTTCTACGGCGGCTAGGCGTATGGCATTGGCAGGGTCGTTTACGGCACTTAAAATGCCGTTTAACGCCTTATTTCGTTCGTTTTGAGACAATCCCTCTTCTTTGGCCAACTGGCCCACGGCATCTAAAATGCGTTCAATCAGGAATTGACACTTTTCTCGCACGCCGTTTTTAGATTCAAATAAATCGAGCAAGGGACTTAGGGCGCGAATATCCCCCAAAAGCCCAAGGGCTTTGACTGCGGATTCTTGCAAGTACATGGACGATTCTTGATCGTCTTTCAGCACACGCAAAAGCGGTTGCACGGCATGGGGATTTTTGAGGCGCCCAAGGGATTCCGCGGCTTCTAGGCGCACGCGATAGTTGGCGTGATGGTCATTTAACAGCCCCATCAGCGGAATAATCGCCGCTTGATTATTGAGTAACCCCAGCAGTCGAATGCAGGTGCATCGTAATTTTAGCACGGGTTCTTCTTCAATAAAGGTGCGGTAATGCGCCGCTTTTTCAAATAAAGCAATGCCTGTGGCAAGGGTAATATCAACGAGGGTTTGATGTAAGCAAAAGGCTTTGACTTCACCGAGTAGTTTAACCAAGGCATGAACGAAGGCAACTTCTTGCGAACTACGCAACAGATTAACCAACTGCGGAAGCACATGAAAGCCTGATGTGCCTTGCGTGTAGGGTTTGATACGTTTGAGGGTGTCGAGCTTTTGGGCCAGAGAGATTTCATCACTTTGAAGGCGTTCAAGCATGGGCAACCAGGCGGGCAAGAGGTGTTGAACATCCGCCAAAAGGGCGTCTGCTTCAGAAAGGGGAGCAGGGGGGGTGGGGTTAAAAGCATCTTCAGAAGGTGACCCCTGAATCATGAAGAAGGGTTCCTGCAGCTCGCAACAATTAAAGCCGTGTGAGCCTAATCGTCTCATTCTAATAGGTTCATTGTAGCGAAAACACTCGAAATGTCAAGAAAGACTAGATTTGTAACGCTACAATGAATTTTTTGAAATAGTTCTAATTAAGCTAGAAGCCTACGGCGTGGAAGCCGGCATCCACGTGAATGACTTCACCGGTCACACCGCTAGAAAGTTCATCGCAAGCGAGATACAACCCCGTTCCACCGACTTCGTCTTGCGTCACGTTGCGTTTCATGGGCGTATGTTCTTCCATGTAGTTCAAAATGTCTGAAAATCCTGAAATCCCACGGGCGGCCAGGGTTTTAATCGGCCCTGCGGAAATGGCATTGACGCGAATGTTTTGGGGCCCCAAGTCGCTGGCCAAATAACGAACGGACATATCCAACGCGGCTTTGGCCACACCCATAACGTTGTAATTTTTCACCACACGCTCACCACCGAGGTAAGTCAAGGTCATGATGCTACCACCGCCATTTTTAACCAATAGAGGCTGGGCGTATTTGGCCACCACCGTCAAGGAATAGGCGGAAATGTTGTGCGCCAACAAGAAGCCATCCCGACTGGTGTCGATGAATCCACCGGCGAGGTCTTCTTTTTTGGCAAACGCCACGGAATGCACCACCGTGTGAAGCTTGCCAAATTCGGCGTCGAGCTTTGTGAAAACGGCTTCGACTTGCGCGTCATCCGTCACGTCACAATCAATGAGCAAGGAACCGGGCATTTCTTCGTCCACCAGTTTTTTAACGTTGTCTAACAAACGTTCGCCTTGGTAGGTGAAGGCGAGCTTCATGCCCGCTTCATGCAGCTTTTTGGCAATGCCCCATGCGATCGATGTTTTGTGGGCCACGCCGAAAATAACGCCTGTTTTACCAGCAAGTAAGCCTTGGAATTTGTTGTCTGACATCGTAAAAATCCTCCTCACAATTAAATCTAATATCTAAAAATTATCATGAATAAAAAAAAACACAAATAATTTATGTTAGGATAGATTTAATAGGTTTTATTTTATAGATGGAAAAGAATTGGAATTTAATGGTGTTGAAGATTTGTCATAGATTTCTGGGTGTAGTTATACTCGTTTTCGCTTTTATTATGGCTGTTCCATTGGGGTATGGTGATGACAAAGAACTGATGTCTAGGTATAGTATCGGTGAGAAGATGAATATTTTACTAGTTCTTGACACTTACCCAAATACAGAGTCACTTAAAAAGTATCGTGCTGAGTTTGATCAAATGTTGTCCTTTGCAAATGAGAATAAAGTTATAGAGGCAAGTACGTCTATTTTAAAAGAACACCCTAACTACCCAGCCCCCTATTATTTTCGAGCGGTCGCTTATTGTGAGTTAAATAATATGGAAAAAGGCTTAAGAGATTATCAAAAGGCGTCACAATTGTACTTGCAAGCAGGTCAGAAAAATGCGGTAGAACTTTGTGCTTTAGAACAAAGACGTTCCGTTTGTAATGACATGGTTCGAAAAAAGAAACTCACGTTCGTTCAAGCAAAGACCTTTTTCAAAACGGGCGATTTTCAATACTGTAAGGTTTTTTATGACTAAAGCGGATTTCAACGCCCTTTGGCAAACACTAGAACCCCAGCTCACCCCCCGGTGGGACATGACTGAGCGGTGCTTTTACCTGTCTCACCCCGATTACCCCACCCTTCACGTTTCTGCCCCCAGCGATGCCCTTGCGGTGCAGGCCTTTTATAAGGCCTTGCAAGAACATCTTTACAATATGTAACAATACATTTGCCTGTCCCTATGTTAAACTATAAATCAACGATCAGGCTTACTATACACGTTTGTTGAGGAACTTACAATGTCCAAGAATGCTTTGTCTCCCGCACTGAATACGACTTCTGCAAACGTGCCCCGTGTTGAACACGGTTTAATGGATGTGGCTCACGCGGAAAACGCAACTGAAGCCCTTATTATGCTGGCACAAGCCTTGCAGTCTGGCGTGATGAACACGTGGCACGATGAAATCGATGTCAACACAGGCTACATCGTCCTTGCCCCTGCTCAAATTCGTCGTATTGCCAAACTGTTGGAAGAAGCGGGCAAACCCTTTGGGGTTTTGTTTAGTCATGTGCCACAAACCCAGCAGTCGGCGTTGAGTCAAGGCTTTATGGTGCGTGAAAACCCCGTGATTCGTCCACCGAGGCAAGTGGTCATTCAAGAAACCTTGCCCTTTGAACCGTCCCCAAGTGTGGCGCTCCCTTCTTCGGCAGAAGCCTTTGCTCAAGCCGTTTTAGAAGATTCGGAGCCTTCGCGCGTGGAACAAGACGCCCCCATTGAAGAGCAAAGCACCCTGCCTGCTTTAGAAGTGCACGCCGTTGAAGTTAAAGGCTTGTACGAATGTGAAGCCCTTGAACAAGGGCATTTCCCCCAAGAACAAGAGACTGGCTTTGCAGAAACGCAGGACGTGGCACATCGCGATTTACCCACCAAAATCATCAAAGGCAACTTGCGTTCAGGGCGTTTTGAACAGCATGGGGGGCATCTGGTGATTGTGGGAGACGTGCACACGGGCGCGGAAATCCGTGTGCAGGGGGATGTTATTGTATGGGGTGAATTGAGGGGCTTGGTTCATGCGGGCTTTAAAGGCAGTCGTGAAGCGGAAGTGCGTGCCTTGAAGTTAGATGCGGTGCAGATTCGTATTGCGGATATTATGGCGCGTCGGCCAGACAGGCACACCCAGTTACCCACGGCTCAAGAGCCTTGGAAGGCACCGCAGGGGAGCTTTTACCCTGAGATCGCTCGTGTCCTGGACGGGGAGATTCAGCTTTATACCACCCGTCGTCATGCAAACTAGGCGCCTAGAATAGACTAAGTCTGTTTAATTATTTAAGACACTATAATGACTATATGACGAATAAAATAACTTTTTATCGCTCAAAAAATGTGTTATAATGAGCGATAAATAAGGAGTTTATCGCTCATGCCTGAAAAACGTTGGAATTGGCAACAACCCGATTGGCCAAATTTTACGTATCATTCACACCCGCTAGATGCCCTAGAGCAACAATTCCTTCAATCTACTTGGGAATTAACGGGCGTTGTAAAACACCTCAACCAAGGCAGTTACGACACTTTAGTAATTGAATTGATGAGTGAAGAAGCGAAAGATTCTTTTGCCATTGAAGGCGAACTTTTAAATCGAAACAGCCTACAATCTTCGATTCGCAAGCACCTTGGCTTGCCTCATGCGTTGGTTCGCCACCACCCACGAGAATATGGCGTGGCGGAAATGATGAGCCAAGTGTTTCGAGAGTTTAGCACCCCTTTAAGCCATGACGTTTTGTTTCATTGGCATCGCCTGCTGATGGTGGACCGGCAAGATTTGGACACCATTGGGGGGTATCGGTTGCATCCTGAAGCCATGGAAGTCGTTTCTGGCTATGTGCATAAACGGCAGGTGCATTTTCAAGCGCCTCCCTCGCAATCGCTTCCCACTGAAATGGACGCCTTTATAAAATGGTTTAATGAAAGTGCCCCGACTGGCCCAAAGCCCCTAAGGGCCTTAGAACGCGCGGGGGTGGCGCACTGGTACTTTTTGGCGATACACCCGTTTGAAGATGGCAACGGTCGAATCGCAAGGGGGTTGGTCAATAAGATACTGGCTCAAGCGAGCGAAAAACCTTCCATTGTGGTGCTTTCTACGGTGATTGAAGCGAAAAAAAAGCAGTATTACCAAGCCCTTGCCAAGCAAAATACCTCAAATCACTTGGATGCTTGGCTCACTTATTTTGCGGAAGTCCTTCTAGAAGCCCAAGCCTATACGCAAGCCCGCATTGAGTTTACGCTTGAAGAAGCACGACTGTTTGAGCGGTTTCAAGGGGATTTCAATGAACGGCAAAGCAAAGTGTTGCATCGTTTGTTTCAAGCAGGGCCTTGGGGCTTTAAAGGGGGCTTGAGCGCGAAAAATTATATGAGCCTTACGGGGGCATCCCCAGCCACGGCCACCAGAGACTTGCAAGGCTTGGTGGATTTAGGTATACTCAAAAAAACAGGCGAACTTAAGGGCACGCGCTATTGGCTGGAGCATTTAAGTCTTGATAAGCCTTTCTTTTGACGTGCTATAGTGTTTTAAAGAGTTTCCCCTACAGTGTCTATACTAGAATTACCCTAACGCCCATTCAAAAGAAAGCCCCCCATGTTCACGCCCCACCTAGAAGCCCCCGATGCCTTTCGGCTCCACACGCCGTATGCCCCTGCGGGTGATCAACCCACCGCGATCGCAGATATTGTCGAACATCTTCGTAACCCCGAAACACGCGCCATGACCCTACTAGGTGCCACAGGCACAGGGAAAACCTTCACCATGGCAAGCGTCATCCAACAGCTTCAACGCCCGACGCTGATTATGGCGCATAATAAAACGCTCGCCGCGCAACTGTACAATGAAGTGAAAGAGTTTTTTCCTGAAAATGCGGTGGAATACTTCATTAGTTATTACGACTTTTACCAGCCTGAAGCCTATATCCCCCGTTCGGATACCTACATCGAAAAAACCGCCACCATTAACGAAGAAATTGATCGAATGCGACATTCGGCGACGCGTTCGCTGTTTGAACGGCGGGATGTCATTGTTATTGCCTCTGTTTCGTGCATCTATGGGTTGGGGATGCCTGAAGTTTACCTAGAATCGGCGATTCGCTTTGAAGTGGGGCAGGATTATGGACGAGACGCGTTGTTGCATCAACTCTTGCGAAACCAGTACATGCGTAACGATTTGGAATTGACGCGTTCGCATTTTAGAATGCGTGGCGATGTGATTGATGTGTTCCCCGCCAACGAAGAAGCCATTTTGCGATTGGAGTTTTTTGATGAAACCTTGGAATCCATTTACTTTATGGATTCCACCACGGGCGAAATCCTACAAAGTTTGGACAAATATGTGCTGTACCCTGCGGTTCACTATGTGACCGATGAAGGCTATATCGACAAAGCCTTGGCGCAAATCAAGCTTGAAATGCAAGAACGGCTTGAAGAATTGCGTCACGAAGGCAAGGAGTTTGAAGCCGAACGCTTGCATCAACGCACCTTAAGGGACATGGAAAGCATTAAGGAGCTGGGCTACTGCCCTGGGGTCGAAAATTACAGCCGTATTTTTGAAGGTCGCCCACCGGGGACACCCCCTAAAACGCTGATTGACTATTTCCCCAAAGACATGCTGATGTTCATTGATGAAAGCCATGTAACGATCCCGCAATTGCGGGGGATGTTTCATGGGGACAGTTCACGCAAGCAAACGCTGGTGGATTACGGCTTTCGCCTGCCTTGTGCTAAAGACAACCGCCCCTTGATGTTTGACGAGTTCATGGCACGAGTTGGGCAATTGTTGTATGTTTCTGCCACGCCGAGCAAGTACGAACTGGCGGAAAGTAGCTTTGTGGCTGAACAAGTGATTCGCCCCACAGGCTTGTTGGATCCCTTGGTGGATGTGCATCCGATTGAGGGGCAGGTCGACAAGCTCGTTTCTGAAATTGAGGTGATTTTAGCGCGGGATGAACGTGTGCTGATTACGACTTTGACCAAACGCATGGCCGAAGATCTCACCGAATATATGCAGAACATGGGCTTACAGGTGCGGTATTTACATAGTGAAATTAAGCCGATTGACCGTGTGCAGATTATTCAAGATCTGCGTTTGGGGCATTTTGATATTTTGGTGGGTGTGAACTTGTTGCGTGAAGGCTTGGATTTACCCGAAGTGAGCTTGGTGTGCATTATGGATGCCGACAAAGAAGGCTTCTTAAGGAGCGATCACGCGTTGATTCAAACCATCGGCCGGGCGGCGCGAAATTCGGCGGGGCGGGTGATTTTATTTGCGGACAAGGTGACCCCCAGCATGGCACGCGCCATGGAAGAAACCGCCCGAAGACGGCAGAAGCAAATGGCGTACAACAGCGAACATGGCATTGTGCCAGTCACCATTAAAAAGGCGATCAACAATGGTTTGTTGGATATGCTGGGTGGCACGAAGACGGCGGGAGACGACAAGTCGCCTGCTCAAGCAGGGGACTTGACGCATCCTGATGTGTTTAAGACTTTGCCTCTGGACAAGCAAGCCGTCTTCTTGGACGAGTTGGAATCGGAGATGAAGGCAGCCGCCAAGTTGTTGGACTTTGACAAGGCGACCGAATTACGAGACACCTTATTCACCTTACGCCGGCTTTAGCCACTTTTTAGACGACCTTTAATCCTCTCTGTAAAGAGGTAGATTTTTCCAGGGTTTAAAGGTGTTTTCGTCATCTAGCCTCAGTTCTTGTGGTTTTGGTAGAGCGTTATACTCTTTTATCCAAGTCCGTACGGTATCTCTTGCACCTTTAAGGTCGACTCCTCGTCGCTGACCTTTCATAGGTGACACTATATCATAAAGTCCAGGTTTGTTTGATGGGCCAACAAAAATGTCATACTTGACACCATCGTTACCTGGATCATTAGCATCAAATACTTCTACAAAGCCATTCTTATTAAGCGTAACACCATTAACAGTAGGGGGCTTATCTGCTACTTTTGTAGCGGGGGGGGGTGGAGGTAAGTGAAGGGGTCGACATAAGTGAGTTTCCTTTATTGTCATTAGGGGGGGGGGAGTAAACAGTCGTTTTTAAAAACTTCTGTACCCTAATAAAAACAATCTCTACTACGTTCTTGCGGGGTTGTTACAATTCTTTAAGTGTTAGGCGCTTGGTGCGGGGGGTTAGGGTCCATGGAGCAGGCGGGATGCCCCGTCCAGAGCTGGTGTCCCTCCTCCTCCTCACCTCCTCCCTA
>JBIKTR010000006.1:0-116179 GCA_044348005.1 Vampirovibrionales bacterium | reverse complement strand
TGGGCTTGCACCGGGCGGGGGCTTGTGTTACAGTAAGCCTTACATTCCATAAACACGCGTGAAAGGAGGTGTTTGCAAATGATGATGGCTGAAATTGAAGTCCACCCTGGGGAATCCATTGAAGGGGCCTTGAAACGCTTTAAGAAAAAAATCCAAAAAGCGGGCATTCTTTCTGAAGTCAAGCGTCGTGAACGTTACGAACCTCCTTCGGTTAAACGTAAACGTAAGCAACAAGCCGCTCGCAAACGTAAGCGTTAAGCCTTACCTGCTGTAATGCCTTAAAAAGTCTTTTGCTGAACCTAGTGAAAGACTTTTTTTACGGCGATTTTTTATTTAAAGCCTGCCAATTTTCTGCAAAGCGATTATACTGGGTTCTGTTGAAAGGCACGTGAAAACGCACAAGGCAATCGCCTGCTTGCCTCAATAAAAGGATCTTTCCTAATGATGAAAATCGATCAACGCCTGTTTTTATGCACGCTTGCCCTTCTGCTAACGCTTTCTCCCATCGGGTGGGCGCAGTCAGTGGAACTGTTCCTTCAAAAAGCCGAAAACGCCTACAAGGCGGGGCATTTCATGCAAGCCATTGAAGCGTACAATCAAGCCCTAAAGCTCAAACCCACTGAAGCAAGCACCTATGTGTTAAGGGCAACAGCCTACTACCAACTCAGTCATTTTTCTCAAGCCTTAAATGACGCGAATCAAGCCCTTAAATATGGCCATAAGGATCCTAACCTCTACTTATTTATTGCGGAAGTAAAGGCGGATGCCAAAGATTACAAAGGCGCCATTGAAGCCTTTAAAACGGCTGAAACCTTAGGGGTGAATCCCAAAGAACTTTACGTGCTTAGGGCCTACGTCTATGCCTTGGCAGGCCAGCCGGAATTGGCCCTTCAAGATTTCAATAACGCCATTGCATTGATCCCTGAAGAAGCGAGTCTCTTTTATGAACGAGCCAATGTGCATCGAACCTTAAACCATACGGCACTCGCCTTGGCGGATTATACTCAGGCCATCTTGATAGACCCTGACTACCTTGAAGCCTATGACGCCCGTGGCTTACTCTATTCGGATTTAGACAGAAATGAAGAAGCCTTAAATGATTTTGATGCCGCTTTGGCCATTGACGATCAATACGTCAGTGCCTATTACAATCGGGCCAATACCTATTATGATTTAGGCGAATATGTTCGCGCGATTGAAGAGTTTAACAACGCCTTAAAGGCCGATGCCAAAGTCCCCCAACTTTCTGTGGGCGACAAAGCCGATATTTTTCAAAACCAAGGCCTTGCTCACCACAATTTAAAACAATACGATTTAGCCATTGTGGATTTTACCCATTCTATTGCGCTAAACCCTCGTTTGGCGGATGCCTTTAGTAGCCGAGGCTTGGCGTATTATTACATCGGCAACTACGAAAAAGCCCTTGCGGATGCTAAAAAAGCCCTGACTTTGGACAACCAATATGCGGATGCCTATTACCTAAGCGCCTTGGTTAAATCCGCCAAGCTAGACAAATCAGGCGCCTTGGCAGAGTTAAGCAAAGCCAAGGCCTTGTTCGAATTTCAAAAAAACGAACGCGGTGTAAAGAAAGTGATTCAAACAGAAGCAGCCATTAAAGCCCGCTTTACAGAAAAAGGCTTGTAGGCTTTGACTAAAGCTGTTAAACTAGGGGGCATACTCAATGGTAAAGGATTGCTTCACATGGCACAAACCTCTCTATTTGCATCGCTTTTTCAAGAAGAAGTGGACACCCCCAGTTACGAACACTTAAAAGCCCAACCCTTTGATCTCAACCCCTTCTTCGTGTTGGATTTAGAAACCACGGGCTTAAGTGCAAAAAAAAATAGCATTACCGAAATTACCGTCATTAAATACGTCAACGGTCAAGATTTAGAGCTGTTCAGCACGCTGGTTAAACCGCATGAAAGTATTCCTCAAGAAGTGGAAAGCTTAACAGGCATAAGCAATGAACTGGTGGCTCAAGCCCCTTCTTTACTGATGGTGATGAATGATTTAATGCAGTTTTTAGGGCAGTCGCCTTTTATTGTGGGGCATAATGTGGCCTTTGATTTAAGTTTCTTACAAGCCAAAAGCCAAGAATGTGGCTTTCATGGCTTGGAAAATCGCTTTGCCCTAGAACATGCGTTATGCACCAAAGTGCTGGCTCAAAAGGTATTGCCGAATTTACCGAGTTATGAAGGCATACTGGTTGCCACCCAATGCGGATACCACAACCCCAACCCGCATCGCGCGGAAGCCGATGTGCGGATGTCTGCGGCGATTTTGTTTGCGTTGGTGCAAAAATTACGAAACGCTGGCCATGGCATCCACACCGTGCAAGACGTCTTTGACGTGCAAGGCACCTTACAGGCACGCTAATGAATGCTGAAGAAACCGCTTTTAACGTGAATGTTAAATCGATTGTAGAGCGCTGTCTCTTCGGTTTTGACCCCGCCATGTTTGAAGCCAATACCCCTGCGGCGCAACTGGCGGATCTAAATCCCTTGGGGTACATCTTTTTTCGGCATCACTTTGCGGGTTGTGCCAGTTTGGCGGATGTTCGTGATTTGATCAATCAGGTAAAAGCACGGCACAGGCAGCCGCTGTTTTTAGGGTTGGATCAAGAAGGCGGTCAGGTGGAACGCTTGCCTTCACAATTGTTTCACGGGGGGCTTTCTCCTTTTACAGTAGGCGAAGTGGAACGCTTAAATCCCAAGTCTGGCTTTGCCCAACGCTATTATGACTGGCAATCCCAAGGCTTAGCCAGTCTGGGGTTTAATCTAAACTTTTTCCCGACGCTGGATGCTCACCTCAATCCCCAAAACCCGATTATTGGCAATCGTGCTTTTTCGTCTGATCCTGCTGAAATTAAGCGACTCGGCCAGCTGGCCAAAGACGCCCAAAGCACTTATGGGATTCAAAGCGTGTTAAAGCATTACCCCGGCCATGGCAGCGGTACGGTAGACAGTCACCTCGCCTTACCCACTTTGGACTTTACAGAGGCGGAAGAATCTTGTTTTGTGGCCCTGATGCACGATCTTCCCCTGCCGTGGGTGATGCTGGCTCATGGGGTTTACCCTAATTTAACAGACGCCAGTCAACACATCCCCGCCAGTTGTGATCCGTACTTTGTGACCAATCGCTTGCGTAAACACTGGGGATTTACAGGCTTGACGATCACTGATGATCTGAATATGCACGGGCTTTTACAAGCCTTTGAAGGCGATCAAGGTAAGGCGTCTTTACAAGCCCTTGAAGCAGGTGTGGATGTGTTACTGTTTCGTGAAGCAGGCTTGCACGAATTAAACAGGGTAAAAGCCTTGGCGACTGCTTTAGAAGAGGGGCGCCTCAACCGTGAAAAGCACCTCACTAGCGTTGCGCGGGTGAATCTCGCCCAAAAAACGCTTCAGCAAATTGAGACCACAACGCCAGAACAGTTGTTGCCTTTAGAATGGCACCAAGCCATAGAAGCCCTTCATGAAGAGGCCATGGAAACTATTTTAGCGGATTACACGGGCATACTGACGCTTGAAGCCACCTGTATTGTAGAACCTCACGCGACGTTGCTTCCCCATTACGCCATGGAATATGTGGACGGTTCACTCACCAGTGCCTTCCTGCCAGATTCGGCGACACGCTTGACGTATGAAACGGCGCAAGCGTTAAGCGTCCATCAAGCCTTAAATACAGGGAAAAAACAGGTGCTGGCGTTTGTGTGGCTTCCCCAAGTGGGTAAACCCCTATTACAGGCTTTGGAAGCGTTGCACGCGTCTGGAGAAAGCGCGTCTGTTCAAACGGTTGTGGTGGTTAATCTGGGGACTCCGATTGAAGGCGAGTACCCACTCTTTACGTTCATCAATCTAGGGACGGCACGTCCACCAACGCTTCAAACGGTTTTGGCAAGGCTCTTTTCGCCATAGAAGCCGTCGAAGACTTACCGTAGGGTTTGGCTCCCTTATAGGCGCCTTCTTCACGCGCAATCAGTTGATGGGGGTGAAAGTGTTTAAAATGCCGTTGAACCACTTGTGTAATTTGGGTTTGGGCATGTAAAACCCCTTCTAGCACGGCTTCAGCATGGGCGTCAATGTTTGAAGGGGCCTTGGGCAACACGGTTACACTCGTGTAGTTCAGCCCTTCTTCTCGGCTGGCTTTAAAGAGTCGTTTGCTCATGTACAGAGGAGTGACTTCATCACTTTCACTTACAAAAAAATGTAGTTCCGTCTTGGGATTAATTCGGGTCAGTAAGGGCAAGTTATTGAAACTTCCGCTACGTTCTAACAACGGTAAAAAGCGACCAATCACCCATTGTTCCATTAATCTATAGTTGGGATTAGGGGCATAAAATACATGATGCAACACGGTTTTAGGCAAAGTAGTAAAGGCCGAAAACTCAAAGGCCATATTCATTTGAAAAAACGGGGCTTCTTTAGGGGATTGTTTACAAAAGGCTTCATTGTAAGCCAACATCGCGTTGACTACATAATTAGACGTTGAATACCCAAATAACACCACACGATGCGCCACCCCTCGTTCCCGCAAGTAGGCTTCTAGGGTTTGGGCGACTTTTTGCAAAGAAGCTTGATTGGCCGAACCCTTATTATTACTAAATCCGGGAAGGTTGACTAAAATGAGGTGCTTAAAGCCCAAGGCGTGAATTTGTGCCACAAACTCTCGGCCTCGTGCGTCTTCTAGGGTGCCTTCAATGCGCATGCCTGCTCCCGGTAGTATCACCGCAATGGGGTCGTCAATTTCAGGAGAAAACGCATCTAAGCTGTGGTAAACGTCTAGGCCTTCAATGCCCCCCAGCGTGTTTAGTTCTAAGAGCAGTGGCCACGCACAAGGACGAGCATCCGCGTGTGTGGCGCGTTGAGAGACCCACGTTTTCGCCAAGTCCGACCCCATAAAGGGCGTTCCAACATCCAAGCGAAACAAAAAGCGATCAAGCGTGCGTTGTAACACCACAGGGGTTTCTGTGGTAAACACATTGCCCATTTCTGTGGTAAACGGGATTTCTTTTAAGGTGGTGTTGATGAAGGCACGTTCTAATCGGCGGTTACTGTTATATAAAAACCATTTGGTGGCCTGTTCCGCCACTTGAGGCAGCACTTGTGGCAAGGCCTCTAAGGGTTCAAGTTTAGCGTGTAAATCAGAAACGGTGGTAAACTTCAGTCCCATGAACCGCATCCTTCTGTTCCAAAACTAGGGGTAGTATACCACATTTCGGACGCATCTTCACTCTCTTTGTACGTGATACCTTTACATTTGACTTTATTCGCTTTACACTAAGTTTAATTGAATAGTCTAAGGCGACATGGCCAAGTGGTAAGGCAGGGGTCTGCAAAATCCTTATCCCCAGTTCGAATCTGGGTGTCGCCTTTTTTGTTTCCCTTTTTTAAAACGCCAAATCAATGCCTTCTATAGTGTTCGAAAGATGAAACACCACTTGGTGGCTTATTCCGTGGGCAATTCCACTTCTTTAATCGGCTCACGATGAATGGCAATCAAGGCTTGCATCGCTACAGATGCAAGCGCTGGCGGCATCCCAGGGGTTTTCGCAAACTGGCGCAAAATATCCGCGGTACGACGCAAATTTCTCACCAAATCGCCTTGATCCATCGTCGTGGCGGCCATAACCGACTGCCAATCCGCCCCTTTGGCCCACATTTCCACCAAACCACTGGCCACAGGGTTAATGTTTAAGGGAACATCCACCTTATAATGCTGTTGCAAACGCACGACTTTGTCCGCAATGCGCTGAAGCTTTCTGACGCAAGACCCCACCGCTTTAGAACTTCTAACAAAGGTTTGCACATTTTCACGAGTCGAATCATTCACAATGGCTGAAGCAATCGCCGCCAACTCATGAAACTCTAACTCATCAAACACTTCTTCACGCAAGGCTTCAGCGACAAACAACTCGTTTTCCGTACGAATGTTGGCCGTCAACAAGCCAAGGCTGGTAGGCTTATTTTCTTCAACTCCTTCAGCTGTGATCGTTTTTTGCAAGTACCCCGCTTCAAGCAATAGTTGATACAGCTTTAAAAAGCTTTGCCAGTAAACATCTCGTTCGGCTTGAACTTGATCTTCTAAGCGATGGACTTGTCGTTCGATTTTGTCGACTTTTTCACTGGCTCTTCGGTGAGACTTAAACGCGTGACACTGAGTACAAGGCGCTTCTTCCACTTGGTTAATCACGCTAAAAAGTTCATCTTCCACTCGCTTGAGTTCAGCCAAGAGTTCAGGCAGAGGCCCAAACTTCTTAATCTGTTTTTTCATGGTGGATTTTTGACGATTTAAGCGAGAGATGGTTTCTCGAAGCGCTAATTGTTCTTGAAACGCCTTCAAATCCAAGCCAAAGTCACAGGGAAAGTTATACGCCAGATCCAGCATTTCTTTGCGTTCACCCAGTTCGGTGGAAAGCGGATTGGCGCGTCTGTCCATCGTAAACGCGCCAAAACTACGGTTGACGATGGTTTCGGCCACTGAAAGGGTATGCTTTTGAAGCAAGTTGAGCACCATGCTATAGGTGGGGGTAAATTGACTGTTTAAGGCATCGGCGTTGGAAGAAGCCAGCTTGCCCACTTCACTGGCGGTGTTGAACGGCGTGCGAACGGCAATAACATGGCCTACGGTGTCCATGCCCCGTCGTCCAGCTCGTCCACTCATTTGCAAGAATTCGTTTGGATTTAAGAGGCGATGCCCTTCGTTGGTGCGTTTAGAAATGGCGGTAATCACCGTTGAACGCGCCGGCATATTGATGCCCGCCGCCAGCGTTTCTGTGGCGAATACGGCTTTAAGCAAGTTTTTCTGAAAAAGTTGTTCCACCAGCATTTTGGTTGCTGGCAACAAGCCAGCATGATGACAAGCCACGCCATTGGCCAAAGCGGTTTCAAATTCAGGAGAAATTTCAAGGGTGCTATTGTCTCTAAAAAATTGAATAAAGGCCTTGACTTGCTTGCGTTGTTCAGGCGAATTTAACGGCACGTTGGCCAGTTCTTTCATGCCTGTGTCACACCCACGACGGCTAAAGGTGAAGAAAATCGCAGGGAGCATGTCTTTTTCAACCATGTCATCAATCAATGAAAGCGGGGTAAAGGCCTTGCCTCGTGCTGCGCCCCCGCGAATGACTTGTTCACCCTTGAGTCGGTGATTCAGGCGTTTTTTGCCCCCTTCGCCTTGTTCAAACAACGGCACCACTTCTCGCCCCGTAAAATAGTGAAAGTGCAGTGGCACAGGGCGAAAGGTACTGTAAACCAAACGAACGTGGGGGTGGATTTTATCCATCCATGCGGTGAGTTCTTCAGCGTTAGAAACCGTCGCGGAAAGGGCAATCATCTTCACATGATGCGGGCAGTGAATAATGGATTCTTCCCACACCGTCCCGCGATCGGCATCATTCATAAAGTGGCATTCATCGAGCACCACATAGCCTAAATTGTTCACCAGTGTGCTGTCTTCATTCAAGCCGTAAAGCATGTTACGAAAGACTTCAGTGGTCATGACAATAATTTGACCTTCACGATTAATGGAGGTGTCTCCCGTAAGCAGGCCCACGTTTTGTTCGCCAAAGCGTTCTTTTAAGTCGTGGTATTTTTGGTTTGAAAGGGCTTTAAGTGGAGTGGTATAAAAGAGTTTTTGGCCGTCGTTGAGGGCTTTAAGCGTGGCAAATTCAGCAATAACGGTTTTGCCTGCTCCTGTTGGGGCGCATACGACAACGGAATCGCCTTGGTGAATAATTTCAATGGCCTCTTCTTGAAAGGGATCCAAGGGGAAGGCGAGCATTTGTCGGTAGATTTGTAGAATATCAGTGGAAGGGGAGTCTAAAGTTGTCAAAATAGGGACTTTCAGGTTTGGGGGATTGTATTGAACTTATTTTATTGAGTATACGGCAAACATAGAAAAACAAGACCATGGGTTTGGCCAAGCAACAAAAAAGCCTTCTCAACAGAAGGCTTAAATGGTTGCGGGGGCTGGATTTGAACCAACGACCTTTGGGTTATGAGCCCAACGAGCTACCAGACTGCTCCACCCCGCGACGTCTAATGTTTCTTTATCTTACCGCAAACGAATGGGTTCACAACGTCGGGGCATGTTCTGTTACATTCTGTTACAATTGGGAGGCTTCGCTTAGGGTGCCTTCACGCACCAACGTGGCCCTTTTTTATGTTAGAATAGTGGGGATGTATCGGCAATTTTTCGCCCCCAACAAGAAGGAGACTCCCCTTATGACGAGCTATACAACGCTAGAGGTTCAGAATTTCAAAGGCATCCGCGAGATGAAGCTTGAGGGTTTGGGCATGGTGAATGTGTTTGTGGGGGGCAACAACGTCGGCAAGACCTCCGTTTTGCAGGCGTTGGCGATTGGTGAAAAACTCCCTGCTTTTTATGAGGAAACTAAAGAAAGATACCAAAAATATATATTTGACAGCGAGGAAGAAAAATATAGAAAACAGTTAGAATTACCCCCTCTGTTCAACGAGGGTGTTTTGACAAATCAAATTTTTGGAGGGTTGAAATTTCGTTTTGATACTATTTTTATGGAGGATAAACATTGTCAAATAACACTCAACAAAAGTAAAACTCTTTTGAAAAGAAATTTTTCACAGGATTCCCAAATGCAAGTCACTATAGATGGGACGAAGGAGTTACATATACTTTTAAATGAAGATCGTTTTATAGCCCATCCAAAAAGCTTCACAAATTATGTAGGAACCAGTACAGAAAACCATTTAAATATAGCATACTCTATTTTTGATGAGCTTGTTCAAAACTCCAGTGTTGAACAAGTAATTGAAAGTTTAAAGAGTATAGAAACGACTCTCGTAGATATAGGTTCCTTTACATCAGGCGGACTTTATTGTCGTCTTTCCAAATATAAAAAACCAATCCCTTTTTCAGTTATGGGGGAAGGTTTTGTTAGACTTTTTGCTTTGGCATCAATCATTTTAAAATTTAAAGGGCAAAATATTTTCATCGACGAGATTGAAAACGGCTTTCACTGGAGCGTCCAAAAAGACATGTGGCGAATGATCCTCACGGCAGCGAAAGACGACGGCACGCAGTTCTTCTTCACCACTCACAGCTACGAGGTGCTGGAATCGCTGAACGCCGTCTTGCAAGAAATGAAAGACAATGGCGACGACCTCACCGTGGCTCCGAAAGATGCGGAAGGCAACCCCGACACGACGCAGGAGCCTCTGGATTTGGCGTGTGTGTTTCGCTTGAAGAAAGACGACACCGACAAAGTCACGGCTAAGAAGTATACCCCTGACGACTTAGACTTCTTTACAGACTTAGGGGAGGAATTAAGATAATGGGACGTGCTAAATCTCCTCATCATTGTGAAACAGCGTTCAATTCTAAAATTATTTTTATGGTAGAAGGCGGGGATGATGTAGCTTTTCTACAAGGCTTTTTCAGAACGAAAAAACTTATAGAAAAAGATGTTATTTCAGTGGTAAATAACCACAAAACCGTGATTGAAGTTCAAAAAGAATCTACCATTACATTAGCTTCCTTAGGCGGAATTGATAGTCTAGATAAAGAATTTGAACAAACGATTCGCATTTTAGATAACAGACGTGATAATAATGAAAAAGACATTGAAACAAAGGCTATTATTGTTCTAGTGGATTCAAGTAATGATCAAGATGAAGCTCACATTAAAAATATTCAAGAGACGCTTCGAAAATATAAATTTCCATGTCCTGACTTAAATCAAATAACACAAGATCAAAATAGCTCTATTCAATTTGGCTTATACGTTTTAAAGGATTTAGGAGGGGCTTATAATGACCTAGAGAGTATTGCGATTCATACTCTCAAAGAGAGTGACAATTTTAAGCAGAACGTCCACTTTGTTTTAGATACTTTTAAAACGAGTACGCAAGCAAAAGGACTCGATATTAGTCATAAACAATCTAAAAGAGAACTCGCCGTGTGCTTGGCAACATTCCCCAAATATGAAGGCAATCCTCGACCTGTCTTAAGAGATCATTTTAGTGAGTATTTTAATGTAAAAGATGATGCATTTAAACCTTTAAATACCTTATTAGAGAGTTTAAATGAACAATATAATCTTTATTTTGAAGAACAAAAAGACAACACCCTAGATGCACAAAACTAAACCCTCGCCGTTGCTCGATGCTCTTAAATCCCACACCTTGCTCTGCGACGGAGCCATGGGAAGCCAAGTCCAAGCCATGGATTTGAGCGTAGAAGTCGACTACTTGAACTGCGAAAACTGCACCGAAATCCTCAACACATCACGCCCCGATCTCGTCAAGCAGATCCACCATAGCTACCTCGAAGCAGGAGCCGACTGCATCCAAACCAATAGCTTCGGCTCGTCCACCATAACGCTTGGCGAGTTTGGCTTGCAAGACGACGCCTTTGAATTGAGCCGACTCGCTGGGGTGCTGGCTCGTGAATGCGTGAGCGAAGCCACGCAAAAAGACGGCAAAACGCGCTATGTGTTGGGTAGTATTGGCCCTGGGACGAAACTGCCGAGCTTGGGGCATATCGGCTATCACGACTTGCTCGCAGGCATTAAAACGCAAGCCCAAGGCTTGCTGGCTGGAGGCATTGATGCCTTTCTCATCGAAACCTGCCAAGACACCTTGCAAATCAAAGCCGCCGTGGAAGCCTGCAAGCAAGCACGACTTGAGCAGGGGGGTGAAGGGTACATCCCGATTTTTGTGCAGGTGACGGTTGAAACCACGGGTACTCTACTCGTGGGGGCAGACATTAACGCCGTTATGGCGATACTTTCAAGCCTAGACGTCGACGCCCTTGGCATGAATTGTGCCACAGGGCCTGTTGAAATGGAAACGCATCTACAACAGCTCGCCGAAGGGTGGGAAAAATTGATTTTCATTCAGCCGAATGCGGGCTTGCCTTGCCTGAAGCACGGCAAAACGCATTATGATCTCACGCCTGAACAGCTGGCCACGCATCTCAAAACGTTTATCGACAAATACAAGCTCAACCTCATTGGCGGATGTTGTGGTACCACACCATCCCACATTCGTGCCTTAGATGCGATGCTGAGTTCCCTCACCCCAGCCCTCTCCCAAAGGGAGAGGGAGCAAGGCGACCCTCACCCCAACCCACTCCCAAAGGGAGAGGGAGTAAAACGCCCCCCCTTCCAAGCTCGAACGGTCGAAACAATCCCACAAGTGGCATCGTTGTATTCGGCGGTGGATTTACGCCAAGAAAATGCCTATTTCGCCATAGGCGAACGATGCAACGCCAATGGATCCAAAGCCTTCCGAGAGGCCCAAGCCCAAGAAGATTGGGACACCTGCTTGTCCATCGCGGTGGAACAAGAACGCGAAGGCTCGCACGCCCTCGATGTCTGCACCGCCTATGTGGGTCGCAACGAAGTCGCCGACATGACGGCTTTTCTCACCCGACTGCGTGGCAGTAGCACGCTACCGCTGGTGATTGACAGTACGGAACTGCCCGTTTTGGAATCTGCTTTGGCGCTCTATGGGGGTAAGGCCATTTTGAATTCCATTAACTTTGAAGACGGCGAAGCCCCCACTCATGCACGACTCAAACTCGTCAAAGCCCACGGAGCCAGCGTCATTGCCCTGACTATCGAAGAATCTGGCATGGCGAAAACCACCGAAGACAAGGTACGAGTCGCCAAACGACTGATTGACTTTTGCGTCGATGAATACGGCCTACCGCACCACGATATTTTGATCGATCCCTTAACCTTCACCATTTGTACAGGCAATGAAGACGACCGCCCACTCGGCTATTACACGCTCGATGCCATTGAGCAATTGAGCCAGTTGTACCCAGAAATTCAAATCATTTTAGGCTTGTCGAACATTTCCTTTGGGCTGAATCCTACGGCTCGTAAGGTGCTGAATTCGGTGTACTTGCATGAAGCGGTTAAACGGGGCATGACAGGGGCGATCGTGCATGTGTCTAAAATTATGCCCTTCCACAAAATCGACGAAATTCAGCGAGAAACGGCGTTGGATCTCATCTACGACCGCAATCATGAGAAGGGCAATCCCCTACAACGTTACTTGGAATTGTTTTCGAACATGCAGAGCAGTGGCATCAAAAAAGACCCCTTGGCTCATTTGCCTGAAGCGATTGAGGCACGGCTCAAGCAACGCATCATTGATGGCGTGAAAATCGATCTCGCCAAAGACCTTGAAACGGCGATGCTCACCTACACCCCGCTTGATATTATCAACACCCTGTTGCTCGATGGCATGAAGGTCGTGGGGGAACTCTTTGGCAGTGGGCAAATGCAACTGCCGTTTGTGTTGCAGTCGGCGGAAACGATGAAAGCGGCGGTGGCGTATTTGGAACCGTTTATGGAAAAGATCGACGGGCAGGAAAAAGGCACCGTCGTACTCGCCACCGTCAAGGGCGATGTGCATGACATTGGCAAGAACTTGGTGGATATTATTTTGACCAATAACGGCTATAAGGTGCATAATTTGGGCATTAAGCAACCGCTGGAAGATATTCTTAAATCGGTGGAATTGCACAAGCCCAATGCGATTGGGCTTTCGGGGCTTTTGGTGAAATCCACCGTGATTATGCGAGAGAATATGATCGCCCTGAAAGAAAAGGGCTATCGCCTGCCTGTTTTTTTGGGCGGTGCTGCCTTGACTCGGCACTATGTGGAAGTCGATTGTTACGATGAATATCCGCATGTGGCGTATGTGAAAGACGCCTTTGAAAGCCTCGCCATGATGCAGAAAATCGGCGAAAACACCTTTGAATCCTATGTGCAGGAACGTTATAGTTCTTATGCCCTTGAAGAAGTCCCTCACCCCAGCCCTCTCCCAAAGGGAGAGGGAGCCGAAGACATCCCTCCTCCTAGCCTCCTCCCTAATGGAGGAGGAACAGAAAAGACCCTCACCCCAACCCTCTCCCAGAGGGAGAGGGAGCTAAGCACACCGCCCCCACAAAAGGCGGTGGAGGCTGGTTTGTACTTGGGCGATGCGGTGGCTCCGCTGTTGACGCCGACGATTGCCGAACTTCTTCCCTATGTGGATTTGAAGACCTTGGCGACTCGTAATTGGGGCTTTGCTCCGCCAGAAGCGGGCGAAAGTGAATCGGCGTGGCGTAAGCGTCTGGCGTTGGACGCTATTTTGCACCGCACGCTCAATCACCCCGACGTTGAAAAGGCCTTGAAGCCTCACGCCGTGTGGGGCTTGGTGCAGGCGAAAGGCGTCCTAGAACCTTCTGCCCCACTCTTTTTACAGGGGAGAGGGCAGGGTGAGGGAAACCACCAGCTCCAGTGGGGGCAGTCCCTCCTCCCAACCTCCTCCCTAAGGGAGGAGGGGCAAGGCAACCCTCTCCCAAAGGGAGAGGGGGTAAATCCATTGCTTGCCCTTTACCGCTCCCCCACGCACGACGAGCCTTTTGCGACGTGGGAAACGCCGATTGCTCCGCTTTGGGGTAAGGATGAGTCCTTAAGCTTGGTGGAAGGGGTTTCCGCCGAAGGAGATCCACTGGCGATTTTTGCGGTGACCTTGGGTGAAGACATTGCCGATTTGGCTCGGGTGTGGTTTAAGGAAGATCGCTATCAAGATTACTTGTTTTTGCACGGGGTGTTGGGGGAGTTGACGCAAGCGATGATTCGCTGGTTGAAGGCGGACGTCATTTTGCCGTATGGTGCGGAAACGCCGAGCATTCACTTAGGGGCAGGGGCCAGCCATTTGCCCGATTTACGCACGCAGGTGGCTATTTTGGAGGCGTTGCAGACCGATCGTTTGGGCTTGCACTTTGTGGAAGAGGGCTTGACGCTGTCTCACGAAGATGCATCGACGGGGCTAGTGTTGTGGAACCCGATCTTGGCATCGGTGGGCTGGTAGATTATGGAAAAGCTTTCTATACCAAGTATTGATGTTTTAGTTGGTGTTATTACAGATGATAACAAGATTTCTCCCTATAGAACAGGGACACAGTTAGAAGAACTTTTTAAAGGAACAGAAAAACAAAAATATTCAGAAAATTAGGAACATCGCCAAACACTTCCCCTAAAAAACAAGAGAGATTCGCACAAATACGAACCTCTCTTGTCGACTGGGATAACCTCAATCCTTAATGTCATTCCCACAAACAAAAAAACGACCGAATGGCCGTTTTTTTGCTTAAAGAACAGTGTGCTTCCTTAACGGGTGTTACTTCTTTGCCATTTCTCGTAAGAACTTGCGCAAACCGTCTTCTACAACCACCACTTGTTTTTCAACACTTTCTACGGTTGAATGTACGTTGCGAACTTGACCCATGAAGTGATCCGTATTTTTATGAATACTGTTCATATTCTGGCTAATGTCCTTCAACGTGACGGTTTGTTCTTCTACAGAAGCTGCTATGCTACCAGAAGCCATAAAGACGTCTTCCAACATAACGGAAACCGCTTCAATGCTGGATTTACCTTGGCTGGCTTCGTCTTGCACGGAACGGATTTGCTTAACGATTTCGTCAGTGGCTTGGGCGGTTTGATTCGCCAGTTCCTTGACTTGAGTTGCCACAACCGTGAAGCTCTTACCTGCTTCACCCGCATTGGCCGCTTCAATCGTGGCATTTAAGGCCAATAAGTTTGTACGTTCCATAATGGCACGAATGAGGCTTACCACCTTTTCAATCGTGTGTGTGGTTTCATTCAAATGAGCAATTTCAGCACTGGAGCTCTTCGTCCGTTCCGCCGCTGTGGAAGTAATGCCATAAGAATGACTAATTTGCACATTGATTTCATTGGCGGCTTCCGTCATTTGACTCGTCGCGTAGGTCATGTCCTTAATGTTTTCGGACGTTTCCTTCGCTTCTTTTTCCATGACTAACATGGTTTGCGTCAAATGGCCGATTTCTTCTTTGATTCCGCCCATGCGCTTATTGATTTCTTCTTCAAGTCGCTGGGCCATTTCCACCAAGTGTTTGTCCAACTTATTTTTTACGACCAAGTTGTTTTTGAAAACTTCAACAGTTTCGGCCATTTCGCCCAGTTCATCTAAACGTTCTTTAAAAGGTACCTGAACCTGTTCATTCCCTTCAGCCAGTTCTTTCATGGTGTGGGTTAAGCTTGTAATAGGCTTTGAAACACTTAAGCCAATGGCAATGCCTACCGCCCCAAGAATGGTGGAAAGTAATAAACACACAAAAATGGACGTTACATAAAGGGTGTTAATATCTTCATTGATTTCAGCCGTACTTTTTTCAGAAATAAACGTCCAGTTGACGCCTTTAAAACTAAAGGGCTTGCTCATTACTTGAGTCGAATAACCGTGGTTCTTGCCTTCAAAGGCTTTGGCATTTTTAACGCCTTGCTTATAAACGGGATCCAAGCTAGTTTTTAGAATATCGGTTTGCCCTTGTTGCGTAAAACGTGAATCACTCCGATATTTTAAATCTTGCCCAATTAAGAAGCTTTCGCCTGTTTTACCCATGCCCGTTTTACTTTGCATGATTTGATTTAAACGACCAATAGGCATTTGGAAAATAAGCACCCCTTCAACTTTTCCACGGGTATTGCGAATGACCCGAGACATAAAGCTCGCGGGCACGCCAAAGGAAGGCGTATACGCTTTAAAATCACTAAAAGAAACGTCGGCATCTTTGGCTTGGCTGGTGGATTTCTTCAACACATCTTTGTACACAAAGGCTAAATCTGTATCTTTCCACTTCCCGTGTTTAAGGTTTGACGCATAATCCAATTCTTTAAACACGGTGTAGACGACATCTCCTGACATATTAACGAGAAACACGTCATAGTAACCACGTTCGTCTACCAATGTTTTAAACCATGGGTGATATTTGGCATGAATGTTCGAATACGCGGAACCATCTTTCGCTTTCATTAACATGTGCTTAGAACCCGTTGGGTTGGGGTTTTTATGAATATAGGTATTCTGCAAATAAGTAACAGGATTCTTCGTTCGAGCAATCCCTTTATAAGCGATATTGAACTCTCTTAAAGCGCTGAGCAATGAATTGTCTTTCGTCATGACTTTCATATCATTAACAATGCTTTCTAAGTAGCCATTAAGACTTGCACTTTGCTGTTCTAACAAAGCTTCTTGCTTAAAGTGGTTTTCTTCTTTTAAGATGCCTGATGCTTGAAACATCATAATAGAAGAAGAAATTAGGCAAGTGACTAATACGGTGAATACAAACAAAGAAGGGATTTTTTTTGAAAGGGGTAAGGCATTAAATTGCGCAACAAGGTTGGTTAAAAAGTTCATGAATATACCTTTTTACTAAATGATTGGAAATAGGTTCAACAAAATAGATCGATACGTTAATCAGTTAAACATCAAAACATAAGGAACAAATCTACATACATTCTGCCATAAGTAGAAGTGGAAATTCGTTTTTAAATTAAAAATACAACACCTTATGGAGTTTAGTCCCCACGCCCCCCACCTTTTTCCGTAAGCGATCTCTTTAGGGAGAGGGAGTAAAGCCACGCTGTTTTTATTGTTTGAAATATGCTACACTACGGCTATATACTGTTCGAGAGATAAAACGGTCTATGGTCTCTTCGTTGTCGCGACGATTTTTTGCTTGGTTATGTGCGTCTGTGTACACGCCCGCACAAAAAAACTAGACGCCTAGAATAGCCTCATCGCCTGTTTCATCTTTCGAACACTATAGAAAGCTCTGCAAAAGTCTCATTCGGCGAACAGTTCTATGTTCGAAGCGTGAGTAATAGCAAGGTACGCCTGTGTACACAGCTCACAAGCCGTTTGTTTTTCCTGGAATCTTCATTCGACTTGAACTTTCGTAGCGCTTTCTAGCTTATGAGTCATGAGTCTTCTTAACGAAATTTCAAAGGGAGTTTACCCCATGTTCAAAAAAACCTCATCTTTCCTATGCTTGTTGTTCATGGTTGTTAGTTTTAGTCTTGCAGGCTGTTCGCAACAAGACGTTGACAACTTCAAAAACGGACAACCCATTAGCAACGCTTACGCTCAAGCCCTTAGCCAAAAAGCAGAAGTGTTAAATACTGCCTTAATTGATTTAAATACTGAAATTGACAACATTTTGCTTCAAGGCACCAAGGAAACAGATGCCTATGTGCAAGGGTTGCTTAAAAAACGAGACGCTTTGGTGAAAGAGCGTCAAACCATAATTGAATCCATCAACCAACGTCAAGAAGCCTTAAAGCAATCAGGTAAACAGCTGGATGTAAACCTTCGTCATTCCCTAGATTCCTTGACTGAATCAGGCATGATCTTGCGTAACACGATTTTGCCGAACCCTCAACAAAAATCCAAGTAGTGGTTGAAGGTGTTGCGTGAAATCGCCCAAATCAAGGGGTTTAATAGGCGTTTTTCAAAATTGTTTGAAAGTTGTATAGTGTTTCGTTATAGAACACACCCAAAAATCGTGCAGTTTAGCCACTAGGCAAAGGGCTAAAAAATAGGGTATACTGAAAAAGAGTGGCCTGTTTTCAAGAAGCCTTCACAACCCAGCACATTCCTTGAAAATCGAGTAAAAAACAGACTTTCGTGGCCAGAAAACGGACTTTCGTGGCCAGAAAACGGACTTTTGTGGCCAGAAAACAGACTTTCGTGGCCAGAAAACAGACTTTCGTGGCCAGAAAACGGACTTTCGTGGCCAGAAAACGGACTTTCGTGGCCAGAAAACAGACTTTCCGACACACGAAATTAGGGCGTTTTTTTACATCTCGCGAACACTATAGCATCTTTTAAGCTGGGCCAGGTTTAAAGCCTTTGTCAACTTCTGGTAGGGGTTGAAAAAACGCAGGACTGGGGGCGAAAGTCTTTCCTTCAAGTAGGCGTTCTAAAAATACCTTAGCACCTAAGAAATAATGTGAATCCCACATGAGCAGTAAACTCAAAACATTTATGTTCAACACCCCGCTGACGTATACGGAATTGCGGGCGCTTAAACATATTCAAACCCTTAACCATGTGGAAAGTCCCCACGCGAAACAACAAGTCAAGGTGGCTCAACAACAAGAACATCACCACAATATCAGGGTGAGCGTTAGCCAACTGAGTGAATGGCGACATCGTTCGCCGTTTTACTTTGCTGGGGGGGGGGCAGGAATCGGCCTTGTGGTGGGCATCTTCAAAGCCCTGAAATACCCGTTGACGCGTCTTTACTACGACGAAGCATCGGGCCTTGAATATCAGCTGGATCTTTTTGGCCCTTGGGCTAAAAAGGCAGACTTGCCTTATGGTGGGTATGATCTAAAAACGTTCAAAGACGCCCATGTGATCGAAAAATTAAGCGTTAGGCAGCGGCATCGTTCGCTATGGGATGCCTTGAACGCGTCGCCTGCCACGTATGCGCACGTCGTTCGGCGTGCCTACCAAGAAAACCGCTTTATAGACACCGAAGTTCGCGAACTTCCCAGTGGGGGTATGCAGGTGAGCCGTCAACTTAAAAACAAGCGGGGGGTTTTTCCTCAGTTTGAAGCACGCTTGAATGCACAGGGTGAGTTGGAAGCTTTAACGCACAGCATTTACCCTCACAATCACGAACAGAAACTGGCGCTTACCCCTGTTACAGTTGAAGAAGGGCGTGCTTTGGCGACTCACGACAATCGGGCGGATTACACCTTTTTCTTGAACGATCACGCCCGAACCCACGTCATGCAGGTGGCCCATCCAGAGACTCCGATCAAGTATAGGGTGCAAAGTGAAGCTGAAAACGTGGGTCAATTTCATCAAGCTCCTACACTAGCCACTGCAGAAGCCACTGTCAAAATTGCTATTTTTCGTGGCGAGACACCCATCAAATGGCAAGCACTCACCCCAGAAGAACAAACCTTGATAGATCATCCGCTCTTTTTTCGCCAGCTCATGCCCGATCAAAACGACCGAAACCTTCTTAATCTTGTAGAACACATCCCCCCCCCGCTACGAGGCAGTTCTTTCCGCCAGGATATGTCCCAAAGGTTTCGCCGCCTCCTGCCATGGAAAGACTGGCTGGGTAAACCGTTCGCTTATACAGCACTTTTTGCAGGCTTGGCGGTGCTGACTCAACAATTCATCCTTTCGCATCAATCCCCGTTCAGTCGATGGTTAAATGAACATGTTCAGCTTCGTCGAAATGAAGAAGCGCCTTTCATCCAATCTCACCTAGAACACCCTAAAAAAATTCTTTATGTGAAAGACACAGGCAACGAAAGTGCCGATGCCAGCATCGGAAAAGCCTTGCGTATTTTGAGTAATTTCGGTTTAATTAAAACATCTGTCGTCCATAAAGAAAAGAAAACACCGCAACCACGTGAAACCGTCCACCCCCCCAGCATCACTGTTTGAAACACACCAGCATAACCCTAATCAGGCCTTGGGATTGTGGGGTGAAACCATTGCACGCCATTTTTTAGAACGCAAGGGCTTTCGCGTTATTGACGCGCGTTTTCGCGTGCATCACCAAGGGGAAATTGATCTCATTGCCTATGATCAGCAGGATTTGGTGTTTGTTGAAGTGAAAACACGTCGGGTGCCACATCTACAAACGGCGTATGAAGCGCTCACCCCGCCTAAGAAAAAGGCCTTACTGGCAAGCATTGATCAATTTTTAGCAGAACATGCCACTCCTTACGACGGCTTACGCGTGGATTGGGTCATTGTGACGCATCACGCGGCGGATTCTTCGGAGGGTGACTATGCCACGCTTGACCATGTGGTGGGGGTTGACTTATATTAGGGGTGACTCCCTTAAATAAGCCGTTTAGTCAGCGTTCTATAGTTTAAGGTTGGGGGTGTTCTATATCATTATTTATTCAGGAATATACACATGGACGCATGGTACGCGATACTCAAAGGGATGCTTCAAGGCGCCACCGAATTCATTCCCGTAAGTAGTTCAGCCCACTTGGTTTTATTTAGAACCCTCACCGATATTCTGGGTTATCCGCCCCCCAATCCCTTTGTGGATGAATTCTTCGACATTACCTTACATTTAGGCACGTTGCTTGCCGTTTTAATCTATTTTCGCCATGAAATCACCCGTTTTATTCACGCTGTTGTGTACAGAACCCCCACGGTTAAAGACAACAACGGGCAAGTCTGGCAAACGTTCCCCCTTCTTTGGGGAGGGTTCTTGGCCTTTAGTGTGACGTCTGTTTTTGCGTTGGTGGGCTTAAAGGGCAGTGAAGTTCTATTTGCGAAACTTCAGCACTGGCCTTTATTAAAAGGCGTGCCGGATATGACCCAGTTTTACATTCACCACCCCGAATACATCGCCTTAAACCTCTTTTTAACAGGGTGCCTGCTTGCCTTTGCAGAAAAGCAGTCCGCTAAAGCAACACCCCTCCACGAAGCTTCAACAGAAGAGGCCTTGCACCTTGCCCCCCTTCAAGTCATTAGCATAGGGGTGGCTCAATCGGTGGCGGCCATTTTTAGAGGCATCAGCCGTTCAGGTTCTACCATGGCCACCGCCTTACTTTGTGGGCTAAGCCGTCCGCAAGCGGCGCGCTTTTCGTTTTGGTTAAGCATCCCTATTTTTGGATCGGCGGCGGTGTATGAAAGCTACAAACTGGCAAAGGTCGGCATTGCGTATGAAAGCTTGCCTTGGGTGTCGATTCTATTGGGGATGTTCGCTTCTTTTGTGGTGGGGTATGCGTGTATTGCGTGGTTGTTGAAGTTGCTGGTGCGCTTTCCATTAACGGTATTTTCATACTACTGCTGGGCGTTGAGCATCGGCATGTTTGTGTACTTTCGCGTGGCCACTTAGGACTTCGCCGTTTCTTCAGGCCATGCCGCTAAAGTCGTCAAAACCCTTTCAACGGCTTGCTGAGCCGAAATAACGCATTTGTTTAGGTTAATGCCTGCCACATAATTGCCTGTAATTTGCAGACGCCCCCCAAACGAACTTTCCAAGTCGCGTTGCACCGCTTCAATCTTTTCGTGATGCCCCACGTGATACTGCGGAATGCCTCGCATATAGGGGTATACCACATTAAACACCGATTTGGCCTTGGGGTTGAGTTGCAACATCCACTGACTTTGCTGGCTGGCTTCTCGAATGCAACGGCCGTCGTCCCACAATTTGACTTCAGGATGCAAGGCGCCTCCAAAAAAGTGGCTTAGTAATAAATGGCCTTTGGGGCAACGTTCAGGAAAGAGTGAAGACGTCCACAAGCTACCCAGCCATGCTTCTTGAAAAGGGTTGGCTTTTTCAAGGCATCGTAAGGTGCCAAAGCCTCGACGGCGTCTGCGAACATCTTTTAAATCAAAGGCTTGGTACACCACATGAATGGGGGCATACTCGATTTGATCCAAACGTTTAGCGACTTCAGGAAGCAGTTCATCGAGTATGCCTGCTGCGACGTAGGCGGGGGTGGCTAGAATTATGGCGTCGGCTTCGAGTTTTACGCCGTTATTTAAGCGAATACGCCAGGCCCTGCCATGTTCAGGTTCAGGGTTGTAACCTAAGTGTTCCACCCGACTGTGACGCAGGATGGCCTCATTCCCGATGAGATGAGCCAATCGAAGCACCAAGGCTTCCATGCCATCAGGGAAGTTGAGCAAGGCGTGTTTTGGCTTTTTTTTGCGGGCGTTGTTTTGAGACGCGTGGGCCTTCTTTCTCTGAAGCAGGGCATGTAGCGCCCCTTTAAGAATCGAACCATGTGTATGCTCCCATTCCACAAGGGTGGGAAAGACGCTTTGAGCAGACAGTTTAGAGGTGTCTCCCGCATAAACGCCTGTTAAAAAGGGTTGCACCAAGCGTTCATGCACCTGTTTGCCTAAACGACGGTTCACAAACGCTTCAACCGTTTCTTCCGCCCCTTGATGCGGGGCAATCCAGGGTTCTTGCATCAATTTTAATTTGGCAGAAAGACTTAATAAGGGAGACGTCAAAAAGGCAAGGGGATCCATCGGCACTTTCACCAGTGAAGAACCTATTGTAATATAGCGAAACTTCGCAAGGGGGGACGCGGCCAGTGGTCGCAGTTGAATGTCTTGAAGTAATTGCATCAGTTCAGCAGAAGAAGAGGGGAAGCTATTGGGCCCAGCTTCGGTGGTAAACTCTCCCCATACGTGGGTCATAATGTTACCGCCAAGTCGTTCACTGGCTTCAAGCAAAGTCACCTGAACACCCGCTTGCTTAAGGCGAAACGCCGCCACCAGTCCACACAACCCTGCCCCTATAATCACCACATGGGCTTCTTTTGAAGGGGGCGTGTGATGAAACACCTGTTCAGGACTTGGGTGTAGCGATTTTGCTTGGTCTTTTAGCGACTGAGACGTCGTACTTGTGGCATCATAAGGCATGAACAACGGTCCTTCAATTAAAGCATTGCTGCTTAAAGCCTACCATGAATAAGTCCCCTTTCAAGAAAAATGTATTGCGGTTTACCTGTTTTTTTGTTAGGCTAGAAAGTGCTAAAGAGTTTAGCGCGTAATTTTTAAGGAAGTTAATTATGACCACTGTAATGTCTGCACCTAGTTCTGTTTTAGACAGTCTCAACCTTTCCACAGGAAAAAAAGTGCGTTTGCAACGCCTGATGTATCAATTTGGACCCGGTAACGGTAAATTGATGATTTTACCTATTGATCAAGGTTTAGAACATGGGCCTGTTGATTTCTTTGACGACAACAACAACGTAATGGCGTGTGCGGATCCTGATTTTCAATACAAGTTGGCCATTGCTGGAGGCTTTTCGGCCATTGCCTTACAAATTGGTTTGGCTGAAAAGTATTACCATGAATATGCAGGCAAAGTGCCGTTGGTATTAAAATTAAACGGTAAGACTTGCATCCCTTCTGACGATGAAGCCTTTTCACCTTTGAACGCCACGGTTGAAGATGCCGTTCGCCTAGGGGCCGATGCAGTGGGCTACACCTTGTTTGTCGGTTCTCCTCGTCAAGATGAAGACTTGGCTCAGTTCCGTGAAGTGCGTCGCGACGCTGAAAAATATGGCATGCCTATTATTATGTGGGCCTACCCTCGTGGGAAAGATGTCGACAAAAAAGGCGGTAAAAACAGCTTGTACGCCGTTCAGTATGCGGCTCGTGTTGGGGCTGAACTCGGGGCAGATATTGTAAAAGTCAATTACCCTGAAACGATTGACTCTAAGCGTAGTAGCTATCCTGCTCCTTACAATGAATTGCAATACACGACCTTAGAAGCCGCTCAATCCGTGGTGAATGCCGCGGGTAGCAAAACCAAAGTGATTTTCTCTGGTGGTTCCAAAGTCAGTCATGATGAATTATACGGTAACGTCCACACCGCGTTTCAATCAGGCGCGATTGGCTTGATTTTTGGTCGTAACATGTGGCAACGCCCGATGGATGAAGCCCTTGACATTACCAAAAACGTCCATGACATTTTTGGTCAATACTAACTCGTCGTTTTGAATCGAACGCAGGCTTGCTCGTTCAAGCCTGCGTGTATTCATCATTCTATAAATATGACCCTTGAGAGACAGTGATGACACATAGCTTAAAAGAATTGATCGATTTTCTTAAAACAGAAGCCCCCGAACTTGCCCCGCGTTTACTCCATTCAGGTAGCTCGCTAGGGGCTTTGACGTTTACAACGGTGGTTTCCAATACCCAAAACGTCGAAGAAGGAAGCCTGTTCTTTGCACTAGTGGGTAGTCATGCGGATGCTCATCAATTCATCCCAGAAGCCATTGCAAAAGGAGCGTCGGTTATTTTTGTGCAGGACGGCCGATTCCAAAGCTCGGGCGAAGAATCTACGGCTATTGTTCGTGTAAGCAATACCACGGAAGCCTTTGCCTTTGCTTCAGCCTTTGTACATGGAATACCCGCGAAAACTCTGCAATGTGTGGGCGTAACTGGCACCAATGGCAAAACCACCGTCACGCATTTGATTGAAAAATTGCTGAAAGCGTCAGGCAAATCGGTGGGATTGATTGGCACACTAGGGGTGCGTCATAGCAATTCTCTTGAATCAGGCGTTTGTCAAGACGCGCACTTTGTGGAAACGGGGCATACGACCCCTTTGGCGGATGCCTTGCAAGCCCACTTGGCGGAAATGAAGGCCGATGGGATTGAATCCGTGGTTATGGAAGTGAGTTCGCATGCCCTCGATCAATACCGTACCGCCACTGTCGATTTTCAAGTGGGCGTCATCACGAATCTGACGCAAGACCATCTTGATTACCACATCACCATGGAAAAATACGCCGAAGCAAAAGCCCAACTGTTCAAGCGTATGGCTCAAGGCAAGTCCCCCACCACAAAAACCGCCGTGATCAATGTGGATGACCCTTGGCATGAACATTTCATCAACGCCTGCCCTGCTGGGGTAAGTATCCTTCGCTTTGGTATTCATCACCCTTTGGCCAACATTCGCGCCAAAAATGTTCGCTTTACCATTGAAGGGTCTTCCTTTGATTTAGAAACACCGATCGGCAATGCGTCGCTTCATATTAAGCTTGCAGGCGAATTCAGCGTTTATAACGCCCTTGCCGCCATAGGGGCTGGCATCGGTTTGGGACTGGATTTACCCCTAATTGTGGCTACTCTTCAAGCCGAACCAGGCGTGCACGGACGCTTTGAAGTCATTCACCAAGCCCCTTATGTGATTGTAGATTATGCACACACCCCTGATGGGTTAGACAACGTGCTAAAATCGGCTCAAGCCGTTTTGCCTGAAGGGGGCCAACTGATTGCCGTCTTTGGTTGTGGGGGCGATCGTGATGCCACCAAGCGCCCAAAAATGGCCGCGATTGCTGAAAAATGGGCCCATAAAATGGTGATTACCAGTGACAACCCCCGAACCGAAGACCCAGAACAAATTATTGCCGATATTTTAACGGGCTTGCAAGAGGTTTCCCCCGAAAAAATTAAAGTCATTAGCGATCGTGCCACCGCGATTGCCACCGCCTTAGATTGGGCAAAACCCCATGATATTGTGGTTTTAGCAGGCAAGGGGCATGAAACGTATCAGATTTTAGCGACAGGCACCATTGATTTTGATGATACGCAAGTGGCGTTGGCCCACTTAAAAGCAATGCGTTCTTCCTAAAAACAGGGGTTTTCTTACCATGCACCCTATTTTACTTCAATTTGGACCATTTACCTTCTATAGTTATGGGGCCTTTTGTGCCTTGGGCATGTTGCTGGGTACGCTATTGATTGCGTGGCAACTGAAGTGGCGCGTGGGGACTTACGACTTTTTACCGTCGTGGATTTTGGTGTTGGTATTGGCAGGATTTTTGGGTGCTCGTGCGTTGAATGCGTTTTATCATCCTCAGCTGTTTTGGGCCAGTCCTCTTGAGTTCATGTTGAGTTCAGGGGGATTGGTGTTGTATGGCGGATTTTTTGCAGGCCTTGTGGTGTTTTACGTCTTAGCCAAACGTTCGCCGTATTCGCTGGTTACCTTGGCGGATGCCTTTGCACCAGGGGTATTGCTCGGTGTGGCCTTTGGCCGCTTGGGATGTTTTTTAGCTGGCTGTTGCTACGGCACGCCCTGTTCAATAGAAGCCCTTGCTGTTCACTACCCTTCCACCCACGCGACACTCGGTGCTGGCGTGCATGCCGTGCAGTTGTATGAAGCGTTCGGGCTGTTGCTACTCATCCTATGGATGCTTCCCGTTTCAAAGCAACGGGTGTGGAAGGGCTTTAATATCAGTTTGTTTTTCTTTGGTTATGGGATTTTACGTTTTTTTATGGAACTGTTGAGAGGCGACAAACTACTGATTGACGGGCAACTTTCTGTTTCTCAATGGTTTAGTTTGTTGGCGGTGGCGATTGGGCTTGTGTTGTGGATGCGGAGTCATCGCGAAAAGAATGCTTATCGTGTAGATTGACCTCTTTTCGCATCCATTTTGCTTGTTCTACTTAAATCCGACTAATGTTCATACAGTCCATTGAATACAGGGCTAATAGGTTCAAGGTTTTCATTCCTGAAAGGGTGAAAACCTATTTCTTAACCTATGGATACTAAAAATACGCCTCAAGGTGAATCAAGGGACTAAGCATAAGGCGTCATACTACGAATGGAACTGGATGGGTCTAAACTAACACCATTAAAAGAGAGAGAACAACAGAATGATGATGATGAGTCGCATTACGTCGCACACGACGCAATCCAAACTTAATATGGAACGCCTTAAAGCGGTTCGTGAACGACTTCAACAAAATAATGCACCACCCACAAGCAACGCCCTTCCTGTTTTTTCAAGCAATCTTCAACAAACCCAGCAGGTTGAAGCATCGAAAACGGGGGTGGGTTCACCCAATCGTGTAGAAACGTCTTTAGAGTCTACACCTTTTGCCAACACAACTTCTAGCACTGTTCCTTCAGCCCCCGCTCTACTGAGTTCAGCCTTGCGTGAGCAGGACTACAGTCGTTTTCAAGATCAAGTTCAGTCGCAAGTTCAACCTCCAGTTCAATCGTCCATCGATTTAAAGGACGACCCTTCACCCATACAAGCCCCTCGAACTCGAACCTTACTCCCCCCTCCTCCTTTAACCCAAGGTCGTTTTGGTCTGCCAGTGGGAGATATTCAATCTGTCGCTGAAAAGGCGGGTTTTGTAGGGGTGGATCAATCCGCCATTGAACGCGCTTATGCAACGCGAAAAAGCCTGTTTGTGGATCTTAAAATATAACGCCCCCCAACCCTAAAGAAGAAATAGATGCTTATGATTTCAGAACACTTGCAACAAACAACCTCTACAGCGTCGGAAACACACGTCCCGATTTTGAGCGATTTGACGCCGTACCAGGCCGTCGCCATGATTGACAATTTACAACAACAACTAGCCATTTACCAAACGGTGCAAGACGTGTTATTGCAAAAAAAGGTCAGCCTGTTAAAACAAAGTATTATGGATTTACCCGTTCAAGACAAAGCACTCAAAAAGCTTCGTAAACAGCTCGATTCACTTGAAGAACAACGCCTGCAAATGCTTCAGGAGTTTTGGCCTCTTGCCCTTGAACCTGTGCATGCCACGATGATTTTACTGGCCATGCCCAACGATCAAAAAGAACGCTTCAATCAAGTGCGTCACGATTTAAAAGTGACCTTAACACAAGTGGCCCAACTGCAAGAAGAAACGCAACGCTTATTGCACGCGTCTTTAGACTGGGTGAATCAAGGCATGGCGTGGGTGAAGGAACACATGCAAGCGGGACAGAAAGAACTTACCTACAATGCCCGTGGCAAAACCAAGAACTCACAACGCATCAGTACCCTGCAACGTCAAGTCTAGCCACGGGTTGCCTCAAAATGCCCCGCAAACGAATCAGAAAGAAACGCCTACCCCATGATGAGTATTAGCCCAAGCTTTTTCGGATTTCATACCGCACAACGTAGTCTACTGGCGGCACAAACGGGGTTGAATGTCGTCAACCATAACGTTGCAAACGCAAATGTAGAAGGCTACACACGCCAACGGGTTGATCTTTCCACCGCAAACCCGCTTGAAACGACCAGTGGCCTGTATTTCACGGGTCAAGGTACGGATGTAACAGGCGTTACCCAACTAAGAAATAATTTTTTAGACAAACAGTACCGCCAAGAACAAGCGGTTCAAGGCGAAGTCAAAACGGCCGCAACGTTTTTAGGACAAACCGAGGGCATTATTGGGGAACCCTCCTTTTCAGGACTTTCAAACCGTGTGCAAGCGATGTTTGACGCCGTTTCAGATATGCGAAACAATCCACAAAGCCTGCCTGCCCGTACCGCCTTTATTCAACAAAGTCGGGACATGATTCGCGTTTTTAAACAACAAGGGCAACAGCTTCTGGATCTTCATAAAAGCCTTGTGGGGGATTCCACCGCAGGAAGCTGGCCCAATAGTCAATTGGGTTTAAGAGTGAATGACGTCAACGCCAAAATCGAATTAATTGCGGATTTAAACCGACAAATTATGAGTTCAACGTCAGCCAATGCGGTTCCTAATGATTTAATCGACAAGCGAAACTTACTGCTCGAACAGATTTCAAAGGTCATTGATGTAAAAACAACTGAATTGCCCAACTACCAAGTCGGTCTTAGTATCGGCGGGCAAGAAATTTTAAAGGGCGCTAAAGTTTTAGATACGCTGGCTTTAACCGCTAGTACAGCACCAAATGCAGACAGAATCCCCGCGCGCATTACCACTGTTACAGGTGCGGTTGACCTTACCGACAGCATCGCTTCTGGAGAAGTGAAGGCCGTTTTAGATGTCGCTGGCAACAATACCTCCATTAAAAACGTCTATTCTTCCTTTGAAGATCTTTCTAAAATGTTGGAAACGCTGGCCACCAATTTCAACAACTTGCAAGCCACGGGTCGTGATTTAGCCGGCACACTTCACACGGCGGACGCTTACACCGATTTGTACACGCTTTCGGCATCTTGGGTTTCAGGGCCTAAATTACTTTATTTGAACGTTAATTCCGCATTTGACAATAACATGGACAAAATCGCCCTAGCCAATAATGACCCAAGCGCCCCAAGCAACTTCGCAGGCGTGGGGGATTCTCGTAACGCGGGGAGCATGGCTGCACTGAAGAATACCGTTTTTTCAGTGTTAAACAATAATACACTAGAAGGGTTTCATCAAAACGTTGTTTCCGCTTTGGGAACCGATACCAAAAGCTATAGTGATCGTAACCAAAGCCAAGAAGATTTATTGAATCAATTGCAAGCCAATCGTCAAGCGGTTTCAGGGGTAAATACCGATGAAGAGGGGCTGGATATGATTAAGTTTCAGCGGATGTTTGAAGCGTCCTCTCGCATCGTGCAAACCTATAATGAAATCTATAAAAACATTATCAATATGGTGGGTTAAATTACAATTTGCCGTCTAAAAGCGCATAAACGGTTTCATCTGTTAAATCCGCATGAATGGGCGTAACCGTGACGTAATTGTTGCGAATGGCTTCAACATCTTCTTCTGAGTCTGACGTCGTCAGGACTAATTCCCCAGCCAGCCAGTAATACGTAATGCCTCGCGGATCTTGACGCTTTTCGTAAAAATCGCTGTACATCCGACGCCCCAACTTACAGAGCTTTAAACCTGCGTAATACTGGGCTTCTACTGCAGGCACATTTACATTTAAAACCATGCAAGAAGAATGCTTGAGTAAAGCCACCAACTTCGGCAATACCCCCGCCAAATAGGAACACGCATCCTCATAATCAAACAAGGGATTGTACCCGTCTAAGGCACTGGTGGCAATAGCGGGTATGCCATTCATGGCGGCTTCTAGGGCGGCTGAAACCGTGCCTGAATACACGACATCGCCCCCAAGATTTGGGCCATGATTCATGCCTGAAATCACCACATCGACGCAAACATCTTTTAAAAGCGTGGTAATAGCCAACTTCACACAGTCACTGGGTGTGCCAGAAATGGAAAGGGCTTGCTTCACATTGGCCCCTTCTTTGTTAAACGTGGCGGTAAAGTCATACGCCCGCAAGGGGTGATGCAGCGTCAAGGCATGGCCTTGAGCTGATTGTTCTTTTTCAGGGGCCACCACGTATACGTCGTGATCTTGACTCAAGGCTTTGGCCAGGGCGTGAATCCCGCTCGCTTGAATGCCGTCATCGTTTGAAATTAAAATGCGCATGGGGGTGTCTCTCTTTATCTCTGTATTCTATAGTGTGGTTACTCCTATTTTATACTATAATAGCATTAAATGTTCTAAACCTATAGAAAGAATCCCCTCTATGACGCTGTGTCAAAACAATGCCCTCTCTGACGCTCATTACGCCTTGCTTGAAGAAGCTGAAACCTTGTTCCAAGAAACGGCCTTCAACCAAGGGCAAGCCGTCTTACTGCAAGCCATGGAAGCCAATCCTCAGGTGTGGCAATTCCCTTATGCCCTTGCTCAGGCCATTTTGACTTATGCGGACTCTCCTAAAAAAGCGGTCGTCCTGCTCGAACAAGCCAGCCACCTAGCCCCCAATCAAGTGGACGTATGGGCATCCTTGGCTCAAGCCTACCTTGCTTGTCAAGACTTTTCACTCGCCATTGAAGCCTTGCACAAAGCCCTTAGCCTTCCACACAGCAAAGCCACCCTAGACGCCTACCTGCTTTTGGCAGACGCTCTTGAAGCACAACAGTTTCTAGATGAAAGTGCGTCTGCCTTAGAAGAAGCGCTTTTACTGGCGCCTGCCACCCACCCCCAAGCGGTAGACGTCACTCTAAAGGCTTACCAGTTTTACGTGCGCCATGACGCCTTTGAAAATGCCTTAAACGTCATAGCACAACGCCTAGAAACTCACCCTGAACAGGCCATGCTGTATTTTTTAAAAGGTGTTTGCCTTGAACGGCTGGAACGTTTGCATGACGCACAAACGGCGTATGAAACCGCCGTTGAATTCGATAAAAATGCGCCTGAATTACATCGTCAAATGGCCACCTACTTTGCCCAAGCGGGCGATTCACTCAAAGCCATGACGCATTTGGTCACGATTTTAGAAATTCACCCCAACGATGCCGAAGCCCTAGAAGCCTTGGCGCATTTGCTGGCTGAGCAAGGCAAGCAAGACGCTCGCCTGCAAGTGCTTGAACGCTTGTTGGAGGCCCACCCTCATTACAGCTCTGCCTGGATTCAAGCGGGGGATGCCTATGATTTACTGGGCGAATGCGAAAAAGCCATTGACGCCTATAATCATGCCCTAGAACAGACGGGAAATCGTGCCTTAGAATTGCGAAAATCTCTGGTGGCTCCTGCGTTGCCCCCCCACACACAAGCCGAAAAAGACGCCTTGGTGCATCGCTTACACCTGTCGTTCAAGGCCTTGTCTTTTAATCCCCCACGTATTGAAAACCCAGCGGTTGAAGTGGGTATTACGCCTCAACATCTTAAAGATCAAGGCGTGTGGAATGAGTCACTTCAGGCCTTGTGGAAAACCGCGCTCCACGGTATTCAGCGTGAAGCTCAACTGGCCTTAGCTCCACGTGAACCTCGTTCTAAAACGCATATTTGTATTGTTACACGGGCTTTAAGTCACACAGAATCCCCCACCCCGCCTTGGATGCCTGTACTGAACGCGTTGGATCGAAGTACCTTTCACCTGCATTGGTTAAACATTGGCCCTAGTATTGAAGCCCCTAAGGGCAGTCGTTTTCAGGCGGAAGACACGAGGCAAGCCATTGCGCCCCATGAATGGTCGACCCTTCAACAAACCCTTGACCAACTGGCCCCAGATGTCTTGCTTTTTAGTGACGCCCAACGAGACATCGTCAGTACAGCACTGGCCCTAGGTCACTACGCCCCTCGTCAAATAGATTTAGCCACCTTGAGCGTGCCGTTGTCTGCGCCGTTGCGTCCCTTGGCCTCCATCAGTAAGCGCTTTAAGGAAGATTTTGGCGCCCATTATGGTTACCCGCTGGTGGCGATTGAAGTCTTCCCTGCCGTGTGGAATGCGACGGTTATTCACCAGCTCGATGCGTTGCTGCAACGTCACCCCTCCCTTCAACTGGCGTTGTATTTTAAAGGGGAAGCTCGTTTGTTAGAAGCCATGCAAGAACGTTTGCACGCCTTGTATCCGAAGGGGTTACCTCGCTTGGTGTGGATGTCGTTGCCTACGCCTGAGGCCCTTAAGCTCTTTCAAGTGGCGGATGCCATGCTCAACCTTAGCCCGCATACGTCTGTTTTAATTCAGCAAGCCGAAGCCTTTGCTACCCCCGTATTTTCTACGGATGAAATGCCCGCCCTTCAAGCCCTTCTTGCTCTTTCGGAAGCCCAACGGCTTGAATTAAGGGAAGAACGTCTGCGTGAAGTCGCCCACCGTTATGCCCCTAGCCATGCCGAACGCCAAGCCAAGGCCTTTATAGAGGAATGGATCTCATGTCCACGTTAATGCAAGAAACAGTTGCCCCCTTAGAGGCAACCGTACACCTTCCGAATAGGCAAGCCCCTTTTTACCTCACTGGCTTGCGTAGCACTCGCTTGCCTGAAGGCGATTTTGGGAAAACCATGGTTTACATAGCAGGCCTAGGTGGAAGCTTTCAGTGGGCTTCCGTGTTTTGGCAAGAGTTAATTGAAGCCGGCACCTTGGATTCTGTCATTGGCATAGATTTACCGTCCTTTGGGGTGAATCATCACTTAAAAGCCAGCACCTTGCGGGCGTGTATTGAAGATTTAAAAACGCTGTGTGCGCTTAATACACTTAAAACAGCTTTACATATTCAACAGATGGAATACGCCTTCTTTTCCGCGATTAGCCTAGGGGCGATCACCAGTCTTTATGTGCTTGCTGATGTGCAAGACGACTACATGGGCATTATTCTTCTTGTGCCTGCTTTTCAGGGGTGTCGTAAAACCTACACCCCCACCTATATCGCTTCAGCCCTGTGCAAAAGTGTGATTCATACCTTGCGTCAAAGCCCTAACCCCTTTCTTACACTGCCTTACACCATGGATGCCATTACCCAATGCCCCCAACTGCGTCAAGATTATAAGGCGCATCATGCTGGTGGGGTGATTCAGCATCCGCTTGGGTTTATGACGTCTATTTTACCGTGGCAGCTTAACGCACCTAGGCAAATCAAACAGCTTAAAAAGCCTGTTTTAATGATGACCGCTGGGCAAGACTGGGTTTGTGAAACCGCCACCATGCACAAGGCATTCAAGCAATTACCCCCACATCCGTTTCACCAACTGGCTCATTTCCCAACGCTGTACCATGATGTGTTGCTTGAACCAGATCGTGATGTGCTAAAAGAGCCGATCAAACAGTGGATGACGGCTTGCGTATAGTGTTTGATAGAAGCTTCAGACGCTTAAACCTCCTTGCTTTAAGAACATTTCCTGTGTTTGTGCTGGTTTTTTCTCTATTAAACCTAAATGTAAAAAATTGTAACAAAACTTCAAGTTTAGGCTCCATGTGCCGAAGTCTATTTACATAGGGAATCTTTTTAGTTCAGAACTCAATCTCTCTCTCTATCAAGAAGAAGTAAGAAGAAAATAACAGGGAAGAAGAACACTCATGCCTATTAACAATATCCAACCGCCTAGCGTTACAGGTCTTTCTGCTGGAACACAAGGGTTGTATAATACCCTTGCTAATGTCAATCTTGAAATGTCAGAACTTTCGAGAATTGTTTCTTCCGTTAGTTCCAATCAAAACGTTCAAGATTCAGCAACTAAAGCTTCTGCTAAAGCAAGCGATTTCCCCAAAAATCTTGTTTTAGACATTAAAGACTTGAAGGGCAATTTATTAGAAATGACGCCCGCAGAAGCGGCCGCCAAAGGCTATGTTATTAAAAATGGGGATCAAATTTTAGTAGATGGAAAACAATCAAGCCTAAAAGCTGCTGGTTCTGGTTATGGCGGACCTTTTGAACAAGGCTTAGGGACTTCGTTTAACATTAACCCCACCAAAGCATGGAGCGGAGCAGGGGCTTTCCCTCAATACGCCGTAGATCCCAATGGGCGGATCGTACCAAACGTAAACTTTCTTGACAAAACCGCAGGGGCAGGCATGTCCTTTGGCTTACCGCCTAGCGTGAATGATGTAGAAGCGAATTTAAAGGGGATTGATCCCTTTAATTACGGACGGCCCGCGTATGCCATGCCACCTGCTGGTGCTGCGGATTCTGGCCCTGTGACGCTAGGTTCACTAAAGGCATCCATGACGGCTCCCTCCGTGAATCCAATGGGAACCTCACCCGCGGGAAGCTTGAACACCCTTCAAGGCGAAAATGCTGAAGTACTTATGCTGATTTCGCTCTTGAAACTATTGGGAATAAGCCCTACAGATTTAGCTAAAACGGCGTTGTCTACCCTTCAAGGAAAGACGCCCCCCGCACAAGACACCACACCCTTACCCTTAGTGGGTGCCTAGAGGGCCAACGAAGGCTTCCTAAAGTGGCATGGGTGGATTGCCTGAACCCCACATAAGTGATTTAAACCTAATTGTAAAAAAGTGTAACAAAACTTAAAGTTTGACCATGGCCTGCCGAAACCTTAGGTACGAGACATTTTTTACATCGAAGCAAACATTTTCTCTTCGGGACAATTAGGAAAACAACACACATGAGCGTTAATCCATATTTTACAGTACCTACTGTGACGGCGACTTCTAGCAATACGGCTGAAGTACTCGATTCTGTGACAAAAGCCGACGTGGCTTCTCAAGAAAACATCGCACTTAAAAATGCACTTGAAGGCCAGCCCAAAACCGCTGGCACAAACTACGGAGGCCCTTTTCAACAAGGTCAAGGGACTTCATTTAACATTAACCCCACCAAAGCATGGAACGGAGCAGGCGCGGTGCCTCAATACACTGTGGCGCCAGATGGCCGAATCGTGCCCTATGTTAATTTTCTAGACAAAACCGCAGGGGCGGGGATGAGTTTTGGCTTGCCCCCTAGCGTGAATGATGTTGAAGCAAACTTAAAACGCATCGATCCTTACGCTGCATCGGGAGCGAGCCCATTGCCTCCGCCAACGGTAAACCTCGTACAAGAAACGGCGCAACTCAAACAAAAAGTCGCCGAACTGCAAAACACCATTACACAATTCTTAGGTGGAACAAGCCTTCTTCCCGCTATACCCAGCGCGGGGGGGACGACCAACGCTTCAACCGAGTTACCTACGGTGGATTTACCCTTAGTGGGTGGAGGAGTCGCCTAGGTGGTGTCGACATTTAGTCAAGAAAGGAGGGATTTCAAGGAAAAACAAACGGCTTTTGAGGCGTGTACATAGACGTACATAACGAGAAAACGGCTTGTTTTCACACAGAAAGTACCCTTTATAGGCTGAATGTCGACACTACCTAGTAAGCGATCGTTATTTTCGACTTAAACCAGGCCTCTTCACCGCCGTGTGGAGAGGTTTAGTTTTTGCCACAAGCGGGATTCATACGCCACAAACGCCGATTCATCCCCCAGTAAATACGATTGAGCCACCGCGTTGGACAAATCATTCAACACCGCTTGTTCAGGCCGTGGAACAATCCCTTCATGGGCGTATAGCACCTTGTTTGTTCCACGAACGAGGGCTTCTTCGCTTAAGGAATGCGGGGTTTGTTGACTCAGTACCCGCAAGCCTTCCACCGTAGAAGGCAAGACAGGCGCCTGTTTGCTGAAGGCCAGCTGATGCATCGTGCGCGTGAGAAAACGCGCAAAATCCACCGCTTCTTTAGGGTGTTGACTTTGCTTAGGCACCACCAAGACCATCGGGCTCGCGTCAATGCGACGCGCAGGGGCGGAGGCGTCAAGCGGTGAAAGACGCAAGGTAGCATAGACCGAAGGGGCGTTGTTTTCAATCACCTTTAAGGCACTGGCTCCAGCGTCTAAGTGAACGAGCTTGCCCGCCATAAAGAGTTCTAGGGCGGTGGCATAAGCACCTGTAATGTTTTCAGCGGGAATACGCTTTTGTAAAATGCCCCGCTTCACAGGTTCTAAAATCGACACCAGTCGCTGGTGAAAGACGGCTTGAGTGGTGGGGAAATCCCCTGAAAGAGCAAGCGTTTTGAGCAGGTTGCCTCCACTGGTGAGCAGGGGGAATCGCTCGTACACTCCAGAAGGAGCAGGCGCCTTCAGTAAGGCGGTATTTTCAAAGGAAAGCACAGTGGTGGTGTACCACGGCAACGCCACCAACGACCCTGAAAATTGGCAGTAGCTTAACAACGCCGGTGCATAGATCGTGACCTCCTTCTTGAGAAAAGGGGTGAGTTCTAAAAGGGCGCGACGTTCGGCAAGCGTGCTGGCAAAGGCTGGGTTAAGGTTGATGACATCTGGCACGTGGGGGCTGAGCATGGCGGTTAAGGCGCGCTTTTCCCCTTCGGCGAAGGGAACATCCACCCAGTGGATACGAACTTGCGGATGGACGGCTTCATAGTCATCTATCCATGAGCGAATCAGGGGGGTAAAATCGCGGAGCTGGAGCGTCCAAAACTCAAGGGTAATAGGTGTTGGGGGCGTCGGGGGTGCTGAAGGCGTCGCAGGGGTGCAACAGGTTAGGCCAAACACCAGCATCAACGTAAGGCACGCGTAAGAAAGCCACTTCATGGGTTAGCCCCCTAGCACTGGCAATTGAAAGAGCGTAAAAGCGTTTTGCGTCGACGCTTCAATGACGACTTCAACCGAAATCCCGCGTAATTCGGCGATGAAATCGGCAACAAACTTGGTGCGATACGGCTCATTGGGCTTGCCTCGCTCAGGTATGGGCGATAGAAACGGTGAATCCGTCTCAATCAATAAGCGATTTAGTGGGACTCGTTTGGCGGCGGCGTGTAAGTCCGTGGCTTTTTTGAAGGTGACGTTCCCTGCAAAGCTCACATAAAAGCCGAGTTCGACCATTTCCAGGGCGAAATCGGCGTCGCCTCCGAAGCAGTGCATCACGCCTTTGACGCCTGAATGGGCTTCGACCAAGGCTTTCACATCGGCATGAGCCTCACGATCATGCACAATCACGGGTAAATCGTACTGCAACGCCAATTCTAAATGCGTCTTAAAACACTGGCGTTGTAAATCCGCCTGTTCGGAATCGCCCCTTTGGTGATAGTAATCCAAGCCTGTTTCACCAATGGCTTTGACCTTCGGATGCCCCAAGCGTCGTTCGACTTCAGCCACCCAATTCGGCACGGTGAGCGTTTCTTCGACTTCACACGGATGCACGCCAATGCTGGCGTAGACCTGCTCAAAACGTTCAGCAACGCCTAGCACCCGATCAAAATCGGCGATGTTGACGGCAGGATTCAGTACATAGCCGACGCTGTAGTCTTTGGCACGTTCTAGCACGGCGTGCAGGTCGGTATCAGGGGGGTGGCCCATGACGCCTGCTTCAATGTAGTCCAGATGGCAGTGGCTGTCAAAAAGAAGGGGGGGCATGGCGGGAGGCTCCGAAGGTGGGGGGTATGGGCTTTAGTGTAACACAAAACCGCCCGCTCGGGTAGAGCAGGCGGTGGGGGGATAAATGAGCGTTACCGCTAAACTATCTTCTTTTAGTGCCTGGACGCACTGGTAATGCTTGGAGTTCTACTCGCTTGGAACCAGGATAAAGAGCTAAAATTTGATTTCTGCTTACCTGAAGACGTTGAATAGCTTCTTGAAATATAGCATTAATCTCTCCTGGTGTAACCTTGTTCTTCTTAGTTTTTAATTCCGCTATTCGTCTTTGAATTCTTTGTTGATCTTTAGGACTTAACGCCTTTAGTAATGCTGTTCTAGCTAATCTAATGTCTTGGAAAACACTTAATAAATTTTCCCAAAGTATTTGTTGTGAAACACCCACTTGATTACCTACGGCTAATTTTCCCGATCTCGCCTGTGAAGCGGGGGAGGGGGCGGAAGAGGCGGTGGCACGAGGGGCGGAAGCCGTCACCACGGACGGCGCAACGGACGGCGCAAAGCTAGAGAGTTTCATGGCAGAAGTATCCTTATAAATAAACTTATAAACACAAAAAAAATAAGGCTTTTGAAGAAAAAAGCTAACTACACAGTATCGCATCAAGGGGGCAAGTCAAGGCTTTGTTGCAATTTGTTACGACGCAAACCCTTCCCCCCCCTTTCCAGAAATAAAGGGTTCTAAGGATCCGTCAAACGGCGCTTAAACCAGTGAATGTTCGACCATGAAATTGGTATAAATTTCCTTGCCTTCCACAAACGGGGCGTAGTTCATCATCTTCTGATGAAACGGAATCGTAGTGGGAATACCCGTAATGGCAAATTCATCCAACCCGCGGCGCATGCGAATAATGGCTTCTTCGCGCGTGGCGCCATGGGCAATCAACTTACCCACCAAGGAATCATAAAACGGCGGGATTTTATAGCCTTGGTAGGCGTGACTGTCCACCCGAATGCCGATGCCGCCGGGGGCAATGAATCCGTCAATCAATCCGGGCATGGGCATAAAATTCTTGGTGGAATCTTCCGCGTTGATTCGGCATTCAATGGCATGCCCGTTGAAGGTGACATCCTGTTGCTTAATGTTCAAAGGTTCGCCCGCCGCGACTTTAATCTGTTCTTTCACCAAATCAATGCCCGTAATCATTTCAGTCACGGGGTGTTCCACCTGAATACGGGTGTTCATTTCCATGAAATAGTAGTTCATGTCTTTGTCAAACAACAGTTCAATGGTGCCCACGCCTTCATAGCCAATGCTTTTTACCGCATTCACAATGGTGGAACCGACTTTTTCTCTGAGTTCAGGGGTCATCACAGGGGAAGGGGCTTCTTCAATCAATTTTTGGTGACGCCGTTGAATCGAACAGTCCCGATCGCCCAAGTGAATCACGTTGCCGTAGCGATCCGCCAAAATCTGAAACTCAATGTGCCGAGGCTTTAAAATGTATTTTTCAATGTAGCAGTTGGGGTTGCCAAAGGCGGCTTGCGCTTCAGCACTCGCGCTTTGAATCATGGCTTCGACTTGGGATTCTTCTTCGACCAGTCGCATGCCTTTTCCGCCTCCACCTGCGGTGGCTTTGACTAAAATAGGGTAGCCTGCGGTTTTGGCCCACGCCTTGATTTTAGGTACATCCGCGGTGATACCGTCAATACCCGGTACAACGGGCATGCCCGCTTCAAGCATGGTTTGCTTGGCGGTGGCTTTGTCTCCCATTTGGCGAATGGCTTGCGAACTAGGGCCAATAAAAACCAAGTCATGTTCCTTGCAAATATCGGCGAAGTCGGCATTTTCAGCCATAAAACCATACCCAGGGTGAATGGCTTCCGCTCCAGACATCAAGGCCACGGAAATAATGTTAGACACATTTAAATAGCTTTGGCTCGCAGGAGCAGGGCCAACGCAGTAGGCTTCATCTGCCAGTAGGACGTGGAGGCTTTCCGCGTCAGGTTGCGAATAGATCGCCACAGTTTTTACGCCCAGTTCCTTGCAGGCACGAATAATACGAAGGGCGATTTCACCACGATTGGCAATCAGAACTTTTTTGAACATGATCTCACCTCAAGCTAATTTAAGACACCTTCGTATTATACGACTTAAAAACAGGATGTCAGCTTTTTTTAGAAAGTTTTGCCAGCGTGTTCCAAAATCACCCTTCATGTTGCTTTATAAAAAAAGATCGCAGTCGCTTAAATAGAGTTTTTTCACGACTCCGCAAGGCTTGGTAACTAATGCCGATGCCTTCAGCCAAGGTTTTAATGGCTTGTGCTTCAACAAATACGTTAGGTTCGCGTTCTAAGGCGTTTTCTGCTAAATCACCAATACCAAAACGTTGGGCGAGGTATAGGCGTTCTTGTGGGGTGCAGTATTTTTTGACCACGCCTTTGACTTGTTGGTGGCGTTCTTTGGCAATGAGGTCGTCTAGGTGAGACAAATGCTGTAAAAAAGAACGTACCCCTAAGGCGGACTGAACCTGTTCAGGTTGGCAGGCTTGGGCGTGGCGGATGGTTTTTTCAGCATAACGTTTAAGCCCAAACTTTACGGTGGCTTTAATATAGGCTCGGCATTGTTCTGGGTTAAACTTCAAGTTTAGCTGTTTAATTGCGATGTAAAACAAGTTTAATGCTTCTTGTTCCAAGTCTTCTTGGCTCAGTAACTGAGCCGATTCAACCGAATAATGACGAATATGGTGTGTGAGTTGAGACGTCCAGCTACGCCAGTCGCGCACAAGTCGTCGAAAGGCGTAGGAACATCCCGCTTTGGCACGACGGTAATCGTCGCGGGTGGCGTGGTTTTTCATGATTTTGTCCCTAATAAAATAAAGTCACTGTGTGTTTGCAAGTGTTTACATAGTCACTATGTAGCATTAAAACAAGTTTTACTACATTCGTAAACATTTTGTTACAAAAGGCACGATTTGTAAACAAATTGTTTTTATTAAGATGTGCAACAACCCCCTCTCCCCGAATGGATGATTCCCCCCCATAAAAATTAGTGAGAATTAAGATAATGACTTTAAATATCAATAATACTGCTAAAGCCACCGTTAACCCCTTTTTCACAAAAATGAAAGAAGATCCTGCCGCAAATAAATTATTGAATTCAATGAAAGACAATGACAAGATTGATTTTGACATCGTGGAAGATACTAAAAAAGACGACAAGCTGACGACCCTAGAATTAGTGGGCGACAATATAGAAGACATGAAAGTAAAAGTCCGTGTGAATGTGGACGACATTGAACGTAAAGCCAAAGAAAAAGGCATTGATACAAACGTCTTCTTAAGTCAGCACATTGCTTCAACGATGTCGGCGTCTTACCTGATGATGGATGCCATTAAAGATGGTAAAGACCCCAACAAGTACCTCAGCAATGCAGAGTTCTTGGTGGCCACAAACCTCATGGCAGACGGCGTGGTGCGTCGTACGCTGGGTAAAGAAGACCCCAACAGTAAGAAGGACGACGAAGTCCGAGCGTATCTCGACAAAGAACGTGCGAATATGCTGGCAACAATTAAGGCCGAACATGGTACAATTGAAACCGATTCCAGTGATGCCTTTGAACGTGCCGAGGCCCTTGGCTTTAAAGGTATCAATACAGGTGGCTGGGCTGACAAAATTGTCAAAAAATTCGGTGACTTGACTGATTTGGGTGATCTGGACGAAACGACTGAAGACGAAAATGATGATGATTCAACAGTCTCGGATTCAGACACTGACGATACTACGGAAACAACCGATACCGATACCGATACCGAAACGGCCACAAAAGACGCCGAGACAAATTGGTGGCACCTATTACTCGCAGGGGGTGCTGGCTTTTTGGCTGGAAAGTTCTTGTTCAACAATGACGGAAAAGTCAAAAAGGAAAAGGAATTGGCTTTGCAGCAACAACAAAAACAGTTCCAACAGGCCTTGGCTCAACAACGTGAACAACAACTTAATTATCAACAAAAGCTCAAGGATTATTACGCCAAGCTGAACACCCCAGCCCCATCGGTTCCAGCACTCACCCCTCCCGTGGCGACCATGCCGATCTACTCTCAAGGGTTTCCGCTTACGTACGCGTCTTCTTCCGCGTTACCGTACCCCTTACCCACGGTGGCCTCTTCTGTCCAGTTACCAGCACCCATTTCTAACGATTGGGCTTAAGCACAGGCGTCCTCTCTTGCTTCCTTAATGTTTTTTCTAACCCCCCCCTACATGTTGTAGTGTAGGGGGGGGGTATTTTTTCAATGGGTTGATGTATAATAAAGGCATGCCCTGCACATAAGGATTGAGCTGATGCCCTTGAGTTCTTCGTCGTTCCATTCTAACCCAACCTTTAAGTCAGACGCCTTTCCCCTGCAAAAAACCGCCGATGAAAGCGCCTTCAGGCTCCAAGTGCCTTTGTTCAATAGCATGGTAGGGGTCAAAGGTTCTGTGGCGATTGCTGAAATTCTTAAGCTCATTGACATCGCTGGTTGCATTCCCGTTAAACGCCACTTGGGGGCGGATCTGGATCCTGTTACCGCTTCGATTGATCGTCTCGATTTTATTGCCCCCGTCTACCCGTGGGAAATTATGTCTCTCGATGCCCGAATCACTCGGGTATGGAAAACCAGCATGGAAAGCCGTGTGGTCGTCACCGCCTGGAACTTTCGTACCGATGAAACACGCTTGGTGGCCAATGCGTATGTGGTGGCAGTCGCAACTTCTCAACAAGGCAAAGGCAAGGCGGATGCTTCCAAAATCCCGCACCTGTTAGCCATTACCCCTGAAGACAAAATGTTACAACGTTCCGCCGATTTGCGTAAGGATTACCGCCAACAAGAAATGGCTCAAACCGCTTGGCGTGCCATTGAAGGGGCTGAAGCAGGGGCGATCGGCCAATTTGTGATGACCCCCCTAGACGGCAACGGCCTTGAACAAAACGTCTTTGGGGGGGTGGTATTGGCCCATATGTTTAACACGGCCCGCAAAGCCGCTACACGACATGTGGGGCATGGGGAAATTCGATGCGTGCGTCAAGATCGCATGGATTTTAAGGCACCGACGCATATTGACGATATTTTACGGCCTAAAGCGATTGTAACCAAAACGTGGAATGGGGCGTTAGAAGTGCAAGTCGATTGTGAGGCCGTGCCAGCCGACGGTTCAGCGTGTCGCTTGGTGGCCACGACTTACTTGGTGTTTGTGGGGGCAGACGCGTCTGCTGAAATCCCTGAATGGACGCCCTGTTCAGCCATTCAAACCGCTCGACAAGACGATGCCGAAGCCCGTCAACGCTTGCGAGAAGCCGAGGCTCTGGCGTTTGGTAATGTGCTTTAATCCCCCCCACGCACAAAATAAACTGGCCAAGGTTTTATACGAATGCAAGCCTAAAAAGTGATTGAAGTTTAAATAGGTTTGTGTCACAATAATAGTAAGTCTTGAACAGGACTCTTCAATAGCCCTTGCCCGCCAAGGCCGAGCCGTTCAAGTGAAGCGCCCACATGACATAAAGGATTCTACCATGGCGATTGAACTGACGTTACCTGAACTTAAGTTATCTTCCCTTCACGAAGAAATTCAGCATATTAAATTGGTAACGGGTCGTGCCAACCCTGAACTGGCCAAAGAAATCGCCCATTACTTGGACACTTACGTGTCTCCTGTTCAGATTAAAAACTTTAGTGACGGTGAACTTTACGTTCGCATTGAAGAAAGCGTGCGTGGCGAAGATGTGTACATCGTTCAACCCACCTGTGGCCCTACCAACAACAACATCATGGAATTGTTACTGATGATCGATGCCCTAAAACGGGCTTCGGCTAAGTCCATTACCGCCATTATTCCTTATTACGGCTATGCCCGTCAAGATCGTAAAAACGCTGGACGCGAACCTATTTCCGCTAAACTGGTGGCGGATTTAATTTCAACGGCAGGAGCCAATCGTGTCGTTGCCATGGATTTACACACCGGCCAACTTCAAGGCTTTTTCAATATCATTACGGATCACCTCCATGCCACGCCTGTTTTGCTCAGCTATATTCGCACCCGCGATTTGGTGAATCCCGTGGTGGTGAGCCCAGATGCAGGCGGTGTAGAACGTGCCAGAGTCTTTGCCAAAAAGCTCGAATGCCCCATCGCCATTATTGACAAACGCCGTTCCGCTCACAATGTAGCGGAAGTCTACAACATTATTGGTGAAGTCAAAGGCCGTAGCTGTATTTTAATTGACGACATGATTGACACGGCAGGCACCATCTGTAGTGGGGCTGATTTATTGACGGCCAATGGCGCGCATGATGTTTACGTCATGGCGGCTCACCCTGTTTTTAGTGGTCCTGCGGTGCAACGTCTGGCCAATTCTTCGATTAAAGAAGTGATTGTCACCAATAGTATTCCCCTGAGTGAAGAAGCCAAATCGGTGGACAAAATCAAGCAACTCTCCATCGCAAGCTTGCTGGGGGAAGCGATTTGCCGTATTCATGAATCGCAATCCATTTCAGATATGTTTAACTAGGGAGTCAAAACAGCGTTCATGGATTCACACATGAGGTCAAAAATTTGGATGAATCTTCATGAAAAAGCTTGCGTTTGCATTTTTAGTTCCGTATTATGTTACAAGTTTAATTTTTTTCAAGAAGACTCCTAAACTTTAGACGTCGTCTTGCCGAAAGTGCGTCAGTCACTTAAAACCCGACACTGTTACACCTGTAAGAAAGCGTTTCGCTTTCAAAATTAAGGAAATTGTATGAGTTTTCATGCCTTATTCACTTAGCGTTACTGTAATAAACTAGAAAAGGGAAATTGGAATTGAACACATCTTTAGAACTGCAAGAAAGTTTACAACCCCCCCCACTCCACGCGTTTGACGCTTCAGTAAATCCAACCACTGAACAGCATTTCGCCAAACCTGCCCCGAATTTAGGACGCCACCTGCTTGCTGAATTCTTTGATTGCACCCCCAACGTGTTGAATAACAATGCCTTGGTTGAACAGCTCATGAGCGAAGCCGCTATTGCGTGTGGAGCCACCATCGTTCAAAGTTGTTTTCATCATTTCAATCCCTATGGAGTCAGTGGTGTGATTGTCATCGCTGAATCTCATCTCACGATTCATACCTGGCCTGAATACGGCTATGCTTCTGTAGACTTGTACACCTGTGGGGATCAATGTGACCCTGCGCTTGCCTTTAATTATTTGCAAGACAAATTCAAGGCAAGTGAATCCAATTACCTTGAGTTTGCGCGTGGGTTGATGAACCCTGCCACGGGTAAAATGATGCGTCACCCCGCGCGCCAAGTGGGTAGCCCTACGATGCGTCAAATTGATTTTGACAACGCCACGCCTTTGTCGACGTTGCGTTCAGCCAAAGAAGGCACGGCATCCAGCAGGGCTTAGGCTTGGCTGATACCTCAAAATCACTTGAAGTACTTGAAGTAAACTGTATAAAGGGTTTTACTATGGCAATTATAGAACAAGGCTTTGGGCCTCACTTAATGTTAGACTGTCGTGAATGCGACCGAGACAAAATTTCCGACTTAGCGTTGGTGCATTCCTTTTTGGATGACCTGCCCGAATTGATTGGCATGACGAAAATCATCCCGCCCTATGTATTTCCGTATAGTGGCTTAGTCCCTGAAGATAAAGGCATTACGGGTGTGGTAATTATTGCGGAATCGCATTTGACGTTTCATTCTTTTGTGGAAAAAGACTACTTTTTCTTCGATATTTTTAGCTGTAAACCCTTTGATGTGGACTTTGTGGAACAGCATGTGATTAAAACCTTTGGTGTGAAAAGCTATGAGCGTTTTATGTCTGAACGAGGCCGCCAATTCCCGCGCTATATTTCTGACAAGCTCGTGGAAGGGGCGACCGAAGCCATTCCTTCAGCGGTGAGCATTTAGTCTTTTATACTTACCTTTACCCCCTCTCTTCTCTTTTCTTGAGAAGGGGGGGTAATGTCATTTTCCTTCCAATAAAAAGCCTGTAATGAAAAGCTCATTACAGGGGGACATAGGCATATAGAGGAGAGAGAGAGAGAGAGAGAGAAAATGTTAAACATGGGTGAAGCAGGCGGGCTTCGGGGAGTGTTTAAAAGCGGGTTAAAGCGGGTTAAAGCGAGTTGTGGATTCTGAACGAGGGTACAGAGCCTTCGGCGGTGGAAGGTCTGTACAAAATGTAAAACACAATGGTTTAGGTGGCGTACCTAGAGCGAAATGTTTACATAAAATCTAGGTGGTTTCTGAACTGGAAAAAAGAACAAAGGGGGAACGATAGGTTCGTAAATTAGGGTTGGGAATAGTTGGGAAAGATGGGGAAAGAATCGAAGGTGGAAGGGTTGAAGAAGCTCGGGGTGGTGAGTGTCTTCACTTTAATAAAGTCTTCATAATCGGAAGTATTGCTCGTCTGTTACAAAGCTTAACAAAACATTAACGGCTTTATCGTATCCGTTATAAATGATTGTTTTTGTAATGATTAAATCACTTCAATAATGTAATTTTCAACAAAAAATTGCGCAACAAGCGATGCATCTGTCACACTAGGGTAGAGTATCGTTCCAAAAAAGAGAACCTAGACCCTATGGATATTTTTGCAATTGGTGGACTCTTACTAGGATTTATCGCCGTCATTGGGGGGCAAGTCCTTGAAGGGGGTTCTGTGATGGCGTTGGTTCAACCCACCGCGTTTATTATTGTGGTCGGCGGTTCCATTGGAGCCACCGTGCTTTCTTTCACCCCAGAAGAACTCAAAAATGGGGTAGGCACGCTTGGACTCATTTTTCTGGGGCATCATCAAGATCCCAAGGCAACGATTAAACTCGTCATTAACCTCGCCACCAGAGCCCGTAAAGAAGGGATTTTGGCCTTGCAAGGCGATATTGCTCAAATTAAAGACCCTTTCTTAAAAAAGGGCATGGAAATGATGACCGACGGCACCGATGCTCAATTACTTCGGGATATTATGGAAACGGAACTCACCGTTTATGAAGAAAGCATGGGCGCGGCTGCTAAAATCTGGGAAACTGCAGGGGGGTTTACCCCAACCGTTGGGATTATTGGCGCCGTATTGGGGTTGATTCACGTGATGGAAAACCTAAACGATCCGTCAAAGTTAGGTTCTGGTATTGCGGTTGCCTTTGTGGCCACGGTGTATGGGGTGGCCTTTGCCAACTTGCTCTTTATTCCCTTAAGCAGTAACGTGAAATTTAAGGTCAAGCACATTATTCATGAGCGAACCATGATGATTGAAGGGGTTATGGCCATTCAAGCGGGGGAAAGCCCGAACTTTATTCAAGAAAAATTAAAAGTCTATTACCCCGAAGTGGCGAAGGAACTAGATGCAGAATCGGGCAAGTAGACTTACTTTTCAACTGACAACTTGACAAAATCTGAAATGAAATCTTGTTTCTAAAGCATGTTTACGTTAGTGTAATAAGGTTTAATAGATGATAAACGTGAATCAATTCATGTAAAGGATGCTTTATTATGCCTCAACTGCCTTCGCCGTTTTCCTTTCATACAGAAGAACATGCCCTTGCAGACATTGGCGTTTTTGGCGGTTCAGGGTTCTATCAATTTTTGGAAGACACCCAAACTATCCGCATAGAAACGCCCTTCGGTTCCCCAAGCGATGCAATTACGCTTGGTGTGGTAAACGGCAAACGAGTCGCCTTTTTGCCTAGGCACGGGAAGAACCATACTCTTGCCCCGCATCGTATTAACTACAAAGCCAATGTGTGGGCGATGAAAAGCTTGGGCGTGCATACGGTGATTTCTCCCTGTGCGGCAGGGAGCCTTCAGAAAGAAGTGGCTCTTGGGCATGTGGTGATTTGCGATCAATATGTGGATCGAACCCATAGTCGTGGCGATACCTTTTATGAAGGAAGCATCATCACCCACGTTTCAGCGGCGGATCCCTATGATGAAGAGGGTCGTCAGTGGGCGATTGAAGCAGGTAAAGAAGCGGGTTTAACGGTGCATGAAACAGGTACGGTTGTGGTCATTCAAGGGCCTCGTTTTTCAACGAAGGCCGAAAGTAAGTGGTTTCGCAATCAAGGGTGGGAAGTGATTACCATGACGCAGTACCCTGAAGTCCACTTGGTGAAAGAATTGAACCTTTACCCCATTGGCATTGCGTTGATTACCGACTATGATGCGGGTGTGGACGGCATCCCCCCTGTGAGCCATGGGGAAGTGATGGCGTTTTTCAATCAGAATGTGGTAAATGTGAAGACGTTGTTGTTTAAGTTGATTGACAAGATTCCTGCTCGCCGCCCTTTGCCTGATTATGTGCCTGCCGAACGCTAGGGGGTGAAGCTTAAAAAGGGTACGGCTCCTTCATTGAGTGCAAAGGGCTTGACAAAATGACTAAAGAGAGTGATAATGTAAAAATCGTAGCCACCTCACCTCTTGCTTTTAGCAATGTGCCCCCGGGTGGCTCTTGTTCTTTTGCCTCCTTTTTGCGATAATGTAAAGAGGAGATCATCATGAAGTTTATCGATTTATTTGCAGGCATTGGGGGCTTTCACTTGGCTTTTCATCAGGTGGGAGCCGATTGTGTGTTTGCGTCTGAAATAGACACCCATGCTCGCCAAACGTATGAAGCCAATTTAAAATCCATTTCACCCACTTTGTTTGAAGACGGCTGTTTCGCTGGGGATATTACGGAAGTCGACTACACGAGCATCCCTGATTTTGACGTGCTGTGTGCAGGCTTTCCCTGTCAACCGTTTAGTCAAGCTGGCTATAAACGCGGCTTTCAAGAAGAAAAAGACTCACGGGGCAACATGTTTTTTAATATCTGTCAAATTATTGAAGCCAAACGTCCGAAAGCGGTTTTTTTAGAAAATGTCTTACATTTACTAAAGCATGATGACGGAAAAACCTTTGAGATTATTCAAAATACCCTTGAAGAAACGCTGGGCTATGACTTTTATTATAAAGTCGTAAGAGCGTCTGATTATGGATTGCCTCAACATCGACCAAGGGTTTATATGGTGGCGTTTGATAAATCCTTAAAACTACCTCCTTTTTTCTTTCCTCCCAAAACGCCTTTAAAATATACCATGTCAGATATTTTAAAGGGCAATTGCCCAAAAGACATCGGTTTTACTTTGAGAGTAGGCGGACGAGGTTCTAAAATTGACGATAGGCGAAATTGGGAGTTTTATTACGTTGATGATGAAATCAAACGCATCGGTGTCTCCGAAGGCAAGCAAATGATGGGCTACCCTGACGCTTACCGTTTTCCTGTGTCTGAAACACAAGCCATGAAACAGTTAGGTAATAGTGTCGCCGTTGATGCCATTCAGGCCGTGGCGTTTAAAATAAAAGAACATCTTTCTATTTTGGAAAAACCAAACGAGTTTATTTTGCAAGACGAAAAAGGTCAACTCCACCTCGATTATAGTAAAGAGGATAGAATCGCATGCTAAGCTTTAATAAAGGGGAATGGTCTGAATTGTATTGCTTACTTAGGCTCATGTATGAACGTCAGTTATTGGGAGTTAATGAAAGTTTAATGCTGACAGGTGACACCTTCCCTTTATATGGAGGATTACCCAAAATAGAGGCTTTTCAAGATTTGAGATTTGATTTATTAGATACATCTGTAAGTTTTGAAAACAACACAATACAGTATAAATTTGATTATGCCCGTATTGAAGAATTAAGTTCTTTAACGTTAAATGCCATTAAAGCGAACAAGAAAAGAACCTTTAGTGTTATTGCAGTAGAAAACTTTTTTAATCAGTTGAACTGTGTTTCATTAAAAGCAAATGTGAAAGACAAGGTAGATCTTGTTTTTAAGGTGTTGGACCCCTTAACGAAATCTCCACAATACTATGGATTTAGTGTGAAATCTTTTTTAGGATCGAGTCCTACTTTAGTTAATGCAAGCAAAACGACGAACTTTACATTTAAGCTTACCTTCAAAGAAAAAAGCAAAAAAACATTTCAAGTCTTAAAATCTAAAAAGTTGTGCCGTGCTTTGAATGATAATGAGATAAAATTTGTTTTTGATCATATGGATAGTCTCATTTATGAAAACAATTTAATGAAAATAGACCTTCACTTGCCTCTGATTCTTGCGGAACTTTTAAAGCTTTATTATACCGAACATTCGTGTCATCTAAAAGAATTGGTGGATGTCTTAAAAGAAAAGAATCCTTTGAACTTAAAAAATACCGAACTCTATAAAGACAAGATTATGGATTTTTTATTTTATTCATCTGTGGGACTGATGCCAAAGACGCCGTGGGAAGGGCGACATGATGTAGATGGAGGTTGTTTAGTTGTTCAAGAATCGGGGGATATTAAAACGTTTTACTTCCTGAAAAAGGAGTACGTTTACTATTTCAAACGATATTTAATTGAGCATGCTTTTTTAGATACGGCAAGTAATCGTCGTCATGGGTTTGGTTCTTTGTATGAAGAAAATAATCAAGCTTATCTCAAGTTAAACTTACAGATTCGTGTCAAAAAAACTCAATATTCCCTATGTTAAGCCCTGAAGTTCACGCTGTGTTTGAAACCCTGCTCAAAGGCATCGATGTTGAAAAAAAGCATCGATTCATCAACGTTCAAGGCAAAGAACGTCGCTTTGACGCCTTTGTACGCCTACAACTCAAGCTCGTGATTAAACACGTCCTCGACGAAGACGCCATCCCAAAACTGCTGATGCAGTTTCAACGCTACGACATGATGGATCTCCCCCTGCGGATGCACGCTGTTGATGCCCTTGAAGCCTTTTGCCACGCCATGCTTCAGCCCCCGAAGAAAAAAAAGGCACCTGTTGACGATGAAAGCCTTCCTGCTGGGCAGCAGCCGTTGGCGAAAATTAAGGGCATTGGTCCGAAATTAGAAGGCATGCTCCGAAGCTTGGGGCTGTCCACCGTGGAAGATGTGTTGCGATACGCCCCGCGTCAGTACATTGACTACCAGCAACGCAAAAAATTGGCGGATGTCATGGAAGGCGAATACGTGAGTTTGATTGCCACCATTAAGCGAGTGGAGTCGCACGATTTAAAGAGCGGAAAATTGAGCGTGTTGCGGTTTTTATTTCAAGACGACAGCGGTAAAGCCAGCTCACAACGCTTTTTCAGCACTCGCCAACGCGCCATGTTGGAAAGTGTCAAAGCCAAGTTCCCCAAAGGCACGGAAGTTTTAATTAGCGGGAAAGTCAAGTGGGACAGCTTCAACCACTGCCCCCAGCTCGACAACGCCGAAATACAAACCCTCAGCTATGAAGACGGCGACGAAGCCCCGATGCTCGGGCATGGTGCGACGACTGTTTTGCCTGTGTATCCGTTGACGCAGGGCTTGAACCTAAAAAGCCTGCGTCGATGCATTCAAAATGCTCTTGACGCCTTCAGTGCCGAAATCCCCGATGCTTTACCAGAAGCTCTCCGCCAAGAACACCAGCTCATGGGCGTGCATGAAGCCTTTCACAGCCTACATTTTCCCATGAATCTAGCGATCGCCGAAAAAGCCAAGCATCGCTTTGGTTTTGAAGAATTGTTTATGCTTCAACTGCGTTTAGCGCTCATGCGTCACACCTATAAGCACGACGTTCACGGGCAAAGCATTGCCGTTCAAACTCATGGCTTGGTGCATCAGTTCCTTGAAAGCCTGCCGTATCAGCTCACCAAGGCACAAGCCCGATCGTTTCAAGAAGTCTGTGATGATTTGTCGTCTCCCTTACCGATGAACCGGCTCTTGCATGGAGATGTAGGCAGTGGTAAAACGGTTGTGGCCCTTCTAACCCTTCTGGTGGCGATTGAAAATGGCTTTCAAGGGGCGTTTATGGCACCCACGGAGATTTTGGCGGAACAGCACTATCAAGGATGCGTCGAAATGCTGGCTCCCTTGGGGATTAAAACGGCTTTGCTGGTGGGCAAATTAGGCGCGAAAGCCAAGCGAGAAGTCTTGCAATCGCTCGCCAATGGGCAGATTCACTTAGTGGTGGGAACGCATGCCCTCATTCAAAAAAGCGTCGAGTTTCATCGTTTGGGCGTTGTCGTCGTTGATGAACAGCATCGATTTGGCGTCAAACAACGCCTTGCCCTTCGTAACAAAGGGGTAAATGATCAAATGCCTGAACTGCTTTCAATGACGGCAACGCCTATTCCTCGAACGCTGGCCATGACGGTACACGGTGATTTAGATGTTAGTGTGTTAGACGAACTCCCCCCTGGGCGTTCGCCGATTGTGACACGTTTACTTTCCAACAGCCAACGTCAAGACGCTTATGCGTTGATTGAAACGCAGTTGCTGTATGGGCGTCAAGCGTATATTGTGTTTCCCTTAATTGATGAAAGCGAAAGCTTGAGTGCGAAAGCCGCTTCCGCTGAATATGAACGCCTGCGAACTGAAGTCTTTCAGCATCGGCGTGTGGGACTCATGCACGGCAAGCTAAAGTCTGAAGAAAAGGATGCCATTATGCACGCCTTTGTACAAGGCGAGCTTGATATTTTAGTGTCTACCACGGTGGTGGAAGTCGGCGTGAACGTGCCGAACGCCAGTGTGATGCTGATTGAAAATGCGGAACGTTTTGGACTGGCTCAATTGCATCAATTACGGGGGCGAGTGGGTCGTGCGGAACATCAAAGTTACTGTGTGTTAATTGCGCAACAAAAGAATGAAGAAACCACTAAGCGCCTTGAAATTATGGAAGAAACCAGTAACGGCTTTGTGATTGCGGAACATGATTTGGCTATTCGAGGCCCCGGTGATTATGTGGGGTTGCGTCAAAGTGGGTTGCCTGAACTGCAATTTGCCCACTTGGTGAACGATTACGACTTGTTGGTGCAGGCGCGTGAAAGCGCGTTTGAATGGGTAGAACGCTTGGGCGTGCAAGGACTTGAAGAAGGCTACCCCCTGTTGTGGGAAAGACTGCGCCAAGACTCAAGCGAAGCGGTCAAACTACTGGCTTCGGGCTAGATTCCCACTTGCAATCTATTCTTTGGGAATATCTAGGGTCTTCTTGCGAACCGTCGTGGTTTTGCCAGTACGTTTACTTACAGTGGTAGGCATTGCTTCAGTCGATGAATTCGTTAACCCTTTGCCCAAAGTCTCAACGTCTTCTGCCTTTTTTGGGGGTGCTTCCACCGAAGGTTTCTTGGCACGAGGTTTGTAAGGCTTTTCAAGGGCTACTTTCTCTTGAACAGGCTTTTCAACGTTGCTCATAAAGGCCAAGGCATCTAACACTTTTTGCTTGGCTTGTTCTTTGGCCTCACGCACTTTGGGGTCTTCTGCCACACGAGCAATTAAAAGATCGATTTCGGCTTCTGTTAAGGCCAAATCGCGACGGTTGGGCTTGATTAAGGGAGGATCTGAATTGTTGAATAAGGCCAAGCCACGCGCCAGTTTTTCTTCTGGGGAAGCATCCTGAGGAATGGCATCAACATCCACCCCAGAATCAAGGAGCGAAAGAATGTTATTGACTTTTTCTTCGGCTTGAACCGTTTGAGAAGGATGGGTCACCTCTTCAATCAAGGCAAGGCGTTCTGCTTCAGAAAGCTCAAAAGGTCCTAATACGGCTTCTTCCTGAGTCGTTTGAAGCTGGGGTTTGGCTGGGGTTTCACGGAAAACGGCTTTACTCATCGGTTCTTCACTTTCTTGAAAATTGCTTTTTTTAGTATGAACGGTTTCAACGGTGGTGTGATCTAAAGATTCAGAAAGTTCCTCTGAATCTTTATTTTCTTCTTCGGCATGTAAAACATTTTCTGAAGTCTTGTGGGCTGTGGCGTCTAACGATTTGAAGGGGACGTCTTGTACCGTTTCTGTTTCGACTTTGTCTTCAACTTCTTCAGGGGGGCTGAGCCATAACACCAAGAAGCGACCCATGCGTTTAATGGTTGGGGTTAATGTTGTTGGGATTGTTTCTTGCAAAGACGCTAAGCGGGTCATTTCAGGATCCAGTTCCATGCGTTGTAAGGCTTCGTCTTTAATCGCTGGGTTATAAGGCACAAAAGGATCTTCTATTTCCCCAACTTGTTCTAACGCTTGGTTAAGCATGGCTTCAGCCAGTTTTTCTTCTTCTAAAAGTGCTTTGCGTTCGGCTTTTCGTTGCTGGCCTTGTAATTCAAAATCGCTTAAGTTTTTGTCAAACACCAAATTGATTAAGGTATGCACTTCAATTCGACTTTGTTTGGTTGAAGTAAAGTCGTCCCCACTGGGATATTGCGACGCCAAGTTATTTAAGGCTTGCAAACAGAGTAAAAGGCGTTGCCCCACCAGTGAACGCCCCTGTTCATTTAAACCCATGACTTCATTTAAGCCACGAGACACCATAGAATGATGGGCCTTATTCTGCATGAATTGCCGAAAGCGTTTAAGCCCTTGCGCACTAGAATCTTCTTCACTGACGGGGGCTTCATAATCGCCGTAGGCCAGTTCTTTTGCGTAGGTATAGAGTTTTTTACCCACCAGTTCTTGCACATAATCAGGCAAGGGTTTCAGAAAGTTTAAAGCACGACTGAGCGTGGGGTATTGTTCATACCAGGCGTGAGGATCTGGACTGGGATCGTTCAAATTTGAAGGAGTAGGCGTCATAGGTTGTTACTTTCAAGAAAGGGACCTGTTTTACGGATCTGTTCTACACGACTTTGCTTTCGGGCGCCCAAGCCCTTTGCTTCAAGGGGCTCCCCTAAATTAAGGAGCAAACCAAGAGAACACGTGCGTAAAGTGTGATTGGTTTGAGGTGATTGTTTTTATTTGTAACAAAAATTAAAGTTTCCCCTTGCGGTGCCGAAAGAAACTTATGTTACAACAATTAAAACAATAGCACGCTTCAGGAACTCGTTTGTTTTAATACTAATATAGATGCTTCTCAAACAGCGTAAATCATTTTAGATGAACCCACTCAACCCATTTCACATTTTCTAGGCATTTGATGGAAGCAGACTCATTTTTTCACACGTCAACCCATTCAGGGGGATTGACACCGTTATAAGTAATTTTTAAGCGACAAGGACATAAGGATTCAAACATGACCCAAAACACCCAAGCCGAAACAAAGAAAAAACCCACCCCAACCTTGCTAAAGGGCACCCAAAGCAAAGCCAGCTTGCCTGTGCAAGTGTCAGTGCCTATGAAAGGGGCGTTTACGTCTAATCGCTTATTGCACCAGCAAGTGTTAGAAACAGCTCCGCCAGAAGCCCCTTTGCGTTTAACTTTAGAAGAATTGCCCGCCCCGCTTACCCTTAAAGCCAAGCTCGGTAAAGACGCCCAAATCGCTGAATGGCTCACCACGTGGATTAAAGCCGGTTTTGAATCAGGCGAGTTGCATGAAAATTACTTGCTTCCCTTGAAAAAAGAGCTTTCCGATTACTTGGGCGTGAGTGTAGGAACCGTACAGAATGCCATTCGTTTTGTGGAAGATGAGGGGTGGGTGGAATCCAAACAACGCATTGGCACCTTGCTCAAAAATGCCAGCCACACGCAAGAAGAACAACGCATCCGCAAGCAAACGTCTAAACGAGACCAAACCGTTTTGGCCATTCAACAGTACATTGTAAACCAAGGCATTGCGGTAAACGACTTATTGCCTTCTAGCCGAGAAATGGCCAAAATCATTCACGCCACGCCTAACACCACCCGTTTGGCCATGGAGTTTTTAACGCATGAAGGCGTGCTTGAAGCCATGGGCAATCGCGGAAAAAAACCAAACTGGACGCTCAAACGCCTGCCAACGGTTGAAAATGTGTGCAATGACTTTGCCTCTATTCAAACGGATACCCTAATCGATCAAATTGAACGTGAATTAAAAGCCCTTATTTCCGATCGCTATGAAGTCAACGACAAATTGCCTCCGCATCAGGAACTGGCCACCTTGTTTAAGGTGTCGATTAAAACCGTTCATGACGCCATGCAACGCTTGGCTGAACAAGGCATGATTCATTCCAAACGCGGACGCTACGGCACGTATGTCACGCGATTGCCACTCCACTTTATTTCCGTCAACACCATGGAATCGCTGTTTATGCCCGCAGAACAACACATGGAACTCTACGATTATGAAAAGGCGTACCAAGCCTTAGAAGACCAAATCAGCACGTTTCAAAGTGGCGAACAGTTGCCGAATGTGCATGATTTAGCAAGCGAGATTGGGGTAACCGCCAATTCAGTGCGACGTGGGTTGAAGCAACTGCAGGAAGAAGGCCGGGTGACGTTTAAGCGGGGTCGCTTTGGTGGAGCCATTGTGCTGTAAAACGCACGAAAAAAAGGCGAGTAAGCGGAGGCTTTAAGAAGCCTTCGCTTGTTTGTTGAATGAACAGGGCTTAAAATCGTGCACTTTCTGCACTAGGCATAGTGCTTAAAAATACGTTATACTGAAAAAGAGTGGCTTTTTTGAACAGGCCTTCACCCCCCAGCACATTCCTTGAAAATCGAACAAAAAACCGACTTTCGTGTGTCGAAAAACGGACTTTCGTGGCCAGAAAACCGACTTTCGTGGCCAGAAAACGGACTTTCGTGGCCAGAAAACGGACTTTCGTGGCCAGAAAACCGACTTTCGTGGCCAAAAAACGGACTTTCGTGGCCAAAAAACGGACTTTCGTGGCCAGAAAACCGACTTTCGTGGCCAAAAAACGGACTTTCGTGGCCAGAAAACCGACTTTCGTGGCCAAAAAACCGACTTTTGTGAGTAAACATTCGCGCGTGTAGCGTAACAATTTCTTTACAAGGCATCTTTTTTCGATATAATACGTTTTGAAGCTTATGTGGCTCGTCCCCGTTTTGTGTTGGTTTGAACTATAAATAAAGGATTTATCTGTCGTGCGTCTTTCTACCCCTCTATTTTCGGTGCCCTCTATGAACCCGTCCGTGCAAAAGCCTGCTATACCTGTCGCATCACAGCGCGAGGGGGGGGGGGTAGCTTCGGCAGTCGACACGCTTAGAATTACTTCTTCAGAAAGAACAGCCTTAGAAGAATTATTTGGTTTTGACTCAATGTCTTTAAACGGTACGTTCTTATTTATTGTAAAAGATGATTTTAGAATGTCGGTAAGTTTACCTCATGCACCTGAAAGTCTTGAGCAGCTTAGAACATTTCTATCGACACTGTGTGATCCTGAAAATTGGCAACAAGCCCTAAACTCGTTCAAGGGGAGAGCCTCTGTTCAACTTACAAAACTACCTAATCAACCTACTCAGGGACATGCACGTCCATAAATACGGCGGCGGTTTTGCCTTCCGCCAGTAACGACGCCTGCACCGCCGTGGGGGGACGCTTCATCGCTTCCAACACCCCTGTAAAGGGATTCAACACCGACCACATTGACGCCAAATACACCACACACACCAACAAGCCCAAAAACACCCCACATTCTGAAAGCAATACCATGGCTCGACGACGACGATTCAGCGTGTTGCGCTGGGCGCTAGGGCGTTTCGCCGTTTGAAGATTCATAGTAGCCGAAAACCCTTGAAAAAACGCGGGATCCGCTTGACGAGACAGGCGCTGAGGGGAAAGACGATGATTCATTTTAGACCGTTCCTATTCATTACACAAATTTATTTACAAATGCATTTACATTATGGACTTCACAACAAGGGGGTGACCCCTCTAAGTTATTGATTTCTTGACGAGCTTAACACTGGGTAAACGTTAGCCTCGTCCTTCTTAAGATTCACTCATTCACTCATTCACTTTCAAAAGATGAACACAGGGTTGCGTTCATCTTAATCTTTCTATGTACATCTTACGATATACCGTGCGTTTTGGTAAAGTCTTTCTTATCGCGTCCTTCAAATAGAGGAGGGGGCTTTGCGGAAGAGCAAAGCAGGTCGAAACAAAAGCAAAGGCTATAGAAAGCTCTGCGAAAGTTTCTTTACCCCCTCTCCCTTAGGGAGAGGGTTGGGGTGAGGGATTCGAGATGTCCAGTTCATGCTGGTGAGTCCCTCCTCCTAGCCTCTTCCCTAAGGGAAGAGGGACAAGGCAAAATAGACTTTTTCAGATTCTTTTAAAAAAGCCTTTGTACTCAATCACACCACAAACAACCGTATAGAAAAGGGGGATTCCTCATGGGACTTTCCGCAACGCAGGGGCGTTATGTGTCGCTTCAAGCTCAAAAAATTGACGTTGAAATGACCAGTCAACAAATCGCCAACGAACGCCTCCGGCTCACCAATCAAACCAACGAATTGTTTAACCTAGGCAGTAATTTGGATCCCAATTCAGACGATTCCTTGAAGTTAAACCTCAAGTTGCAGTCGATTGTCAACATCGAAAAATCATTGACCCTTCAGCAAACTCGTTTAGATACCTATTACAAGGCTATTTCAGCCGAACTTGAAAGCTTGAAGAAAATTGTTGACGACCGCGCCAAAAACCTATTTAAAGAAGACTAAAGTCTTTGGACGCCTTGTTTTTTAACCTTTTGAAGTCAGTCCCTACATTTATATCCCTACATTTATATCCTTAAACTTATGGAGTTCTTTCCGTGACCTACAAAAATGATTCAATCCAAACCATTTTAATGCGTTACGGCAAAGTCAGCGACGCCTTAAACACCGAAACCTACGAAACATGGGACGCCATTCGCAGCCACGCCGTGGCGGGAAACGCCCTAGGCGGAAGTGGACTAGGGGCCTTTAGCGGATTTTTAATGAACATTGCCAGAACCTTCGGTTCGCCCGCGTTTTCACCTATTTTAGGTTCACAAGCTATTTCCATACCGGGGACTAATTTTTACGCCCCCTTTAGCGGAGGCACAGGCATTGTACCGGGGGGGCAGGCGTCCTTTGGCTTAGCGCCTTGGGCTCAATCTAGCGGGCTACCCACCACGGGCGGAGCCGCTTCGATTAACTATGGGAACTACGGCAGTCTTCAAAATTACGCCAATAGTTTGGGCGCCTTAAGCGAATTTAGCCGTTTAGGCATTGGCAGTGGGGGCTTTGACTTTACGGGCATTGGGGATGTAGACTTCCCTGAAGAGGCGTTCATCGGTGGGGCGGCGGCTTCGGTGGCGGGGGGTGAAGTCGTAGGTGGGGCGAGCTTTAGCAATAGTTTTGGTGGCATCGGTTCAGGCGGAGGGCTTGCAGCCACGGGGGCAGGCTTGGCGTCAGGCTTGGGCTTGGGGCGTAACTGGTTGATGCCCACTGCATCCGCGTTGTCAGGCATCGGGGGCTTGTTGACGACCCTTGGGCCGTTGTTTGGGCCCGTGGGCTTGGCGGGTGTGGCCGCAGGTGGTGTGTTAAACGGTATTTCAGGGGCGATTTTAAATGGCTTTCAGCAAACGAATCAACGGGTTTTGGCGAATGCGGACACCGTGCTTGAAGAAAAACTGAGTCACCTAGACGTCACCAAGAAAATGATTTCAGCTCAAACGAGCTTGCTCAAAAAACAGCTTAAAGACGCTTACGAAGAAGACAAAAAAGCGTTAGACAATATATAGGAAGCGCCCATGACGGTTATTTCTCAACATATTGAAATTTGCGATGAAGTGCTACACGATCTTATTGATACTCTAAAAGTGTTGGAATTAAAGTACGCCTTCACCCCACTTAAAAAAGTGTTTTTTGCTTTTGTGGTACTGATGACTACACAGGCCTTGCTGAACATGGGGCTTCCCCTTCTTCAACTACCTACCGATTTTTTACAATTCATGCAACCTGTTGTGCAAGCACCGCTCATGCTAATTCTTTCTGGGGTTGCGGGGTTGTTTCTCGTTCTAGATTTTCTTTCTTTTTTCATTAAGAAGAAAACGACTAAACCCATCAAAATTGATTTGAGATCCTATGTATTGGATTTTGATCTTTGTCTAGAAAATACCTATCTCCATACCGTTTCTTACAACGTGTTTAAAGGGGCCACAGTCATTCCCTTTTCGGCCTTTAGTCACTGTCAAAATGTTTCAAACTTTATTTTATTACAACAACTACAAGGGGTTGGCCCAGAATGGATTTTCCTCAAAAAAGACGCCATCACCCACGCCGATTTTCAACGCCTCAAAGAGGCGATCCCCTGCTTGCAAGGCTTAAGCGTCGACCCCCAACAGTTCAAGCAGGAGTCCCCCACCCATGAATCATGATTGGTATTACGCCTTTAAACGATGCCTGTGGTACAACAACCCTGTTAAACTCTTGTTTGAACAAACGGGGCAATTGCTATGGGCAATGGCTCTTTACCCCAAGAACGTCCTAGATTTCAAACGCATGGCTCGCTATTCAGCGGTAAATGCCCCCACAAAACGCCGTCGAACGCCCCTCGATGTGAAAATTTAGAACTTACAGAAAAGGTTCAAGTCGGATGAAGATTCAAGGAAAAACAAACGGCTTGTGAGGCGTGTACATAGACGTACATAACGAACAAACGGCTTGTTTTGTTGATTGCTTGCAATCACTCACGCTTCGTGCACAGAAGATTCGCCGAATGGGACTTTTTCTGTGAGTTCTAAAAAATATAGCCTCGTTTTGCGGTGTGACCCAGAGTTTGGAGACCCCTGTAAAAACAACAGGTGGGTGCCTTAAGCTGGATCGCTGTTTCCAACCGTGAGAAAGTCTCAACCGCCTCTATCAAAAGGGGTGTTGGTCTACGTTGACACAGACGTCGTCAGGCTCCCGAGGTTCATCAATGTAGAGTCCAAACTATTGAACGCCACACCCGAGGCTATGTTGTTATTGTGACAAACTTTCCCATAATTGACAAGCCCCCTCGAACATCTTCATAATTATGCAAAACCATACACGACGTTGTTTCATTGTTTTTGGTGTATAATAAAAGTATTCAACTTGTGGCATTATGTTTTGAAAAGAGTACCGCTTGTGTCTGACGTCAACGCCCCCACTGATTTACCCCTTGAAAAAAAACACTTTAAGCTCCCCAAATGGAGCGAGCTGGCTTATGCCATTCAGGCTTCAGGCATGAAAGAACGCCTGTGGTTCACCTTCTTTGCTTTGGCTATTTTTCGCTTTTGTGTTCAAATCCCCGTGTGGGGCGTCAACGCTGAAGCGCTTAAGGCGTTAGGGGCCAATAACCCTATTTTGGCGATGGTGGACATGTTTTCGGGTGGGGCCTTGGCGTCCTTGTCTGTCATGGCGCTGGGGATTGGGCCTTATATCACCGCTTCAATCGTGATGCAGTTACTCACGGCGGTGATTCCTAAGCTTGAAGAATTGCAAAAAGACGGGGGCGAAGCCGGACGACGCCAGATTTCTCAAATCACCCGATACGCTTCTGTCGGCATTGCCTTGCTACAGTCTTTTGTGGTGGTTCGCTTGTTTACCAGTAATGCGGGCATCCTGATGCCGGGGGTGGATCCTGCGTGGTTTTTCCCCGCGGCTTTAACAGCGCTGACCGCGGGTTCCTTATTTAGCGTGTGGTTAAGCGAACTGATTACTGAACGAGGGGTTGGCAACGGTAGTTCGATTCTTATTTTTGTGGGTATTATCTCCGCCTTGCCCTTCTATATTTCTAAAACAGCGGCCCTTCTTCAAGCGGATCCGACTCGATGGGTAGGGCTAGGCGTTCTGCTTGCGATTTACGCGCTGACCATTACCTTAATCGTGCTGTTGCAGGAATCCTTTTATAAGGTGTATATTGTGCAGGCCCGACGTCAAGTGGGTCGAAAAATCTACGGAGGCGGTGATTCGTTCATCCCCTTTAAGCTCAATCCAGCTGGGGTGATGCCCTTGATTTTTACCTTTATTCTATTGAGTTTCCCCAGTGTGATTGTGGACTTTGTGATGCAAAGCAAGCCCACAGGCCTGTTGTTTGACGCCTTGCTTCAGTACAAAAAATGGATGGTCCCCAGTAGTCCTATTTACATTGCTGTTGAATTTGGCCTCATTCTCTTCTTTTCTTACTTTTATGTGACCTTGGTACCAAGCCTTCAGCCCAAGCAAATTGCTGAAAACTTGCGTAAACATGGCAACGCCATTTCAGGGGTGAAGCCCGGTTCCCCCACAGGCGACTACCTCGAAGCCTTGATTTCAAAATTGACGTTTATTGGGGCGTCTATGCTGGGGGTGATTACCTTAATTGCGAGCTCTTCAACATCCATGACGGGCATTAGCACCTTGGCTGGATTAGGCACCACTGCCTTGATTATTATGGTCGGGGTGGCCTTAGATACCGTCAATCAAATTCGAGTACAGTTATTGGCCAAACAATATGAAGGATTCCTAAAATCATGAGCATACCCACTCCAGCCACTTGGTCTGATGTCCTATTCTTCCCGTTTATTGCCCCGCCCAATGGGGGGAAAGGCACACAAACCAGTGTGCTTGCCAAACTCTATGGCATGCCCCGTATTGATATGGGAAGCATTTTAAGGGTCATTGCCAAAGACGACACGCCTTTAGGCCGTAAAGTGCAAGAACGCTTGGCAGGGGGCTTGTTGGTGGACATTGACACAGTAATTGATGCCTTAAAAGCGGGCATTGAAAAACAGTTGCCCAACGTTCACCAAGCAGGAACGCCGATTTCCTTTATTTTAGATGGTTTCCCTCGTAATGCGGAACAGACCGACGCGTTGCTAGTGATGTGTCAAAACACGGGTGCCCAAATTGGCGCCGCCATTTATTTGGACGTCCCTTACGCCGAAATTGAAGCTCGTGCCGTGAACCGTCGTATTTGTGCCGATTGTGGCGCGATTTACAATCTAATTAGTCACGCCCCTAAGCAAGCTGGGGTTTGTGACGCCTGTGGGGGAACGCATTTAGAACATCGGGTGGATGATCAGCCTGAAAAAGTCAAAATCCGCTTGGCGGGTTTTGACGCAGAGACCCTCCCTATTTTACACGCCTTTGAATCGAAAGGCTTATTGAAACGTTTAAACGGTAACCAATCGGTTGAAGCCGTCACGGAAGAATTAAAAGCACTCATGCACACCTTGCTCCCCAATACGGCGCTTAAGGTCTAATATCATTCTTTTTACTTTGGAAAGGACTCTTTCATGGGTATTCACTTAACAGGTGCGAATAAAATCAGTAAAAAGTCGCGCCATGACCTTAAACTGATGCGTAAAGCAGGGCAAATCGTGGCTCGTGTTCACTTGTTGGTGCGAGAAATGGCCCAAGAAGGCGTCAACACCCTGGCGATTGACCAAGCCGCTGAAGCACTCATTCGTAAAGAAGGGGCCTTGCCTACCTTTAAGGGGTATCACGGGTTTCCCTTTACCATTTGCTCTTCTGTCAATGACGAAGTCGTGCATGGTTTTCCGACTCAAGAACGGGTGTTGCAAGAAGGCGACATTATTTCAGTGGATGTAGGCGCCACCTTTCAAGGCCTCATTGCGGATGCGGCTTTAACTGTGGCGATTGGCCAAGTGGATGAAAAAAAGAAGCGGATCATGCAATGCACGGAAGAAGCCTTGATGAATGCCATTGCTCAAGCCATTGCAGGCAATCACCTTCAGGATATTTCTGCTGCGGTAGAGCGCACAAATGACGCGTATGGTTTTGGGCTGGTGCGTGAATACGGCGGGCATAGTGTGGGGCATAAGCTTCATGAAGAACCTTTTATTCATAATTACGACACTGGACAACCAGGGCCTTTACTAGAAGTGGGCAATTGCTTGGCCATTGAACCCATGTTTACTGGTGGGCTGGCGAAAGTTAAAACACTTGAAGACGGTTGGACGGTGGTGACCGTTGATGGAGAGCCTGCGGCCCATTATGAACATACGATTACGATTACTGAAAATGGTCCGGAAATTTTAACGCGTTTGAATGAAGCCTAACCTCAAAGACGGGGTGTTAGCTCGCTTTGTGTCAAACGGATCTTTCCCCAAGTGTGGTTTCACCCTGAGTAAACATCACCCATTGTAAGGAAACGCCCCCTTGACCCAGCGACATGCTATTTCTGCTCAAGAACTTCTCAGGTGGCTGGGTGCTCATCAAGCCGAAGCCTTTGCGTTGTGGCAAAGTCAACGCCTCGTCACGCCCCTTCATGTGCATTTTGATTCCCCGTTGACGCTTGAATGTGGGGAGGTGTTGCCGTCTTTTGAAATTCGATTAGAGCTGTACGGTCAGCTTAATGCCGAAAAAGACAACGTCATTTTGGTCTGCCATGCCCTCACGGGCGACGCTCACCTCGCGGGGCGACATCAACCTAACGAAAAAAAAGCCGGCTGGTGGGATGATCTCGTCGGCGAAGCAAACGCGTTTAACCCCCACACCCATGCGATTTGCTGTACGCATGTGCTAGGCGGGTGTAACGGCTCTACAGGCCCAGAATCTATTAACCCCCGCACCCAAGAAGCCTATGATACGCAGTTCCCGCCTATTACGATTGCAGACATGGTCAACGCCCAACACGCCGTCATGCGGGCCCTGCAGGTGAATCAGTGGCACGCCGTGGTGGGAGGTTCCATGGGAGGCTTTCAAGCCCTTGAATGGGGCATTCGTTACCCTCAGGCAGTCAAAAAGCTGGTGGTCATTGCCAGTGGAGCCAGCTACAGTACGCAAGGCATTGCCTTTAACGCCGTGGGGCGACACGCCATTATGAATGATCCGCAATGGAAGCAAGGGCTTTACCAACGCCATGGCACTGAACCACGGCAGGGGCTGGCCACCGCGCGGATGCTCGCGCACCTGACTTATGTGAGTGAAGATAGTTTGGATCAAAAGTTTGGGCGCTCTCTCATTGAAAGCCAAGCGGTGTTGCCCGCCCACGCCACCGCTGAAAGTCGCCCGTTTCAAGCCGAGTTTCAAGTCGAATCGTATTTGGATTACCAGGGCCAACAGTTTGTTAATCGCTTTGATGCCAATAGTTACTTGTATTTAAGTAAGGCTCTTGACGCCTTTGATGTAGTGGAAGCGTGGGGCGAAGGGGATTTAAAAACGGCGATGGCGCGTGTTGAAGCCGACTGCTTGTTTGTGGCGTATGACACGGATGGACTTTTTCCGCCCAAGGAAACGCACCGCTTGGTCGATGCCTTACTGGCGCTCAACACCCCCCCCACCGCTGTGACGCTTTCCACCCCATGGGGGCATGACGCCTTTTTGATTGACACGGCTGAATTGAACCAAATCATCGCGCCTTTTTTGTACCCGTCTCTTCTGCCTGAAGCTTCTGCAACGTCTGTGGCTCCGATGCCTGTGCGTGATGATTTGGCCCCCTTGCTGGGGCTGATAAACCCCGAAGATTCGGTGTTGGATTTGGGCTGTGGCACCGGCGATTTACTTGCGGTTTTAAAGTCGCAGGGGACTCATGGCGTTTTGTGGGGGGTGGAACAAAAGGAAGCTTCGGTGAAAGAGGCGTTGCAAAAGGGCTTGCCCGTTTTACAAGGCGATATGTTGCATACCTTAGAACAGCTCCCTGATGCTGCCTTTGATGTGGCGGTGCTTCACTTGGCCTTGCAATCGGTGCAGGATCCTTACCGCGTGTTGAAAGAAATGAAGCGGGTGGCGCGCCGATGCGTGATTGGCTTTCCGAACTTTGGCTTTTTGCCGATTCGCTTACAACTGTTGTGTTTCGGGCGTATGCCGAACTCTTCGGCACTGCCGTACATGTGGTACAACACGCCAAACATTCACCTGTTTACGCTGAAAGATTTTACGAGCCTTTGCGAAGAGCTGGGCTTTACGCAGGCCCGGCGGGTGTACCGCTTGGGGGGCAAGTGGCAGGCGTGTGCGCGTCAGGCGTGGGGGGTCAATTGGCGCGCGTCTTATGCGATTTACGAGTTGGTGTAAGCGTTACGTAAACTTGAATTCTAGTTGACCTGGAGATTCTCGTGATTCTTTTGGTTGAGGGATAGTTTCGGCGAACTGTTGTAAAATATCCAAGACTTGAGAAAAAATCGATGGATGAAATAAGTTCCTAAACTTACGAGTATTCTCTATCCAGAGTATAGGGTCATCAGCATCATCCATATCATCATTAAGGATCAAGGAGTCAAAGTCAAATCGGTCGAGACTCAGTGGTTTCTGGTCAAGAAAGCCTTCTAAACCATTTTCATAAATAATGTTGTTGAATAGCTGTTCGGGGTCACGTCCTACTATGCTTACACTAATACCATTATCTGGTTCAAAGCAAAGTTTCAGGTTTCTGTGTTTGGAAGGGTCTAATAGGGTTTCGATTAACTTCCATTTTGGAGCAACACCCCGCTTTCGCCTCCGCCTCATATATTGTTGCGCCAACAGATGCCATTCCTGTTGCGTTTTTTCTACGGAATCTGGGATCCTAACGCCCATGGCCTTAAATAAAACTTCAGGATTTACAACCCTAGCCCCTTGTCGTTGAAGGGCCGTGGGGGCAGGCGTTTCTTTTGCTTTACTATAGTTAGTGGGGGGGGTAAAAGGGGTCATCTTCAGGCGAAGGGGTGGGGTTGAAACAGCGGGTAACGCAAACATGAGAAAACCTTTCCAAACGGTTGGGTGGGAAGTAGAAAGAGAAAAAGTCAAATACTTTACAAATTGTAAAATAAAGGCATCCACTTGTCAAGCGGGCCTGCTTCTTACGGTGGTTTTTACGTGTTGCTTTTTAGGGGTGTTGGATTTTCAGCAGAACTTCGCCGGCTTTCACCATGTCCAAATAGCCACGAGCCAAGGCTTCGGCGTCTTGCCCACTTTCAATACGCTTAATGTCTGCTTTAAGCGTCACATTTTTGAGTCGATGAGACTCATACAAACCATTGACCACAGGCGCTTGATGATGCACCTGAAGCAGGCCAAGCCCTAATGAAATACATGATGCCAAAAGGTAAAGCGTCAGCCCTGAAAAGACCACGGCTTTAACGGCGTTTTTCACCCAAATTTCAGACTGATTCCACCCTTTAATCAGTGATTGACAGCCCAATACAGCAAGTAAACCTGCCCCAACACCCAGCTTTAGGGTACGAACGGCCACATGGTTTGAAAACTCTTTTTTGGGACGAGGCCCAAACGTAGGCGTCGCCATTGAATCATCTGGCCACGTGTGTTCTTGTGCGTGTGAAACAGAAGCTTCATTTAAGAGCAAATCCACCACATTGCGTTGCCCTGAACGACGCATTAAACGACGCCGAGAATGGGCGCGAGCATGGTTCACACCCGAAAAGAACTCCACTGCTTCAAAGGCAGGAGCGGTGGATTCGGTGAGATAAGGAGGGCTAGAAAACGAAGGTTGCGTCACAAGAAACTCTTTCTAAGCTGAAAAGGCAAGGGGCAAGCGGTACACATGAATCAATTTCTTAAGCGATCTACACAGTTTTGAATCTTTGACTTCGTAAGGAGGGGACACAAAAACAGATTAAGAAAATATTAAGAATAATCTATACACAAAGTATAACAAACAATTGTAAAGTTGACACACTTATTTTCGCCAATTTGTTAAAATTCATCTATCTAGTGGATGCGTAATATCAAGGGGCTTATAGCACGCTGTAAACGACACCCTTTTATTCAAGCAAAATCAATTGCTATACAATAGGCACTCATGTACTTAGTGTAAAAAATACATCCTAGGATTATTCAACAGGCTGTGTCTTATTGCAACATTTTGTAACATTTTGCAGACAAGTTCAAGAATGTTCGATAGAACATTCTACAAAAAAGCCGTTTGCCAAGCCTTCACCCCTAAACGGGTTTGCAACTGTTCTTGTTCCTTTTCGCTTGGCAGGCGGTCGGGTTCAAAAAAACCAACCACGGCCGAACCACTGCCACACAACATGGCGTGAAAGGCACCCTTGTCCAACAACGCTTTTTTTTGAAGCGCTAAGGCGGGATGTTTTTCAAAAACCACCGCTTCAAAGTCGTTGTGCATCGCAGGCTGTAACGCTTTTAAGGGTACCCCTGATTGAAGCCCTTCAATCAATAGAGCCTTAGGCGTGCTATACGCCTTGGCTTCATGCACCCACGCATAGGCGTCTTTCGTTGAAATGGCAATACGCGCTGATTTAAGCACAAGCACGTCTACCCCCCTAAAACTTTGGGAATTGCCCGCTATCACGTCAAGATGTTCCCCACGGCCTTGAAGATGAAGTAAGGGCGTTTTTTTTAGAAATAAGGGGACGTCTGAACCAATTTCGGCGCCTAACTCATGGAGTTGCTCATCGCTTAATGGGGTCAGTTCGCTCCACTGCTGGCACACTAGCGTATGATATTGACGTATGGCACAAGCCGCATTGGAAGACGCTGAACCTAAGCCAGCTTGATACGGTAGATGTTTTTCTAAATACACCTCTACAGGAGGGAATCCCTTTAGGTGAGGATGGTTTTGTCTGTGTTGCTGTTGCACGGCACGAATGCCACGAAACACCAAATTGTCTTCTCCAAGGGCTTGAAGGGTAGGATCGTTCGAAGTGAAGTAAACATCTGATTCGGACGCCTCATTCGCGCGAAGACTCGGGCGGATGCTTAACGCGTCGTACCAATCGAGTAAGGCCACGACGCTGTCAAGCGTACTGTAGCCATCAGGGCGCTTGCCCAACACGTGTAAGCTAAGATTGAGTTTAGCGGGGCAGCGCATGAATGGCATCCGTTAGTTTGGCAAAGGCTTCAATGCTCAAGCTTTCAGGGCGGGCTTCTGGATTCACCCCCGCCACCGCGAAGACGCCTTCAAGAGCTTCGGCGTTTACCAAGTGATCGTTTAACAGGGTATTTCGCAACATTTTGCGTCGCTGTTGAAAGGTAGTGCGCACAATGCGTTGCATCAGCGTTAAATCACTCACGGGGCATAAACCTTCTTGACGAGGGTAAAGGCTAATCACCACGGACATCACCTTCGGTTGTGGTTCAAACACGGTGGGAGGCACCAAAAACTCCAACTGGCAATCAAACCAATACTGTAGCGCAATAGACAAAGGCCCGTAGTCTTTTGAACCTTCTTTGGCGGTGATGCGTTCGCCCACTTCTTTTTGCACCATAAACGTCAGTTGTTTCACCCGTTTGCGTAAGGGTTGATCCGTTTGAGTCATTTCCCCAGCGAACTTGAACAATACCCCACTGGTGATGTTATAGGGTAAATTGCCCACCACTTTAAAGGTGTCACACGGCATAAGGGCAGGGACGTCTACGGACATGATGTCTTGCGAGACGAGATTCATTTTGGCCCATTCAGGCGAGCGTCTAAAGGCGTCACTGAGATAGTCCACCATGCGGTAATCCAGCTCAACCGCGGTGAGATGTTCGACCTTGGGAAGCAAACTGCGGGTCAAAAACCCCAAGCCCGGCCCAATTTCAAGGACGTGATCGGTGGGTTCGAGATCCAAACATCGCACGATGCCGTCAATCGTGCCTTGATGCACCAAGAAGTTCTGGCCAAATCGCTTGCGCGCGAGCATGCGTTTGGCTTCAATTAAAAGCGGGTTGGGCTTTTTTTCGGATCGTCGGTGCATTCGTTTGGTGTCTTTGTCTTCGCTTTTGGCACGACTGCGTTTGAATTTGTCTTGAATACCCAAGGGGGGCTTTCCTTTTTGGATTGACTATTTGATAGCCTTTAGTTTAGCTCAAACATAAACGGGTGAAAGCGATTTTATACCCATTCATAGATTATAGTCTTTTAAACCCCGAAAGCCCTTCGGGTTCGAACGGCTCTAATCCTGAATAGCCGCCGACTTATATTGATCAAGAGATGCTTCTACGGGGGCATCTCTTGTTTTTGTGTTTGATTTAAAAAGACACGCCTAGCGTGTTTAGTTGTTTTGGCTGGTCTTCTTTTCGACCTGCATAATGCCTGTTTGAGAATCTCTACGCCATACTGATTCAACCACATCATTAGAAGCAGCCAAGCTTATCATTCTTAAAAATTCTTCAATTGTAATGTAAAACAATCCCTCATCTTGTGTTTTATCTGAATTAAACCAAAAACCTGTAAAAACATGGCTTTCATTAAGAGGATTATCCGTCATAACTGGGTCTGAGGTTATCGCAAAAATGAATGAGTGTCTTAACTGGTCACAAATAAAAGAAGCCTTTCGTTGTTCTTTATGTGTTTTGTCTGCATTGTAAAACTCATCCCATCGATAATGATTCATAATATCTATTTTGCCTGATTCTTCTAGGGATTTACGAGGTAACTTTTCTAAGGAAAATTGTTCTTTTTTAAACTCATCCGAAAGCTTTGTTTCCCAATTTAAAAGTTTATTGATGATATGTGCGACAAGAAAAATATCAAATTCTAGATCACAATAAGAAGATTCATAATTATGTTGAGGTTGGGTGGATTTTTCAAGTATTTCTTTTGCTAGAGAATCTAATCTAATCTTATAGTAACCAGACTCATGCATTACAAGATCCCCAAAGGTTCTAAAAAATGGTGAGTGGGTCTAAAAATGGGCCTGCCATGAATCGAACACGGAACCTCACCCTTACATAGGGGTGTCAACGCTGGTGGGTCTAAAAATGGAACATCGTAGACAAGTTCCGAACATATTGTAGAGAAAACAGTGAGTGGTTGTCAATCCTTTTAAAGCAAGTCGCCTAAAGAAACAGGAGTCCTTACCATGCGAAAAGATACCCTTGAAAAAGCTAAAGCCGATCTCGCTTCCCTTGATGAAGCAGGGAAAGCCAAGTTTAAACGCCTCGAACGAAACCACTTGGAACCCGTCAAGCTAAAGGTCGGGGAAGGAGGAAGCATCGAGCTGAAGAATCCAAAAGCCAACATTGTGGATCATTACATCCAACTACTTGAAACCATTGGCGTGGCGGATGATGATGTGCATCACTATGTGCTTACTCAACTGGTGGCGATTATGGGGGAAGACAACATGAATGCAGGGCTTTCCCTATTGAGAGGCATTGCCCCAAAAGATAGCACCGAATCGATGTTGGCTTCTCAAATGGTGAGTGTGAATCATCTTGCTTTGGTGATGATGCGTCGTAGCCTTAACGATCAATTACCTGCTGGTCATGTGGAATCCTTGATCAACCGTAGCACCAAGCTATTGAAAACCTTTGCCACCTTAAATGAAAGCTTGGTGAAGTATCGCAACCAAGGCAAGCAAGTGATTCAAGTTCAACATTTCAATGTGGAAAATCACGGGCAAGCAATGATTGGCAACATCGGGGGAGGGGGAGTCCATGCGAAAACATGAAGATCTACCCCTTGTCCAAACACTTCACCCATTCAAGCAATGTGGAGCCACCAGTAAAAGAAGCGGTTTGCCTTGTGTCCAACCTGCTATGAAGAACGGTCGGTGTCGTTTTCACGGGGGTAAATCCACAGGGCCGAAAACGGTGGAAGGCAAGCAAGCCCAACGACAGGGTAATTTAAGGCATGGCTATTATTCGATAGCCTCTCAAATAGAACGTCTGCAAGCCAAGCTCTTGATGCAAGGCATCCACGAGGCATAGGAGTTCAATCCGTAGTCTTGACAAATAGGGTAAAATCGTTAATACTGAAATTGATAAGACCTCCCAAGGCTAGGCTTCGGCTCCTCAAACGGGGAGGTTCCTTTGTTTTAAGGGCAATAACATGGGGAATAAAACCACATTTCATAAACCGCCGTTGACTTATCTTCAACAACTACAACTTTTAAAAGAAAGAGGGTTGAGTATTGAAGATGAAAATCAAGCTATGTTCGTTTTGTCCCATGTCAACTATTATAGGCTTACATCTTATTGGATTCCATTTCAAACAAACGTGACAAGCCATTCTTTTAAAACGGGAACTGCCTTTAGTCAAATTATTGAGCTTTACGATTTTGACAAGGAGCTAAGACTTCTCATTTTTGAAGCCATTGAAAAAATAGAGGTTTCCATAAGAGCCAAATGGGCATATGAGCTTGCCTTGCGTTATGGCTCTCATGCACACCTGAATCATCAAATCACAAAGAGTAGTGACCTTTATAATAAGGATACAAACGGAATTAAAAAGGCTGTGGAGCAATCCAAAGAAATTTTTATTCAACATCACCTAAAGAAGTATCACGAAGCATCACCGCCTATATGGGTTGTCTCTGAAGTGCTGTCTTTAGGCTTATTGTCTCGACTTTATAATAATCTTGACGATATAACGCTTGTAGGATTTAAACATTCAGCAAAAGAAGCCATTGCCAATGCCTACACACTCGATTTTAGTATTTTAGAGTCATGGCTACATGCGTTGACACAAATCCGTAATTTTTCGGCTCATCATGCAAGGGTATGGAATAGGGAGTTTACGGTAACGCCCAAGCTTGTTCGTTCCAAGCCAAGTATTTTAAAAGGGCAATTTGAAATAGGATCTCGTAAGCTTTACAACGTACTCGTTATTATTCTCTATTTATTGGATCAAATTGACACCAATCATACTTTACGCAAGCGTTTTAAACAGTTGCTTCTTGCTCATCAAGGTTACTTGCCTCAAATGGGCTTTCCTACTGATTGGCATAACAAAACAATATGGCATTAAAAAACTTCTACAAGGAAAGTCAACCTATGAGTTGACAAGGTATTTTATTTTGTCAACTCATAGGTTGACTTTTTAAATCGGTAGCTTTTGCCCCAAAACTTCCCAAACACGCATGCGTGAATGTTGCCAACATGCGGTTTTTAATCTATTTGCAAATTGTTTTTACCCCGCCACTACACCCTCCTATGGCAAAAACTGCGAAACTTTACAACTCAATTTCATCGAGTAACGCCTTACACTGATTCAAAAGCTCCCGCACTTCTTGACGTTCGGCGATCGCTTCTTTTGTATACAAGCCCGCCTTAAGGTTCGCCTGTCGTTGGGCTTGCTTGCCTTCGGGCGTTTTCGCCCCTGTCGACTTGCCCCCATGAAAGCGACATCGACCGTTCTTCATCGCTGGTTGTGAACATGGCAAACCTGAACGCTTACTGTTGGCTCCACAAGGCTTAAAAATTAAAGTTTTGGGGACATGGGGTAGGACTTCCATTTTTTACGTCCCTTGTGTCACGACCGCTTGCCCGCCGTCATTCACATTCACTTGTTGCAAGAAGGTATTGCCCGACTTGCCTCGTAGTTTGGCGAGTGCTTCGGCTTGTTTGGCAAAGGCACCGCTTAACTTTAAAATACAATTGGTGAAGACTTTAAAACCGCTATGAAAGGTTTGATCTTTCAAACGTCCACTCATTAGAAAAGTTTGTTCTTGAAGCATGAGCATATTTAAGGCAAGCAAGGCTTCGGTGCTGGATTGTGGCTGTATATCGTGGAGGTATTGCACCAGCATGTTCGGATCCATTTCGATTGAGGCACTAGGAAACGTGTTCATATACTGGTGAAGCCAGTGCATGGCAAGGGCGGGGCTTGTGGTGCCAAACAAGGTGGCTAGTTCGTGAATGTTTTCATCATTGCTAAGCATCCACTGGTTTTCGTCGTTGCGTTTAAATATCGGATGTGTTGCCAGTGCCTTCATGCCATGCCCTCCTTGTTGGTTACGCCTATTATAGCATTTTGTGGGGTGGATTAAAAGCAATGAATGGCTTTGGGAGGATTAAAACGATTGAATATGTTTCGTGTAGAAAATAGTTTTAAGAATGGTTAGACGGGAGAAAAAGGGGGTACCCCTTCTAGTTTATGCTTGGCTTAAAAAAATCGCCACAAAAAAAAATTGAAGCAAGGCATCAACCGCTATTTTAGACAGACGGGGTTTATTTGTCATCTACTTGCTTTATCTTAAACAAACGTCTTGCCAAGCTGGTGAGGGCAATGGAGGACTTGTCATCTAAGAGCCATAGCTGGTGCTTCAGGTGCAACGCCACCGCTTCCACACGAGCCACCTGCCAGTTTAAGCCTATTGTCACCGTGTACGTTGACACAAAGCCCTTCGGCATCAAATAGCGAATCAACGTGTGAACATCCGCTGGTGAAACAGGTGTATTTTTTTCAAAAGGACTATGAGGGGAAGTGTCAAAAGTGCCAAAAGGGGGTTTTGTCACTTTTGGCACTGGGTGCATGGGTGTGTTTTTATTTTTTTCGCTTGTTTCCACCTCTAAAACAGACGGCTTGGCACGCTCTTCTTTCAAGGCTTGCAACCACTTACCCATGATCTGTTTCCCCTAACAAACTAGGATTGATGTAATACTGAACACTCGGGCGACCTATTAGAGGGCGACTCTCTTCTTTTCGCAAGTAGCCATGCTCTTCTAAGGTGTCCACCCCCTCTTCGAGCGTTTTGGGTTCGCTCATACCTTGCCAATGCTTACGTTTGATTTCTCGCAAGGTAAAAGGGTTGTTGAGTTCTTTTGCCTTAAGACGTTTCAACAAAGCATGAGCCACCGTTAAATGATGATTCTGCCCTAGTGCATAAATCCGCTTGGCATGGCTTGCAAGGTATTCACTCCATGCAAGGGCTTGTAACAAGGCTTCTTTCGACACCTTGCCTGTATGCCCATTAGCCAAATGACAAATCAACGCCAAAGACGGTACTAAAGACGAATACTTCATAAAATGAGCTTCTAAGGTGCTGTCACCTTCACGGCTAGAAAGCCTTTGCCTTAAGTCTAAATACCAGTCATCGAAAATCACTTGGGCTTCAGGGGCGAATCTTAAATAAGGCAATTCCTCTTCTTCTTGTTGGCACCCAATTATTTCAGGGGAAAGCGTGCTTAATCGCTTCACCAGTTCAAAGTAAGTGTTTTTGGCTTGCGTATTCGGGTAACGATCCACGCCTTGAATCTCTCGCAAAGAATCAGGGTAAACCATGAGCTGAAAGCGTTGCATTAAGCCGTCATCTTTGCCCGTGTGTTGAATGGCATCGGCGAGCCACTTGCTAAGCACGGTAGGCTGTATGCCTCCAAAAACAGACACACAACACGATTCGATGTAAACCGTGCCACGGCTTATGGTGTCGTCTGAATAACTGTTGGTGCCGTTCCACGCTTCTAAGAAGAAGCTACGGTCTTGGTCGTGTCCTTCTTTGTCTAGCTTGTGTAAAAAGGCGGAAAGTTCGTCTCGAAACACCAGCACGCCATTGGGATTGTCTCTCAAGAGTTCCCCCAATTTTTGAACGGTAATATCATTGGCGATATAACGCTTGCAAGCAGGCTTAGAAGGGAGCTTGCATTTTTCTTCAATGGCGAGGGTTTCGGCTTCTATATCCACCGTGTCGGGGTTTACCTTCATGGTTCGTTTTAATTTGTCCGTCAACACTTTTCGTTCCAAGTCTTTTCTTTTTTCAAGGGATTGAAACTCATTCAAGGCTTGTTCATTTTCTTGAATCGATAAAGCTTGCAGTCGATTCAAGGGTTTTAAAACACCTGCCACGCTAGGGCTTTTAAAGCTAGACGGTCTGCCAATAATCATGCCCCATAAGTTAGGCACAACGATCCAATCGTCCTTTGCTTTGGGGCGAATCGCCACTTGTCTGCCAATGACGCTACTTAAAATGACCATTAAGGACACCGCTATAAAGTCGGGTTTGACTTGCAAGCGTTCGGCTTCATCTTCAAGCCATGCCCGTGCTTCATAAGGCACGAGGCTTAAATCAAGGTCATCCACGGGGAGCAAAACGCTTTGAATCGGTCTTGGCGTTCCCCATTTGGATGCTTCAACCGTTTCAGCGGTTTCTAGTGGGGACTGGTTAATCAGGGCTTGAATATCGGTCATTGGGTCATCTCCTTTTGTAAAACATCGTTAAAATCAAAGCCTGCCTCTTCGGGGGTGATGTATTTCACGGCATAGCCTTCTTCAATCGCTCGGGCTTTTAAGGCAAGCGAGGCGGTTATGCCTGCTGGGTCATTGTCTCCACAAATCAGTAAGGTGCGAATGGTTTTAGGGATTTCAAGGCTTACCATGCCTCCTGTTGAAAGACACACCCACGTCGGGATGCCTGTCATTTGTAGGACGCTTAACCCTGTTTCAATGCCTTCACATACGGCGAGTGTGTCGCCTGTGAGGGGGCTTAAATGGATGTTTGCTCCCCTTGTGTTGCCTAGCATCTTTTTGGGGTCTAAAAGGAGGGCTTTGCCCTTGCCGTCTGGTGCGAGATAGGTTCGGTGGATGCCTGTCAACACGCCGTCTTCTGTGGTTATTTTCGCCACTAAAGCAGGGTGGTACAAACTGCTTCCGCTATGCTTTAAAGACGGATGAAAGCGTAAGGCATCCAACTTTTTTAGCGTTATGCCTCTTGATGCTAAATAGCGTTCCGCAAGCGTGCCTTCAAGTGCTTTAGATGCCTCCCATATGCCTTGAGCAATCGACAAGGTTTCTTGCTTGCTAGGGTGCGAGACCTTCACAGGGCTTGCTTGTGGCATGGCTTTATAGGGCTTAGTCGCTTGCCCTATATCCAGCGATTGAAAATACTGAAGGAAGGCTCCAAAAGGAGCTTGGCAGGCATGGCAATAAAGTAAGACCTTGCCCCCTTCCGCCTTAAGATCAAACGTATCAGGATAGCCACACAAGGGGCATTGCCCTTTAAATCCACCTTGTCGAGTCGCCTTTAGTTGAAAGACTTCGGCGATTCTTTCGCATTCTTGGTTTGCATTATTAGAATACATTAGACGTGCTTGCCTCCCACTTTTACTGGGGGAAGCACTTGTTTAATGTAGTGATAGTGTGCTATAATCAGGTCATAAACTTTTATGTAATCCGTTTGCTCTTCAAGCGGATTTTTCTTTTTCGGGATCGGACGTTTCATCGTCGTTAGCCTCCTTATTCGGGGTTGTTTGTAACTCGGCTTCATACGCCACTTGCCAGCCATGCAAAATAGACGCAAACCCTGCAAGATTGTTGAGGATTTCCGTTTCTTCACTGTCAGACAATCCGCCATAATGTTCCCGTAGCTTGTGCATCGGGTCGGGGTTGACGACATGAAGCCTTTTGTTTTTAGGCATGGCAAGTGGTGCGTGACTTACGTCTTCAAGTGGGGCAAGCGGTATTTGATTGTGCATGGCTTACCCCCTTCCTGTGGGATTGCGGTCACAAGAAGTATTATGAAAGTTTAGCCTGTATTTTATTACCCCTTAAATCTTCCGATATTTTGGAAGATTGTGGGAAGGTTTATCTTAGTTTTTATCAATTTCAATAGACCTATGTAAGGTATATCCTGTGTTTTTAGACTTTTTGTTTATAAGATCAAAGTCTAAATTAAATGTTTGATTAAGTTCTGTTCTTAGCTTGTAAATATCAGGGATTTCTTTAGTTTTTCCACTAGAATCATACATTTCAAATAGATCAAGATAGTGATCAATAAAGTAAGAACTTTCTAATGGTAAAGGGTATTTTGTAAAAATCAGATGTAAAAAAATTGCCATGTCTAGTCTTAAATATGTGGGCTGATTATTTAAATAAGCTATTGTGTTTTCTAGGTCTAGTGATAAAAAATATCGAGCTTCTGAAAATGTTTCTAAATGAAGAGCTTTCGTTAAAAGTTCATCAATTGAAATCGTCGCATAATTAAATGAGTTTAGACTTTCTTGTAGATTGGAAGGTAAAAGAAAAGGTTCCATTGTAACCAAAATTAGTTTTTTGAAAGGAAACGCTTTAATAATCTGAATAAAGTCTTGTTTATTCAGATTATAGGGGTAAGTATACAACCACCAAACTTGAAGATCTTTATTCGTCCCAATAGGAACAAACTGTTCAAAATTGGAATTAGGTAAATGCGTGAGAGAGTTTACTTTTTTTAGTTCTTCATTACAATGCCATGTAGAAAGAACTTTGTAAGTCCTTGCTGAATCGGATACTTTAGCCCCTAAGCTATGTAGGTTACGATTACAGACTTCTAAAGTTTCGTTACCGTTAAAAATATAATCGTGTTCTTCTTCACATTCATCACAAAACCAATGAGCATTTAGCCTATCTTGAATAATCCTCTTCTTCTTTAAGGCGTTGATCGATCTTTTTGATAAACCTGTTTTAGCTAAATCCAGTGTAAAAAATTGTTGCATTTTAGATATTCATAAAACTCCAGTAAATTAGAATCTTTTCAATTTCTAAACATAATTCTGTTGTATTGGTGGATGTCTTATTTGTTTTTTGAACAAGTGTAATTGTTTTAGAACGAAAACGGTTATTATGTCTATACTGAAATTGAATTGATATGGATAAAACCTCTGTTTTACTTAAGTCCCATTTTTTATTTTGAAGTTCTCGATGCAAGTGTTGCTTATTATGGAATGCTATTGTATTGGAAGAATCCCCTTCTCTTGAGGTTTCTTTAAACTTAATTGAAGTAACAATTGCTTTATCAAACTCATGTTTTAAGCCTTCGGGGAAATCGAGTTTCAAAAACTGTTTTGCTTGTTCTAAATTAACGACCCTTACATCTTTTAAAGTCATCAAATGCAGTGGATTTTCTAACAAAATTATTGCAAAGCTCTGATGTAAGGCGTCTGCTAATACCGCTTCATATTGGGGTGTCTTTACTTTTAAAAAGCCATTTTCCTTGTAGTATAAAATGGCAAACTCTATTGAAGGTCGGAAAGTTTCAACCTCTAGTTCACCTTGTTTATTGAAAACTTCCTGTTGCTTATAATCTCCTTCAGTTTTAATGTCTAAAATAAAGCGGTCTTTAAAATCATAAGCCTCTATTTTTAGATTTACCATATTGTGTAAATGCTTACGAAACTTATCTTTAATGTCATCATAAAAAGACTCTTTTTGCTCGTTCCATGGCTTTAATGTACTTTTTTTCATTCCTGCATAAAGCTTCCAATTGGGAGTTTGGTCAATATATGAGACAAATTCGGCATTTTTAAATAAGTCTTCATGCTTTAAGTACATGTACAAAGCAAGGGCATGCGGAGTTTGATATTCTTGTAACAAGTGTTCTAGTTGATTGTAAAAACATTCAGACCGTAACGCATGAAATCCATGAGGATGACTTAATTCATTGATGTGTTTGAAGGCATTTAGATCTTGAGTAACCTTTTGGTTTTCTGAACTCTCAAATAAAGGAACAATCCATTCCTGTAAAATGGAGCTTTCACTTTTTTTACGATGTTCTTGAAAAATAGATTGAATCTTATTTTTTAAAGAATGCTGGGTTTCATTCAGGTAAAACATAAGCCCGTCTTTACCTAGATGCCTAAAAAAAGAGTGTAGGAAAAAATCCTTATTTTGAGGCATATCTTTTCCCCTTCTTGCATTATTGGGCTTGACGGATTCTGTGATTCACGTTTAAAAAGGATTGTAAATCGTGTTCCCAGCCTTCTTTCAAAGGTAATACTAAGTTCCGCATGGTTTGAGGTGTTTTGAATGTACCAATGACTCGATAGTTCTTTCCTAATACCCCTAACAAGGCTTTTTTGTATTCAGTATCATCGTTGCCTAGTAAGTGCTTACCCTTTGTTTCAAGAAGCATATATTCAGTTTTGCCTAATTCATCAACCGTTTGCTTTACCAAAAAGTCAGGATAAATCACATTTTTTTGCCAACCTTGCAATTTGTACTGGTGACTTTGAAATAAACGATGCCACCATACGATCGCTTTGTCTTCGTCTAAGTAACCTGCTACGCTTTTTTCGGACTGGTTAAAAAAGCTAGAAAGCATCGGTTCATAAAGAGCATTTTCAAATGACAGTGTTTCCGTTTCTTTTTCTTGAGTCGAAACATCAAACTCACTTTTCAATAAATGTCCTTGTTTTTTAGTGGATTGTTCCACAATTTCAAAGGAAAGTATGCCTTTGCTTAGCCAATCTCTAAACAGTGCTTCAGATTGTTGGTACACTTGGGACTCAATCTCTGCTTTTATGCTTGCCATGAACTGATAAGGCATCGAAGATGTACGGATACTTTCAATAGAATCGCCTAGCAATTGATGAGCCACAAAGGCATTCGGCACAACAGGATATAACAAGCGATACAACGCATGAGGGCTTGGGTATTCGGGTTCTATGTATTGTAAATCCATTTTCCCCTGTAAATACCCTAAGGTATCCTCCCCTTTTTTGTTCTGTTTATAAAAACCAAGCAAGGTACTTTCACAGTGGATGTTCTGTAATTTTTCTAAATGAGGCGTGATGCAAACCTCAATTTCCTTAAAATCAATGAAGGGCAATAAGTGATTCGTCCAGTTTAGTTCTTCAAATTCCTTCGCATGTTGGTTATTATACGCCTTGCGAGGATGAAATAAAACCGTCGGTAAAATAACCGATTCTTGAATAAACTTGGCACGTTTTTTTAGCGTATGTTTGAAAGATGCTTGGGTGTCTCCTTCTGAAATCAGGGCATTTTTCAAATTGCCTAAGCCCTGTTTTTCAAGCCCTTTAATAACCGTGTCCGTTAATTCGTTCACTTTGGCATGGTAGCAATACACAAAGGCTTCATTGAGTTCGGTGTGTGATTCAAAACGTTTGGCATTCGGTTGCCTTAAAATACGCCCTAGCATCTGCACCATTGAAACATCGGTATGCGTGTTGTCTAAATTACATAAGACATAGGCAAAAGGACAATCCCACCCTTCACGCAAGGCGTCTTTGGTGATGATGTAACGTATCGATTCGGATGCACTCATTAAATCACGACCGCCTAAATCGTCGTCTTCAGAAGAGCGGATCGCTATTTCATGTTCAGGAACACCTTTTTGAAGTAACCATTCCTTCACATCTTGAGCATGAATAAATTGAGCATCTCGTTGATCTTTACCCGTGCGTTGCACTCGTACCAATAAAATAGGACGCAAGTATTCTCCAAAACGCCCCGTCATTTCAAGGGCAGAACTTTCCAACGCACGACGCTTTTCATACGCCTGTTGCAAGCATTGTTGCCATGACAGATCCTTGCCATTATGCAAGTGAATCGGGAGCTTAATCATTTGTTCACGCCATAAATCACGCCCCATGGCTTGATACAAAATGTTGCTATTGTCAAACGGTGTGGCACTCAATTCTAAAATAAAGCGTGGATTAAAATGATTGATGTTTTCAATCGCCTTAATCGTTTTACTTTTATGACATTCATCAATTACGACAAGCGGTTGCGTGAGTTTAAACACATTGGCAAGCGACGGTTTGATTTCGGGATATTCTTCAGGATTGTCTACATAAAGGGCTTTTTCGGTGAAGTTGTAGGTGTCCAAATTAGAGACTAGGTTTTTAAGATCACGATGCCCTAGAATGTTGTCATACGGTGGAAAAAAGGACTGATACACGCTATTGCCGTTATACAGTTTTCGCCCTTCTTTCGTGCTGGCTTTGACGTTAAAGGATTGAAGCGTCACCACCATAATGCACAAGGTATTTTGAATGTCCCGAGGGGATAGTTTATCCGATTTTTCAAGGATTTTAGGACTATTACCGCCTGCACATTCTTTGAACACTTGATGCAAAGGGCTGGTGACATCCCGAAACGTTTTGAGCGTTTGCTTGTAAATGGTTTGAGACGGCACCACCCACAAAACCAAGCCCTTGCCTGTTTGCAAGTATTCATGTTGAATACGTTGCACGGCACAAGCCCCCACAAGGGTTTTACCGCCCCCTGTCGGAAGCATAATGCAACCGTGCGGAATGCTATTGCCCAAACCATTACGACGTGTTTGCCATTCCCTAAAATCAGGTTTGCCCATGGCGAACTTATGCCATGCCGTTGTAAGATCCATTTCTTTGATGATGCCTAAAAAAGCGGAAAGCTGTTGCAAAGCAAGCTCTTGATAATGCTTAAACTCAAATTGACCAATGTTCATTTGTGAAACCCTTACATAATAGCTTCGGTAGAAGGGGGCTTCACCGCTTCGACTTGCAACAATTCATAGGGTAAATTGCAATAGCGTATTTTCCACTTGTTTTGGCGAATGGTTTTGACATCCACAAAAGACATAGGGGCATACACGATCGCTTCTTTGCCGTTGCCGTTGGCTTGTTCTGCAATGCGTTCTGCCAAGCCTAGGGTGAAGGCTCCTGCGGAACTGCGTAAAAATGCCAAGTTCGCTTCGTACAATAAATGAACCGTGTGTGTGTCCGTTTCCCCGATGCAATGCGTCGCATTGGGAGCCACCACCTTCGGCAAGGCTTGCAACGTGGTGTTGTAAAACACCCAAGACGCCAACGCATCCCGAGGGGGGAGTTCAGATTCAGGCAAGGTGGCGAGTTCCTGCAAGTGCATGGCTTGCCCCAGCGTTACGGCGGTAAAGCTACCGCCTAAGCCTGCTTGAACTTGGGCATCTTTCGCTGTTTCCACACCGTCAATAACACGTTTAGTTCGTTCTTGAGTTAAACACTGGCTATATTCCATTTGTTCAATCATAATAATTTTGCGATTGCCATTATCATTTTGATTGGCTTGAAGCATGGCATGAAAGGTGCTTGCACTTCCTGCAAAAGGATCAAGAATAAGAGCATTTTTATTCTTAATATGAAACAATAATTTTGAAAGAAGCTTTGTGGGTTTAACGGTTTCAAAAGGGACGGGAAGCCCTTCAGGAAACAACCCTTTTAATTCAGACAGTCCACTTTTAGCAGTTCCATACGCCTCTTTATCAAATAAGTGGCTCCAAAAGGGTGCGTATTTAAACGCATGCTCATCCTCGGGTCTAATTTTAAGATAAGAACCATTATTTTTATAAGTTACATCATTCCTTTTTTGATAGCTTAAAAAGGTTTCCTCTGAAATTTGCCAACGCATGTTTTGGGGTAATGGTGATCCATTATCAAAAACCATTGTTGGACGATAATATGTTCCCAAATTAGATTTTGGATTCATTTTTTCAAGACGAAATACACCTTTTTCATCTTCTTCAGGGTATTCTTTTTCTTTTAGAGACTCTCTATTGAAGGTTTGTTTTACACCATTTGTATAACACAAAATATACTCGCATTTTGTTTGTAGATTTTCAGCCGAGTCACCAGTATTATGTGGTTGTGTTTTACTTTCCCAAGTAATAGTACCAACATAATTGTGTTCACCAAATATCTCATCCATAACGGATCGTAAGTGGTGTACTTCATTGTCGTCAATGCTAACAAAAATTACCCCACCCATTTTAAGTAGTTGCTTCATTAGTTGCAGTCTTGGGTACATCATGCACAACCATTTGTCGTGGCGTTGTAGGTCGTCGTTGCCAACGGCTTTGCCTAGCCAGTCTTTAATCATCGGGCTGTTTACGTTGTCGTTATACACCCAACCTTCGTTGCCTGTGTTGTAAGGGGGGTCAATGTAAATGACATCCACCTTGCCTGCGTACTTGGGCAATAGGGCTTTCATGGCGTCTAGGTTGTCGCCTGTAATAACCAGGTTGTCGTCTAGGGTGTGTTCAATGCCTTTAGGGTGGCTATTTTGCTCGTCCAGCTCTAGGGTTCTAATCGGCACGCTGTGGTGATGATTGAGTATGGCATCTTTGCCGTTCCATTGCAATTCAGGCATGGCGTTGTCCTTCAACTTTCATGTGATTTAAAAAATAGGCATATTGGGATATAATATCATAAGTACACATGAAAGGAAAAACGCATGAAACCAGCCGTCTTATACGCTCGAGTCTCGACCAAAGAACAAGAAAAAGAAGGCTACTCAATCCCTGCTCAAATTAGGCTTTTGGAAGAGTATGCCAAACGCAACGGGTTTGAAATCACCAAGCAATTCGTGGAAGCGGAAAGTGCTAAAGTTTCAGGACGCCACGCCTTTAATGACATGGTGACGTTTCTTAAAAAATCAAGCACTGTCAAAACCATTTTGGTTGAAAAAACGGATCGCTTGTACCGTAACTTTAAAGATTACGTCACCATTGATGATTTAGATCTTGAAATCCACTTGGTGAAAGAAAATGAAATCCTAAGCAAAGACTCTCGTTCTCATGCCAAGTTCATGCACGGCATTAAAGTGCTTTTGGCGAAAAATTATAGCGACAACCTTTCTGAAGAAGTCAAAAAAGGCATCACGGAAAAAGCCAAGCAAGGGCATTTTCCAAGCAAGGCTCCCTATGCTTTCAAGAATAACCGCAATACTCGCATGGTGGAAGTCGATCAAGACCAAGCCTCCTTTGTGCGTCGAGCCTTTGAACTCTATGCCACGGGTCAACATACTTTGAAAAGTGTTTCAGAAAAGCTCTATGAAGAAGGGTTTATCTACAAAAGCAATATGCCAAAAGCCCAACGTGGATCCATGGAAAAAATCTTGAAAAACCTGTTTTATACGGGTGATTTTATGGTGAAGGGCGTTTTTTATGAAGGCAAGCATGAAGCCCTTGTGTCTCTTGAACTTTTTGAGAAGGTGCAACGCACCCTAAGCCGTAGGACATTTAAGCTTCAAGCCAAGCACGATTTTGCCTTTGCAGGGCTTATCTCTTGCGGTCATTGTGGATGCACCGTTTCGGCTCAAATCCAGCGTGAAAAATACATTTACTACCATTGTTCAGGAGGCAAAGGCTATTGCCCTGAAAAATACCTAAGGGAAGAAGTTTTAATCGAGCAATTCAGCCATGCCGTTCGTCGCATCCGTGCGAATAAGGATGTGATCGATTTAGTCATCAAAGCCTTGAAAGAAAGTCATGTGGATGAAATTAAGTTCCATGACGAGCGTATCAAAGCCTTACAAAGTCATCAAACGGCGTTGTATCGTCGTTTGGATATGATGTACACGGACAAATTAGACGGTCATATCAGCCATACGCTTTGGGAAACAAAGAACGCTCAATTCAAAAAAGAATTGGCAGACACCGAACGCAAGTTGGCGGAACATGGCAAAGCGAATTATGTGTATCTTGAATCAGGGGTGCGTTTGCTTGAAGTTATTAAAAATGCGTCGTTTTTGTACGATAGACAACAATCACATGAGCAAAGAAAGCTTTTAAATCTGCTACTTTCGAACATTTCGTTGAAAGACGGAAACCTGTACTATGAGTACAATAGACCCTTTGATTGGATAGCCGAAAATGGTGATTGTCTAAAAAACTGGGCCTGCCGTGACTCGAACACGGGACCTCACCCTTACATAGGGGTGTCAACGCTGGTGGGTCTAAAAATGGGCCTGCCGTGACTCGAACACGGGACCTCACCCTTATCAGGGGTGCGCTCTAACCAACTGAGCTACAGGCCCTCACCTGCGGGGAATGTTCCCCAACCACTTTTGATACAGTAGCGTGAACAAAACCCCCTGTCAACTGCTTGGCGTGTAAAAGAAGCCCTTGCTTTTTTTGTGCTTTTTCGAGATACTCTTAAATGGAGAGGTGGCTGAGTGGTCGAAAGCGGCTTCCTGCTAAGAAGTTGTGGGGTCATAAGCTCCACCGAGGGTTCGAATCCCTTCCTCTCCGCCATTTTATGGCTTTTTGATTGGGACGCCACCATGACGCTTCTACAAGACTTCAAAGCACTCTTTAGCACTCAGGGGATGCAAGCCTTTCGCATGAAAGCGTTTTACGCCTTTTTCTTTAAATGGGGATGCCTCACCGTGGGGCTGGTCTACCTGCTCCTGCTCTTGCCAATCAAGTTCACCGCCGATGCCTCGCTTCACGCCATGGATGCCATGACAAACCTAGAGCGTCTGCATTTTGTGGTGTGGCATGATGACGTCGCGTTTGAAACGAAGCGCGCGTGGCAGGGTAAGAAACGCAAAACGCCTCGTGGCATTGAAGAGGCGTTCGCTTACAGCGTCAACGCCTTTAAAGGCAAGCCCTTACAATTGTTGAGCCCCTTGGATTCGCCGTATGAGATCTCTTCGGGTGAGTCAACTGGGCCTTTGCGTTGCGGGCAAGCGGTGCGTTGCTATAAAAGCGTCATGAGTAAACGGCATTTTGGCGTTTGGGCGTTGGATGTTCAACACCAACGCTTGATTTACGATGCGGATGGCGGGGTGAAACCGTGGCACGCAAACGTATTGACGAGCTTAAATGTGATGTCGCTTTTCCCCCTTAGAAATGACAAGCCCTTTATGTTTCAGATGGTGGAAGGGCATTTACTCAAGCCGGTGGAAACGCGATGGACGAATCGCTTGTTTGAACCGCATCGCTTGTATGGGGTGTTTACGTTGTTTGAAAAGCCTTTGCCGTCGCTTCCTGCCAACGAACCGCTCTTGTTGAAGGCTTCATAGACGATAAAGCGCTTGGAGAAGGCTTGGCAGGGGACTCTGTTTTAGTTACACTTATGCTTAGAATTGCTTAGAATCTTGTAAACTGCTGTAAAAGGATTTGCCCGATGCCTTTTTCCCCTTGTTTAGCGGAAGAAACCCTTTCCCCCCTCCCCCGTCGCTTGAAGGTGATGAGTGTGTTTGGCACTCGCCCAGAAGCGATTAAAATGGCCCCCATGGTCAAAGGCCTCCGTGCGTGTGAATGGATAGAATCCGTGGTGTGCGTGACGGCTCAGCATCGTCATATGTTAGATCAAGTCTTGCGTCTCTTTGACATTCAGCCTGATGTGGATCTCAACATTATGGCCCCCAATCAAGATCTCTTTCACATTACCAGCAAGGTGTTACTGGCCATGAAAGACGTCTTACAGGAACATCAGCCCGATGTGGTTTTGGTGCATGGGGATACCACCACGACGTTTGCCACCAGTTTGGCCTGCTATTATGCGCGTATTCCTGTGGGGCATGTGGAAGCAGGACTTAGAACCTACAATAAAGATTTTCCGTTTCCTGAAGAAATCAACCGTGTGTTGACGGATGCCGTGGCGGATCTGTTTTTTGCGCCCACGGCAACGTCTGAAGCCAACCTTCTGCGCTTAGGGGCAAAGGCTTCAGGCATTTATGTCACCGGCAATACGGTGATTGATGCCTTGTTTGACACCTTGGCTTCGGCCAAAGCCAAGCAAGTGACTTCACCCGTCACACTAAAAGCTGGGCAACGTTTGGTGCTGGCCACCGTGCATCGCCGAGAAAACTTTGGCGAACCGTTGAATGCTATTTTAGACGCCTTGCTTGAAATTGTGAATCGTTTTGAAGACGTGGTCTTGGCCTTGCCGGTGCATCCCAATCCGAATGTGAAGCCTCGTGTGGAAGCTGTTTTGGGGGGGCATCCTCGGATTCAATTATTAGAACCACAGGACTATGAACCGTTTTGCTTGTTAATGCAACAGGCCACCTTGATTTTAACCGATTCTGGGGGTGTTCAAGAAGAAGCGCCGTCCTTAGGCATTCCGATTTTGGTGTTGCGAAATGAAACGGAACGGCCTGAAGCCGTAGAAGCAGGCACGGTGCAGTTAATTGGACCCAATAAACAGGCGTTGATTGAAGCGGCATCGGCCATTTTGGCAGGCACGACTTTGCACGCCACCGTGCCTCAAAACCCTTATGGAGACGGTCAAGCGGTGTCTCGTATTTTGTATGCCTTACATCAATTTGCCCAAGCTCGTTTATAATACCGTGTAAACTCTTTAAAATACGATAAGTGTTATGTTTCGGCCAGTTGCTTGTCGAGCAAGACTTCGTCCTGAAGGGTGTACCAGCGTACATAAATTTCATCACTATAAAAGTCGGGCTGTTCCATCACCACTTCATACCGTGCTTCTAAAAATAACAGAGACAAAAAGCACGACACCACATCCGTTTCCGCTAAATCAGACAAACTACTCAAACTCAGTTGAGCCTCCTTGTCTTGCTTGTCCAAATAAAGGCCTAGGACTTCATGCACCCAATGCACGGTTTCTTCTTGAAATTCATCGTGAGCCAACGCCGTAATGTCTTCGGTAGAAAGATCCGCAAAATCACGCATGCCCCCGCGCCGACGGTCCACCCGTTCTATTTTATGGCGCGCCGTGCGTTCTTTTTCAAGGGCTTCGTACTTTTTTAATTCACCAATCAAATCATTCAAAGTCACTTGACGAATGCGTTTTTGCTTGGCACTTGTTCGACGCTCTAAAACGTCATTTAAACTCCCGTATCGCGCTTTAACGGCCAAATGCAAGCGCTGGGCAATATCGGTATTTAAATGGGCTACATCAATGGGGTTGCCGTCTTGGTCGTATTCTTGTAAGTCCAGTAAATCGGCATCTTCTAAGTAATCTTGTTCAAAGGGATCAAAGCCTGCAAGCAAGTCACTTTTCATGCGAAGCAATACGGCTAAGTATAAAAGTGTTTTGCCTGTTAGTCGCATAAAGGCTTGTTCTTTTGCGTCAATCACCCCCGCATTCAGGGCCAAGGGAGATTCAGCACTGGCATGGAGCGCTTGTTGTTTTATCACGGCTTCTTCACTCAGGCGTTCCACATAGGCGAGGTATTCATCCGTTACTTTGGCAATGTCCACATTCCAAGGATCGATGCTTCCTTTTTTCGCCAGATCCAACAGAATTTCAATCCCTTCAGACGCTTGAGGCAAGGCATCATTTAGCACAGGCATTGGGCTTGGGGTCATGCAAACGGCTCCTTAGTTTAAGACTTTAGCAGGCCGAGACCGCCCAGCCCGTTTGGCAGACGTTAATCGTCCCTCTTCATGGGACGCCTGCATTTCTTTAATCGGCGCGTCCAGTTCTTCATGCACAAGCAACGCCTCTGTGGATCCTTCTGTCTGAATGTGGTTTGAAGCACTTTCTCCTTCAAGGGCTTGCAACACCGCGCGCAACTGAACCCCCGTGACTTTTGAAATACCGTTCTTACGTTGGGTGACGCCCACTGTGCGATCCGAATTTTCGATCATGGGTTTACGCAAGGAAACCACCACAAATTGCGCGTGTTTTGATTCACGCAAAATCATGTTCGACAACTTTTCAACATTGATGCCGTCTAAGTTTTGATCCACTTCATCTAACGCATAAAAAGGGGCGGGCATGGTGCGTTGTAAGGCAAAGACAAAGGCCAGACTCGTCAACGATTTTTCGCCCCCACTCATGGCTTCAATGCGTTGCGTTTTTTTGCCACGAGGGCTGGCTTCAATGGTCAACCCCCCTTGAAAGGGGTCTTCAGGGGAAGTCAGCACCAGTTGACCGTAGCCATCAGAAAGTTCGGCATAAATACTTTGAAATTGTTGATTAACGCTGTCAAAGGCTTTCATAAAATACTGGCGTTTCATGGCTTCATAGCTTTCAATACGGCTGTGTAGCACTTGGCGTTCACTGGCGAGGGTTTGTACTTTTTCGTTAAGCTCTTCTTGACGACGCGTCACGGTAGCGAATTCGTCAATGGCTTTCATGTTCACAGGTTCCATGTCCGCCATTTTGCGTTGAAGTTTCGCAATTTTTTGGGTGACTTCATCTTGCCCGTTTAGGCCGTCTTCTTTAAGTTGGGCGTCTAAATCGGGGTAAAGTTTCCCGAGCTGTTCTTTTAACGCTTCCACTTGTGGCGCCTGTTCACGCACATGGGCTTGGCGCTGAATAATGCCTTCTTCCGCTTCTTGTAAAGCGCGTTCGACACTCACTTTTTCTTTTTCAAAGGCAATAAGTTGTTTTTGAGTCGTTTCTTGAATGACTTTGAGTTCTTTTACCCCTGCCCCTAAGGCATCGACTTCTGCTTCAAGCCCCTTGTATTGGGCTTTTAGGCTAAGAATATCCGCTTCATGGGTATGAATTTCTGCTTGCCACGCCTTTTGTTGCTGAGCGTGTTGTAATTGGGCCTCCGTTTTCTCGTCAATACTGCCACGGCGAATTTCGACTTCTCTTGTTTTGGTCATTAATTGGCCTTGAACATCTCTTAATTGGGCGTCATAGGCTTCTTTTTGAAATTGGGCGTCGCTCATCTCTTCTTTTAACGCTTGCAATTCTTCATGGCTGAGTTGAGCATCCAAAGCAAGCAATTGGACGTTGAGTTCGGCTTGCTTGATTGTTAGCACATTTCGTCGTTCTGCTAGGCTAACCACGCTGAGTTCGGCTTCAAGCAAGCGTTCTTTTAAGGGCGAATGCTTTTTTGAAGTCCCCACCTGTTCCAGTAAGGCGTGTTGTTCTTCAGTCATGGCATTTAGTTGGCTTTTTAACGAATCGAGTTCAGCTTCAAAACGGCTATGTTTGGGAATAATGACAGAAAGGCTTGTTTGTTTTTCATGCAAGGCGCTTTCCAGTTTTTGGAGGTGGGCTTCCCCTTTTTGTTTTTCTTCGGAAAGACGCTGAACGTCATGTCGCAGGTTAGAAATATCCACATCGCTTTGTGAATCTTTGTTTCCGCCCCCAAATCCGCTTTTAGCACTTCGCCCCTGAAATTGGCTGCCACCAGTCATGGCGCCAGTTTTTTCAAGCAACGCACCGTCTAAGGTCACCATACGGAAACGGTTCATCAAGGGTTTCGCGGCCTCAATGTCTCGCACCACCAGCGTGTCACCTAAAGCAAAGCGAAAAACGGCGTCGTAACGCGCGTCATAATCGATCAAGTTAATCGCAAAATCAAGAATACCCGCCCCCTGCGGTGAGCGATTCGTATTCGCCAAGCTTGGCTTAATGCGCGTCAGGGGTAAAAAGGTGGCTCGTCCTGCACGTGTTTGCTGTAAAACCTGTATCCCTTGCTTGGCCACGTTCTCATCGTCTACAATAAGGTTTTGCATGCGTCCACCTAGGGCAATTTCTAGGGCCGTTTCATACGTGGATTCCACCGAAGCGAGCATGGCGAGTGTGCCATGCACGCCTCGTAAGTCGGCTTCTAAAATACTTTTAACACTGCGGCTATGGTTCACTTCTTCATAGGCGTTGCGTTGCGCTTCAAGGGTAGCTAAGCGTTCACGACGCTGAAACAAGGCTTGATTCACCTTGTTCAAGCTCGCCACCAAGGTGGCTTTGTCACCCATGGCTTGGTTTACCCACGTTTGCAAGCGCTCTTTTTCTTCTGTCAAGACTTGAAACTCGTCCACAATATGGGCTTGACGCTTTTCTACCGATTGTTTGCGGGTGGTGAACGACAACATGCCCTGCTCTTGTCGAGCCAAATCATCACGCAGGCGGGCAATTTCAGAATCCACACCCAGTTGCTCTCGGTGCAGGCTTGCCACTTCATCTTCTAGCGCTTCTGCTTGGCGACGCAAGTGTTGACGCGCTTCCACCAGTTCAGCATCTTCACTAGAAAGACGTTCGATTTGTGCATTGGCGGTATCAAGCCGTTTTTTTTGTGTGTTGAATAAAGCCGTTAGTTCTTTTTCTTGAACATTATACACATCAATTTCAGTGGCTGTGTCACTTAACCAGCCTTGAATGTGTTCTTTTTCACGTTCAAGTTTTGCCATCAACGCCGTGGCCTCTTCAATCCGTTGACCTAATCCGCGGCACATTTCTTCTTTACGGGCTTGCTGGCTATAAATTTCTTCCATCTGATCATGCAAAGCTTCATATTGAGCTTCCCCCTGCTGACGAATTTCTTCGGCCAGACGCTTGAGTTCAGTGGTGACTTCTTTGATTTGAGCATTCAAGGTTTTCAAGCGAACTTGAGCCTCTTCCCGTGCGGTTTTCGCGTGTGCTAAGGCGTCTTGATGCGACGCCAGTTGCGTCATAAGGCTTTTGAGCTTTACGACTTCTAACTGCGTTTCAAAGGCTTGTACCTGTTGACGCAAGGCTTGATACGCCAAGGCCTTGTCTTTTTCCCCTTCAAGTTCCGCCAAACGCCCTTTAATTTCCCCCAGTAAAATTTCATGACGTTCAATGTTGTCTGCCGTGGTGGCGATTTCTTTTAAAGCTTGTTCGATTTTACGGTCATAATCGGCCACGCCTGCCAGTTCATCCACAATTTTACGACGCTCCACCGCCGACATATTCACAATGGCCGCCACATCGCCTTGCATCATTACGTTATAACACCCAGGGGAAACATTATAGAGCGCTAAGACATCGTGAATTTCGCCTAAGGTAGTGGGTTTGCCGTTTAGGTAATAGGTTGAAGTGTAGTTTGAAGCGGACGCTTTAATCCGCCGAGCCACCGTTAATAAATCACTGGATTCTAAGTAAGCAAGCAAAGCCAGTGTTTTTTCTTTTTGGGTTTCATCTTCACTAAAGCTTCCTTCTAGTACGGAGTCAGGGAGTTCTTGCCCCCCTTTGTTAAAGGTAATCGTCACAGACGCTTCACGACGACGAGAGCTATTGTTGATGAGATCTGTGAGTTTTTCAGCACGCATGGTGCGAGAAGAAGACAAGCCCAAGCAAAATAGAATGCCATCCACAATGTTAGATTTGCCTGAACCATTTGGACCAGACACGGTGGTAAACCCACGACGAAAGGGGATGACGGTTTTACCGTGAAAGGATTTAAAATTGTCTATTTCGATGTGTTGGATGTGCAAGCGCTCAGAATCCTTAAGGTGATGAAGAGAAAGACACGGTGTTTGCTCAGCTAAGCAATGTTTCTATTATACACCGCACCCCAGTGAAAAGACAAACCTTCTTAACAAAACAACAAAATCCAACCATTTTTACTATAGTGTTCGAAAGATGAAACAGGCGATGAGGCTCCTCGTCTAGCCTACTGTACGGAAAAATATTTAAAACACTATATATATAAGCCCACAAAGTCGCACAATACGGTATTCATCCGAGCAATCAACGCGGGGTGTAACACATAAGCGTCGTGTTTTTTTTGAATCTGGCCTTGCTCCATTTTTTGCGCCAGTAAGGCTTCCACCTTCTTCCACAAGGCCGATGAAGGACACGCTTCTTTCAAGGAAGAAGTCTGCACACCGGCTTGCGTTAAACGCAACCCAAAAATCAACAGATTTTCAAAGGCTTCAACGGCTGAAACATTTGATTCTTCGGTAATTTCCGCCAAGTGAGAAAAAGCCGTGTACGCCTTTAAATCGTTCGCTATGCTGTAGCGTGTGGGATGCACATAGCCATGAGCCGAAGGTCCAAAAGCGAGAACGTTTTTTTGTTGCCAATACGCCAAATTATGACGACTTTCAAAGCCCTTCCTCGCAAAGTTAGACGCTTCATAACGTTGAAACCCCTGTTGCGCAAGGTAGTCCACCGCCCATTCGTAAAACAGAACATGCTCTTCTTCCGTGGGGAGCGGATACTGTTTGGGCGCTTTGATGGACAATGTTTCCAGTGCTGTTCCTGCTTCGAGTTGCAGGCCGTACATGGAAATATGTTGAATAGGTAGATCGCAGGCGATTTTTACGCTTGCTTGCCACGTGACAAAGGTTTGAGTGGGAATCCCGTACATGAGATCCACACTAATGTTGGCGGAATCGCCCATGATCTCGGCCAAGTCGACAATACGTTGTTGGGCGGTTTGAGCATGATGACGACGGCTTAATTTCTTCAATTCTTCATTATTGAAGGACTGTACCCCCACACTAAAACGATTGATGCCCAAAGCCAAGTACGCTTCTAAAGGGCTGGTTAAATCATCGGGATTCAGCTCAAAGGTTATTTCAGCAGTCGGAGAAAACGTTTGAAAGGCTTGAATTTCTTTTAAAATAGTCCCCACTTCCAAAGCGGTTAATAGACTTGGCGTGCCTCCCCCAAAATAAAGCGTTTGAAGAGGCACGCTGAGAGATTCTTCACTTAATACGGAATAGCGCGCGTGGATTTCTCGTATTAAGGCTTCAAGGTAAGCTGGGATCCCGCCAAGTTTTTCAAGTTGGACGTAAAAATCACAATAAACGCACCGAGATTTACAAAACGGCACATGAATATAAAGGTGTTCAACCTTGTCAAACGTCACGGACATTTAAAAAGGGAGGTCATCTTCAGTGAGAAAGTCATCGGCAGAAAGGGTGTTAAGATTCACTGAAGGAGCAGGTGCAACGGCTTGAGCCGTCTGATCACCATAAGAAGCGTTCTGTGGGGTGGCGTTGTAAGCCGTGCCTTGATTCGCCATGTTGGCTTGCGGAGCGGGGCCTTGGTTTCTGTAGCCTCCCTGCTGTTGAGATTCAGGCTGAACGTAGCTAGGCAACGCGGGCAACTGATGGATCTGTTGGGCATCGACTTCAAACATTTTTTTAGTGACGCCTTCTGGGGAGGTGACCGTGTTGATTTGTAAGCGTCCTTCCACGTGCAAAACGGTACCTGCGGGGATGCTTAAGACGGCGTCCGCCAAACCACGCCAACACAAGACTTTGACCACGAGATTGGGCGTTTCTTGATTTCGGCGAGGGGGCATGGGAACAGAAAGTTGCAAGATGCTTACGCCTACGTTGTTTTGCGTAAAGCGTTTTTCAGGGGTTTGAAGCAAGGTTCCTGCTAGAGTAATTCGTGCAAAAGACATATTGATATCCTCCACTAGATGAAAAGGCTTAAGTCAATCGGGCGATGTTATTCACCCGCGTTATTCGGCGAGGGCTTCTTCTTGAGTTTTGGCTTCTTCAGCCCCTTCATCTTGACGAGGACGACGAGGACGACCCCCTTCACGGTTGTCGCGTCCTCCACGACTTCCACCCCGCCCACCACGCAATTCACGCGGTTCGCGACCTGTGACAGGCGTTACAATAAAGGGTTTGCTTACATCCAAGTCGTCGTTACGTAAAATAACCACACGAATGAGTTCTTCATTAAGGTTTAAAATAGCGGTCAAGGGTTTAATGGAAGCGCCTTCGGCTTCAAAGCCAACCACAGCAATCAAGCCTTCACGAGACTTTTGAATTTCATACGCCAGTTTTTTACGGCCCACCTTGTCAATGCGAAAAATCTTGGCATTGTTGTTTTTAAAGTCACCTTCAACTTTGGTTAAAACGCCGTCTAATCCTTCATTTTCAAAGTTTGATTTGAAGATAAGGAGGGCTTCGTATTTATTATAGTTAGTCAAGGAATAAATCTCCAATTTTACAAGGGTAAATAAAAGGCGTGTATTTTTATAGGATGAGTATATTTATTCAACATACACGGCAATGCTAAGACTGTAAAAAACAGCCTAAAACAAACGCAAGAAAATAACAAGCTTTTTTGAAAGAATGTTACGTTGATTATAGAGCGTTTGGCGTTTTGGTAGTCGTGACGATTGTTGTCGTCTATGTAAACGTCACCCATCTACGAATATAAGATCCGAGAATCCACCGATACGCTATTCAATCTTCAAAAGGGGATAAAGATGTAAAAATGGCCTAATTTCCGACACACGAAACACCCGTTTTTTCTCGAATTTCAAGGGTTTTGGTGGGGGTGTGAAAGGATTTTGAAAAAAGGCAATCTTTTTCAGTATATCATGTTTTAAGCCCTTTGCCCAGTGGCTAAACCCCACTATTTTGAGCGTTTTTAGTGGACTACACTTCAGCCAAAACGGCCTTAGCTTGCGTGGTTTTACGATGTTGCCGTTGATATTTACGCAACCAAGTCACCACAATACGCGCCACTTTATGCGGATTGTGACGCAGTGTTTTATGGCCTGCCGTCATTTCAGCCACAATGGGGCGCAACAACACTTCCGTTCCCCGAATCCGCAAACGCTCAGCATCTAACTGCACTGGCGGAGAATCATAGCGTTCATAACGCGCCACCAAATGTTCAGGCAATGCGGAAGAGGCCACCACCATGTCAAACTTAAAGAGGTGATCTGCATGGGCTTCAATGGCTTCAACGTGCTGGCTTAGGCTCATGTCGTCCGTTTCGCCGGGTTGGGTTACGATGTTGGCCACATAGATTTTAGGGGCCTGCGTATTGGCTTGCATGGCTTCGCGAATTTCTTTCAGCAGTAGGTTTGGAATCACACTCGTAAATAAGCTCCCCGGCCCTAGAATCAGAACATCGGCCTGTAAAATGGCTTCAATCGCTTCACGGGTGGCTTTGGCATGGTAAGGTTCACACAAAAGTCGTTTTATTTTGCCATGGGCTTCAGGGATTTGAGATTCCCCGCGAATGAAGGAGCCGTCTTCCATTTCGGCCACAAGGGTAATGGGTTCAAGCGTAGAAGGCAAGACTCTGCCGCGAATGTTTAACACATTAGAAGAGGTGCGAATGGCTGAAAGCATGTCGCCTGTCACGGCGGACATGGCCGTTAAAAACAGGTTGCCAAAACTATGACCGCCTAAGCCTCCCCCGCTTTTAAAGCGGTATTGAAACAAAGAGGTCATCAATTCTTCTTCACTGGCAAGGGCCGCAATACAGTTGCGAATATCTCCAGGGGGAATAATGCCGTGGTCTTCTCGTAAAATGCCACTACTGCCTCCGTCATCGCCGACGGTGACTATGGCGGTGATGTTATTGGTAAAGTGCTTGAGCCCTCGTAATAAGGTGGAAAGTCCTGTGCCACCGCCAATTGCCACGATTTTAGGGCCTCTGGAAAGTTTGTGATTTTTATAGAGGTCATCCATAAACTTACTCACCCAGCCGTTTTCACCCATCACCGTGTTCATGGTTTTGCGTGTTCGCAAATAACCAAACACAATAAAGCCCACGCCCAACGCCAATAAACAAGATCCTGTAACATGAGACGGCGCCAAAGTAGCCAGCCACTTAATTAAATTGAGCAGAAAGGTAACGGGTTGAAGGTTAAACAAAATGGCAATGCCCAACACCACGGCAGAAAAGCCCACCGCAAACATCAACAACCAGCGCTTGATTTCATAGCCCGGTAGCATCCACGTCAAGGTTTTCAGAAAGGAGCGAGATTTTGCCACGGCGGGAGTCCTTCTTTCATATAGGGCTAACAGTTTACACTATTATTAAACCAAAAAAAACAAAAAACGTGTCATCTTGCAGGCATTCACATCGTGCTTGGGGAAGGTTTTTGCTAGGTGATGTCGACATTTAGTCAAGAAAGGAGGAGTTTCAAGGAAAAACAAACGGCTTTTAAGGCGTGTACCTAGACGTACATAACGAAAAAACGGCTTGTTTTGACACAGAAAATACCCTTTATAGGCTGAATGTCGACACCACCTAATACTCTTCATACGGGCAGTGGGGCACCACATCTTGACGGTTGTCATATTCAAGCAACCAGCCACTTTCCCCAGCGCTCGCCACATTTAAGGGAATGGCTTGCCCCAGTTCAGTTGCGAGAGATTCCGCTAACTGAGACGCATTAGGCATCGTCGGGCTAATATGAAGCGTTTTAAATCGGCACACCATGGGCGTACCGTTCTGCGCCACCAGTTCATTGGATTCTAGCAACAAACGCCCTTGTTCTAAAGACGCCGAAGGACTAAGCCATTCATGGTGTTGTTTAGGGGCTTCTAAGCCACTACTTAAGTAACGCTTGCCTAAAATAATTTCGGGCGCCACAATCACGTTATGCGATTTTTCAAGTGCGTCCAAATAATCGCCATAAGAACCGATTAAAGGCAACCACACATCAAACTTGGCCACGGCACTGGCGACTGCCGCCGCCACTTCAGGATCTTTAACCATGGCGTGGTACAAAGCCCCATGCGGGCGAATATGTTCAATCTTCAGCGCTTGCGGTTTTAAGATCGCAGACAACGCCCCCAGCTGAACTAAAATCCATTGCTCCAGCTGTTCAGCACTTAAAGGCAAGCGTTCATAGCCCATGGAAACAGGATCTGGATACGCAATATGGGCGCCTAAGGCACAACCAAAGGCTTTGGCTTTAACGGCGTGTTCAAGGACTTTGTCCGGCAAGCCGTCATGCACAAAGCAAGGTAAATTGACGCTAGACACGCAAGACAACAAGGCTTCCGCGTCGTCGGTTTCCCAAAACGCGAGATCTCGGGTTTGGCCCATGTCGGTATTGAGATCGACAAAGCGTTTGAGTTGCGTATTTTTTTTAAGGAGCTTGCCTCGTTTTTCAAGTTCCGCTTGGGAAACACTAAAACTTTTGGTGACCATGACCCTCTATTCCTTTTCAAATGTTTGAATGTGTCGCTTACTTACTATATCACAAATCCCCCCAAACTGGAACATACCCCCTTTTTATGGTTTAATTGAACTGAAGCCGACTGAATGGAGTCTTCATCGATTCATCAAGGCCCCCCACAACAATCCTTCAAAGCAAAGGAACGCCCCCCATGATTAGTGCCGATGCCCTTGAAAAGCTGGCCCCGCCTCTTTTAGATGAAGCCAACAACCCGTGGCTTTTGGCGTTGACGCAAATGGGGCAAGGTGTGATGCTTTGTGATGAAGCGTTGGACATTTTATGGTTAAACGACACGCTAAGGCAAAAAATGGGCTTGGGGCAAGCGTCTGTGGTGGGGGAATCCCTGACGTGTTTTCAAAAAACGTCTTTGCAAGGGGCGTCACAATTAATAGAAGCTGGCACACAAGCCCTTGAAACAGGAGAGATTCAAACCTTAAGCCTTTCGTTTAAGCCTGTTTCACAATTGCGTTCTTATTTTGAAATTAAGGTGGTTAAATGTAATACCACGGCGGAAGGCACGCCCAATGTGCTGGCTTTTGTGTTTGAAGACAAAACCAAAGTGGTTTTAAATGAAAAAATGCGTAAAGATTTTGTGGCCAATGTCAGCCATGAACTGCGTACGCCGCTTTCAGTGGTGAAAGGGTATGCCGAAACCTTACTTTCAGGCGCGATACAGGACACGGAGTTGGCCATAGATTTTATCAAAATTATGGAACAACATGCCAATCGGCTGAGCAATATGGTGGAAGAATTGCTGGATTTGTCTCGTTTTGAAGCGGACAACTTCACCCTGCCGATGGAAGCCGTGGTGTTGGATCATGCCATTGAACGTGTGCTGGCCTTAAGTCAATCCAGAGCCTCCAGCAAGGGCATCCAACTGCATGTAGACCCTTCCATGAAGCATTTACCGAAGGTGCTGGCCCACATTTCAAGTATGGAACAAGTCTTTGCCAATTTGATTGAAAATGCGCTCAAGTATAGTCCCAATCAAAGTAAAGTCACCCTTTCGCTTCAAGATCAAGGAGAATGGTTGGTGTTTTGCGTGGAAGATGAAGGCATTGGGATTGAAGCGAAGTTTATTCCACGCTTGTTTGAACGGTTTTATCGGGTGGACAAAACCCGTTCCAAGCATCTTTCTGGTACAGGCTTAGGGCTTTCTATTGTCAAGCATATTATGCAAGCCCATGAAGGCGATATTTGGGTAGAAAGTGAAGCGGGGAAAGGGAGTCGTTTTTACTTCAAGCTTAAGCGCATTCAAGCGTAATGATGGCTGTAGGCTTGGTATTTATTTGAATTGTTTGCTTAACACCACAAAGCCTTCTAAAAACGTCATGACTTCATCCTTCTTACCAGGAGGGGCGGTGGGCTGGAATAGGGCCGTGCCTACTGGCCGAGGCCTAAATTGCTTTTGCGGGTCAATGGCCTTAAACGCCTTTTTTTCCTCATTGAACGGACGAAAATCCAACATATAGCGAGGCGAACGCGAATAAAACGCTTGGGGCGTGTCTAAAGGATCCATAAACTCAAGGAAGTAATGCCCCACCGCTTCAGACGATTCCCACACACCTGTGACCAGCACATAATGCCCGCCTTTTCGTAAAAAGCGCTTTGCTTCGGCGTCTTCCACATACCAGCCTAAGTGAGCCATCACCACCCCGCCCGCTTCAAGGGCGTGCAATACCTCCGCATTAAAGCGGGCCCACTGGGCGGGGTTTTGACGATAATGAGCGGGGACCTTGTGAATGCCTTGGTACCACACGTCGTCCCATTCAGGGGCAAGGGCGTCTTGGGTGTTGAAATAGGTGAACGCGTCTAACACTTGACGCACCGTGGTGCCTTGCGTTGGGCTGGTTTGAAGGGGTTGGGCAAAGCGTTCCACATAAGTGGCGGGACGCTGGAGCACTTCAGACGTCATCGCTTCAGACGCCAAAAAAGGTGAAAACGCCATCGCCAAAACGGTTGGTGCACAATAGACGGCCGGGTAAGCGGTGTCCTGCTGACTAAAAAATTGATATGCCTGCGGTGAACGCGCCAAGGCATGAAACGAAGGATTCATGCCAGCTGAACTGGATGAAGCGACCTTGGTGTTAGGGAGTTCAGGCTTGCTCATGGTGGATTCAGCCCCTTGTAAAGTCAATGGATTTAAAAAAATGCTGTGTATAAAAAGAAAGGAACTCGTCAAAAAAAAGAGAAGCCTACACTTCTTCTGGGGCAATCGGGGTTTCAAGGGAAACATGCGCGCATCCTTTCTCGTTTTACTAGTATAGCATAAAATAAAGCGTTTCCTTTCTTGAAAAAAAGGGGTATACTCACAACAGTCTTTAGGAGGATTCACCATGCTTGCATTGAAGGACGACACCGCGCACGTTGAAGAAGGCCCCTTGAATCGTCGTGATTTTTTAAAACTGGCGGGCACAGGCCTTTCTAGCCTCTTGTTGGCGTCAAGCGGGCTGACGGCACTGGCGCAAGTGGCAGAAGCACGCCCTTTCGTTCGCGACAAAACGCCCCCCGCCAAAACGCCTTTACCCCCAACAGAAGGCTTAGGCATTCCCAAACGCTTCCCTTTGATCGAACAGGGTATTGAAGGCTTGAGTGCCAAGCAGATTCAAGCCCACCTAAAGCTTTATGAAGGCTATGTGAAAAAATACCAGTCCATTACCCAAGAACTCAAGGCCTTTACCCCTGAACAACTCACGAACGTGAATGCGACGTATCATCCGTTTCGAGAATTGTTGGTGGAAGAAAGTTTTGCCCTAAATGGTATTTTATTGCATGAAGCCTATTTTGGGATTCTAACCCCTGAGCCTAAAGCGATGAGTGCGTCTTTAAACGCTTTGCTGGTGAAACAGTTTGGTTCTATAGACGCCTTTCAAGCTCAATTAACCGCCGCGGCCAAAGCCATGCGAGGCTGGGCGATTTTAGCCTATTGTCCAAGGTACCAACACTTGAGCTTTTACGGGTTAGACAATCACCACACCTTTGCACCAATGGGGGTGCAACCTGTTTTGGTGGTGGATGTGTATGAGCATGCCTACTTGATTGACTACGGCACGGATCGTTCGGCCTACCTGAATGCCTTGTGGAAGCAGATTGATTGGACGGTGGTGGAAGCGCATTTGGCGTTGGGGTCGGCTAACGTATGGTGATGTTGGCCATCAACACGTGTTCAAGGGTGTCGGCGCCATGGGGTTTGCACGCAAACACGGCCATGTAACCTACTTCTGCATTGACATGCTGGTTAATGTGGCGTCCTACGCCGACATAGGCACGGTTCTGATTATAGCCAATGGGGTTTTTCGTGCCCGCTGCGTTGGCATTGACGAGGATCTCATTCTGAATGGCCCAGTACATTTTGTGTTTGTCTGAAAAATCATGCGTATAACGAACAAACCCCCTGAGCCTCACTAGGGTGTTGGGCAACCCTTCTATCATCCGTTCTTCCACGCGCCCTCGTAAAAGCAACTCGCCTCCCTTGGGGTGTTCCACATGCAAGACTTGTTGCCATAAACGGTTTTCATTCTTAAAATGGGGATTATAGCTCGGCGTCCACGCGTAGCCAGACCACACACTCGTTTTAGGCGTCAGTTGGTAACCCACTCCCCCCCACAGCAAGGTGCGTTCAAGCGCCGTGGTGGGTTCATGGGTTTGTAAACGTGCTTGGCCTTCTAAGTAAAGCTTGATCTTGGGCGTGGCTTTTACGGGCGTCAGCGTCACTGCAACGGTGTTCCAGCTTCCTTCTGTAACATGTTCAGCCAAAGCGGGGGGGGGGGACCCTAAACAGGGCCACAACGCAGCCACAAGCACCATCACACGGGCGACTTTTTTAGTCCACTTAGAGAGTTTCCACATCAGTGAGCACCACAAAAACTTTCGTTCGTTCAAAACGACTTTTAAGATCTAAGGCCAGCGCCTTAGCATTTTCAGCCGGAACCACTAAAAACGTGTATAAGGACGTAGGACTTAAGTATTCACTACGGTACAACCCATGATTTGGCCCCAAGCTTTGCGCCACGGCAAGGCTGGTATACCCGCCCAACTTTTTTTCGGCACAAAATTCGGTAATCAGGTAAAGATCCACTTCGTCATGCACAAAGGCAATTTTTTTATGAGTGCTCATCATCGTTCAGGTTCCTTTTCTGTTTCGTTTAATTATTTTGAAAGTTTAATTCGTGTAAAAAATGCCGTACGCCTTGCCTTTTTTAGTGAATAAATTGCTTCAGCACATAAAAATACAAGGGAATCCCAAAGGTTACATTAAACGTAAAGGTGACCCCAAGCGCCACTGGTAACAGCAGGGACATATTGGCTTTGGGAATGGCCGTGCGCATGGCGGCAGGCACCGCGACATAAGACGCCGAAGAAATAAGCACCATTAAAATCAATGCATCCCCCACGTGAAGGTTGAGCAGTCGGGCAAGCCCCAAGCCTAAAGAAGCCCCCACCAAGGGGTACAACAAGCCAAAGCCAATCAAAAACCCACTGGATTCTTTAAAATCTGAAAAACGCTTGGCGGCAATAATGCCCATGTCTAACATGTAGAAGGACAACACGCCTTTAAAAATGTCGTCCACAAAAGGCTTGAGTTCTTCAGCCCCTGCTTTGCCGCCCAAAATCCCAATCACCAAACTGCCCACCAGCAATAAAACGGAACCATTTAAAAAGGCTTCATGTAGCACCGCTTTTAGGTTGACCGGTCGAGATGGACGCGTTTCTTGAAGTTCACCTGCCCCTTGTTGGGCAAGGGCTTCTTTACGCTGGGTTTTAGAAAGTTGATACAGGAGTAAACCCGCAATAATGGCAGGGGATTCCATAAGCGCCATACAGGCAACCATGTAGCCTGAAAATTCCGTATGCTGTGTGCCTAAGAAAGACACGGCTGTAGCAAAAGTCACCGCACTGACTGAGCCATACGTGGCGGCAATGGCTGAAGCATCGTGTGGTTTTAATTTAAAACGCAAAATTTTATATAAGGCAAAGGGCACTAAAAAGGACACCGAAATACACACCAACATCATCACAATCATGTGAGGATCTAACCCACTTTTAAACAGGGCTTCCCCCCCGTGGATCCCAATGTCAAACAACAAATACAGGGACAAAAACTTACTGATTTGCGAAGGGATTTCAAGGTTAGAACGCACCATGACAGACGTTAAACCTAAGATAAAAAACATCACGGGCGGGTGCATCACATTTTGTAACAGGGATTCTACAAACATACAGACTACCTCTTTGCATCGATGCTAAAGTCGCCCAATCGAAAAGAAAAGGAACGCCGCAGCAGAGGCTTACTTGGGGAAGGGGCTTTTTCTACTATAAACGTCTACCCCAAAAGGGACAAGTTCTTTTCAGCCCCCCCTGTTTAGGGGGGGGCAAAAGTGTCGTGAGTCTTAAACATTATGGTATAATGCCCGTATTGTGTTGTTGTTCCTAATTTGATGAGGTGCCTTATGAAACGTCTTTTTTCAGTCCTATGGGTGGTGTTCAGTGTGCTAATGACTTGTGCGAACGTTTCACCCGCTGTGTATGCCGCCACCCCTGAAGCGGAAGCTTACTACACCCAAGCCATGCAAGCTTACGAACAAAAAGGCTTTATTCAAGCCGCTAGCCTCTTTCAAAAGGCCGCTGAAGCAGACAATACCTACATTGACGCGTGGTTTAACTTAGGGGCTGTTCAGTACAGACTTAATAAGTATGAAGAGGCGCGTAATGCCTTTCAAAAAGCGTTGTGGCGTTCCCCCAATGACAATGAAATTCGCTACAACTTAGGGGCTTCGCTCGCTAAGTTGGGTCGTAATACCGAAGCGTTGGAACAATTCAATAAAATTCCTGCCACCCACCCCAAGTACACGGAAGCCCAAACTCAACTCGCTTCCTTAAACAAAGCCACCGTGGTGACTAAGCCGACCGTGGCAACCAAACCTACCCCAGTGCTTAAAAAACCCCAAGTCAACGTCAACGCCGTGGCCCTTGGCGGAACAGGGCTGTATGCCAAGGGGTTGGTTGGCCCTACTGGCATTGCCGTGGGCAGTAATGGTGAACTGTATGTGGCGAATTACACAAAAAATAACATTGTGCGCATTTTGCCCAACGGCAGTCAAAGCACCTTGGCACAAGGGGGCTTGATCAATGGGCCTATTGGCTTGGTGCGGGATCCTCGAAACGGGAACCTGTATGTGGCCAACTACATTAGCGGAGAAATCGTCACCATTAGCCCCAGTGGCACGATTAGTTCCCTAAAAAAAGGCTACGGCAAGCCGTATTACTTGTATTTTGACGCCCTGACCAATCGGTTGTTTGTGTCTGAACAAGAAGGCAATCAGGTTTCGGTGATTAAGCTCTAATCAACGCTCCGCGCCCCCTTGGGAAACTTAAGGGGGCATTTTCAAGATTATGGCTTGACTCTCATCTATGCTTGGCTTACTCTTATACAAGTTCAAGAACGCGTCCATAGCTCAGCGGTAGAGCAGTCCCCTTTTAAGGGAAAGGTCCTGAGTTCGAATCTCAGTGGACGCATAAAAGCCCCGCACTTAATCCTGTTGGGGCTTTTTTATACAAGAAAAGGCACCCGTTTATTTTCCACCATATAGGGGATGCTTTTCAAAGGTCGTTTTGGTATCGTATACTTAATGTACACCTCAAGGCTAGTTGCGACTGATTTGAGCCTAACACAAGGATTAACCTTAGCAATGATGATGATGTCACTTACGAACACGACCCTTCGTCCTCGTCGAAGACGCACCCCAACAGCTCAAAAAACCCAGCCCCCCATCGTGTGGATCGTGGAAGATGAAGCCAAGTGGCAAGACGCCTTTTCACTTTTAGTTGGCATGGCCTTTGCGGGTGCTCACATTCAGCGTGCCGATTGTGCCGAAAACACGCAAGATTGGTTGACCCTCAGTGCCAAGCAAACGGCCCCCCAGTGGGCGGATGTCGTCTTGATGGATTGGCAGCTCGCCAATGGGGATGACGGCTTGGCGTTGGTCAATAGTTGGGTGGCTCAAGGTTTGCCAGCCGAACGCGTGATTATTGTGAGTGGGGCGGATGATGTGCCGTCGCATCCTTACACGGTGGTGACTAAATCGCAGGCAGGGGCGTTGCTGGTGCCGACTCTATTGCAATTGGTGAATAAGGTCTAAGGCCTCTTTAAGCTGTCCCACTTGTGGGCTAGGGGGCGGTTAGACCCAGACTCTGTTGGGACTATAATAGTTTATGGCGTTCATCAGCTCTAAGAAACCATTTATAAAGATCTAGAGGTTTCAATTTACTATTATCATGACCTAAATCTTGACGAATGGCTCTAAAAAGTTCATCAACAGTGCTTGGATTGCTGGCATCCTTATCAAATTTGTAAAAATTCAGAAGAACATCCGCCGATGCCCAAATAAAAGCATCTTTTTTAAACTTTTTCATATGCTCTAATAATGTTTCCTCTGAAAGTTCATGATTGTCTAGTAGCATCTTACAAAGCAAATCAACGAAGCCTTCATAAGCATGTCGTTTCTGTTCAAAGTGTCTAGCATTAGAGTCTCTTAGAGAAGCCAAAAAATGCGTAACGTAGGTAGTAATAACAGAACTTACCACAGCAATGAGTATTGGAACTAAAATTTTATCCATTTTTCTACCTCCCACAACAAATAAAATACTCCCAAGGGGGATTCGAATGATGGCATCTATTGATTGCCAAACCCTTTTATATTCTTGATAAAAATTAGTTTATTCTATTACACTACATTTTATAGCAAAAATAATTTGATACAATGCTTGAAAATGCCCCTGTTATGAATGGGAAAGTAGCACTGTTTCAGTTATAATAGTCTAACTTGGACGTGCCAAGCAAAGAAAAGGATGACCACATGAATAAACTAGTCTTAAGCCTGTACTTGGCTTTTGCTCTACTTGTTACGCCGTGTTTGGCTTTGGCTAGCAAAGATGATATTAAGATTGATGTGCAGGACATGGAACTGAAAAACGGAAAGGTTAAAAGGCAATTCAACGCTTACAAAATCACAGTTTTCAACAGCTCACAAAATACCATCCGTATTTTAAATGGAGCGGTTCAGAATGGTGTTACCAGCACAGGAGCTTATTCGCAATTGGACTTAGATAATTCGGGTGTTGGGTTACTGTGGGCTATAGGTGTTCCCTTAAGCCTTGTAACATTCGGCGGTGGGATTATTGGAGCATTGGTAATGACTCCTTTTTGCATTATGGAAAACAACGCCGCCAAACGTGAAGTGGGCATGATGACATCAAAGTTTAAAGATCAAGTTGTTTATGTGGAAGTCCCCCCTTTGCAATCGTTCAGCTTTTCGACTCTCGTTAATCAACCTAAGAAGCCAGTTCTTAAATCTCAACTAGCCAAGTACAACTTTCAAAAACCAGCCGTTCAGCTTACCATTGAAGACCAAGCCACGAAAGAAACGTTTGTCGTTGACAATAAGCCCAAAGGTTCATAAGATTCCAGAGTCAAACTTATTGCAATTGGCGAATAAGGTCTAAAGCCTCTTCCCTCGTATGGATGCGTCCCAAGGCTTGGGCGTCTTTCAGTTGTGCGAGGAGTTCACCCACCTTAGGACTCGGAGGAATACCCAACGCCTGCATGATGCTTTCACCGTCCAACAACGGCGGAGCCTGCCGTTGAGCCTTCCCCTGCCAATAGCGATGCAACAAATCCAGCAAGTCGGCTTGAGCCGTGGCTAGGGCATCAGGCGTAAAGGCGTGACCCCGTGTACTTAGGGTATCCGCCAACGCCAGCACAATGAGAAACGGCGTATCGTCTTCCATCCGCCGAAAAAAGCGGAGCCTGCTTTTTTCACTGCTTTGCTCGTCAAAGGTACAGGGGTACAAATGCCATTCCACCAAGCGACTCACCCGAAGCTTCACCGCTTGGCTGAGTTTCCATTCACGCAACAGCGGGCTTAGCACGTCAACGCCCTTTTTTTCATGCCCGATGAATCGATGCCGAAAGTGGGGTTCAATCTGCCATGTGTGCGGTTTGGCAATGTCGTGAAACAAGCACGCCATTTTGACTAGGCCGTATTCTGTAGCCCCATGACTGCTGGGTTGTGTCAAAGCCTCTTGGGTGTGGGGGTCTAAAATAGGGTAAATGAGTTCAGCTTGATTGACCAACTCAAGGCTATGTTCCCACAACGGCAAGTGATGATGCGTGTTAGGACTCACCATTTTTAGCGCTTTTAGGGGGGGAAACAGCACTTCTAAAATACCCGCATCCGCCATGATTTGCATCGTGGGGAAGGCTCGTTCCGCCGAAAGCAACTTAAACCACTCGACTGCCATGCGTTCTTTGGCGACGCTATGCAAGTAAGGTAGGCATTCTTTTGCCCAATTTAAGGTTTTGGCTTCAATTGTAGTAGGGGTTTGAGCCGTGTTTAAGCTCGCATGAAAGCGAAAGATCCGTAAAATCCGCAAGGGATCGGCCTTGAGGTTTTCAAGGCTTAAGGCCCGAATCACGCCAGCGTCTAAATCGGCTTGCCCCTCGTATAAATCGAGCAATTCACCGCGTTGCGTATGCACCGCTAGAGTATTGAGGCTTAAATCCCGACGCGCCAAGTCCGCTGTAATATCATCCCCTTGCACCTGCACGACATCCAAAAAGAGCGACGGGCGTTGCGTGTCTTCATGCAAAAACACGACCCGATAAATCCCCCACGATTCATCCAACACCACCAACCGTGTATGCGGAACGGCGTCTTGCACGGCATGAGCCACCGCTTTGGCGGACGCCCCAAGGATGCTGACATCCATATCTTCAAGGGGAAAGGCCTTGTTGAGTAGGGCATCTCGAACGGCACCACCCACGATGTAAGCGTCTGCTCCAGCGAAGGATTGTAGCACCTCATTTAGGGCGACAATGCGAGCATCACTTAAAAGGGGGGCAAAAGCATTAGTCGGATTCATGGGATCCTCCGTGTAGTAAGAGCGTGAGTCCTGCGACGCTGGCGGTTTCGGCTCGTAAGATGCGGTTGCCCAAGTGGCACGGCACCACCTGCGGATGGGCCGTCAACGCCTCTTTTTCAGCGGGCGACCAGCCCCCTTCGGCTCCCACCCACAAGCCCACTTGCGACTGGGGATTCATCGCTTGTACGGCGTGGCTTAAGGGTTTTACGCTTTCGTCGTGACGTTCCACCAAGGCGAAGCTTGTGGAGAGGGTCTGTTCTAAAGCATCTTGAAAAGCAAGCGGTGCGTAAACCTGCGGAATGTAGAGACTTTCGCATTGAAGGGCGGCGTCTTTCACGATGCGTTGCCAGCGTTCTTGCTTATTGGTGCCATGCCCCCCCTTGATGACGGTGAACTCGCTCAACACGGGTTGAATGGCGTAAACGCCCAGTTCACACGCCTTTTGAAGCACGACATCCCACGCCTGTTCTTTCAGCAGACTGGCGTAAAGCGTGACCTTTAAGGCAGGCGTTGTATCAGGCACCTCCACAATTTGCACGTTTTTTAAGCGGATGCTTTTTTTGTGGATCGCTTCAATTTCGGCGTGAAAAACCTGCTGGTTTTGGGCATCCACGCAAGCCAGTGTATCGGTGGGTTTGAGCCGCTGCACCGTGATGAGATGATGCAGGGTATCCGCCTCATCAAGGGCGTGGAGGCTCTCAAGCGTCCACGGGATGGGGGTTTCGGGCAGGAAGAGGCGTTTGCGTGCCATGGGTTTATCCTTTTAAACGTCGTAAATCGCTTCAAGGGCAAACCATTGGTTCATTTGATGCCGTTTGAAGTCGACAAAGCCATATGATTCTAACGCTTTTTCAAGATCGTCGCAACTTTTTTCAATCAAGCCCGAACACAATAGCGTCGCTTGTGGCGCCAAATGCTCCACAATGCTCGGTAATAACTCAATAATTACAGGGCCCAGAATGTTGACCAGCATTACAGGGTAGCGGTCTTCTACGTTAGCGAGAACAGGCAAGTTTTGAATTGGAGTCGCCTCAAAATGCGTCACGCCTTCAACCCCATTTAATCGAGCGTTTTCTTCTGAAACGACAATCGCTTGAGCATCAATATCTAAACCGAGTACATCAACCGCCCCTAGTTTGGCGGCGTAAATGGCTAAAATGCCTGATCCACAACCCAAGTCCATGAGTCGCTTGCCTGCCAGTGAGCGTCGTTGATGCAAGGCATAGACCTGTTGAAGCATCAGACGGGTGGTTTCATGCGCCCCTGTGCCGAAGGCGGAACCAGGATCTAAATCGAGGACGACTTCCCCTGCTTGTGGCGTATGCGTCTTCCAACTGGGGCAAATCGTTAAGACGCCCTCAATCACGGGATCAACATCCCAAAAGGCTTTCCATGCTTCCGCCCAATCGGCTTCTTCAATCGTGTTGACCGTGATTTCTGGCGTAAAATTAAGGAGCTCATCCGCATTAAGAATCTGTGTTAAGGCCTCTTTGACCCACGCTTGACGACTAAACACCGCCACCGCATAGGGTTGTTCAACGAAATGGGCATCATCTTTATAACGCAACATCACCGAATCGACATCAGGGATGCCCAAGCAAAGTTCGCTGGCATAATGGCAGAGTTCTTGCGGGCAGTCAAAATCAAACGCGTAAGTGAGGGGTGAGCTTGTCGAGGTCATGGAGATTCCCTTAAAATTGAGTATTTTGAGGATACAGAGAAAGTGGATTTACTCCCTCTCCCTTAGGGAGAGGGTTGGGGTGAGGGATTCGAGATGTCCAGTTATAGCTGGTGTTTCCCTCCTCCTAACGTAGCCCGCCATAGGCGAGGCGTGCTCCCTAATGGAGGAGGGACAAGACAAAAAAGACTTTCTCTGTGCCTTCTTTTATACAAAAGGAGGCTTTTAAAAAAGAAGCCTCCTTTCAATAAAATAAACTAAAAGAATTAAGCAGGCGTTAGACTATTCTAGGCAACGCATGGTCATTGCTTTAGCCTGCGACCGCTTTGGCTTCTGCGGCAATCAACGCCGCATCAATTTTCAAGCTAGGCCCTTGTGTGGAAGTCAGGTAGACGGACTTAATGTAAGTGCCTTTCGCCGCAGCGGGCTTGGCACGAACAATCGTGTCATACAACGTCAACATGTTGTTGACGAGTTGCGCTTGCGTAAAATCACGCTTGCCCACACCCACGTGAACCACGCCTTGTTTGTCAGGGCGAATTTCAACACGTCCTGATTTCACGGCTTGCACGGCTTCTTTAATGTTGGCGGTAACGGTTCCGCTTTTAGGGTTAGGCATGAGGCCTTTAGGCCCTAAAACACGACCGATACGACCCACTTGTGCCATCATGTCTGGGGTGGCAATCAACACATCAAAGTCAAAAAAGTTTTCGTTTTGAATGCGTTCCAATAATTCTTCCGAACCATAAAAATCAGCCCCCGCTTCTTTGGCTTCGCTGACTTTTTCGCCTTTGGCAATAACGGCCACACGCACGGTTTTGCCTGTGCCTTCAGGCAACACAACGGTGGTACGGACTTGTTGATCCGCGTGCTTCATGTTAATGCCTAAGCGAACGTGGAGTTCGACAGATTCATTGTACTTGCTGACTTCCTTCAGTACAGACTGAAGTGTTGCCACTCCCTCATGAAGCGAGGTAGGTTGTTGAACGCCTGAAAGGATTTCATCCATTTTCGCTTGGCGTTTCGTTTTTTTTGTAGCCATGGCGTGCTACTCCTTTACTTGTTTTGTAATATCATTTGAAGGCTATAAAATACTTAGGGTATTGCTTAAGCGTTCAATTATTCAACAACGGTAATGCCCATTGAACGAGCAGATCCACGCACTTGCATGGTGGCAGCTTCGATGTCATTGGCGTTTAAATCACCCATTTTAGTCGCCGCAATTTCTTTGGCTTGAGCCAACGTAATGCTACCGACTGGTTGAAGTGGGTTCGATGATGCTTTGGCAACCCCTGCGGCTTTTTTAATCAAAAAGCTGGTGGGGGGTGTTTTAAGTTCGAACTCAAAGGAGCGATCTTCATAAACCGTGATTTCTACAGGGATGATATCCCCTACACGATCCGCCGTTCTGGCGTTATATTCTTTACAAAAACCCATGATGTTCACACCATGCTGACCTAGAGCAGGCCCAACAGGAGGTGAAGGGTTCGCTTTACCAGCGGGAAGCTGGAGTTTGATTTTACCCGTGACTTTTTTGGCCATGGTAGGGGAATCCTCCGAATCGTAAAAGGTGGTGTGTTCATAAATGAAACACCGTGAATAAAAAGCGTGTGACACGTTTTACACAAGCATAAAACCCGTCCATCACTTCAGCCCTTAGCTTATGACAAACATAATGCCCTGCCAAGTAAAATCTCATTGTTTCGTTACACGGAAGCGCCACGCATTGTTTTGGACTCCTCTTAATACTGTAGGCTCTTGAAAAAGGAGGGAAAAGAATCCGAAACTGCTTTATACTAAACGTAGAAGGCACCCTTTTTTCAAAGGGCCTTGCCTGTGCTTGAGTTTTACAAGTGAGTTTTACTCAACTTTTTCAATAAATGTACGATGAACGAATGCCTCTTGGTCTTCACCTACCCCTAAACCGCGGAGTACCTACCCATGAACCCTACTTTTTTACGCTTGATTTCGGCGTTACGTCCCAATCCTCGTTTTTGGTTATGGCAGGGTGTTATGGTGCCGTTGGTTGCCCTGTTGGGTGGGTTGTATATTGCCATAGAAGCCCACGCAAGTGAATTTGATCAAGTCTACAGTGACTACGTGATTCAGTCAAACGCTTCTAAAGCCTTTCCTCAAGCCCCATCCGCTCAAAATCCCATTGCCATGCCCGCCTTGGAACTGCCCCCTTACAAAGTGCATTTTTCAAACTACGAATTCCCCACTCGATTTTTAGGCGGTAGCCCTAGCGATCCTGTCAAACTTACGGCGTTTCAAGCGTATTTGTCTTCTGCGGTCAATAGTTACGACACCATGGCCTTCACCCCTCATCTTGAAGAAGCGGACTTTCGCGTTGAAATTGAATGTACAGGGCTGTTGCTTTGCTCTCGACTTCAATTAAACGTCTACGATTTGCACCGAAACTTTTTAGCGTCCCTGCAATTGCCCCGTAAACGCTTGATCAATTCAGATGCCAACCTCCAAGCCGAAGCTCACCACATTGCTGAATCGATCAACAAGCGTTTGCAAGCCTTCCCCCAAGGTGGGTATGGCAACTTTCGTGAAAAAGCAACGAGCTGCCCGATTGATCGCGTGATTCGAACAAAACCCTAGAACAAAAAACGGCGCTCTACCGCTCGAAGCGTTTCATAATCGAGCCCCGCTTCAAGCAACTCTTCGGCGTCTAAATTAAACAGCGTCACCCACCGCATCACGCGACGCTGCACCTCAGGGCTCGCGCTTACAAAGTGTTGCAAGCATCGGCACACTTCTTCAATCGCCTGATGTCGGCTCAGCGGTTCAAGCCACAAGCGATCGTCCATAGAAGCGTTGTAGGCGGATTGATGATGTTTGCGACCCATGTTTAACCCTTTCACACGATTCATAACGCATCAAAAAGACGGCGCTTTTCTTAAGCAGTGGGGGTGCTATTTCGTGTTGTGTCTGATGCAAGAAATTCACTCGTTGATTTAACGTGTTCTTATCATACGTGTGACCCTTGAAAAAACCAAGTCACATTTTGTAACAGTTTACAAGAAGTTTACTTGACCTTTTGTGATGTGCTTACATTGTGGCGCCTTCGAGTTTCACCCCTCCCCACCCCGCGCGCGTGGGACGGTGTATAGTGTTCTATAGAATCCATAAAAAAAAAGCCCTCTTCGTAAAGAGAGCTTAGAACCAACCAATCAATGTAAATGTTCGGCTTTTCTTGGGAGAAAATGTATTTAAGCAGGTATTTAAGCAGGTATTTAAGGAGCGTGTGGAAAAGTTTGCATGACCTCCACAAGAATCAATGTATCAATAACACAACAAAGAGGCAAGTGCTTTATGACTTTTTTGTGAAATTGTAATAATTCGTTACAATTAAGCCCTTTTGTTTCCTGTAAACTTGTCGTAAGGTATGGGTATAGAAAGCGCTGAAAAAGGGGCTTTACCCCCTCTCCCAGAGGGAGTAAAACCCATTCGCAACACAACCCAAAGGAACCCCCCATGCCTAAGAAACTCGACTACACCTACCACCCTGAAGTAGACCTCCCCCAGATTCTCGAACGGCTGGCGCTTCAAAACTACCCCCACCCGCTGGCGGATCTCACCAGTGGCAATGCCTTTCGCACGCTGGTGGGGTGCATCATTAGCTTGCGTACCAAAGACGAAGTCACCTTGCCCGCCTGCCATCGGCTCTTTGCCGTGGCGGATTCACCCCAAGCACTCGTGGATTTGCCTTTAGAAGAGCTTGAACGCTTGATTTATCCTGCGGGTTTTTACAAGACCAAGGCTGTAACGATTCACGATGCCTGCCAAAAAGTGATTGATGACTTTCAAGGGCGCGTGCCTCACACGATTGAGGAACTGCTCACGTTTAAGGGCGTGGGGCGTAAGACGGCCAACTTGGTGGTAGGTTTAGGGCATCACTTGCCGGCCATTTGTGTGGATATTCACGTGCACCGTATTTGCAACCGCTTGGGCGTGGTCACCAGCACCGAGCCTGACGGCACAGAATACGCCTTACGAGAACACTTGCCTGTGGCCTATTGGGAAAAAATCAATTGGTTGATGGTGTTGCACGGGCAACAGGTGTGCAGGCCTATTGGCGCTTGGTGCGATGTGTGCTGTGTGGCCCCCCTATGCCAGCAGGTGGGGGTAAAAAAGCGCAAGCCCCCTGAAAGGTAAGGGGGGCTTGCGGGAAGGCTATTGTGGGGTTGCACCGCGCCACGCACCTTCACCCTTTTTTAGCCTGTTGCTGATGATGAAGACTACACAGTTTTTGTATGACCCTTAGGCCCTGTTATTGTTTTTGGAGCTTGTGCCGTTGTTGTAGCATTTGTTTTCTTAGCAGTCGCACTGGCTGACACTGAAGAGTCTTTAAGCTCGGCCTTTGTAGCAAGAGCAACAACTTCTTTTCTACGTTTTTCTACGGCTTTACGATCCTTATAGTTTACCTTGGTTGCGTATAAATCACCTTTTTGGGCTTTGTTCTTTGGGTCTACCTTTTGCGAATAAATAGTGGCATCGTAGGAAAGTCGCTTATCCGTATCTGCAAAACCTTTTCCCTTGTATTTTTTAGCCGTTTCCTCGTTAATCTTTATTTGACTAACTTCCGTGGTTTGTACCCATGTTTTCTTGTCGAAATTCGTATCGGATAAGTATAATTTACCGTCGCTTCCTTTATAAATTGTTTGACCTCCTCCAAGCGTCAGGAAGCGTGTTTGACGAGCTTCAATTGCCTTACTGACTTGTGCGTTTAATGGATTACCCGCGTGTGCCAAGCGAAACATTCGCTTGTCACCACCTTGAACCGTTTTGAGTTCTTCTTGTGTCGGCCAGAAAGACGCTTGCTTAACCTGTTTTTCACCAAGGTTAGCTTGAAGTTGTGCTTCATTCGTGGGGAGATTTGCCCCTACGGCACGTTTGTAAAGATCCATGTAGGCCAAAATCTCAGGGTTTCCTTTACCCTTGAAGGCATCTTCTAAAACTTGTCCTCTACTCGTGCCATTGGTGGCCAAAGCACCAATTCGATTGTTTAATTGTTCCATGGTCGCACGTGCGATGTGGCGAACGGTGTCGGGATCATTGGGGTATTTAGCTTTTCTGTCGTCAACTTCTTTTTTTAATTTGGTTGAAAACGTAGTAAACTCATTACTCACTCCAGGGTACGACTCCTTTATCGTTGCAGTATGCCCCGCAATATCGGTAGGGTCTATTTGCACACCTTGAATTTGACTTTGGCCATAAAGGTCCGTGGTGTCCAACACGCCTTGTGCATTAAGCCTTTGTTTATATTGCGATTGGAGTACCATTAAGTTGTTATATTGCTGGTTTCTTCCTTCTTTGGAATAGGCATCTGCATTCAGAGAAGGGCGATTACTTTCGATAGCTTCAAGTCGTCTAGCCAAGAGAGCCAATTGTTTTTTTACTTCTGGGTCTCCATACGTTGCATTTTGTGGTAATTGGATTCCCAAGTAACGCAAAGTTGAATACGAGGAACTATCACCCCCAGCGGCCCCTTTTAAAGCATTAATCAGTTTTTGCCTATTTTCTTTTGTGCGGTTTAAATATTCTGCAGCATTAGTGTCTAAACTGTTTCCTGACATATTTAGCCTATTGAACGGATTGGACCCTCGATTATCTACTACGATGCCTCTTAAATCATTGGCATTGCTATAATAATTATAAATGGCTTGCGTGTTAATTGAGTTAGTCATATGGGTGTGGTCTCCTGAAACGTCTTGAAAGTGGTGGTTGTTTGATTGGGTGGTCAAAAAATAGGTGGGTGTTAAAAGGGTGTGTTCTCAATAGCATAAACACCCGTGCGCCGATTTTTTGTGCGTCTTAACATTGTTTTTATAAACTTTTGTTACAATTCCTTTTGAATTGGCTCTACTCCCTCTCCCTATGGGAGAGGGTTGGGGTGAGGGCTTTAGGATGTTCAACGTTAGCTGGTGTTTCCCTCATCCTAGCGTAGCCCGCCATAGGCGAGGCGTGCGACCATAGGGAGAAGGGACAGAGCCAATAGACTTTACGCAGACGCTGAAATAGTGGTTTTTCCGCACTAGGAAAAACGTCGAAAAGGTGTCATTCTAAAGAAGAGTAGTTCTTTGGAAATCAAACACGTCATCCTGAGTGTAACGAAGGATCTCCCCTGTATACGACTTCGTTGGGAGGAGATGTTTCGCTTCGCTCAACATGACAAAGGTCGCTGTTCGCTTCGATGCGTGGCCAAAAATCGGACTTTCGTGGCCAGAAAACCGACTTTTGTGGCCAGAAAACGGACTTTCGTGGCCAAAAAACAGACTTTCGTGGCCAAAAAAACGACTTTTGTGGCCAGAAATCGGACTTTCGTGGCCAGAAAACAGACTTTCGTGGCCAGAAAACAGACTTTCGTGGGTCGGAAATTAGACCCTTTTTACATCGTCACGACTGTTTTAACCCTTCACTATAACAGCCATTCGATTCACCAAAGGCTCTGGCCTGCCACGCCGTGTAAAGGGCTTGGCTGGCTTCCCACACGGCAGGGGGCGTGGTGAACGTATGGCTGACGCCGTGGGCGTTTACCCCTTCCACCGCACGAATGCCCTGAATACTGTTGACGAGAAACAAGGCCTCAATTTCGGGCAACGCGGTAACAGGCAGGGGGTGTTCTACAAGGCGAAAACCGTTGTCTTCACTGGCTTTTCGGATTTGTTGCAGGGTCACACCCGCTAAAGTGTCGGCTTGTGGGGGTGTGGCCCACCCCCACTGGCGATGGTGAAAAACCACGTTGGCATGGGTACTTTCGGTCAATTCCCCCGCCTGATTTTCCCACAAAACGGCATCAACACCGTCGCCTCGATCGTGGTGCATCCGCAACGCAGGCAGTTGGCTCCCTTGTTTGAGGTGTGGGCAAAACCCTTGATACGACTGTGTTTTAAGGCGAATCGTTGCGGGTACTAGGGTGCTGGGCAAGGGGGGCAGGGGGGGGTGAACATCCACCACGCAGGCGGGCTGAAAGGGCGGGCTTTGCGCGGGGGTGTACGCCATGGGAAACAGCGTTATGCGCACCCGTTGGGGGGGAGATTCTGGCGGGATTAGGGCTTTTAGCGTGGTGTCTAGTTCGTGTGAAAAAGCCCGAAACCCAGTCACAGCAAGGCCAATTTCTTTGCCGTGTTCATACAATCGCTTAAAATGCACGCGCTGCCAGCAATAGGCGAGATCCGATCGAAAGGTGGTAAACACGCTGAAGCCTAAAAACAGGGCCTGCACTTCCTGCGGTTGCATCGGGAACGCCGTTTGCCAGTGGGGGCAAGCCTTTTCGAGGTTTTCGGTAAATAAAAACGGCATGGGGACTAGTCCTTTCCACATTTTTGCGCTACAATGTTATTTTATCGTAGAATCTTCGATTCACCTAGTTTTAAGATGATTCGTTTGTTGCTAAGGACACCTCAGACATGGCAGAAATTAAGCTCGGTATTGACATTGGCGGAACGAAAATCGCGTGTTCAGCCATCACCTTTGGGGACGACAACACCGTCACCTATACGACGCCTCGTAAGGTTTCAACCCCCACAACGGCCAATGCCTTTATTGACAGCCTTGCAGCGTCGTTGAGCTTAGTGAAAAAAGACTTGGGCGTACAAGAATGGCCGGCCATCGGCATTAGTACCGCTGGGGTAGTGGACAGCGTACAAGGCCATATTTTAGGCGCCACAGGCAACCTCAAAGCCATTGATCGCACGCCTTTCCCTATTGCGCAACTGCTTGCAAACGAACTGGGCATTGATGTTTCACAAATTCATGTGGAAAATGACGCCAATGCCGCCTGTTACGGCGAAGTCAGCGTGGGGGCGGCTACTGGCCATAAGAATGTGGTCATGGTGACGCTGGGCACAGGCGTGGGGGGTGGCCTTGTGGTGGACGGCCACCTGATTCGAGGCTCCAAGTTTTCGGCCGCAGAAGTGGGCCATATGCGCATTTCGCTCACCAACGACCGTGCCTGCACCTGCGGACGCCTAGGCTGTTGGGAAGCCTACGCTTCAGGCACAGGCTTGGCGCGAACAGGCCGTCGTGAAATTCGCGAACTGCCTCATAGTGCCGTGGCGCAAGATATTCTGCAAGGCAAATCCGTTGAAGAGCTTAGCACGCATGACATTATTGCCGCCCAATTAAGAGGCAACCCCTTGGCCATTCAGCTCATGGACAAATGGCACCTGCACATTGCCACAGGCCTAGGCAACTTAATGAATGTGTTGGATCCCAACATCGTTGTGATTGGTGGGGGGATGGCTCAATTCGTGGAATTGCCTAAGTTGAAGGACTTTTTGGGGGAACGCATTATGGAACCGATGGCGACCACGCCGATTGTGTTTGCCCAGCTCGGCAACGATGCAGGAATGATCGGGGCCGCCGCCATGGCGAAAAACACCTCTCCTGCGTTGAGTTTGTAGAACTTACCGATTAAAGTAGGGCCTGGTAAACTTTAGCTAATTTTATGATAGGCTAAAGTATTATGAATCCTAGTAAAAATAAGTATTATAAACAGTCGCACATTTCTGAACGTAAATTTCGCGAATTATTGCGGTGTTT
>JBIKTR010000014.1:0-44250 GCA_044348005.1 Vampirovibrionales bacterium | reverse complement strand
CACCTTTGGGACGTCCGCAAAATCGCTCGGGGATTCGCAGTGCGCTCACCCGCTCGGATTTAGTGCTTGGACGTCGGCTGGTGCAACGATTTACACATTAAACACAAGGTCTTGACAGATTGCCACGCTACGCTCGCAATGACGGACAGAAAACTTGCCGACGGCGCACTAAATGCGAGGCTTCCGAGACATTTTGCGGACGGCAGGAACGAAGGGAAAGCGAGAGGGGTGGGATTCTTAAGGGAGGGGGGCGACCAAGACCCTCCCTCCCTTAAGCGCATTTAGAGGTGTCGGAGAACCTTTGTGCGAGCAAAGGTCTCTGACAGCACCAGCTATAAAAACAAACGAGAAACCCAAACACCAGCTATAACTGGGCATCTCAGGACCCTCACCCCAACCCTCTCCCCTTAACGGCGACCAAGAAAAGAGGGGGTAAAGCCAACTTGTGCTTTGACCGCCCCCCTTCCTCCGCACAAAAAAAACATGACGGGGTTTTATAGAACTGGTGTATAATAACCCTACGCTGATCATCTCCTTACGCTTAACTTAAAGGCTTATTTCTTATGTCTCGTCTCGTCTCTTTTCCTTCGTTACAGCCTGTTCGCACAGGCGCTCAAGTCCCCCAAACCCACACGCCCGCCCACACCCCTGCCCAACGCAGTGGCTACCAAGTAGGCCCTTATGATGGGGCTTACCCCATGATGGGGCGTATGGTGAGCTACCCCAACCCGCATGACGGCTTGGGTCTTCGGCTTTTTGGCATGGGCTTGATTCGGCCCTTTATTCAAGCCATCAATGGGGGTATTCGCGTGGTGGATTTTGCGACCTCTAGCGTCAATAATGCGTTTGCCACCTTGGCCGGGGTTGCGGGTGTGGCGTTGTTGATTAAGGCCTTTAAGGATGTAAGCGCCATACGGCCAACAGTAGGCCTATTTGCCTTAGGCGCGGCTACTTATTTTGGCTTTAAAACAGTGGTTAAAGCGCTCGACGGCAGGCACACCGAATACGAAGACGGCGATTGGTCATTTCGCCTAGGCACTACCGCCACCTATGGCGTGGGGGCCTATTGCTTGCTTGATTTGTATAAAGGCACTAATTTAGGGGCGGCCCTTCAACAGGGCTTTGGCAAAGCCAAGGACGGGTTGGTGAATATCCCTAACACCATTGCAAACGTGTTTAAAGCCATCTTTAAGTAACAAGACTCCTCTAGTTGGGGGAATAGGCTCAAGTTGACAGGGCGATTGGTCGAACCTTTCTTTGGAAAGAGAATACGCCGATTGCTGTTGGGCAGTGTTCCTGAAAAAAGAGAGAGAACCCCATGCCGTTACAATTTATTAATACCAATGCCAATGCCATTCGTTCGTTACAAACGTTGCGGGTCAACACGGCACGAACAGACAAAGCCGCGCAAGACATCGCCAGCGGGAAGAAAGTCAACCGCAGTTCAGATGACGCCAGTGCCTACGCCATTGGCCAGCGCTTACAGGTTGAAATCCTCACTGGCCAACGGGCTGAGCAAAACATTCAAGACGGCCTTTCCATGTTGCAAGTCACCGAAGGAAGCGTCAGTGTGATGAGTGACAACTTACAACGCATTCGCGAACTGGCGGTGCAAATGGCTAACGACGTAAACAACACCGAACAACGCACAAGCATCGCCAAAGAAATGCGCGCCTTGTTGGACGATACCAATCGCCTTAGTGGGGCGTCTCAATTTAATGACCTGAAGGTGTTGGACGGTTCGTTGACCGACGCCAAAGTGCAAATCGCTGGCGGGTCGAATCTGGCCACCAGTACCATTGACTTGGCAGGGGCGTTTGCGAAGTTAGACACTGTTTCCATGGGCTTAGAAGGGGTAGTCGCCCCCCCTCGCTGGACGCCCGCGACCTTAAACGACATTTTTGACGGCACCACCACACAACTCAACAGTTCAGAACGGGTGCTTTCTTATTTGGGGGATATTGACAATGCCCTTCAACGCCTGAATACACAACGCTCGTCCATCGGTGCGTTGAGCGGTCAGTTAGAACGGGCCGGAAGTTTTTCTAGCTTGACGACTTTGAACATGCAGGCGTCTCGCAGTCGCATGATGGACACTGACGTGGCCAAGGTTTCGGCAGAATATACGCAGGCCCAAGTGTTGCAAAATGCGTCTGTGAGTATTTTACAGCAAGCGAACATCAGTAACCAAGCGGCTTTGCAGTTGTTGAAGGCCTAGTGGATGGGGTGGACTTGTTGTACCCTCAAAAAGGGCGTTTCCTCAAAATAGGGGGAAGCGTCCTTTTTTAACATGCTTGTTTTATAATAAGAACAGCCCATTCAATAAGGACGCTTTGCCCATGCCTAAACCCCTTAAAACCATTCCCCTCATCAAACCCTTTCAATCCTACGCGTTGCCCACCCCCGACGCCAAAATCGGAATCCTCTTTTTTAATCTTGGCGGGCCGGATGATCAAGACAGCGTGCAACCCTTCTTGCAAAACCTCTTTAAAGACAACGACATCATTCAACTGCCCGTGCCTCAATGGGTGCAAAACCTCTTTGCCTGGCGCGTTTCTCGAAAACGCAAAAAAGAAGCGCAAGAAAATTACGCCAAAATCGGGGGCGGTTCCCCTATTTTACGGCTCACCCTTGCACAAATGCAGTTGGTGCAAGCTCAACTCACCCCAGCCTTTGAAGCCAAGGGGTTTCAAGCCCCAAAAACCTATTTGGCCATGCGGTATTGGCATCCGTTTTTAGAAGAAGCCTTGGCAGACATTCAGGCGGATGGTATTACGCACTTAATGCTTATGCCGTTGTACCCGCATTATTGCCTAGCCACCACGGGTTCTAGCCTGCGTGAGTTTTCTCAAGTGCTCACTCAACCCAAGTGGCAGCCCATGGCTCAGGCCCTTAATGTGGCCACGGTGTGTAGCTATTATAAGGAACATCGTTTTTTAGAAGCGGTGGCTTCGACCATTGAAAAAGCGTTTAACGAAAAGGCGTGGGGTGCTCCTGTAGAACAGCGTCATGTGGTGTTTTCGGCGCACGGCATTCCCAAAGACTACGCCCACAAAAATAAAGACCCCTACCCCACCCAGATTCGTGAATCCTGCGAATTATTGATGCAACGTTTTTTCCCCCATAATTCTTGGGAAATTTGCTGGCAAAGTCGCGTGGGCCCTTTAGAATGGTTAAAGCCTTATACCGAAGACTTGGCCGAAGACTTGGCCCAAGCAGGGCGAGACAATGTGCTGATGGTGCCGATTAGCTTTGTGAGCGATCACATTGAAACGTTGTTTGAAATGGATATGCTGTATGTGCCTGTGGGGGCGAAATACGGGCTAGCCCATTGGCATCGCGCCGAAAGCCTGAATGAGCATCCGATTTTTGTCGATTTATTGAGTGAGTTGTGTCTGCGTTTGCTAGATTCGCCACTGTTGTGCAAGGTGCAGTTTCCTGAAGATTTGACGGTGGAAAAAGCGCCTAAAATCTGTGCCAGTGTCCATAGTAATCCCCATTCAATCGTTTAAACGGTATAAATAGTCGTTGAGGGGGGTGTAATTATGCCCCTAACACATTAACCCCAAACCATTAAATCGTGTTACACTAGAGCCTAGTGTTCTATTGGTAAGAGGTAAAAAACCCGATGACCCTACAACAAAGTTTTGTGGCCCTAAAGCCCGATGCCGTTCAACGCGGCCTAACCGCGGATATTCTGCATCGTTTTGAACAAAAAGGCTTAAAACTGGTGGCCCTTAAAATGGTGAAAGTCGACGAAGCCCTGGCGGCTCAACATTATGCGGAACACATTGGCAAGGATTTTTACCCCGGTTTGGTGAACTTCATTACCAGTGGCCCTGTGATTGCCATGGTGTGGGAAGGGCGAGATGCCATTGCCGTTTGTCGCCGTGTCATTGGTAATACGGATCCTGAAAAGGCGGAACCCGGTACCATTCGCTTTGATTTTGGGCAGGCGCCTCAGCGTAACATTATTCACGGATGCGATTCGCCTGAAAGTGCCTTGCGTGAAATGGCCCTGTACTTCAAACCTGAAGAGATTTTAAGCGGTTGGCACCGAGACATTGACAAGTGGATTGTTCCTGGCCTGTTGTAAGTGAAGCACCCGTCAAAGGCACGAATAAAAAAGAGGGCACGGTATGTTTTTACCCCCTAATGTGGAATTGCTGTTGAAACTGACCCTAGAAGAAGACTTGGGGCAAGGAGATGTGTTGGGAGAATCCTTGCAACAGGCGTTGGGGGACGTTCAAGCGCGTTTTCACATCATGCCTCGTCAAGCGGGCGTGTTAAGTGGCTTAAACGCCGTAGAAGCCCTGATTCGCTTGGGAGGATTCAAGGTGCAGTTGAAGCCTTTTTTGGCGGAGGGTGCCCTTTTTGACGCGTATCAGCCCATTGCGGAACTTCACGGCACGCTGTTGGATGTATTGGCCTTAGAACGCAGTGCCTTAAACGTGTTACAACAGCTCTGTGGGGTGGCTACCCTCACCCACGCCTTTGTTCAAGCGTTACAGGGAACGTCCACCAAAGTGGTGCATACCCGAAAAACAGTGGGGGGCTGGCGTTTTTTGCAACAGCAAGCCGTCTTGCATGGGGGGGGGGGCTCGCATCGTTATAATTTAAGCCACACGGCCATGCTGAAAGACACCCTCACTCAATCGGTGGTGCTTCCCTTGAATGAACTCACGGCGATGGTGCGTCAACGCTTGGCCCATACCGCGAAAGTGGAAATTGAATGCGATCAGTTGGCACAAGTGCCGTTGGCCTTAGAAGCCAAGGCCGAAGTCATTTTGTTGGACAACATGACCCTAGAAGAAGTTCAAGAAGCGGTACGGATCATTGCTGGGCAAGCCGTTGTTGAAGTTTCGGGGGGCATTACGCTGGCCAACGTCAAGGCTTACGCTCAAACGGGGGTGGATGTCATTTCCACGAGTCAAATCACGCTTGCGGCCCCTCCCATTGATTTGGGTTTAGATGCTATAATATAGTATCCGCTAGATATAGTGTTTGATAGATGAAACCCCCTAAGGCAAGGCTTGGCTTAACACTTGCAGGGGATGCAAAACCGCTATTTGGGCGGTGGGGGCATATACGGCCAGTGATGCTTTTAGCTGAATGAGGCATCCGGGATTACCCACGACCACCACATCCGCGCCTGTGGCTAAAAGGGCTTGCACCTTTTCCTGTGCAATTTTTTGGGCCATTTCAGGGTGTTCTAAATTATAGATGCCCGCACTTCCACAGCAACCGCTTGCATTTTGCATGGGGACAAGCGTCAGATGTTTAACCTGCTCAAGCAAGTGTAAAGGCTCATGGCCAATGCCTTGGCCGTGTAGGAGATGACAAGACGCCTGATACGTCACCACCAGAGGCGTGGGCAAGGCCAAAGCAGGCAAGCGCTCGTGATGTTTTTCTATAAACGCATGAATGTCTTCAGTGGCGGCGGCCAGTTCGCTGAGCACGGGGTGGAGTTCCTTTAAGCCAAGCGTTTCGCCCACATGGGCATAGGCTTTGAGCATGGCACCACAGCCCCCCGCGTTAGAAAGCGTGATTTGCGGGGGAGAGGCCTCCCACGCGCGGGCATTTTCCTTCAAGCAGGCCTGCGTTTCTTGCGCAAGCCCATGATGAGACGCCAACGCCCCACAACAGCCCAGCGGGCTTTTCGTGATCGTAAAGCCCATCGCCGTAAGAACATGGACACACGCATTATGCACGTCAGGCATCAGGTGTTTCATCACACAGCCCAAGTGTAAGGCCAGTTCCGCGTCAGGATCCACCTGTGTGAGACCTGCATCGAGCCTTTCTTGGGGTAGAGGCATCCAAAAGCGTGTTTTTTGCGAGATAAAGTCAGGCATCCACGAGGCTTGCACCATCGAGCGAAGGCCTAAGGCATCGCCCAGTTGCATCGCTTTTACGATCAGGTTTAAGAGCGCGTCTTGCTTTAAGACGGCTTGCATCATTTGCGCCAAGCGACTAAAACGCCCGAGCCCCTTGGCGTGCATGGCCAAACGGCCGGCTTCTAACACGTCGTGATACTTCACTTGAGACGGACACGCCGTTTCACACGCCAAACAGCCCAAGCAACTTTCAAGGGCAGGCACTAAGTCCGCCAAGAGCAAACGCCCGTCATGCACGGCTTGACTGAGGTGGATGCGCCCTCGCGGGCTTTGGGATTCATCACCCGTGTGGACGTAAGTTGGGCAGGCACTGAGGCACATACCACAATGAATGCAGGCTTCAAAGGCTTTTTCAAGGGGAGTGATGGGGGGCTTAGGCGTGTTCGGCATGGTACACCTCTTCATCAAAGTAGGGGGAACGCAGTTGGTGAGGGGCAATCCCCCACGCACGACGCAAGTCCCGCCACTGTTGCCACAAGGCTTGGGGGAGTTGGGCTGGCCACAACGACGCCTCTTCCCCTGCCCACAAGGGGGATAACGGCTCTGTAAACGCGTGAGCCTGCTCGTTTAAAGGGAGTCCCACAAAGCAGGTTTCTAGCAGCTCATCGCTTCCTTGCCAGGTGAGATAAGCGGTTTCTTCATGATAGATTAAGGCTTTTAAGCCCGTAGGGGGGGCCATTTTGAGCCGTTGTTCGAGTAAGTGAAACGCGGGGTGAGGGGTCTCCCAGCGGAAATGGCGTTGTGGGTCCTTGGGCAAGGGGGCGGTTCTTAAACACACCCCAATGGGGAGGCCCAGCGTGCCGTGAAAGCCCACATGCAGGCGATGCAGGTCATAGCCCGTCACATTTTTCAGGACTCTTCCGCCAGAGCTGATAATTTGCCCTTGAACATTCAACCAATGCAAGCCCAGCACGCACTGACGCAGGGGCATTTGCCACGCATCCGACGCTAAAGTGGGGGCGTAGACCACGGCTTGGGCCAGCGTCCAATGGGGGGGGAAGTTCACATGGAGCGTTTGAGCGTGCATGGCCAAGTGGGCGTGTAGTTGGGCCAGCGTCCAGTGGGTGGGCAAGTACGCCACGAATTCTTCGGGCCAGTGGTGAAAGGCCCCTTCGTTGTATTCTTCTTGAGTGTGAACGACGTGAGACCAGACGTCAAACACAGTGGCCACAGGCGGTAGAAAGGGCGAGGCCACCGCCACGGTATGCTGATGCACGGCGTCTTGAAAGGCGCGTTGGGCGGGGGCGCTTAGCGCTTGACGTGGGGGCAGAGAGGACGTCATCAGGGGGCTTCTTCCATTTTTTCGGGGGGGTGTGTTAAGCCCAGTGTAACACAAAGAAATGTAACAATTTAGGGGGAGATGTGCTGGTGTGGGGTGAAAAACGCACAAGTTTTTCTTGACGCTGTTTTATGAACGTGTACGCTTGAATAGAAGCGAACCGTTTAGTCACTTTATTTACCCTAAACCCAAAAGGAACCCCCCATGTTACGAACAACAGCCTCATTTACCCCCCCACTACAACTAATATAGCCAATAGCCGACCAGCCTATTCCGCTCAACAACAACGGCAAGGGTGGAAAATGAGTGAGGGAGTTGAAGCAACACTTCGCCAAAACTTTGAAACGGCTTTACAATTGGAAGAAGAGGGGGCTAGAAACCCACTACAAAAAGTATTTAATGATTATATCAAGCGTCTTGAAGGGTTTGGTGATCCCTTTACGGCAGCACTGGACCCAGCAAACAATCGTAGGTTGAATATAATAGCAACGGCTGATTCGTCTCCTGAACCGAATCCTTTGTCCACTGTGGATTTACCTGATAAAGCCATTGGGATCTTGGAAAGATTACAAGAAATTTATAACGAAACACTACCTAGACTAGCTCCGTTTCAAGACTAGAGTATTAACTAGAAGAACAGTTCTCACACCTATGGTCCTTTTATTTGACGGTTTTGAAGGCTGAACACGCCGTCTTATCTCAAGGGAAGGATCCGCTAGGAGCCTAGAGTGATTCAAGAACACCCCGCTTAATCTCTAGCCCTTCAACAACGCTACGGCGTCCCAGTTGAGTCGGGCCAAGTTCGTACGGAGCTGGTCTTGATACTGCAAATGCCAGTCTGCATCGCTTGAAAAATACGGCAAGCGCCCCAAAAATAACCAACTCGGATAGTTCACAAACCAGTCTTGCCACGATTCATCTAAACTCGAGCGAGGCGGGGCTTGGGTCATCAACACATTCAAGGAATGCCATTGCCCTAAACACGTAAACGCGTACAGGGTGTCGGTGTCCGCCACTTGTGTGGGGGTGGTCAAGTAAATCAGGTTCACATTCAAGTGGGGCAATAGGGCTTCTACCAAGCTTACATCGCTCACATTCATCACCACATAACGAAAGTTCTTCGCCAGCAATCGAGGCCACCCGTATCGCAAGGCTTTTTGGATGCCCGCATCCGCAAGCAGAGCATCGGTGGCTTCAATCAGGTGGGCGTCTTGCTGGCTGGGGTAAAGGCTCAAGCCTTCATGCACCCCTTGAATCAGGTAGGGCGTTTCCGCCAAGTGCCAGTCCACTTCAGCGCTGGGGGTCACCTTATTGGCCTGCCACTGCACCAAGGTTTCATACAAGGACGCCCCTTGAAACGCCTTGAGCGAGGCTTCGCCTTTTAGCTTGCGTAAAATGCCACAATCGACGGTGGTGTCCACCCACAGCGTGGGTTGTTGGCAATGTTGCATGAGGCTAAAAAGCCCTTCAATGAAGGTGGATTTCCCGCTGCCGGTTTCCCCCGCCACCACCAGTACGCTGGTGAGCACTTTATCGTTTGCCATGTGAACCGATTGTGGACATCTGAAAACCTTTTATCCCACTTGTGATATAGTCTTATTGTAAGCCTTTTGAAGACTTTTGGTCAAATGGAAGGTTTCTAGCTCCGTTTTTAGCTGGTGTTGTCAGAGACCTTTGCTCGCACAAAGGTTCTCCGAAACACCTCTAAAGGCGGTTCAAGGGGGGGACGGGGAAGGACGTATTGCGTTTCTCCTCCCCTTCGTCCCCCCTTGAAAATCCCCCCTAAAACCCCACCTCCTCGCATCATTCCTTTGCACGACGTCCGCAAAATGTCTCGGAAGCCTCGCATTTAGTGCGTTGACGTCTGTTTAAACAGTGTCCGAAAGTGTTATGAGACTTAAAAGGACTAATTAATCGATGTTCGACCTGCTTCACTGGAAAATTCGCCAAGCCCTCTGCCCCTTCAAACGAGCCGTTTCGCCTGAACAGTGGTTGATGAACCTTGATGTCCCCGCCTACACCCAGCCGTCGAACCCTGATTTAACCCTCCGCCAAACGCAGTTGTTAGAAGCCTTTCCTCATTTTAAGGCCTTGCCTGATTCATGGGCGTGGGTGAAGCTTGAATCGCTCTACCAGTTGGATCAAATCGCTACCCTGCTTGAAGCTCACCCCATTCCTTCACGCCTAAACTGCCATTGGGTGGATGTGGGCTCTAAAAACGGGGCCACCTTAGGGGCTTGTGTGGCGGTGGCGGCTCAATTGGGCGAAAAAGTACAGGTCACAGGGCTTGAAATGGATCCGTTTCGTTATTATTTAGATGGCTACACCCGAGGCGATTACGCCCGTGGATTGGTGCAAGCCTTTGCCGAAACCCCTGCCTTAAAAGCCTTGGGGACGCTCAATTTTGTCGAAAGCGATGTGAACGACTATGCCCAAACGCATCCCGCCACGGCGGATGTAGTGAGCTGTTTTTTGCCCTTTGTGCTAGAAAAAGAACATACGGCGTGGGGCTTGCCGAAGCAGGCGTTTGATCCGCAGGCCTTTTTTAGGGGGGTGTGGGACTTGCTCAAATCGAACGGATTTTTACTCATCAGCAATTTAAGTGACGCTGAAGTCCACGCCCAACGCCACATTTTAGACGCCCTAGAAGCCCAGTTGCCTGAAGGGAAAGGCCTACTTCGTCATGTAGAGGCTTTAGAAGTCGAAACCCATTTTATGAAATGTGGTGAAGAAAGAAGGTTCCTATGGATGCTCCAAAAAATAAGCTAACGATTCTACTGGCGAGTGGGAACTTGCATAAGGTGGAAGAAATTCAAGCGTTCTTTCACGCGTCTGGTTTAGACGTCACCGTTTTGCCTGCCACCCATTTAGACGGCTTAGAAGAAAATGCCCCCACGTTTTTAGGCAATGCGGAAATTAAGGCACGTTTTGTGTTAGATGAAGCCCACGCTCAAAACGCCACCTTCACCCTTGGGGACGATTCAGGCTTCATCGTCGAAGCTTTAGCAGGGCATCAGGGGTTGGCGGATTTCCCTGGGGTTCGCTCGAATCGCTGGCTTGAAGGCCAGCCGACTCATGCGGATCGGTGTCGTGGGATTTACGACTTGCTGGGGGAACATCTTCAACGGCAGGCGCGGTTTGTGTGTGCCATGTCGTTGATTGAAGTGGCGACGGGCCAGATTTTTTCGGTTGAAGGGGTTTGCCCCCTGTGGATCCGTTCAGACGGGGCGCTGGTCGGTTCCAACGGCTTTGGCTATGATCCGATGGTGCATTATGTGGATGAAGAAGGGAAGGTTTCTTCACAGACCATGGCGGAATTGAGTATGGCTGAAAAGACGGCGATTAGCCATCGGGGGCGGGCGTTGGAACAGCTTAGGATATATTTAAGCGATCTTATTCTTTAGATAACGACGCCTTCATTTCTTCAGGGACTAAAGCCAGCAAGGCATCAAGTTGTTGGGCTTTTTCTTCAAAGTCTTTGAACTTGGCTTGCATGCCTTTGACCCCTTTAATGACGTCTCTTAATTTCATAATCGCCGCGATATTGGCCATGGCTTCTTTATGAGGTAACGCCGGCACCCCAAGCATAATGGCGCCTGCATCAATGTCTCGCATGACGGCAGAACACGCCATGACAATGGCATTGTCCCCAATGTTTAAGTGGTCTCCCACCCCGACTTGCCCCGCAATCACCACGCCATTGCCGACCTTGCAACTACCCGCAATGCCCACTTGTGAGACGATTAAGCATTGTTCGCCAATACGGTTATTATGCCCAATTTGCGTGAGGTTGTCTATTTTAGTGCCTTTGCCGATGCGTGTTTCTGCCAACGTGCCTCGATCAATACAGCTACACGCCCCCACTTCGACCTCGTCTTCCAGTACCACGGTGCCCACACTGTTAATCCGCAAAATGGCGTCGACTTTCTGTGTGGCATCAGTGGGGGCGTTCTTTTCATGGCGCGCTTCTTTGGGGGTGACGTAGCTAAAGCCGTCCGCGCCGATCACGGCATTGGGTTGCAAAATACAGCGCTTACCGACTTCACAACGATCGCCCAGTCGCACGCCCGAATACAGAATCGAACCCGCCCCGATCTGAACATTCGCCCCCACGGTGACGTTGGCATAAATCTGCACCCCGTCTTCAATCACGCTATGTTCGCCAATGGACGCAAACGCCCCGATGCGGACGTCTTGCCCCAAGCAAGCGGTGGGATGCACCCACGCCTGTGGATGAATCCCTTCTTCTAAGACGGCTCGACGCTCAAAGACATCGAGTAACACGGCCAGTGCCACACGGCTTCTGGGCACCACCAGTAACGCCACTTCGTCTGCGTCTATTTTGGCTTGAATGGCTGGAGGAATGGGGAGGCTTTTTTCGACTAAGCCAAGTCTTGCACCACCCAAAATCGCTTGCCACGCCCCTTCACTGGCAACATACGCCATGTGAGACGCCTCTTTCACCAGCGCAGGATGCACCAAGGCCGACACCCCCGTGTGGGCCTTGCCTAAGACGAACGCCCCTTCAATGCGTTGGGCAAGAGATTCTAGTGAGTATTCGGAGGTCATGGTAAGGGCATCCTTCTTTAAGTTTTTGATTGAAGTACTTTTTAAGCAGGCGTCAACGCACTAAATGCGAGGCTTCCGAGACATTTTGCGGACGTCGTGCAAAGGAATGATGCGAGGAGGTGGGGTTTCAGGGGGGATTTTTAAGGGGGGACGAAGGGGAGGAGAAACGCAATACGTCCTTCCCCGTCCCCCCTTGAACGCATTTAGAGGTGTCGGAGAACCTTTGTGCGAGCAAAGGTCTCTGACAACACCAGCTATAAAGGGGAACCAAAACCCATTCTCCAGCATCAAACTTGTACAGAAGTATATTCTATAATTTAGCATAAATACTCAAAAAAATAAAAATACTCTAATCTAAAGATAGGCTTGCCTATTCATGAGCGCTTGTAGTATAATTAACTGTGTATTAAACTATATGGGGATGCACGATGACTGTTGCACTCTACCCAGGCAGTTTTGACCCCGTCACTAAAGGTCATGAAGACTTGATTCGTCGCGGTGCGTGCCTGTTTGACTCACTCATCATCGCTGTGGCACATAATCCTGCAAAACCCACTAGTTTATTCACCCCCGAAGCCCGTATGATCATGCTGAATGAAAGTATCGTCGCCATGGGGCTTCAAAACGTCACCGTTACTTCCTTTACAGGGTTGACGGTACACTTTGCCAAATCCGTTGGTGCGGATTGTTTGATTCGAGGTTTGAGAGTCATTTCAGATTTTGAATACGAATGTTCCATGTACCAAGCCAACGCTAAAATTAACCCCCACTTGGATACCTGCTTTATGATGCCTTCCCTTGAGTTTCAGTTTTTGTCTTCTCGCTTGGTTAGAGAACTCGCCAGCCATCATGAACCCGTAGAAGCCTATGTGTCTGCTCATGTGGCCACGGCCTTAAAAAAGCTTTACCAACGCTAAGACTTCATGCCCCCCACCCCCCTACACCACCTCGTTCAACACGTTTAAAAGGAGATTGTTGAGAAATGAGTAACTTTATTAAAATTTTAGACCACATGGAAGATCTCCTTCTGGGAAGCCCTTCCCTTCCCTTGACCCCTTGGGTCATGGTCAATGCCGATTCACTCTTGCCTTTGATGGACCGTCTGCGTGAACACTTGCCCCAAGCCATTCAAGACGCTCAAGACATGGTCAATGATCAAAACATATTGCTAGAACAAGCCCGCCAACAAGCCATTGCCTTGCTTCAAAATGCGGAAAAAGAAAAGCAACAGATTCTTTCTGAAGCGTCGTTGATGAAAGCCATTGAAGAAGAAGCCCAACGCGTACGCACCCAACTTATTGGCGAGCTGAAGGCCTTAAAGCAAGACACCCTGCATGAATGCGACGCCTTGCGTCATGCCGCACAAGAAGACGCCAATCACATTCGTTATTCCGCCAAAACCTATGCGGCGGAACTCTTGGGCACCATGGAAGCACGTTTGGGCGATTTGCATGAACAAGTGCGCTTGGGCGCAAGCCAATTGAATGAAGAACGCGCCAATGCCCCTGTGCAACAACGCTTGTTAGCACAGCAAAATGTGGCGAATCGGCATCCACAGCTTAGCCGCCCTGCGGTGAAGCGTCAGCCTCGGCCAAAGGTGGCGAGCCAACAACTGCCTTTAATGCCTCAGCACAGCAGTCAAGAAGAACAAATTGAAATGGCGCTCAACCTGATTCACCCCGCTAAGCCCCGCCGTTAAGGGTTGTTTTGACTGAAGGCCTTTAGGGGGTTGAATGACTAGACGCGAGATTTTACCGTGGTATTGTTAAGTTGACCAATTTCGTATTTATAACGACTATGCAGGCTACGGGCATGTTCTTCCATTTTAAGTTTAAACAGGGGGTCTTTCATAATTTCCTGCCCCCCGCGTCTGATTTCGTCCACCGCACGATTGACCAAGGCGCGGATTAAGTTCTTGGGTAAAAAACGCACCCGAAACGTTTCTTTACAGACGCCTAAAATGAGTTCGGCCAATCGAGGGTTGTTGGGTAAGAAAGAACGGCACATCGCTGAAGCATCAACAGGCATAGGGATTTCCTTATTTTTTATGTGGCTTTGCCCCTCTCTCCCTAAGGGAGAGGGGGTAAAAGCACTTCTACACCTGTTTCGGACGCTCAGGGCGAAAACTACAACCCGTTGTAACATTGTGTAACCTGTTGTGTTGGAAAGACCAAGAAAAAGAACGAGACACTCGTGAAAGTGCCTCGTTCCAAAAAATGAATGACCAAGTTAAAAAATTAACTTGCCCAAGTATTATCAGACCCACTAGCTGATGAAGGGACTACCGGAGTTTTTGCCACATTGTTAGTGTCTTCTGAAACTTCATACGTGTCATTAAATTCAGATGGAGTTCCTGATGTGGCCGGTGTAAGATCTGTTGCTGCAACTTGGGCAAAATTCGGGCCGTAATCGGAATAAGCCAACCAAAAGCGACCATCATTAGCAATGTAAACACTCGCTGGTCCATACTGAGAAGTACTGGTAGTACCGCCATCAGGGTCTATGTTAAATCCGATGACACCTTTCGTACCATCTGAAAAATCGTCAGTTGGCTTATATTGAATGGTGCCACCATTTGGGAAGGTTACAGTAACAACTCCTGTAGCTGTTACCGATGTCTTGTAGTTCATTTTGCCAACCAAGTCAGCCCCTTTTGTTGAACGACTAAGAGAACCGTTTCTGTCTGATCTCAACGCTTCATACGCCTGTGAAACTGTAGCGATCAATTCACCACCGATCGCTCGTGCGCTTGAGGTACCCACTGCGGTTAAGACTTTAGGGATGGCAAAGGCGGCAATTAAGCCCAACACGGCCAAAGAAACGAGTAATTCTGAAAGGGTAAAACCCTGAAGTGAACGATTGTTCATAGATTCCTCCAATTAAGGTAATAATTAAATAACACACACACATTAACACGATTAAACGATCCCCTGTACCAGGATTTCGTTCAACATTGTTACTTTCGTCAACATAAGCCAAGTACTTTAGCGTCAAACATATTTTGTTACATTTGCACCAAATAGCACCTAAACATTACCCGTATTATGCCACATCTCAGCCGTTTCAAAAGCCGATTCGCTGAACTTCCCTTATTTGAAGGAGGAAGCAGACGCCCCCTTTAGGTGCTTCATGGCGTTGAACAAAGCGGGTGCCTGTGGGTCGTGTTCTTTGGGCAATAGGGGCATTAAACGCAAGTACACGTGGCCAACTTCTTTTTCAGGGGCTTTTACATTCGGTAGCCCCGCCCCTTTAATCCGAAGCTTTTGGCCCGTTTGGCTATACGGCGGAATCTGAATGCTAATGGCATCGCCTGAAGGCAGGGTGATTTTATGTTCCCCCCCTAAGATCATTTCCACCAAGGGAATGGGGCAGTTTTGGGTAAGGTCTAGGCCTTCTACGCTTGTGCCAGAAGGCACGTCCACCGTCACTTTCAGCAGAAGATCCCCCCTTTTCCCGCGGGTATAGTCCGAAGCGTGCCCCGCGCCTTGAACCCGAATTTTCTTGCCCGTGCTAATGCCTTTGGGAATGTTGAAGCTCACTTCTTTTTTTAAACTGCTGGCATACAAGGAACGCACGCCCCCTTTAATGACTTCCTTTAACGTCACGTGAAGGGGCTGTTCCACGTCCAAGTCTTCTTTAGGGGGGGCTTGCTGCGCTTGTGGCGATTGGCCCCGAGCCTGTGCTGGCCCTCTGGAAGAGGCCCTTGCGCCAAAAAAGGCTTCAAAAAAGTCTGAAAAGCCAGAGGCTCCCCCGCCGTAAGCGCCCCCTGCTCCACCAAACAAGTCTTCATAGTTGATGTTTGTTCCCCCGCCCCATTGTTGGTAGGGCGCTTGTGAAGGCCCGGCTTGCCCTTGCTTCCATTGCGAACCGAGCATGTCGTAACGCTGGCGTTTTTCTTCATCGCCCAAGACTTCATAGGCTTCGCCAATTTCTTTGAATTTGTCCGAATGTTCAGGGTGTAAGTCAGGGTGAAACTGCTTGGCTTTTTTTCGATACGCCGATTTAATGGTCTTGGCATCGGCGGTTTTGGGCACACCTAAAATCGCATAATAATCTTTGTAATCCATATAGAAAAAACCTATTGAGTTGAAGGAAGTAAAAGGGATATGTTTAGTTTAGCGTAAACACAGGGGAATCTTCTCTTGATTCATACATGCGTTCATCTCCGTAAGCTTCCTTTGCGTATTGACCCCCGTCCCGAAATGCGGTTTGAATCTGTTGTGACTTGTACGGGTATGATAGGTATTGTACCGATTTTAAGGCCATTTCGCAAGAAACTCTTTCTAAGAAGACCCCCTTTTAAACGCATCCACCAGCGTGAAAGCCACGGCTTGGGCGTGTTTCCAGTGGGGGGGGGCGTGCATGTAATGCCAAATGCGTTGACGGGCCAAAGTCCCCATGCCCACCCCAGCAATCCACTGGTAGGGCGCTTCTTTCAGCAAGCGAGCCGTTTCTGCGTTAATCCCCCCTGAAATGGTCACCGCAAAGCGCGCCTTCCAGTGTTCGCCTAAGGCATTGGCCCCTTCCAAGGCCGCTAGACTCGATTGGGCCGATTCATCGGCTTGCATGGCGTTTCCGTCGATTTGGAGCATCACGCCATACGGTTTAATGGTGTCACACAAGGCTTCAAAGCACGTCAAATACGCTTCAACCGTAGAAGGTGGATGTTCGTTCGGGCGAAAGCATAAGGACACCCATTTTTGTTCCAGATAAGGGCCCACGGCGTCAAACAGGCGTTGCAGGCTAGAAACGTCCAAGTGATGGGCATGCAATTCCACCGCCCCCACCCGCGGATGCGACAATACCTCAATCAAGGCTTCAGGCAAGGTGTGTGTGGGCTTCGCTGAAAGCGCTTGCGTGGGGCAGGTGGGTAGGCACCGCAAACACCCATAACAGCGGTCAGGGTGGATTTGAAATTCATGCGTCTCATCCATCCACAACGCGTCAACGGGGCAAGCGGGCAGGCAGGCTTCACAATTGACACACGCCGTTCGGCTCACCTGTATTTTACGAAAATGCGGATCGCCATCCACATCCAAGCTCACCATCACCAGCGGTTGCGGGGATTCTGGCGGTAAGGCTTCATAAGCGTCTAGAACGGCTTGTAACACAGGCGGTTCACACGCCACATCCACACAATCAATGCCAGCCTGCGCATACACGTGAATCAGGGCCTTTATTTTTTCAACATCGTGAAAGCTTGCCCCACAAATGAGCTTAAAATAGCGACGTTCCGCAAGCGCTTGCCCCACACGCGCGTGAGCTTCGTGCTTAGAGCAAGACACGACGACCTTCTTCTTCTAAGGCGCTTTTTAAACGGCTGTATTCAGGATCCCGATAAAACGCCGAAGCTGCCGTAGAAGGCTTTCCGCTGTACTTGCTAAAGCGTTTTTTCGCGTAAGGCAACAGGGTTTGATGCCCTTGATAGAAGCAGATTTGAGACACCCGCACCCCTGGGTAAAGGGCTAAAGGCACCATCGAAACATTCGACAGTTCAAAGGTCAAGCTCCCCGAAAAGCCGGGATCCACAAAGCCTGCGGTGGCGTGGATTTGAAGCCCCAAGCGCCCCCACGTGCTACGGCCTTCTAAACGGGCGGAAAGATCCAACGGAATGCTCACATGTTCTAAGGTCGAAGCCAGCGCAAATTCCCCAGGGTGAAGCACAAACGGTTCGCCCACTGGCACTCGAACCCATTCCCATAACTCATGCATTTCTTGTTGCAACTGTTCAGGCGGATCCAGTGGATCCACGTGGGTGTAGTTACAACGACGCATTACTTGAAAGTCCGTGCCTAAGCGTAAATCCAAAGAAGTGGGGCCAAACTGTTCAGAAGGGGCGATTAAGGGGGTAATAATCAGGCGTTTTTCAGGATCTGGATGCACCAAGCGCGCGAGTATTTGAGATTCATTCATAATCGTCATACAAGAAAACTCCTTTTCTATACAAAGCTAGGCTGCTTAAGGGGTCGCGATGCGTGGGCGGTGGCGGGTCCTTGCGCTGCCTGCACCGTGGGCTTTACCCGCAAGTGACGGCGAGATTGCCCCATTAACACGTGATGCACTTCAGCCGTTTCAATGGATTTAATAAAGCGTTCTTGCATGGCTTCTTCCCCACGGCAGAAGTGTTCCCACGCGGGCCAGAGGGCGACTTCGTCTAGGTCGTTGAAGTGGCTTAACACGTCTGACGCATCTTCTAGGCGATGCATCCACGCGGCCAGTAACATTTCACGCACCCCAACAGGGCTTTCACCCACTTGTTCCATGAGTTGATAAATGGCCTGTTGTTCATGTAAGGCGTTGTAATCGGGTGTTTCGGGGCTTTCTTCGCTTAAGCCTAGGGCTTGTAGTTTGTCCCACACTTCATTGAAGTCATGGTGTTGCAAGGCAGAAACAGGCAGGCCCGCCTTTAAGCGTTCCAATAAACGCAAGGCATAGCCCACATGTTTTTCACTGAAGCTGTCTTCGGCCAACACATGTTTTTCAAGCACGCCCAATAAGGCCGAAACATGGACGAGTTCGCTTTCTTCATTGCGCTTGGCGTTGAGCTTGAGCTCATCTGAAAGGGCTTCGCTAATGCCGTGTAAGCGGACGGCTTGGGTGGTCGCCGTGCCAAAAAAGTTCAAGGCTTCAAACAAAATCGGTTCGATCTTCACCAGCGTGGTAAAATCACGACGCACCAATTCAGACACCACAAACTCCGCATAATACGCGGTGCCTAATAAACGAACCCCAATAACATGCGCCGTTACGGCCGTCAGCCATTCGGGCGAAAGGCTGGGGTTACTGGCGTTGAGCGCGGGGTAGAGCTGTTCTGCCCACGTATGCAAGTAAGAACGCGTGGCCACCACCCATTGCGTGGGTAGCGCCTGAAAGACGGAAGGCAAGCGCTCTACAAGGACGCTTTCTAAAGGCCAATCTAGGGCCGCGGTGGGGCTGTCCATCACAATGACGCGACTGTCTTTATTCGCCAAAAAGGACAGGGGCATCAGGCTATTAAGGACGTGGGCAAGTTCTCCCTTGGGCTGTTGGGGGTGCAAGGCGTGCATGAGCCGTGCTAGGCGCTTGGTTTCAAGCTGAAAGTCATTGAGTTGAGCCAACGTGACTTCTAGAGACAGGGTGTTTTCGGGGCTGAGTAAGCGTCTGACTTGGAGCAAGACACCTAAGGTGTGCGATTTTAAATGCGTTTTAAGTGAAGTAACCGTGCTGAAATCGCCTTTTTTCAAGCAGATTTGGTGCAGTCGAACATGAATCTGAACCAAGCTTAAAATCAGGTGATGCGCCACCAAATTAAGGGTAACGTCTTGAAAAGAGCCTGTATAAAAAAGTGACATCATGGGCGGGGTTTGTCCTAAACAACACGAAAATAAAAAGAGCGACTAACAATATATAGAAGATTTTTCTATATATTGTTAGTATAAATCAGAAAAAAAAAGCAAGACACGCATTGTTACGTTTGGTTATGTTTCTTTATATTTCTTAACTCATGGCGTGGAATGTTGCGCACACGATGTAAAGAAACGCCCTAATTTCGTGTGTCGGAAAGTCCGTTTTTTGGCCAGAAAAGTCTATTTTCTGGCCACGAAAGTCGGGTTTTTGTTCGATTTTCAAGGAATGTGCTGGGTTGTGAAGGCTTCTCGAAAAAAGCCACTCTTTTTCAGTATACCCTATTTTTAACCCCTTTGCCCAGTGGCTAAAACGCACGATTTTTGGCTTTCTCGCTCCGTTTTGAGCTGGTGTTTGGGTTTTCTTGCTCCCGTTTAACGCTGGTGCTTGGGGGTCTTTGCGCCGCCAAACCGCCATAGGCGGTCTACATGTTAGCTTGTCTGATAAATAGGGAGATTGTTCACAACCCCCAAAGGCGGTTCAAGGGGGGACGGGGGAGGACGCATTGCGGATCGCCGCCCCGATTTGGAAGAGCAAGTAAATATATGTAAACCTAATTCGAAATCATTTGTTTTATGTTACGATATGAAGTATTCTTAGGAGGTTCTTTGTAATTTGAGAATGAAGGTTCAGAGGCTTTTATGTCAAACAGTAAGTTTAGTATTCTATCTACATTTACAGGTGGGGGGGGCTTAGATATAGGTTTTCACGGAGATTTTACGCTCTTTAATAATAGGTTTAAAGCCTTGCCTTTCGATACTATTATTGCAAGTGATAGAAATCCTTATGCTTGTGAAACCATTAAGAATAACCCTAAGTATTTTTCAAAAACTGAAACAATATGTGCTGATATAACGGAGTATGATTTTAAAACAATTGAAGGGTCTTTTGATGTTCTATTAGGGGGCTTCCCTTGTGTGACATTCTCCGTTGTTGGTAAGCAACAAGGCATTACGGACGACCTAAATGGCAAGCTCTATGAAAGTTTTGCTACATACGTTGAATACTTTAAGCCTAAAGTATTTTTAGCCGAGAATGTTAAAGGTATTTTATCTGCAAATAAGGGTGAAGCCGTTAAGATTATTAAGCAAAGATTTGAAATTGATGGTTACGACTTAAAAGTTTTTTTAGTTAATTTTGCAGACTTTGGAGTGCCTCAATTAAGGCAAAGGGTTTTATTTATTGGTATTAGAAAGGATATAAAAACACCTTTTATCCCACCTGAATATACACGATTTAATAAACACCTTACTGTAGATGAAGCTTTTGCTGATTTACCTCAATCTTGTCCTAATCATCAATTTTTAAAATCCTCTAAGAGAACAGAACAAATGCTTAGCTTGATTCCTGCAGGAGGAAATTTTAAAGCTTTAATAGGCACAGAATATGAAGTAAAAGGCTTAATGTCCAACATATACAGAAGGTTAAAAGGAAGTGAACCCGCTTACACGGTTATTGCATCAGGGGGAGGAGGAACTTGGACTTATCATCACGAAGACGCAAGAGCATTAACCAATAGAGAGAGAGCTAGACTACAAGCTTTCCCTGATGATTTTGTGTTTCAAGGATCAAGTACAGAGATCCGTCGGCAAATAGGGAATGCGGTTCCTCCTGTAGGCATACATCCTTTTGCAGAAAGAATAGCCTGTGTTCTTCAGGGTATTATACCTAGTTATGATCCAACGAACTGTATTCAAGAAATTTACATCGACTCCCCTGTAGATCCAAATAAGACGCCTAAGCAATTACTTTTGTTGTAGAAAAAGGCATCCCGTTTTAATTGGCTTCAAACTCTTTTTTTCGATAATTTCTTTATATATACTAAACCTAGGTCTTCTTCCTTGATCCTGTTGATCTTCAACCGTTTGACCTTTGTTGACCCTTATAGAAGTATCCTCTTCGATTATGTAAATATCAAAACAACCATCCCATAAGCCTTTACGGTAAAAATCAACAAAATACAACTCATCCCAAACAGATTTCGGACCAAAAGAGGTAAGATCGGGTAAAACACTACATGCTTTTACTTGTATCCTCTTCTTTCTATTGTAATCGTAACAATCAAAAGACGTTTTGGCTTTAGGAATACCTTTGGTCATTCTGTGCGTATTCATTTCTAAGCAAAAAGCCCCTTCTGACAAACCCTCTGGCAGGTTTACCGATCTTGCTTCAAGTTCATTGAGTTTTTCGCAAAGCTTTCTCCATAATAAATAAGCTTCACGCAAACGTTTTCTATCAGATTCTTCAAACTTTATAAGATCGGTTTGAAATTTACCTTCAGGCAACTGTATGGTCAAACGCTCTTTCTTCATAACAATTCCTTTATTTCAACTTGCAAAGCTTTTGCCAGTTTTTCAATATTTTGAAGTGTTATATTCTTTTCAGCTCTCTCAATCATCCCAATATAAGTACGGTGTAGACCACAAAGCTCACCTAACTCTTCTTGAGATAATTTCAGGTTAAGTCGGTGTTTTTTTACTTGCTCAGCAAATCTCTTTAATACAGGAACAGTCATTTATTAACACGCCAAATTTTATTAAAACAGTGTCAAGCATAATTGATTGATAGTAACGTAAGGCACATATCTTTACTACATACTATAGTTAGCATTTTGGCAAAGAGAGGGATCAAGACACAAAACGCCCCCCTAGTCAAAAAATCGTGTTTTCAGTACAATGGACTCTCTGAACCCAAGAAAAAAGGACACCCCCCACCATGACAAACCCCACCCGCTACGCCTTTATCTCCGTCTGGGACAAAACCCACCTCGTTGAACTGGCCACCGCCTTGCAAAGCAAGTTCGGCTTTGGCCTCATCGCCACGGGCGGATCTCGCAAAACACTCGAAGACGCTGGGCTAAACGTCGTGGATCTTGCCACCGTCACAGGCTTTGACGAAATCTTGGAAGGGCGGGTGAAAAGCCTTCACCCCACGGTATTTGCAGGCATCCTCGCCAAGCGTGACAAGGCCGATCACATGAAAGAGGTCACCTTTAAAATTGATGTCGTTGCCGTGAATTTGTATCCGTTTGAATTGGGTTTGGCGCAGTCTCAAACGGCGGAAAGCCCAAACGCCATGGTGGAACTGATTGATATTGGCGGGTCGTCGCTCATTCGAGCCGCGGCCAAAAACCATGCGGATGTCGCCGTGGTCTCGAGTCCTGATCAATACGAGGCGCTGATTGCCGATTTAGCCGTCAATGGCGGCGAAACATCGCTAGGCTTGCGTAAACGCCTCGCACTTGCGGCATTTCAGCGTTCTTCTACCTATGACAACGCCATTAGTGGCTGGTTGTCGAGCCAACTCCTCGCCGAAGCCTTGGGCGATCAAGCCGACGCTCTGGAGTTCCCCACCACAATGAACCTGACCTTGCACAACATTCAAAGCCTGCGTTATGGCGAAAATCCGCACCAAGCGGCGGCCTTGTTTGCCATTCGCCCTGATGAAGTGGATTTTCACGTTTTGCACGGCAAGCCCTTGTCGTACAACAATATCGTGGATATGGAAGCGGCGTGGAACTTGATTTGCGAGTTTGACGACGAGCCCGCGGCCGCGATTATTAAGCATAATCAGCCTTGTGGCGTGGCCGTAGGCGTGACGCTGGTCAAAGCCTATCAACGCGCCTTGGATTGTGACCCGCTTTCCGCCTTTGGCGGGGTGGTCGTGCTAAACCGCACGGTGGACGAATCCACGGCAAAAGCCATGGTGGATATTTTCACCGAAGTTATTCTCGCACCAAGCTTTAGCGAAGGGGCCTTGGCGATTTTACAAGCCAAAAAAAACCTGCGTTTGGTGACTCGCCCTTGGGTGACGGCTGAATCGGGCAAGCATCCTGCGGAAACTAGGGATGGCCTGTATTTAAAGCAGGTGAGTCCGAATTTGGTGTTGGTGCAAGAACAGCAATTCGCCAAAGCCGAAGCGGTCATGGCCAAAGAACTGAAGGTGATTTCCAAGAAAAAGCCCACCGAAGATCAGTTGAGGGATGCCGCCTTTGCGTGGAAGGTCGCTAAGCATTTGAAGTCCAATGCCATTGTGGTAGCGAAAGACGGTCAAGCATGGGGGCTTTCAGGCGGTCAAACCAGCCGTGTGGGAGCGGTCGAGCAAGCCTTGGCTCAAGCCTGTGAAAACGCCAACGGAGCCGTTTTAGCGTCCGACGGCTTCTTCCCTGCGGTGGATAACATCCAGCTTGCGGCGCAAAACCGCGTGGCGTGTATCATTCAGCCCGCAGGCAGCATTAAGGATGCCGAGGTCATTTCCGCCGTCAACCAGTACGACATCGCCATGCTAGCGACCAGCGTTCGTGAATTCCGCCACTAAAAGGAGCGAGTAATGTCTTTAAACACCCTAAAAATAGGCATTATCGGCTTAGGCAACATGTCGGGAGCCATTCTAAAAGGCTTGTTGAAGGCAGGCGTTTTGCCTGAAAACGTGGTGGGGATGGCTTCTTCCCCCCATCGAGCCACCTTGCGTCAAGCGGAATACGGCGTTGTTTGCACCACACTCGATCAGAGCAAAGACGCCCTTTCACAAGTGGATCTGCTGATTTTGGGCGTCAAACCCTTTGTGATGACACGCGTTTTAGCCGATTTAGAAGGCATCCCCCTAAAGGCGGATGCTGTTGTGGTCTCTGTTGCGGCGGGGACGACCTTGGCGACTTTAGGCAAACAGCTCCCGAAAACGGCGATCGTGCGCGCGATGCCGAATACGCCAGCCCTTGTGGGACAAGGCTTTACGGCGTTGTCTGCCAATGCTGATGTGGACGAAACTCAAAAAAAATTAGCCGAATCCGTGTTTGAAGCGGTCGGCAAGGCGGTTTGGCTTGAAGAAGGGCAACTTAATGCGTTTACAGGCTTGTTTGGCAGTGGGCCAGCTTATGTGTTTGAAGTCATGGAAGCCTTGGTAGACGCGGGTTTGGCCGAAGGGTTACCCCCTTCTGTGGTGGAAGAAGGGGTGCTTCAACTGGTTAAAGGGGCTGCCTTGTTGCTGGAAACCCGCGCCACCACAGCGTCCCAGCTTAAAGCCGAAGTCATCACCCCTAACGGCACAACAGCGCGTGGGCTTGAGGTGTTACGCTCCACGAATGTGGCGGGGGCGTTGGTGGATGCCGTCCATGCCGCCACACGTCGAGCTGAAGAATTGTCGAAAAACGTGTAAAAAGCGGTGACTTTTCGACCCACAAAAGTCGACTTTTTGACCCACGAAAGTCTGTTTTCTGGCCACGAAAGTCCGTTTTCTGGCCACGAAAGTCTGTTTTCTGGCCACGAAAGTCCATTTTCTGGCCACGAAAGTCTGATTTCTGGCCACGAAAGTCGACTTTTTGACCCACGAAAGTCGAGCATTTTCGCCTAATGAGGGTCTTGTTCCTCCCGATACATCCAAAACTCTTTCCGAGCTTCCTGACCCAAGTAGTGACTCAACGCATGTTCCATGACATCACTAATCGACGCATGCAATTCTCGGGCTTGTTCTTCCAACAATCCTTTGAATTCAGGCGTCACGGAAAGATGTAGACGCACCCGTTCCTTTTTGGGACGCCCCATAATCGGAGGAGGGGCTTCATAGGTTGCGGTGTGGTCAATCGGCTTGCCTGCTTCTTCCATCACCGCAAACCACGCTTCTAGCTTGTCCATAAAGTGCTTTTCCGATTCCGTTCGGGATCCCCCTGTGGTGGTGAAAAAATTAAAGCGTGTATGCGAGGTAATAAAGCAATCCCGTCGCATATCATAACGTGTGCGTAAGTGTTGTCTCGGGTCATCTTGTTCTTTATAATAGACTTTTTTCATCAAGAGGTCTCCTATTGGCTTGGGGGGTGGATATATAATAGTGGATTTACTCCCTCTCCCTATGGGAGAGGGTTGGGGTGAGGGATTCGGGGTGCCTGTCATCGCTGGTGTCCCTCTTCCTAGCGTAGCCCGCCATAGGCGAGGCGTGCGACCTAAGGGAGGAGGGACAAGCATAGACGATTACACAGGCTACTATGCTAAGCATGACAGAGATTCACGGTGTTTCCTAGTGGCTAAACTGCACGATTTTTGGGGTTTCTCGCTCCCTTTTTGAGCGGGTGCTTGGGGGTCTTTGTCCCGCCAAAGACTCCCCAAACCCCCTTAAGAATCTCCCTTCCGACGAAAAAGTCAGAGACTTTTTCCACGTGGCGGGGCGTGCGTGCCTTGCAAGAACCGACGCAAAAAGCGGTGACGGTGGTTATGGCAGCGTCAGGGTATCCGCAGGCGTATGCGAGTGGGCAAGTGATTAGCTTGCCTGATGCCTTGCCCAAAGGCGTGAGCCTCTTTCAAGCTGGCACGAAACGACGATCAACTGGTGAGCTTATTTCAGTGGGGGGGCGAGTCTTGACGGTGACCGCTGTGGCGGATTCATTGGCAGAGGCGCGCACGCAGGCGTATTTAGCGATCGATGCGATTGATTTTCCAGAGAGCTTCACCCGAACCGACATTGCCTTAAAAGCCAGCGAATCGACCAGCCTCCTAAGGTAGGGGGGCAAGGCATTTCCCGATAAAGTACCTTCTTCTTTAAAAAAAATTCTCTTTTAGCCAGCCTTTAATGATAGCATTTTGTAGTTTTGAATAAATCATAAAACTTTTCTGCTCTTTCGTTTTCTCATTTATATGAAGTGCTTCATTGTGTATAATTCCAAGTAAAAAATACAGCACAGGTACTTCTTTACCCTTTTCTTTACACAACTCCAGTTTCTTTAGAGTTTTATGAGTTTTTAAAAAATTTTCTTTAAGTGACTCATCTTCTAATTTAAGATACGTGCGTTTCTCAATTTCAATACGAATATAACAAGAAACGGAGTAACAACAATAAGGTTCCCCATTTATATAGTTATTAAACTCTTTGTTTAGGTGTTTTGAAAATTCAGAAAACGACAACAAAGGATTTTGATGAGACAGTCCATTAGGAACTTTTTCTCTCGAAATATCTTCAGAGCTATGGTGATAATGTAGAAAATTTGACTCAAGGGCATCTTTATATTCTTTATTATTTTCTTTACGATGGATTAAAAGCTTTACAAAATATTCATCAAGTTGTTTGAATGAAGAAAAATCTTGGGAATTAAGAGCCGAGATATTAAACTCTTTCAAATTATAAGACTTAAAGTAGCTAGGGTCTAAATGTGTTAATAAAACAACGTAAAGGTCTTTATCTTGTTTTTCGAAATCTTTAACCAAGCGCGAAAGAAAATACTGAACAATCAGTAGGTTGGCATCGTCCAAATAATCAAAAAGTTCGTCGATAATTAACAAATTTTTTGACTTGTCTAGTTCTAATTTTGCTTTTTCTAGATGTGCCACTAGTTGAATTACATCTCTTTGTCCATTTGAAAGCTTATCAGCTCTTGGGAACTCTAATATCAAAGCTTTCTTTTTGTTATCCTCTCTAGGATCTTTTTGATGATCTGACGTTGTTAAATTTTCAAGGATAGCTTTTATACGAGCCTTAAAAATAGAGTACTGTGCGTATTTTATATATTTTTTAAGCTCCCCTTCACTCATCCCCGCTAAAAATTTGATTATTTTGATACTATCGTTATCATTGACTTTAAGTTCTTGAAGAAACTTATATTGGTTAGTCTTTACAATAGCGTTATCATTTTTTTGTTCAATTGCTGTTTTTAATGTCGCCGAATACTTTGTAGGAAAGCCTGTTAATTTTATAATAAATTCATAGTTGTCTAAATAATCCTTTCTGAAATCAGGGGCACCTCGACCTGTTATCGTTGCATAATTAGAATAGGTCTTAAATTCCTTTCTTTCAGGAATCTTAATCAGCTCAATAGTTTCTACTTTGTTATAGGGTTTTTGGGCATATTCGGTTCGCCTTCCAGGAGCAGTCGCAACAAGAGAAGAGTTTATTGCTAAAATTCCGATTGCCTTCATTATCTCATTTTTGTTAGAGTCCGCCTTATAAGAATTTCCTTCTATTGTTATTTCTAAAGAGGAATCACTACCCAATAAAGATTTATCTTTTGGTTCAACAGGCAAACTCCTTGGCTTTAATGATTTAAAAGCCGTAAAAAAAGAACTTTTTCCAAATCCATTAGGAGCAACTACAAACGTAATTTTATTTGCTTCTAAGTTCAGTGGAAATAATGTCTTATCCTTAATTCCTTTAACATTTTGGATTTCAACACTCTGAATAGTCATTTGTTTTTCTCTCAATTCAAACAAACTGTATAAAACTAATTATAATTATCCACTATCTAAATAGCAAAAAATTGTTACACAAGAAGAATAACAACTGCTACAGCTAAAATAATAGTGGGGTTTAGCCACTGGGCGAGGCGTTGAAAATGGGTCATACTGAAAAAGAGTGGCTTTTTTCAACAGGCCTTCACAACCCAGCACATTCCTTGAAACTCGAGTAAAAAACAGACTTTCGTGGGTCAAAAAATAGACTTTCGTGGCCAAAAAACAGACTTTCGTGGGTCGGAAAACAGACTTTCGTGGCCAAAAAACAGACTTTCGTGGGCCAAAAACAGACTTTCGTGGGTCGGAAAACAGACTTTCGTGGGCCGAAAACAGACTTTCGTGGGTCGGAAATTAGGCCATTTTTACATCTTTACATCTTTACATCAGCACAACGGGGATGCGTGTGAGCATCCCCGTTGTTTAAAAAATGACTGGGCGTGTCCCCCTATTTACGAGGACGCAAAAAGTCGGGTAAATCTAAAATACGACGCGCCGCATCCGCCATGCTTTGACTCCGGCTGGCGGGGTACTCCCCCCCCGCTGTGGTCGAAGAAAAGCTGGCTTGCGTCACCGTAGCACTGGCATAACCCGCCCCTACCGCAACAGGTTCTGGCACGGTATTACGACGCATAAAGCTTTCAAAAGGGCTTTGTACGCCTGAAGTGGTGGCTTCTTTCTGAGGTTCCGCATGGCTGCCAGTTAATTCAAAGCCAGTGGCAATCACCGTGATTTGGATTTCCCCGTGAAGTTTTTCATCAATCACAGAACCGAAAATGATGTTGGCTTCAGGATCCACGGCGTCATACACGATTTCAGCCGCTTCGTTGACTTCATGCAAGGTCATATCCGCCCCACCGGTGACGCTGAAAATCACGCCACTGGCCCCGTCAATCGTGGTTTCTAGCAACGGCGAATTCACCGCCATGCGAGCCGCTTCAAGCGCACGACCTTCCCCCGTACCGCGGCCAATGCCCATAATGGCTGAGCCCGATTGGTGCATAATGGCTTTCACATCCGCAAAATCGACGTTGATTAAACCGGGGATGGTGATAATATCTGAAATGCCTTGTACGCCACGCAGTAAGATGTCATCCGCCACGTGGAAGGCGTCTTGCATCGAAGTACGGCGTTCAACGACGTCGAGCAAGCGGTCGTTGGGAATGACAATCAACGTATCGACGTTTTCTTTCAGTGATTCTAAGCCCTGATTGGCTTGTTGCAAGCGACGGCGTCCTTCAAAGCCAAAGGGTTTTGTGACGACACCCACGGTTAAAGCCCCTAAGTCACGGGCAATATCCGCCACCACGGCCGCAGCGCCTGTACCAGTGCCCCCGCCCATGCCTGCGGTAATAAATACCATGTCCGCCCCTTCAATGGCAGCCGCAATGTCTTCACGACTTTCTTCAGCGGCTTTTTGCCCGATGCTGGGGTTCCCGCCCGCGCCTAAGCCACGGGTAATTTTATTGCCAATTTGAAGGCGTTTTTCGGTTTTGGCCATTTGAAGCACTTGAGCATCGGTATTCAACACCCAAAACTCAACGCCCGTCATGCCTGTTTCAATCATGCGATTGACGGCATTGCCCCCTGCGCCCCCAACACCCAATACCTTAATAACGGCACGAGAGTCTTTGACGAGTTCTAAGCGGGTTTGATGGGGGTCATACGCATTGTGATCTTCGTAGTTCATGGGGGATTCCTTCGCAAAATAGGGGGATACAAGAGGAGCAGAGAATGGAGAAACAGAAGCTTTTCAACGCGTGTGGGCCAAAGCACCTGCGGGAAGGCACTGGCCGCACGAATCGTAAAACGCGGGGCTTCTTTGACTCAATCATAGCCGAAGTGAAGTGGCCTTGCACGATTTTTACGTGCATCGTTACAAAATGCAACAATAGAATCACTATGTTGAGTGCTTACTATGCTTGCTTGTTGTCTTCTTCAAGGGCGTCTTGAATGCTTTGAAATCGCCCTTTGGCTTGATTCAACAAGGCTTGGCTGGCTTTAATGTGCGCCACCCCTTCTTCAAATAGCGTTAAGGATTCTTCTAGGGGCAAGGCGTCTTGGCGAAAGCGTTCAATAATGTCATTTAAGGCGTGGGTGTGCTGGGTGAAGGTTTCCGAGGTGGACATGGGGCTAACGTTCCCTGTGTTTTGTAACAGTATTGGTATAGTGTAGCATAAAATAAACGAAATCCACGGCGACACCTACCCCCACGGCGTAAGTTAGCGTTGAAGCAGTTGCGCCAAGTCTTCAGGGGTGTCGACGCCCACGGGAGCTGAACTCACCACGCCAGCATAGATCGTCATGCCTAAGGCTAAAGCTCGGAGCTGTTCAAGCTGTTCGGCACGTTCTAGGGCATCTTCGCCGGCTTGCACAAATTGTGCCAAGGCCTTGACTTTGTAGGCATAGACGCCGATGTGCCGAAAATACGTGGTCGAATCAGGCAGGCAATGCGCTTGTACATCAAGCCCATTTCGCAAAAAGGGAACGGGCAAACGGCTAAAATACAAGACTTTCCCTTGGGAGGTATACAAGGCTTTCACCCGATTCGTATTATTCAGTAAAGCCGTTGCTTCGGCTTGCGTTTGCGGCGCTTCTGACGAAAAATAAGGCGTCACCAGCGTCACAATGTCCGCCTCATCGGCATAGGCTTGCATGGCGTGAAGCAAGGTGTCGAGGTGTTCGGGGGAAATAAAAGGTTCGTCGCCTTGTAGGTTAATGACCCAATCATACGCATCAGGCGCGTCGTGGTGAATGGTTTGAAAAGCTTCCCAAATGCGGTCACTGCCTGACTGGTGATCCGCTCGCGTGAGCAGGGTGGGGGTTTCAAACGGCTTGAGCGCCTCCACAATGCGCGCATCATCGGTGGCCACCACATAGGTGCCTTGCCCCAAGCGACTTTCTTTCACCCGTTCCACCACGTGTTGCACCATGGGTAGGCCGTCAATCAGGGCCAAGGGCTTGCCAGGGAAGCGAGTAGAGCCATAACGCGCGGGAATGCACGTGGCCACACGCGTTAAATCAAGCGGGGGTGCGGAGCTTGCGGGGTTTGTAACAATCGCTAAAGTTTCTAAATCGGAGGGTCGATACACGGCGTAGCTTTCCTTGTGGTGGGTGAACGAAGAGTCAAGTATTCAACAGGTTCAGCCTCTCCATTCTACTATAAAGGATCTTTTTGTGAAACCTGCTTATTCCAACGCCGAAGCCCCCTGTCAAGAACGTCCTACGCCAGCGTATTCGTTTTCTCTGCCCGTGGAAGCAGAAGAGGGGCTTCCCTCCAAAAACAGGCGGTATCGTGGATTAAGACTTGAAAATGGCTTGTGGATCAAATGGGTGCCTAGTCCTGCTTTGGCGCAGTGGAAAAGCACCTCCTTAGAGACTTAAGTCTAGCACCGAAGTAGTGACTTTCTCACATATTAGTGTTTTAATAAATATCGTCATCACTAATGTTGTGAGGTTTCTATGATCGAGTTTACCGAAGTCACCAAACGCTATGGCAACCAAGACGCCTTGCGTGATATTAATTTCACCATAGAATCTGGGGAGTTTGTCTTTTTGGTGGGGACTTCTGGGGCGGGGAAATCCACCATTATGAAGTTGATTTATCGTGAAGAACGTGCCACCGAAGGCATGGTCACGGTTGATGGCATTGACATTTCTACGCTCAAAGATTCACAAGTGCCGTTGTTACGCCGTCGCTTAGGGGTGGTGTTTCAAGATTTTAAATTATTGCCTCGTCACACGGCTTTTGACAATGTGGCCTATTTCTTACGCGCCTTAGGGACGCCCCCCAATGAAGTGCGGCGTCGGGTGATTGGGGCGCTAAAAGTGGTGGGCTTAATTGACAAAGTCGACGCTGTGCCTGAAGAACTTTCAGGCGGAGAACAACAGCGGGTGGGTATTGCTCGTGCGATTGTGAATGGCCCCAACTTGGTGATTGCCGATGAGCCGACGGGGAATTTGGATCCGCAAAGTTCTGAAGAGGTGATGAATTTGTTGCTTCAAATCAATCAACGAGGCACCACCGTTTTAGTAAGCACCCACAACTTGGCTTTGGTCGAACAACTGCAAAAACGTGTCATTGCCATAGAAGCGGGGCAAGTCGTCGCAGATGGTGTCTTTCAAAGCAGTGTGCCTTAAAGGCGCAGGCCTTGTATAGAATGGAAATTGTTTAACATGTTTAGTGTCTCTTCTTTTTTTAATGCCTTTGCCAAAGATTTACGCATCGGTCAGCGGATTATTATTGAAACCTTTGGGGGCTTTCGCCGCAGTGGGTGGATGAATCTGATTATTTTGGTTACGATGGCCAGTATTTTGAGTATTTTTGGGGCGTTGACGTTACTGACCTTAGATTCTCAACATTTGGTGGACAAATGGGGGGGAGAAGTGGCCATTAGCGTGTACCTCAAAGATTCAGCCAATTTAGCGGATATGGAACCTGATTTAAGAGATTTACCCCATGTGATTAGAGCGGAATCTATTTCCAAAGAAGAGTCTTGGCAAGTCTACATGCATGATCAGCTCGATCTGCCTGACATCCCCAACCCTTTACCAGACACCATTCGCCTTGAAATCGACTCGCCCGCCAACGTGTTAAGCACCATTAAACTCGTTAAAGGCATGGCTGAAGTTGAAGAAGTGCGCTACCCCTATGAGTTTTTAAAGCAAATTCGTCAATTGGCGCAAGGGGTTTCTATTTTTGGCATGCTCTTTACGATTTTCTTAGGGGTGTTGACGCTCTTTATTATTTCGAACACCTTAAGTTTGTTGATTCAAGCCCGCCGTCAAGAAATTGAAATTTTACGAATGATGGGTGTTTCCAACTGGTATATTCGCATGCCCTTCTTTTTACAGGGTTCTTTGTATGGATTGGTAGGGGCTTTATTGGCCTACACGCCTGTGGCGAGTTTTCAGTTTTTTGTTCGCAGTGTATTGAGCTTCTTTCAATGGGACAGCAACGGACAGAACTTGTATTTCGTGGCGGGCTTAATGGTGATTATTGGTACATTGGTTGGAGGAATTGGGGCTTCAAATTCCATGAAGAAGTATTTAAACGTTTAAACTAATAAGTAGCCACTGATATCCAACCTCAATCATCAAACTTAACTCGTGGAGATGCCTTAAGCTCATGAATACTTTAGAAAGTTTAAACACCCATTTTTTTAATGTGTACTACTTAGATTCACAAACCGTAGCCGTTGCCTTAACCGTTCGTAGCTTAGAAGCCAGTAATGGGCAAGTGGTTAAAGCCCATATTGTGCAGTTGCTAGAAGTGCATCAGCTTAAAAACGTGATTATTGACATTGCCCAAATTAAAAGCTTAGACAGTTTTGGCTTGGCTTCGATTATTTCGATTTACAAGCATTGTGCCAAACAAGGGGGCAACATTGCCCTAGTACAGCCCACTTCAGCCGTATTGCAGTTGTTTGAAGTCACGCGTATTTCAAAAATGATTAACTTGTTTGACACGCCCCAAGAAGCCAACGACTTCTTTTCAATTGAAATGCCTTAGCCCCAAGAAGCCTGTTAATGCTTAAACTACAGGCCTGCCACTGACGTTTTCCCCATTCTATGTTAAAATAAACAATCAATGTTCAACTCATTTGTAAAGGGACTTTCCATGTCTACGACTCACACCAACTCTGAAACTCAAGAGATCCCCTCCAATCTCTACAAAGTCAAAGAACCTTTAATCGCTAAGGTGTTAAAAAATGAAGTCATCACCAAAGCGGGTTCGCCTAATGAAGTGCGTCACATACAGATTGACTTAGAAGGTTCTGCCTACCGTTATTTGGATGGCCAAAGTCTAGGGGTGATCGCCGAAGGCACGGATGCGGAGGGCAAGCCCCATAAACTTCGCCTGTATTCCATTGCCTCGCCTCATTGTGGGGATGATGGCGAGAGTAAAACCGTCAGCATTTGCGTTAAACGAGTCTTATTCACCGCAGAAGACGGCACGCTGGTGAAAGGGGTTTGTTCTAATTACCTCGGCGACTTAAAGGTGGGAGACGACGTAAAAGTCACTGGTCCTGTCGGCAAATCTTTCTTATTGCCTGAAACGCCCAATGCCAATTTAATTATGGTAGCCACAGGCACTGGCATTGCCCCCTTTCGAGCGTTTTTACAAACCCGTTATGGCCAGCGTGTGCATGAAACAGGGCAAACACACTTGTTTTTTGGCGCCCAATACAGTAGCGATTACTTGTATGAAGAAGAGCTTAAAGGCTTTGAAGCCACGCATCAAAGCTTTCATTTGCACACGGCCTTTAGTCGTGAACAGCAAAATGCACAAGGGCAACGCCTGTATGTACAGCACTTGTTGTTTGAAAATCGCCACACGATTTTCAAGCTCTTACAAGAACCCCAGACCTATTTCTACATTTGCGGGTTGCGTGGGATGGAAGACGGCATTTTAAGTTCCCTAGAACAAGCGGGCCAAGAACAAGGTGTCGACTGGTCTGCGTTGTACGAACAGTTAAAAGCTGAAAAACGCTGGCACATTGAAGTGTACTAAATACAAAAGGGACGCCACTCTTCCCTTCTTTTTCTCTACTTAACTAGCCTTTGCGACGTGTTTTTTTTATGAGACAATAGCTCTTATGAAAACACTCACCCTTTTGCATCTTTACCCAAATGAAATGAACCTTTATGGCGATCGTGGCAATGTGCTGGCCTTATTTCGCCAACTGCATTTACGAAACGTTGAACTCAAGGTCGTTCACGCCAGCTTGGGCGCTTGGCAAAACACCTATAACGACGCGGATATTATTTTTATGGGCGGTGGTCAAGACGCCCAACAAAGCACTGTCGTAGAAGACTTACACCGCCATAAAGCGGATGCCCTTCGTCAGCTGGCCCATGAACAAGTCACTTTTTTAACCATTTGTGGGGGCTTTCAGTTTTTAGGACATTATTACAAGCCTCACAACGGCCCAGAACTCAGAGGCTTAAGCCTGTTGGATCTTTACACCGTTGCAGGGCAAGAACGCTTTATTGGCAATGTGGTGTTAGAATCTACCTTAACAGGCCCCGCCAAAACGCTGGTGGGCTTTGAAAATCATAGTGGCTTAACCACCTTGGGGCAAGGCGTCCAACCTTTGGGTAAAGTCTTGATTGGCAAGGGCAATAATGGAAGAGACCAGCAAGAAGGGGCGGTGCAAGGCACCTTGATGGGGACGTACTTGCATGGATCTTTACTGCCAAAGAATGAATGGCTCAGCGTGCATTTACTGAGCCAAGCGTGGCAACGCAAGTATGGGGAGCCTTTGCCCGCGTTGTCTGAACATCTCCCACAAATGGAGGAATCTTTCGCGGAAAAAGCCCACCAAGAAGCCCTACTTGTAGCCAAAAGAAAAGAAAACCGCTAAACTAGATTTAATAATCGAATCGTTTGGAGAAGTTTATGGTACTCCCTTTTGCAATGCCTTCTTTCTTTAGTCTTTCTCGTTCAAATGCCGAAGCGTCCCCCGTGCTAGCGGTATTGTGTGTTGAACTGCTTTCTTCTGAACTAGCATTTAGCGCCCCCACCGTGGAACGTGAAGCTGTGCATCAAGCGTGGCATCAGCAATTGGTTGAACGGATCAAGCACTTGGGCGAAAGTTTAGGGGCTTCTGTGGAACGTCAGTCCCAAAATATCGCCTTTATCGCTTTTTCGCAAGAACCCACCCCTGTTGATGCCTTAGAATCCGCGATGAAGCTGGTGCTTAATTTACAAGCTCAACCGTTGCCTATTGCCCAACAGCACCCTAGCCTTCACTTGCGATTTGGACTTACCTTGGATGATATAAAACAACGTAACCCCATGGCAGCGGCCACCGAACGGAGCCTCGCAACGGCAGGGCAAGTGGTGGTGTCTCATTTAGTGGTCAAGGCCATGGGGCAAAAACGCTACCCCTTTTTGCCTTTAGAAGGGGAAAATCCTGTGGCCCAACAGGGGCAGTACTTTGTCTTAACTCTCAAAGATGTTTTAAACAACGTCCCCTCTCCCAAGTTGGGGGACTTTGAACACACCCACGCCAACCCGTCTCCCCGTCATTCTACCAGTGAAGAAGACGGCTTTAGTGATTTTTCGGTGGAAACAGAGGCCACTCAGACGGCCTACCAACCCTCCTTAGACCCTTTTTCGTCTATTTTGATGTCTTCCCCTCCCCCTGAACCTTCCCCAGATTCTCCAGTCCACGACCCTCTTTCGGCGTTACATGGCATGTTACATGATCTGAATCATAACATGACTCACAACCCTTCGGAAGAAGCCCTACAAATGGCCTTTGAAGCACAACCCAAGGAGGTTTCACCCATCAGGGATGCGGTGCAACCCCCCTTCGCCGCCACTGCCCCCTACCCCCCACCTGCTTTTAGCGTCTTTGGGGATCTTCAACCTCAGCAGACGCCTGAACCCCTCCCTATGTTGATCGATCCTAAAACCACACAAAGCATTGAACTCAAACGTTCTATTGCCAGTGCGTTTGAAGAAGTCCCCCTGCCCACACCTGTAGAAGAATCGACCTATCACCCGAGGCTACACCTTTTTGATGAAGAACCCGCATGGCCTGATGTAGAGGGGGTGACGTTATGGATCCCTGAACACGAGATTCACACCACGCCTTACACGACGGAAAGTATTCAAACGTTTTTACCCTTGTTTTTAGCCAAAGGGTTGGGCTTGTATGATGACCATTACCCCACGACGCAACAGGTGTGTTGCGTATTGTCAGAATCAGGGGTGGGCAGCACCACGGCGATCGTGACAGCGCGTCAACAAGTGGATGTTTTCTTGCAAGAAGACACCGAATCTCCTGCCGAAGAAGCCCCACCGCAAGAAAAGGCCCCAAATGAAGCCGTAGAAGCGGACGCTTTTGAATCTGAACCCGCGGATGTTGAACCGGCGTATTTAACGCTTCACACCTCGCATTACAGGCACCGCACGGGGCATCCTTACCCACTAGAATTGTGGCATGACGTCTGCCGTGCCTTGTTTCAGCTCCCCACTGAAGGGATGTTACAAAGTCAAATTCAACCGTCTATTGAAGCGGTGTTACATTATGTGATCCCTGAAGAAAAACACGTTGAAGCCCTGCCTTACCTCCACACCTTGACGCGGTTTATGGGGGGCGAATGCCCTGAAAGCGCTTCTTACGCCGATTTCATAGACACCCTGGCTTGGACGCTGTCTCACGTCGCACACGTGAAGCCCGTCTTACTCCAACTTGAAAATCTCGATGCCGCCGATGAAGCGTCGCTTTACGTGTTGCAACTGTTACTGCATCAGCATGAACTGGCGCGTCAAAAGGGGTTGGTGTGGGTTTTACAAGCCAAACCATCTAAGCACCTGGCCGTGCTTGAAAATTTGGATGCGTCTTTATACTGTGCCACAAAACTACTGCCCTTAAATGATGAGGAAAGCACCGCCTATTTACAAAAAGGTTGGCTTTCTTCGTGTTTTCACGACTGCCCCGCTGGCTTTATTGACGAAGTCTTGCGTTTAGGGCAAGGGCGTCCCTTTTACTTTGAAGAACTTTTACGTTATGCCATTCAACGCCAAGCCTTGGGCGTGGATCCTGAAACAGGCGCCTTGCTGGTGAGTGATTTCAACGTGCTTTCGGCCTTTAAATGGCCCGATTCTATGGCCAGCTTGTGGCATGAACGCGTCCGTGTATTGCCTGAAGATGTGGCACGCGTCCTACAATTGGCAGGCGTGTTAGGCCCTCGTTTTTCGCTGCCTTCTTTAGCCGGCTTACTCGGCATCGATGAAGAGCCTTTAGGGCAACTTCTAGGCGTTTTGTGGGAACAGGGCTGGTTGATCCCTGATGTGGCGGACACCATTACTTTTCGTCACCCTGAATTGCTCGCCACCTTACGTCAGTGTATTCCTCAAGAAGAACTCAGCCACATGCACGCCTGGGTTTACGAATCCTTAAGCCAGCACTTTGACGCCCCCGTGGCCTTAGCGGAACCCTTATTGGCCTTTCATGCGTTTCATGCAGGCCACCCCCAAGCGGTTGCCGAACAAGGCCATGCTTGGCACGCCCGCATCCACCCCTTCACCGAACCGTGGCTCGATTCTTTAGCACTATTGCAACCCTTGCAAAAAGCCGATTTGGGGGTAGAAGAACGCATTGCCATTTTAAGGCAGTGGTTTCACATGACTGAAGACCTTGCGGCTGAAAAGCAATTGTTAAAACGTGAAGCGTATGAAGCCTTACAAGCGGGTCATTTGAACTTGCCTGCGTTTCAAAGTTTTGAAATGTTGATTTTATTAGGTGATGAAGCCAAAGAACAATTGGATTTTTCGCATGCGGGGCGTTTGTATGAATACGCCTTAGGCATTCACCAAGAATCACAGTTGAATCAGGAGGGGGACTTCATTGCCCAAACCAGTTTGGCGGTGCTGGCTTGGCTGAAGGCCGATTTCCAGACCCTAGAAGAGTTGTGGCAACGCCTTTGCACCCACGCCGTGTGGCAAGAACAGAGCGTCGCCTTGATTCCTTGGAAGCTTGAAGCCATTGGCTTGGGGCTACATGTGCATCGTTTACAAGCCGATTCAAACGGGGTGAAGTACTGGTACGGCGTAGCGAAACGCTTGTGGGAAACTTGTATAGATGAAGCGCTCAACCCCCTATGGATCGCTCGCAGTCAGCTGGCCTATGCTCATTACCTTTATGACAAGGGCATCTTCAGCGCCTTTCAACAGATCACGGAACAGGTTAAACTCGTTTTAGCGTCTACCCCCACACCCAGTACCGTCTTGCATCAAACCTTGGTGGAATATGTGCATGTCAATTGGTTAGAAGACCGTTGCCAACGGACTCAACCAGAAGTTCAGACGCGTTATGGCCATTTGGCTGAAGACATTCAGCGCAATCAGGCGTCTTTCACGCCGTTGCATGCCTTAGCCCTTAAAACCTTCGTGGGCAGTGTGCTGGCGCCTGAACAAAATAATGAGCGACAAACGCACTTAAAACCCTTGAACGCCGGCTGGTTGGTGGATGCCTTAAACACCCAGCAAGTGGACTTGGCTTTGGCCAGTCGTCAGGTGGCGGATATTCGTCACGCCTTAGCCGTGCAAACAGAAGCACGCGGGCAAGACGTGTTAGAACGCTTCAAGCTCTTGGCCTGGCAGACGGCCTTGGTTGAAGTGCGATGCTTGATTTTGGAACATAAAAGCATTGCGGCCATTCAAGTCTTGTTTGATATATGGGAGCCTTTGGCGTCTTCTTTAATGGGGCGTGTGTTGGTGACGACCTTGTCGTTGTTGGCTCACCTTCACCATAAGGTGGCGTATGCTCAAGGCATCCCACTACCGAAGCAGGACGCTTACGTGAAAAAAAGTCGTCAATTTGCTGAACAAGCCATTCGCTTGGCCGTGCAAAGCCAAAATACGCCTCTTAAAAATCAGGCCGAAGCACTGATGAAGTTTGGCTAGTATAGTGTTTTAAAGAGAGAGTTAATTTTTAACTAAAAGCAAGTTTTCTCAACTCTTCCATGCGATGCTCGTTGTTATAGCCAATTCAACCGACTTTCTCTGTGCCTTCATAAGTAAACTTTAGAGAGGCTTTTGTACTATTTTTGCCCCATGGGTATTTTAATACCGAGTTCTAAGGCTACTCCTGTTCGAGATCCTGTTCTCATCATGGCTTGAGCATATGTTTGAACATCATGTTGGGTTGTTTTTTGAACACCAAAACCATATTCAAAATAATCTCCCAGGGCAGGGTTACTAAAAGCAAAGTCATTTGCCTTCATTTTTGAGCTATGGTAGGGATTCATCACCCAGTTGGCTTCCACATAGGGCTGCCAACCTTTAATATTCTTCGTCAACCTGACACCGGGTGCGATTTGAAGACTCGTGACTAAATCGGGTTGAATACGAACCCCTTGGCCATTGGTGTAAGTACTGCTCTGCAACAAGGTATACACTGCTTGCCCGTGAAGTTGCAGAACGCTTTGCAGAGGTAGGTGAATGTTATAACCTGTTTTTACTGAAAAACTCCCATTTGCCATGCCATAACTAGATGCCCCGTAATTGGCGAGTCTCTCACGCACGCTGGCTCCTCCGCCTTGTGCCATGGCACTTAGGTAAAAGTTGCCTTTGTAGAGAGTTTCCATAATTCCTGCGAAACCACCTGTAATGGTGTTATTAACGTTTTGAAAACCCTGATTGTTTCCATTATAACCTGCATAATACGTCGTCATATTCTTAAACCCAAAGGCACGTCTTTTAAGAGCGGAATCGTACCCCACCAACATGCCATAACCTGTACTGTTAATGCGTCCGTTTAGATTATTAAAGGCGACTTTTTCAAAGCTGGAAAAAGGTCTGTACCAAACACCACCGCGCTCTAAACGATCATACATCGCATTATACTCAGGGAATCCTTCAAGAAGAGCCACTTTGTTGACTTTGTCATAATCCACCCCTGTTTGATATAAAACGGTATCCATAAAGCTCATCACTTCATCCGAACGATTCATTACCATACGTGTGTTGTCTAAAATACCGAGTTGTACCCCTTTATTGACAGTGGAAGAAGACCTGACAAAGGGGTTTACTTCATTGGTTCTTAATAATAACAAGGCACTATTGGCAAAGGACGTTTCAAAAGAATCAGGCATGGTTTGATCAGGAACCATGACGTTGTATATATGAACAGGCCCAGTGACTTGTTGAACGGAAGGATCAACCGTTAATTTCAATTGGTAAGAATTATTCACAAACACCACCCCTGAAGGGCCATCATCCCATAAGTTGATGCCTTTTATTGTGACGGTGTCATTGGCCCCCACACTCGTTGCATTGATGTTGTCGACCTGTTTATTGGCCAGATCAATATCAACATGTAGATTGAGGTTGTCGACACTGACCTGATTCAGGGAAATCGTATCAATTTTATTATTGATCAAGTTTAACGTCGCATTATTACTCGCATTAAAGTTGATATTATTGAAGAAGGTTCCTGCTGAACCCACATTTAAACTCCCCCCATATAAATTCACGGTATTAGTTGTCCCACTAAAACCGCTCATGTCGGCATTCAATCGAATAACCCCCGTCGTTGGGGCGGTAGTAGGAACACCGTTCCCTGTTGGGATATTAGCCGAACTATTCGTGTTCCAAGTTCCACTGCGGTTTAAGTGAATCACGTTATTTCCACCAGTCGTGGTAATTTTGTCGAGAAAAATAACCTCGCCTAAGCCAGCATTGGCGTTTAAGGTGCTATTGCTTCCAAAGCCTACTCCATTTGAAGAACCATTTGCGGTATTGCTTGAAAAGGTCACATTTTGCGTATTTGCAACCAAAGTCGCTGTCGCATTATTGTTGAGATAAATCGCCCCACCACTGCCAGATGTGGCGGTGTTTCCGCTAAAGGTGGCTCCGTTTAGTACATTGAAACTTGAATTGTTTACATTTACCGCGCCTCCATTCACTGAAGCCGTATTGTTCGTAAAGCTACCATAGGCATTTATCGTGGTATGTGAATTGTCTTCCGTGGTAATCGCCCCCCCTGAACCTGTGGTGGAACGGTTGTTGCCAAAGGTACCGTTGCCCGTGATGCTAAATATTGAACTAATCACGTTGGCAACAGCCCCCCCGTTTAAGGCTGCGGTGTTATTGTTGAAGGTGCCGTTTCCTGTAATGACTACTGTTCCAGGATCGTTAAAGATCGCCCCCCCACTTCCACTGCTTGAACTGTTGCCTGTAAACGTGCTATTGCCTGTTAAATTCAAGGTCGAGTTTAAGTTGTTAATGGCACCCCCGTTGGCAACGGCGGTGTTGGTGTTGAAGGCTGAAGTGCCTGCTAGCGTGAGTGTGCCTCCGGAAGTATGGCTAATGGCTCCCCCTGCGGAGCTTGCACTGTTACTCGTGAAAGTCGTCGTCCCTGTCACCGTACTCGTGCCGATATTGGCGAGTGCTCCGCCATTGGTGGCACTGTTGCTGGTGAAGGTTCCGCCTGAGCCGAAGGTTAAGTTAGACCCATTTAAGTAAACTGCGCCACCATTTACCGCTGTGTTGGTGTTGAAGGTAGACGCCCCTGTTAAAGTCGTCGTACCAGCACTGACGTAAAGTCCTGCGCCGTTGGTGGCGGAGTTGCTGGAGAAGTTGGAGGTGCCTGCCACCGAGGTATCGCGATCGGTCCAGAGTCCTCCGCCATTTGATCCTGTGGCGGTGTTGGACGTGAACGTAATGTTATTGTTGAAGTTAATGGTGCCTACGCCAGTTTGATACTGCAACGCGGCTCCATTGCCAGCCACCGTGTTATTACTAAACGTGGTGGCGCCATTCAGGTTAATCGTGCCTGTATTTGAAATACTTCGTACCGTGTGGTTCGTGAATAAGGTCGCACCCGAAAAGGTGACGGTGCCAAGGTTATAGAGCGACCCCCCTGTGGTGGCCGTGTTATTGTTAAAGGTGGCCACATTGGCAAATGTTAAGGCTCCTGCGGTGTCATTGTAGACGGCTCCCCCACTGACCGCACTATTGGTGGTGAAGGTGGTCGTGCCTGTGACAACGGAGGTACCGACATTGGCGAGGGCTCCGCCGTTGGTAGCACTGTTACTGGTGAAGGTTCCGCCTGAGCCAAACGTCAAGTTAGATTCATTTAAGTAGACTGCTCCACCCGTGGTAGCTGTGTTACTGGTGAAGGTGGCACCGTTGTTGAGGGTGACTATTCCATATTCATTGGAAATCCCCCCACCATAGGAGGCACTGTTAGTGTTAAAAGTGGCTAAGCCGTTAATCGTCGTGTCACCACTGTTGTAAATCCCCCCACCATATTCGCCAGCACTGTTACTGGTGAAGGTGGCACCGTTGTTGAGGGTGACTATTCCATATTCATTGGAAATCCCCCCACCATAGTAGGCACTGTTAGTGTTAAAAGTGGCTAAGCCGTTAATCGTCGTGTCACCACTGTTAAAAATCCCCCCCCCATAGGAGGCACTGTTACTGGTGAAGGTGGCACCGCTGTTAATCGTTGCCGTGCCAGCGTTAAAAATAGTCCCACCCGCCCATGTGGCGGCATTGCTAGTGAAGTTGGCGCCACCATTGAGGGTAATCGTGGAAGAGAAATAGTTGAAAATCGCCCCTCCACCGGATGTGGTCGTTACTCCAGCGGAGTTCTTCCCATTGCCGGTGAAGATTGAGTTGCCACTGGTGGCGCCTACCGTGAAGGTCGCACCGCCTGAGTTGAAGACGGCTCCGCCGTTGGAGGTGGAGCCTGTGGTGCGGTTGTTGTAGAAGGCCACACCGTTGTTGAGGTCGATGCGAACACCAGTTCCAGTATTGGAAATCGCGCCTCCACTAAAGGTAGCCACGTTGCCGAGTGCGGTGTCTGTACTACTGCCGAAGGTGGCGAGCCCGTCGACTCTAAACAAGCCTGTGCCGGTATTATTAATCGCGCCCCCGCCAGCGGTGGTGCTGGTGGCGGTGTTGCTGGTAAACGTGGCGGTGCCATTGAGGGTAGTCGTGCCTGTGCCAGTGGCAAATATGCCCCCTCCACCGCCAGTGGAGGAGTTGCTCGCAAAGGTCGACGCCCCTGTGATGTTCAAAATACTTGTATTCGCTTTATAAATGGCTCCCCCGCCTGTAGACCCTGCCGTGTTGCTGGTAAAGCTGGCTCCCCCTGCTAAAGCCAGTGTGCCTCCGTTAATAAACGCCCCCCCCCCTGCTGTGGTGGCGGTGTTATTGTTAAAGGTGGCACTGTTTGAAAAGGTTAAGGTGCCTGCGGTGTCGTTGTAGATCGCTCCACCATTTACCGCCGTGTTGGTGGTGAAGGTAGATGTCCCACTAAGGGAGGCTGTTCCTGAATTCCACAAGGCTCCGCCATTTTCGGTGGCGCCGTTGCTGGTGAAGGTGGAACCACCCTTGAGGATGATCGTGGAAGCGATATTATAAATCGCTCCCCCAGTTTGGGTAGTCGTCACTCCAGCGGAGGTCTTCCCATTGCCTATGAAGGTTGAACTTCCGCTGTTTTCCCCTACTGTGAAGGTCGCTCCATCTGTGTTGGAGACGGCGCCACCCACCGGCGTATTTAATGTGGAGCGGTTATTGTAAAAGGCGGCTCCATCATTGAGATCGATGCGAGCACCTGAACCACCATTTGAAATCGCCCCCCCACTTGAAGTCAAGGCCACGTTGCCCAGTGTGCTGTCTGTGCTACTGCCAAACGTTGCGAATCCATCGATTCGGAATAAGCTGGTGCCAGTATTCCGAATCGCCCCCCCTATGTGAGCAGTGTTACTAATGAAGGTCGCCCCTCCACCAAGGGTCACAGTTCCTGAATTCCAAAAGGCTCCGCCAATAGTAGCACCGTTACTTGTAAAAGTAGATCCGCCATTCAACGTCACTGTAGAACCCGAAGTATTATAAATCGCTCCCCCACTTTGGGTAGTCGTCACTCCAGCGGAGGTCTTCCCATTGCCGATGAAGATGGAGGTTCCCGTTGTGGCACCTACGGTGAAGGTGGCACCACTTGCGTTGAAGACGGCTCCTCCGTTGGAGGAGGCGCCTGTGGAGCGGTTGTTGTAAAACGCCGCGCCATTGTTGAGGTCGATGCGAACCCCAGCTCCAGTATTGAAAATCGCGCCGCCATAACTGGTGGAGAAGTTACCAAGCGTGTTGTCTGTACTACTCCCAAAAGTCGCAAGACCGTCGACTCTAAATAAGCCCGTGCCATTATTCATAATCGCTCCCCCGCCGACTGTGGTGCTGGTGGCGGTGTTGCTGGTAAACGTGGCGGTGCCATTGAGGGTAGTCGTGCCTGTGCCTGCGGTTTCAATCGCTCCCCCCCCGCCAGTGGAGGAGTTGCTCGTAAACGTCGATGCCCCTGTGATGTTGAGGATGCCTGCGTTCGTTTTATAAACCGCCCCCCCGCCTGTAGACCCTGCCGTGTTGCTGGTGAAAGTGGCTCCACCAGCTAGCGCG
>JBIKTR010000005.1:0-141909 GCA_044348005.1 Vampirovibrionales bacterium | reverse complement strand
AAGTGACCAAACGTTCTATTTGCATTTGAAAGAATGTGAATGGCGATTTAATTTGAGATCTCAAAATATCTATGCTATTCTGTTAAAGGAATTGAGGAAAAATCCTCTCTAAAGTTTACCAGACCCATAGGTATTCTAACAATGAAGACTTGCCACTTCCGTTTTGACCCACCAACAAGTTCACACCCTTTTGAATCGGCAAAGGCGTTTCTTCTCCATGCAAGCGTTTATAACCGATTAATTCAATGGATTTGGCATTCATGTCGATGGCTCTAATTCTGCAAGCAAGGCATCGACTTCGGATTGCGACTGCCTTAACGCTTCTTGAATCTCTAACACATAGGCTGTAGGATCCAACAAGTCTTCTTCCGACTGTTTATGCGGATTATACGTCGACGCCGATAGATTTGTGTCCTTTTTGAAGACCTCTTCCACAGGCACCAGCCAGCTATTCTGCGTTTTGGAGCGTAAAGGAAATAATGCCCTCAATTCGTCAAAATGAGCCTTCGTAATGCCGTTTTTCTTGGTGAGCTTTTCGCCTTCCGCCAAAGGCAATTCGTAAAACCATACATCTGCCGTGCGTTTGGTTTTGTCAAAAAACAAAACCGATGTTTTTACCGCTGAATAGGGCAAAAACACGCCTGAAGGTAAGCTCACCACCGTGTGAAGGTTGCACGTTTTAAGCATTAACTCTTTCAACGCCTTATAAGCTGAATTGGTTTGAAATAAAACGCCTTCAGGGACAACCACCCCCGCCCTGCCGTTGATGCGTAAGGTTTTAACGATGTGTTGCATGAACAAAACTTCCGTCGCATTCGATTCAATAGGGAATTTTTTTTGCGTCATTTTTTGTTCTTTCCCGCCAAAGGGAGGGTTTGCTAAAATGATGTCACGCTTGTCGTTGTCTTCAATCGTATTGATGTCCTTTTCAAGCGTATTCTTTTTTTCAATACGAGGGGATTCCATGCCGTGAAGCGTCAAGTTCATCAAGCACAACAAATAAGGCAAAGGCGTTTTTTCAATGCCGTAAAAGGTTTCTGTATCTAAAAATCGTCGTGCATCTTCTGTTTTGGCGTGTTCTTTCATGTGAGAATAAGCTTCCGCTAGAAAGCCCCCCGTACCACAAGCAGGATCATACACGGTTTGCCTTAATTGCGGATCCACCAAGTCGACCATGCACTCAATCAAAGGACGAGGCGTGTAAAACTCCCCTGAATTGCCCCCGCCTTCGCCCATGTCTTTTAGTAGACCTTCGTAAATGTGAGCCATCGTGTGAAATTCGTCGTTGTCATTGAAGTGGATTTTCTCTATTTCGCCGATGACATCCTTCAACAAATAACCGCTATTGATGCGGTTCGTGCTGTTCTTGAAAATAGACGCCACGACATCCCTTAAATCACACTCTTTCCGACCTTCTAAGCTGGCTAAATAGGGGAATAAGTCGTCATTGATGAAGGGAACCAAGTCCGCCCCTGAAATGGTGCTGGATTTACCCGCCCAAGATTCCCACTGATACTTTGTTTCAAGCAAGGGGCTGTAGTCGTCGCCTGAAATATCGGCTTGTTCAGCGAGTTGTGTTTCACGATCCGACAAAAACTTCAGGTACAACAACCACGACAAGGCTTCTGTGTAATGAATCGCCCCGCTGATGCCGTCATCCGTGCGGAGGATGTCGCAACATTTTTTGATGATGTGGGTGAGTTCATTTTTCATCATAGGGATTTTCCTTTTTTAGTCGTGGCTTTCGTCTGTTTTTGTTTTTCGGCTTGGATTTGCTTCAGCAAGTCATGCCCTGTGCCTTCTTCAGGGATTTGTGGCACCAAACGCCCTGAAACCGCCCGTTGTAGAAGGGCTTTTTTACTGTGTTGAATGTGTTGACGCTGGGTTTTAAGCTGTTCAGCGAGGGCGTCGAGCTTGGCGAAGCAGGCATCCACCTTCGCCACGATGCGTTTCTGCTCCGCTAGGGGGGGCAGGGGAAGGGTTGTGTACTTTATTTGTTCCGTACTTAAATTGGGTTGAGCAGATCCAGTAGATACTTGTAAGTTTTCTTCTACTCTGCCAAGTAGAAAATAAAATAAGTACATAAGTTCTAAGGCTGTTTTAGTTCTAAATAATCCTACACGTTGATTTAAAATAAATTCTTGACTGCTATTATTGAAACCAACTTTTCCTGTTGTGGCACCAGACATCGCAATTACTAAGTCACCTTGTTTAACTAAATACTTAGATAAATCTTCGTTATAGTCTTCACTGTGAATGAAAACAGGTCTTTTGTCACATATTTCCATATTTTGAATACTTGATATTCTAAGAACAGGTAAACCTGAAGTCTTGAATAAATCACTCTTAAAAGCAAAGCCATTCTGTAAATCGCACACCTCCCCCAAGCGAGTCCACACCCACGAAGGCGGTATCTCAAACGGCGGGTGTTCCACGCCCCCCACGCCGTCATCCTGAGTGCAACGAAGGATCTCCCCGCCACCTGCGACTCCCCGCTCGGGAGATCCTTCGCGATGCTCAGGATGACGAGTTTTTTTACTCACAGGCTTTTCCGCCTGAATGCGTTTAAGCAATTCGATGGCGGGTTCGTCGTTGGCATCTTGGGGGAGCAACTGCCCCCGCACGGCTTGATTCAAAATGCTTTTACGACATTGCCCCACAAGGCGTTCAGCGTGAGCCAGCTGAGCATCGGTGGCATCGAGCTTGGCGAAGCAGGCATCCACCTTCGCCACGATGCGTTTCTGCTCCGCTAGAGGGGGCAGGGGGAAGGGGATTTTATTCAGCTGTCCCAAATAAATACCTTTTTGAGCAGTGCCTTTTGCATTTTCTTCAAAATACTTCACGACCACAGGAGAATCAAAAAAAATCGGCAGATAAAAAGGAGGTATTATCGTTTTGAGTAATGCTACACTTCTTTGCAAGCAAAAAGGTTTGAAATCTTTAGGGACAATAGCAGAACGTCCAATAGAAGCAACAATCGTTAATAACACATCATTAGGTTCAATAGGCGTTCTTTTTAGCTCTTGAATATAGGCTTCTTTCGTCACGTATCGGCTTGCAGAATAATCAATTTGTCTATTGAAAACATTTTGACTACTTAACATCGGAATGCCTTTGGCTTGTTTTGCAGGAGGGTTGTGGGAACCGTCTGTAATTAGACGACACACCTCCCCCAAGCGAGTCCACACCCACGAAGGCGGTATCTCAAACGGCGGGTGTTCCACGGTCGCTAGGTTGTGCGGGGCTTCCGCCTCGTTTAAGGGGGTCATCTTACAAGTCTTCCGTTCTAAATTGCGTGTAACCCTCATAAAAGTAGCTGGCATCTAGCCCCTTCATAAACAAGGTGCGGTCGTTGATTTGGGTCGTTAAGGCCGTTTTCAGCAAGGTTTTAATTTCAAGGCTATTCACCACACTACGTTCCATCGCACTTAAATAGGCGTCTTTGTCAACCTCGTTCCAATCTACCACCTGCTTCAGTTCTTTTTTTAGTATTAAATCCAGCCAAAGGCGAGTGGCTCTGCCGTTGCCTTCTCTAAACGGGTGAGCGATATTCATTTCCACGTACTTATCCATAATTTCATCAAAATTGCCTTGTGGCATGGCGTCAATATGTTCGAGGGCTTGCTTTAGATACATGACAGGGGCAAAACGAAAATTGCCTTTCGCTAGATTCACCGTGCGACTTAAGCCTGCAAAATCATAGACATCATCAAATAAGTAAGCGTGAATAGAGGCAAGTCCTGCAAAAGTACCGACTTCAATGCGTTCAATGTCGCCTGATTCAAACAGCTGCTTGGCTTTTTGCTTGCTAATGCGTTCTTCCGTCTGATTCAATTCAACCTGATTAAGGATGTTTAGCTTATTTTCAAGTACCATTGTGCCACCTCTTTCTCACACGTTCATTGTATCATCAAGAAAAAACCGCATGGCGTATTTCAGCGTGTGGTTTTGTTGCGTACCATGTTTGCCACAATTGATTTAGGGTGTTCAGCAAGTGGCGTTCTTGAAATAACTGTTTTAGGGTTTCATTTTCTTCGATGAAATCTTTTTCAAGATGAATCGGACTATAATGCTTCAAGGCATACGCATTAAAAACCGCCTGAAAATACGGATGCTCTTCGATACATAAGCGATTTGCCTTTAAGCGTGCTTCTTTGCTATGCAAGGGGGCATTAAACAGTAAATGTTGGTAAAGATCAAAGGCATCCACCGTGTGGCTGTTTGAATACAGGTAAGCATATTCTTTTAATAAGGTAGTATTGATGTTCATTTCTTGTAAAAGCCGTTGAGCGTTACGGTAATTTTCGACGCAAGTAAACGCCTTTTGCAAAGCCTGTGGGTTTGGGAAGACCTGCTTAAGCTTTTGTTTTTCTCGTTGCAAGGCGAATTCATCCACCAAGCCTTTCGGATCTTGTGGGACTTCTGTTCCTGTTAGTAGGGCTTTCATGGTCGCAAGCACCAAGGGGCGAACTTCAGGAACACGTTGGGGGCTAAGTTCCAAGCGTAAAGCGGTGTAAGCATTATGAAGGCTTAATTCAGCGAAATAGGCGTCATCAGTCATTAGGCGTGTATTCTTTCATCATAGAGTGCTTTTGTAAAATCTTGTGTGAATTGTTTCAAGGCATCAAAGCCCCCCATCAGTGTTTTAATACCGTCAAAGCCCCCGTATTCTTGAAACTGGGGGAGCGTATAAAATTCGGACGAAAAATCCAGCGGTTTAAACGCCTGTGCTTGATACAAGTCGATCACATCTTGAATAAAGGCTTCTTGCTTAGAGTTTTGAGAAACAAAGACTTGCGGATTCAATTCACGGGCTTTTTGAATGCGAAGCTCTTTCGTTAAAAAAGCCTGCTGAAACACCAAATGAGCCAAGACGTCGTAAGTATCAACATTTTTGATTTTATGCCGATCAAAAAACAAGGTCGTCAACTTGTCGAGTTCTAAGCCTTGTTCTCCACTCACGCCATGCAAGATTTTTTTTCGCTTTCTAAGGTCAGTCCACTGTTGATGAAAGTCATCGAGTGTTGGAACGGCTTGCAAAAATTGGGTGGATTGGTACATGACGTACTGTTCAGGACTAATAGGCTTGCCGTCTGCTCCGCAGTATTCAGTGGTTTCTGCCACGATTTCAATGCGTCCTGAAAGAAAGGCTTCACTCATGCGGAACTTGAGTTCATTGAGTCGTTCTTCATCGGTTTCGGCATAAAGTCCGTCTTCTGTGGGGGAATGTGCTTCAAGTTCTGCTTCACTAAGGGGAACGGCATCGACATTTAAGGGATCTTCAGAAACGACTAAGGCTCCTTCGTTAATGAAGTCCACAGGTTCATCGTCCCAATCAGGGTCACTAAACAATTGTGTGGAATAGTTGGCATATTCTAAAATATAGAAGCCAAGCTTTTGTTTTTGCTTAACCGTTGATTCATAAATCCGTGTACCTCGCCCGATGATTTGCTTGAATTCCGTCATTGATCCAATGTTGCGAAAAATCACGATGTTCTTCACATTTTTCACATCCACGCCAGTGGTCAATAATTTAGAAGTCGTCACCACGATAGGGTCAAACGCATCGAAATCTTTAAACTTGTCAAGTTCAGGGTACTTGCCTTTGTTGTCCTTGTCTGCTCCCGTAATACGAACGGCATAATCACCTGTGTAATCTTTTAAGCCATAGCGTTCTTTAAACTGCTGAAAGGCTTCCTTACAATACTTTGCCATATCCAAGGCGTGTTCTTGGTTCACACAAAACACAATCGTTTTACCAAGTGGATCAGTATCAAAAAGATGTCTTAGCAAGTGATAGGCAAAGGCTCTTGTACGTTGTGGGATTGAAAGCAAGCGTTCAAAATCAGGGGTAAGGTAATCTTGCACACTTAGGGTTTTACCTCGTACATCAGTCAAGCCGACTCGTTCAGGACGATAGCCAAGGGCATCAATGTTCGATGTCACCCGTTTGACCACATAGGGAGCCAAGTAACCGTCTTGAATGCCTTCTTTCAGTGAATAGCTCACCACAGGTTCACCAAAATGAGCGTAAGTGTCGTTTGATTCGTCTCGTTTCGGGGTGGCGGTTAATCCCACATGAATTGCGGAATCAAAGTATTCAAGCAAGCGATACCACGAGCTACTGTCTTGACCGTCTTGGCTTCGTCTTGCCCCACGATGGGCTTCATCAATGATGATTAAATCAAAGTAATCAGGAGGAAACTCTTTAAAGCGATCAGGTTTTCCGTATTGTGCCTCTTCATCATCCACACCAACAAGGGTTTGATAAATACCAAAATAAAGATCTCGTCCTAGTGGAAACTGTTCTTGTGACGCTTCCAAACGAAAGCAAGCATGTTGATCCATGGCTTTATCAAAATCTTCATAGGCTTGTTGAGCTAAAATGTTACGATCCACAATAAATAAGACTTTTTCAACCGTTTTTGCTTTCCATAATTTATAAACCAGTTGAATGGATGTAAAGGTTTTACCTGTGCCTGTTGCCATTGCAATTAAGACACGGTTTTGACCTTGCAAAATGGCTTCAATCGCATTATTAACCGCTTTTTCTTGATAGTAGCGAGGTTTTCGCTTTTGTCCTATCGTAGATTCATCATAGTAATCATGGATTAAAGCCGTTTGATCCACGCTTTCTTTTTCAAGCCCTGTTTCGTGTAAATAGAGTTGCCACAGGGCTTCAGGTGTATGGAAAGCATCGACGGTTTCTTGAGTTCCTGCCTTTAAATTGTAGAACTCTATTTGATGTCCATTGGTGGCATAGGCAAAATAAACACCAAGCTTCGTGGCATACTTCTTCGCTTGAGCTTCACCTTCAAGATGAGACAATGACTCTTTTTTTGCTTCGATCACCGCAATAGGTTTGGAACGTCTATATCTTAAGAGGTAGTCTACAAACAGGGGATTATCTCTTTTCCCACGGTATCCATCAAACTCTATTTTCCCATCAGCGATTCGGTACTCTAAATCCACTTGCCAGCTATGCTCAAACCACCCCGTCTTTTCTAGTTTAGGGTTGACGATATTTTTCTTGGTATTTTCTTCATTGTAAGTCATTTTTATATTATAACATAAAGCAACATTTCACCCTGTTTCTTCAGGTCAACCCAATGAAAGAAGCTGTGTCATTTGACGCCCTAAAGTGGGGGAAGTCTCGGTTAAAGAAGTTCGAAATGCTTCCAACCAAGTGTATTTTTCTTTGTGAGAAATTTAACTATTTAGCTATATTTTAAGTTGACTTGGTGGAAGTAAATAGCTACCGCATGAATTAAGTCTTTCAGGCTCCGAGGCACCACCTTCCCACGACGCTTAAAGCGAGCGATCCAGTGGGTCTGCACAATACACCTCAATCTGAAATAACTGGAGGCGTTTCCATAGCTTTCTCAGGGTTTTAAGGCCACGACAACCCACTTCCCAGTCAACAATTCGTCGCGTTTCTCGACACACAGCCAGCCATACCCATATTTTGCGTTTTTTTTAGTCAAAAAGGTGCAGAACTCATCCAGCTCAACCACGGTGACGGGTTGCGGTTGGAGCCGAGATCCTGAAGTGTCCATTTTTCGAATGTGTTTAAGCACCGCCACTGTTGAAACTCCAATCAATTTACCAATTTGGCGGAAAGAAACCCCAGACAAATAGAGATTTCTGGCGAGCTCCCACAAGTGCGGAGCAAGCCCTTTGGGGGTAGAACGTGTATATTTACAGGGACAATTCTTGCATTGATAGCGTTGGTTTTCTCCAATAAATCCTGCTTTGACTTTGTCAAAACTACCACATTTGGGACACTGCATTTTTTAATACTCCTTAATAGACTTAGAGTACTATTATAACAGCTATTTAGTTAAGTGTCTCAATTAGGAAAGAGGACAGAAGACGGCTTCCGATTTTCTTTAGATTTTACGTATTTGAAATTAAAATATGTTTCTAGTAAACTAGGGGCAGACAGATATTAACGAACAGTTTCGCAAGGGAGCGTTGCCCAATGGATTTTTTATTTCAACCCATGATTGGAGCCTTGAGCTTTTTAAACGGCTTTTTAGGGAGCTACGGCTGGGCGATTATCGTCTTTACCGTGTTGATGCGCTTGATGTTGTGGCCCTTGAACTCCAAGCAAACCGAATCCATGAAGGCCATGCAAGCCATGCAACCCAAGCTCAAAGAGATTCAAGACAAATATAAAGACGATCCGGCCGCCATGCAAAAAGAAGTCATGGCCTTTTACAGCACCAACAAGTTTAACCCACTGGCGGGTTGCTTGCCCATGCTCTTGCAAATCCCCATTTTCATTGCCCTTTACGGCGCCTTGTCGTCTCCTGCGTTTATGCAACTCGCTGGGGCGGAACACTTCGGTTTCATCGAACATTTGCACCATACTTGGCGCTCCAATGGCGGCGATCCGCTGGATGGGGCTTTAGCAGTTGATTCTTCCACGCGTGAGTTTGAAGCGGGCAAAAGCATTGAAGTATACCTCAAAGGCGTGGCAGATCCTGAAACCTTCCCTGTTAATAGCCTGCGCATGAACGATCTTAAAAAGCTTTATACGGCAGAACCGCAGCCTCCGATTGCGGGTAAGCCCTTGCGTTTTACCCTGCATCAGAGCGATCTGGGCTTTGACGACACTTACGTGCATAACATCGTGAAAATTACAGGATCGGTGATTAACCCGAGCTCTAAAGAAGTGGAAAACCTCAGTTTTGTCCCCGCAAAAGATGGCAAAGATTTCAGTAGTGAACTGCCTACCCGCAAAACGCAAACGGTGTATCACTTCGGCGTGTTGGGCTTGATTGTGATTTACGGCATCTTGAGTTGGGCGTATCAGTGGTCCATGACGTTGATGTCGGGGGCGGCGGCCCCTACGGAAGGGCCTCAAGCCTTGATGAACAAGTTTATGCCCATTCTGTTTTCCGTGTTGATGCTGATTATTCAGATCCCTGCTGGGGTGATGCTCTATCTCGTCACCACCATGGTGATGATGCTGGTGCAGAATCTGTACTTGTATAAGAAGGATCAAAACACACCTAATGCGGGGGATCCTAAATTACTCGTGTCCCCCGTCAATAAGAACCCTACTTTCACCCAAAACAAAAAAAAACGACCCCCCCTTCCTGTTTAAGAAGGGGGGCTAAAAAAGTAGTGCTGATCGTTAAATCAAGGCGGTGTTCTTAACACCATTCTGCGTGCCAGTCAAGGCTTGACCGTAGCTCCAAATATCGTTAATGCTTCCTTTTTGGTAAGCTTCGGTGTTGGAACCAGCATACGCCACCACACCATTTCTGTAGCCCGTTTGGTTAAACAACGCTCCAGAAGCACTGGCGTTAAAACCGTTGTTGTACACGTTCCCTTGCGTGAAAGAACCTGTACCTTGCGCACCGTTGACGGCTGTAGCGAAAGATCCACCTTGCTGGCTATAGGTGCCCGTTCCACGAACGTTGTAAGCCGTTGAAGCAAAACCGTTTTGGGTGGTGTTTACATTTCCACCAAAGTTGCCAAAGTTGTTGAAACTGGCTTGTTGGTTGTAATTTCCATTTGCTTGAGGCCCATTGGTGGCGTAGTTCGCATAGCCACTTACTTGGTTTGAATTAACCGTACCATTGGTGTTTTGAACGTTGGAATACTGGTTGCCTAAGTGGTTGATGTTACCCGTGCTGTTGTCTGCAAAGGTGCTGGCATAGAAACCACGGTTTTGATTGGCGTTAAATTGACTACCCGAAAACCAAGCGTTGGAATTATTGATGTAATCCGTATTAAAGTTGCCATAACCCCCGTAAAAATTGCCTTGACCGAAGTCGCCATATTTTTGGTTGACGTTAAAGTTTCCGCCATACACGTTGGCAAATTGTTGGTTGGCGTAACTTTGATCAAACAACGTATTGCCCGCATTATAGCTGTTGGCAATTAGGTTATGCCCCCCTGTTTGAAAGCTTACGGTGTCTTTACCGTAACTGTCAATTCTTGACTGCCAGCCCCCGGTGCTGTCTTGATCGATCCAAGCATTTTTACCGGGTTGTACTAAAGTATAGTTATTGGCCCCCACTTGGTTTAGATTGCTCCAAGGGTTTGGTGCATAACCAATGGGTGGGCTCATATTGTAACTCATAATGTCTCCTCGTTTCTTTTCTCTAATGTAAATGAAGTGTTTTCAGTATTAAAAATCTATGGGTTCCTATGCGAGACGAAGTTTTTGGGTCAATATCATAAAGGGTCGCCTTTTCGTCAGGTCCTCTCGTGCAGTTCCTTAGACGAAAAGGAAGTGCATGCTCAAAAAATCTGTGAGTTTATAGGTTTGCAAACAAAGGCACACTCTATACGTCTAAATCCGTAAATCAATGAGTCTCGTCTGTGTTATCTAAATAAAAGAGATTTAAATCTTAAAATTATATTTTTGTAATAATTGTTCACAAACTGAGTGAATGGTTCACACATTGAACAAAGGACCTGAAATCGTTTTTTTGTTTGGTCCATTTGTTTTTCTGATAGAATAAAGAAAATTCACCTAAACCCCTTCACGAGTGTTCATGTCTACCTCTGAAATCCCTAAAAAAAAGAAATCTTTTTTGGTTCAAGCCACCCCATGGACGCTTGAGGCTCAAATCCCCATTGAAGAGGCCTTACTTCGTTTTCAGTCGGAAGCCACCCCCTGCTTTTATGCCCCTGTGGATCTTCATGCCGTGGCTTCTGCGGAAAGCTTCCTTCAAAACGGCTTTGAATTCGTGGTGTTTCGGGCCGATTTAGAACGCATGGTTTCTATGCAATTGGGGCAGTTGCCTGTTCGTGTGATCAGCGTACCTTACCTGCCGACTCAAAACTTTGTGCAAAACATCTTTCCTGCCCTACTGTTAAATGAAACGTACTTAAAGGAATCGCACCACAAGCATGAATTTGACATGAAGCAACAGCTTGGCGTGTTGTTTCCCGTCAAGTTTATTGCGGCATTGTATGAATTACAATCCTTATTTAAACGCTTTCAGTTACAAGGCTATCTGATTGGGGGGGTGGCGCGGGATTTGATTTTGACTGAAGACCGTAAAATGCTTATTCGGGATGTGGACATTACCGTTGAAGGCCAAGGTGACAAGGCCGCTCAAGCCGTGGATTCTCAATCTCGTAACTTTCGTATTGAAGAAGTTTACGCAGAGTTTGGCACCGCAAAGCTACAGTACAAAGATTTAATTATGTTGGACATGGCGTCCACTCGAGAAGAACGCTACCCCTATTGTGGGGCATTGCCCACCGTAACGAAGCGAGGCGTGCCGTTGTACGAAGATATACGCCGTCGAGATTTTAGCGTCAACACGCTGGCACTCGCCATTCATGATGTAGGCATGCTTTACGATTACGTCAATGGCTTGCAAGACTTAGAAGCACGAGCGATTCATGTACTCACAGGGGCCACCTTTTTTGAAGATCCTTCTCGGATATTAAGGGCCTTTAAGTTTGCCAATCGCCTTTGCTTTCAGCTTTCGCCTCAAACGCAGTGGCTCATGCAAGAAGCCTTAAGCATGTTGCATGTGACCTGTTACAAAGGGGGGGGGGCCAGAATCAAAGAATCCCTGAAAGAGTGGCTGTCTTTACCACCTTCAAAACTCAAGCATGACCTCTTCAACCAGTTTTTAGGCATGCAAGGCATCAAACTGTTTATGATGAGCTTTTCAGAAAGTGCTGAAGACCCCCAACCCCTTCACTTGAGTTTTGAAGAGCGTCGCGCCATTGTGGAAAGTTTGGTGCAGTTACAACACCTTTGGGCGGACGTACAAAACAACCTGCAAGACGTCTTTCAACTAGAATCGCCCTACTGCGATCCTTTAGACCCTGACACCTGTAATGAACGGGCCTTGTGGTATATTTACCTATGTTACCTGTTGGCTCCGCTGCGTGGGCAAGTGGCGTTGAGTCAAAAACTCATGATTCGCCTTGAACTCACCCGCGGATGCAAAGACATTTTAAGCGATTACAATAAGCTTTTAGAACGTCAACCGCTCAAGCAACTTAATTTAGATGCATCTGCCTTACAATTATGCAACGCCTTTGACGCTTACGAATCAATTGCCCTAATTGCTTACGTTTTACAGCAAGAAAACGCCCAAGCTTGGCTTGAACCCTTGACCCGTTACCTCAAACGCTGGCGTGGCTTAAAACCCGACTTAACAGGCGATGATTTAATTGATTTGGGCCTGCCCAAGGGTGAAGCCATTGGCAAGTGCTTAAAACGCTTGCGAATCGCGCGTATTACTGGCCAAGTGCAAAACCGTGCCGATGAAATCGCCTATGTACAAGAGTTCTTAAAAGAAATGGACCCCCCCCCTCATGGCGCCGCCTGAAGCGTTACAAACACCTCCTCCCTCTTCTGAAGTGCCTGTGCAAAAAAGCTTGCTAAAAGCCGCCAGTTTTATGGCAGTGTTGTTACTCCTTTCTAAACTGGCTGGATTTGTGCGTGATGTGATGATTGCCCAACACTACGGCTTTAGTGTGGTGAGCGACGCCTACTTTGCCGCGTTTCAGTTGCCCCAATTTTCCCTGATTTTGCTGGGGGGCTTGGGTGGGCCATTTCATACGGCAACCGTTAGTATTTTTACCGCGTTACTTGAAAAAAACCCTGCTGGTCAGCTCGTGCCGTCTCAAAAAGCCAAGCAACTCGCCAGTACACTTACTACATTGACGGGCTTGGTGTTTGCGATTTTGAGTGTTTTGGTGTACTTTTTTGCTCACCCGATTATGTCCCTAATTTTAGGCCATGGCGCCAAAGCTGAACTCGTGAATTTGGCCGCAACGCAATTACAGATTATGGCCCCCATTATTTGGATAGGGGGGCTGGTGGGCTTTTTGTATGGGGCGTTAAACATGTTGCATGTTTACGTGTGGCCGGCGTTGTCGCCTGTGGTGATGAGCGTGGTGATGATGCTGGCTTTGGTGTTTTTTGGGGCGGATGAAACGGGCTTGGTTCTGGCGTGGGCGTCTTTATTAGGCGCTGTGTTACAAGGATTGTTACAATTGCCTGAATTTTTCGGCAAAGGCTTTTCGGGGATGCTTCGCTTAAAAGAGTGGCAGTCGCCTGAAGCAAAAGCGTGGTTCCACTTGCTGTGGCCTGCGGTGTTGGGTTCTTCAATGGGGCAATTGATGATTTATGTGGACATGTTTTTTGTGGCGGATTTGCCTGAAGGGGCGTGGTCAGCCGTGGTGTTTTCAAACCGCTTGATTCAATTGCCCTTGGGCGTATTGCAAACCGCGTTATTGGTGCCGTTGTTTCCGCGCTTAGTGGAATTGGTGAATACGAAAAACCAAGACGCCTTGGCATCCTTATTGCTTAAAAGTATTGGGGGGCTTTGGTTTTTGTCCCTACCGATGATGTTGATTTTAGGGCTTGCACCGTTGCCGTTTATTGAATCGTTGTTTTCGCACGGTCGTTTTGGCGCAGAAGATGCGAGCCTTTTGGCAGTGGCTATTGCGTGGCAAAGCCTGCAGATTATTCCTTATTTCGCGAGAGACACCGTCACCCGCGTTTTTTATGCCTATCAAGATTCTAAAACTCCTATGCTAGTAGGCTTGATGGCCATTGCCCTAAAAGCGGTGATGAATTACGTGTTCATTGTGAAGCTAAAAATGGGGATCGCGGGCATTACGGCGTCCATTACGGGGATTACACTGTTTAATTTAGTGGTGTTGTCTTACGTGTTGAAGCGTCAGTATTTTAAGTTGTTGCCTATTAAAGCGTTAAGCGTGACGTTGGGCAAGTTGACGTTGGCGTCTTTACCCATGCTGGGGCTGTTATATTTGGCTAAGCAAAGTTTTGCGTATTTGCCTGTTGCCATTCAATCGCTTGCCTTTGCCCGTGCCGTGTGGATAAGCCTACTGACCCTTGGGGTAGGAGGTGGGCTTTATGTGGGGTTGTGTCATGCCCTTGGCATTCGTGAAGTGGATGAAGTCGTCCAACGCTTAAAGCAAAAATTGAATAACGCCTCCTCTAACCAATTCGATTAAAACCTAACACGCCCCGCACAAAAGTAATCGCATTTGGGTTTTATGCTGGTAAGACGTAGTTTAAATTTTTGGACACTTTTTTTTAGGACATCATACCGCTTTTTCATAAGCATATCAAGGACGAATCATGACAGGTATTCAATCTAATTCATACTCTAATACGCAACCACAAGCGCAAGGACTACAAGCTAATGCAGTGGCCTTTAACGAAGATGAAGCGGCCGTGTTAGCACAAATGATGGGAGCGGGGGTTCTTTCTGGTGCGGCAGTGGGGGCTTACAAACAAAGTGAACTAGGTGTTTCTAGTTTGGGTTTGGCAGGTGCCTTGCAGGGCAACTGGAATGATCAAAGTTTAATAGAACACCACGTGTTTAACAAGTTACCTTGGCTCAATAATCGACTAGAACGGAAGCATTTTAATCGTTATTATGCGGATCCTGCTCTTAAGAAGGGCCCTATTGACTTATGGCAACGAACGGCTCAAAAGCATGGCATGGCTTTACTTGGTACGGATGGGAATCCACTTAATCCAAGAATAAGAAACATTAGGACTGATTTTCCTAATCTTGAGATGCATACCGTTAACGCTAATGGCGAAGTATTGAGTTATGCCCCTAGAACTAATAACTGGTTTCAAAAAGCCGGAAATATACGCGCGCTTAGGTTGAGGGGGCTGGATACTTCAGGTCCATTTAATGATTCCCTTCTTATGCGGGGGCATAGTGAACCAGTCGCGGAAAGTGCTAGAGGCTATGCCAACGCTGTCGCAGAATTGAAAAAACTTAAAAGCACACCAAATGTAAAACAAGAAACTGTTGCGGCGGCAGAAGCAGCGGCACAGGCGAAGTACCTAGAGTTCGACCAAATTCGCTTGCAAGAAGCCAGTAAATCCTTACTTCATTTAGAAAAAATGCAAGAAATAGAAAAAGCTGCGTTAGGCAAACTCCCACAAGGTACTGCTAATCAGGCCGCTCAACAAACCCGAGTGAATCAAATAAACAACCTTGTTGAAGCACAACGCAAGCATGTGGTTAAGTTGAATAGAAGCAATGCTCAGTTTGTAGCGAAACATCTTTCGACAGGTACAAATCTCGATGAGCTCGCAGCAGGTTTAATGGAAAAACCGACCCGCTTGCAAAGGGCGGTCAACTTCTTTAATAATGACAGAGCCAAGAGCATGCAACTGTACGATCAGTTAAAATCGCATGGCTTCAGTAAGGAACAATTGCAAAATATACAAAAACGCATTCAAGAAGGAAACATTAATAAAGTTAAAAACGCATTAAAAACAGCGAGTAAAGCCAACGAACATAATGCTGGCACTTTTACAAAAGGCACAGATAAAACTAAGGCAAAGCTTGCTGATACGGTGAAATCAAAAGGAAAAATGGGCGCTCTTCGTAATTACACGGGAATTATGGGGAAGGTAACCAAAGGGCTTGCGATTGTAGGTGCTGCTTTAGAAGTCTTCAATTTTAGTAACAACATGATAAAAGGAGATCACCGCAAAGCTGTCGCAGATTTAACGACAAACCTAGCTGTAGGGGCAGCTACGGTGGGTATCGTTTCATTGTTCGCCCTACCAGCCCTTCCTGCGATTGCAGCAGGTATGGGCATTGGTATGGTATTGAACGCTGTTGCCGCCCCATGGGTCGACAAAGGCTTTAAAAAGTTCACGGGCCTGACCAACAAAAACGAACGAGACGAAAAGAAATTGGCCGTAGAACTTAATAAGGTCCAGCAACAGTTGGCAACGGTTCCCGTGGCTTAACGTAGGCTAACGCCTAGGTGGGCCACCAAGTCTTCACGAATGGCAGACATCGCCGCATCCACTTCCTTGTCCGTCAAGGTGCGATCGGGGGCTTGCCAAATCAAGCGAAACGCCAAACTCCGATGCCCCGGCTCAATGCCTGAACCTTGGTACTCGTCAAACACATCCACCGACTGTAAGGTGTCATACGCCAAGCCTTGCAGTCGGCTAACGATCGCTTGATGAGACAACCCTTGTTCAGCAACCAAGGCCAAGTCTCGTTCCATTTCAGGAAAGGGGGACAGTTGAATCACTTCAGGCAAGCCTTTGTTTTGACTGGCTTCGGCTTGTTCGACGGTTTTAATAAAGAGATCTAAATCCACTTCCATCATATAAACAGGGGCTTTCAACTTCAAGCGCTTTTGAATCGACGGGTGTAACTGCCCTAAGCTTGCAAACGCCTTAGAATTCGCCGTAAAGCTGGCGCTGGCAGAGCGCCCTGGGTGGAACATGGCATCGTGAGTATTGGGCGAAAAAGTGACGGCATCTCTTAAAGCAAAACGATCAAGCAGCGATTCTAGCACGCCTTTCAGCGTGTAAAAATCTGGCGAAGGAGATTTGATCCATGAGGTCGGGGCTTCCTGCTCGCAAAGAATGACGGCAAGATTCAACTTTTCTTGCACGCCAGTGTTTTTAAAGCTCGATTTGCCCCGCTTAAAATAGGCACGCCCCAGTTCAAAGGCATTAAATGCGGGCGTCCCTTGCTGAATGTTCGTCAAGCAGGCATCCAACAAAGTGGGCAACACACTTTGACGCATTAACGTATGTTCTGAAGAATGCGAATTGAGCAATTTTACGGCTTGTGATTCTTCAAAACTCGCCCCCACTCGTTCAAGCAACGCTTGCCCCACGAGACTCGTGGTCATGGCTTCATTGAGCCCTACCCCTGTTAGCGTGTGACGCAGTTCCTGCAAAATGCGTCGACGCAAGGTGCTTGTTACCTGTTGCTGGCTGGGGGGGAAGGTCGCTTCAATGGCGTTATAGCCCGCAATGCGAACCACTTCTTCAATTAAATCAATGGGTTGTTGCACATCTCGCTGGCGAAAGGAAGGCACCGTCACCTCGAGCGTTTCTGGGTCATGGGCGGGCTCAACGGCCACGCCAAACCCTAGACGGTTCAAGCAAGCCTTTACGTGAGTGGCGTCATATCGCTTGCCGATGACCTTTTCTAAATGCGTCAAATTCAACGCCACGGTGGCGGCTTCCACTTCATAAGGCCCTGATTCACAGACGCTTTGAAGGGTTGCGCCTGCGATGGTTTCTAGTAAGTAAAGGGCTCGTGCAAACGCTTGCTTGACGCCCCCTTCATCAATGCCCCGTTCAAAGCGGGCCGAACTTTCGGTGCGAATGCCCGCCTGCCGCGCGGATCTTCGCGTACTGGCACTAGGGAAAAACGCGGCTTCTAAAAACACTTCAGTGGTAGAATCTTCAATACAGGTGGATTGCCCCCCCATCACACCAGCCAACGCCACGGGCGAGTCGTTAAACGTCACAACGACGTTTTCTTCGTTAAGGGAGTAGGTGACTTCATCAAGGGCGTGGAGCGTTTCAGCGTCTTTAGCTCGACGCACCCCGACAACACCCGTTGCACCGAGCTTTTGGGCGTCAAACGCATGGAGCGGTTGGCCCATTTCAAGCATCACAAAATTGGTAATGTCCACCACGTTGTTAATACTGCGAATGCCTGACGCTTCTAGGCGTTGCACCAACCACGCGGGCGAAGGCGCGACGTTGACGTGAGTCAAACTCGCCCCGATGTAATAGGGGCAGATGTTTGTGTCATTTAATTGCACTTGAATGGGGCTTGTGGCTTGAGAAAGCACCGCGTCCAAAGACCCCTTTTCAAGGGAATGAATCGCGTGTAGGGGGCGTTCAAACAAGGCTGAAAGCTCCCGAGCCACCCCCAGGTAACTCATCCAATCTCCACGATTGGCGGTGGGGGCGGTTTCTAAAATCGCGTCGGTTTCAGCGTCTAAGCCCAAGGCTTTTTCAAGGGCTTGCCCAACGGCCTCATCACCCAACAGGTCATTTAAGACCCAAATGCCCCCGTCTGATTGCGAATACGCATGGCTCAACGCCAACTCGTCCAGCGAACAGATCATCCCTTCACTAGGCACGCTTCGAATAACGGCAGGCGCAAGCGTAAACCATTCATTTTTTTTGTAACTAAACACGGTGGCACCATTGAGGGCAAACGCTATCAACTGCCCTACAGCCACGTTAGGCGCCCCACACACCACTTGAGTTTTTTGCTGTTTTGGGCCCGCTTCAACGTTCACCAAACGTAATTTGTCCGCATTGGGGTGTGGTTCAATGCCCACGACTTTTGCCACAACCACGTTCTTAAACTTTACGCCCGTTTCTTCAATCGCCCCTTCGACTTCAAGGCCGGCGTTGGTTAGGGCATCGGCGAGGGTTTGGGGTGTTAAATCACTGATTGCAATGTAGTCATTTAACCAAGTGGTAGAAACTTTCATGGGGGCATCCTTCACAAAAAATCACGGTTTCTTCTATTAAAGCACTTCAAGCAGAATATGCCAATCTTGAAAATGAGCCACTTGAATCAAGCGCTCAAGCCGTTCGGGTGCTTTTTAGGGGGTGTTTACCAACGCCGTGTGGAACGTTTAAGCGCCTAAAAGCCGTCTTTTTGAGGGGTGATGACCACCGCGGTTTCATGCGAATAGTTCACATGCCCCGCCCAAGACTGCGGAATGGGGCGAACGTACTTGCCCCGCGTGTACAACACAGGCACTTTCACACTGTGCCGTGCTTCTGAATACCATGCCGCCAACGCCGTTGCCATGGCCAACGTAGGCAACGGCAAGCTTGGCGAATCCGCCCACGGCGTGCCATGCACTTTCACCACCACATGAGACCCTGACAACCCTTCGGCTACATGCACCCACCAATCTTTGGGGCGCAACTGCTTCTGAATCAACTGCCCGTTGGCTTTACTGCTTTTTCCTACCCAAATCACCAAGCCTTCTGGGCTCGTGAGCTTTAAAAGCCCCGCCTCTTCTGCCAGCGTTTTAGGCGTGGCTTTGCCTTTACGTCCCTTCAATAAGGGCGCTTTAAGCAGGCCGGCTTCTTGCCAATCGACTTGCAGGGCGTGAAGATCTTCCCTCGATTCGGCGTTGTCTAACAAAACGGCCAGAGATTTGTAAAACGCCACGGCATTTTCCAACCGCAAGCGTTCTTCTTCCGCAAACGCCTGCCGACCCTTGGCCTTTTGCACCAAACGGTAATAGGCTTGGGCATTTTCAAGCCACGTCTTTTTCACGTCTACATCCACCGCTTCGCCACTTTGCCCCGTGAGGGGATTAACATCTGGCGTAAAGATATTTTCAAAGGGTTTGGCGTGGGTAAAATAACGCATGCTATACAGCGTCATTAACACATCCCCCTTGGCTTGAAGTTCTTCTAGCGTTTGACGGTTCAGCACACGGGTGTTTAACTGCGCCACGCCTTTTTCAAGCAGGTAGAGCTTCTTCATGAGCGGTTTACGCAAGTGTTGACGTGCGTCTTCCCACAACTTCTGGCGTTTGCATGACGCATAATACACACTAATGGCCTGTAAAAAAGAACCGACGACTTGGCCTTTCCCCGTATAATTCACCCCGTGAAAGCCTTTCAAGGCGCCGTCATCGTCGTAAAACAGCACCCCTTGTGTATGCTTCTGCCACTGATGCAACGCTTCACGCGCGTCGTCAAAGCAATCGACTCGTTCCAGTAAGGGCAGGGCCATGGTTTTGGCAATGCCCCAGCCCACCGCTTTAATGGATTCAAACGCCTGTTCCGCCGAATAAGGGGTGTCGATGTGTTGCCACAATTCCGCCAAATCAAGGGTCGCCCAAGGGGTTTTGCCCTGTGGACGGGGCGGAAGGCGGTAAGGACTGCCCACTTGAAGGGGGCGAAGCTGGCTTTGTTCAGGGGTCACCACATTAAGCAGGCTCAGCACTTTTTGCGTTTCACCTTCTAGTAAAAAGACGTTACTATATTTGCCAATCATTTCCACCACAAGCGTCAGCGAAGCGCGAAAGCCCAGTTCCGTGGTGTAGTGAAAGTCCAGGCGAAAGGCGGGTTCTCCGTTAATGCTTTGGGCGCTTTCTAAACGACTGCCTTGCACGTATTTACGCAAGCTCAATAACAGGGGGCTTTGAAACGTGGCGGTGGGGAAGAGTTCCTGCAGTTCGAGGGGGGTGAGCAAGGCGAAAAAGGGCGTTTGCTTGTGCAAGCAAATGTATAACACGCCTCGTTCTAGTTCAGGGCGACGTTCGGGGTTAGGTTGCCACAAATGGAAGGAAAAATCGGTGGGGCTGTATTGGTTGATTTTTTGCACCTTCGCCCCACAAAATAGCGCATGCAGTTCTTGCACCGCATGCTGAGTGCTTAGTGCATCGAGCGGTTGGGGGCGTGGGTGGGTGTTTTTCATGGGTTTAGCATAGCAGAAATAGGGCAGGGTTGAAAGCTTAAAGCTTTCTTAAAGCGGGCAATCCGTGAAGAATGATTGTTTTTATTAAGACATCAAATCCCCCCCCCCCGAACACACACAGAAGGAGACGATTGAATGATGGTTTTTGCTGTAGGAAGAGAAGCAATGCTTGAGAGAAACATAAGACCTCAGCCAGCCTCCTCAAACACCGCCACGACTAACGCCCCCGCAACCCCTCTTGGTGGGGGGGGGGGTGATACCTTTACTGTTGGTTCTTCAGGGTTTGGTGATAGATACCCTAATCTCTTTGGCACAAGAGTAACGACTCGCCCGCCAAAAATCCCCTATCAAACAGGTCAGGCGTCTTGGTATGGAGGTAATGGTGACCGCTTTGCGGGTCGGCCAACCGCCAGCGGAGCTATATTTGATCCAAATAAATTAACTTGTGCACATCCTTCATTAGCTTTTGGTACAAAACTACGAGTAGTCTATAAGGGGAAAAGTGCCGAAGTTACGGTCACAGATCGTGGTCCCTTTTCTGGTGGACGTATTATTGATCTTTCAAGGGCTGCCGCCAAAGCTCTTGGACTACTTTCGGCTGGCGTAGGCAGGGTAGACATCTATAAAGCTTAAAACCTATAAAGTTCCTTGCCTTTCGACGGCGCTTCTTTTAAAATGAGGCTATGCAATCCTCTTCTTTTCCCCAAAAACGCTTTGGCAGTCGGCTGTACCTTACGGTACTCGGATGCATTCCCTTTTCTTCGCTGTTGTTGAAGTGGTCTCGTCAAGTACGGCACCGTTTGTGGCCTTACAAAGAAGTGATAGAAACGGGCCAGTACACCGTTCGCACAGGCACCTGCAACCAGTGTGGGGCGTGTTGCAAGAATCTGTTTTTGACGTACGGCAAGCAGGTGATTCAGTCGGCGGAAGAGTTTGACGCCTTAGCGGCCCTGCACCCCGAAGAATACCGATTTTTTGAAGCCCAATACGAAACCGAAACAGGGCTGGTGTTTAAGTGCCATAATTTAGGGGAAGACAACTTGTGTATGGATTACGAGGCGCGCCCTGTTTTTTGTAGAAGCTACCCCAATGAAACGGGCATCCTTATGGGGGCAAAGCTCCCGAGTGAATGTAGTTTCACCTTTACGCCGTTGCGTCCCTTTAAAGAAGTGCTTGAAAAAGCGAACACTATAGCACGTTAATGCGTGTGGCGTCTTCTACAATCAAGGCATGCCAGCTGCCAAACTGTAAGTCAAAAATGTGTTCGTGAAAACTAGACGCATTCCAGGTGAGTTGAAGCGTGTCGCCTTGGACCTGTGGGGCATCCGTAGATCCTGTTAGTTCCACGCCTTCAGGCAAGCTAGAAAAGGCTTGCAATAACACATATTTATGATGCTTAAGCGCAATAATGGCATACACGCTATTCACGTGAACCAAGTACAAGTGACTTTCACCACAAGGAAAGGGTTGCGAAACAAGCACTTCTAAATCTTCTAAGGCCAAGGTGGCATATTTCCCTAAAGTGGCTTCACTGGCTTTGGGGACTTCTAAAAAGGCGTCCAACTCGTCTGAATCTTCGGCATTCATGGAATGGACGAGCTGAGGGGTTGAATCACTTTTTGGGGTGGCGGGTATGGGTGTTAAGTTCATGGAAATTGATTCATGGGCAGTGTCGTTTTCTAAGCCTTCCAAAGTAATAAACACACCGGTATCTAAAAAAGCTGTAGACTCTTCTTCGACGTTGTCGCTTTCAACTGAAAAGTAACTATAGCTAGAAGCGTCAGGGGAGGAGATGGGGTCTTCGCCTTCTTCAAGTTGGCGAAGATCTTGAAAGGACAAGTCTAGAACGGAGGTTTCTTCGCTATGGGCTTCTCGAAGCAAGCGTTCAAGAAGATCGTTCTCTTCATAGCCGTCGTCTTCAGAAATACGACCTATCGCTAAGTCATTTGGCAAACTATCCGCGGGGGCGTCTTGTTCTGGGTCTTTATTAGAAACGACCTCGAAATCCGCCGTAACTGGTTCCGCTTGGTTTTCACTGCTGTTAGCCACACGTTCTTCTTCAAGTAAAACGTTCGGTTCTTCTTGAAATGAAACAAAAGGCTCCACGTTTAAATGTAAGTCATCCTCGTCTTCAACAGTCCATTGGTTTTGTATTGAAAAATCAAGGGGTTGAACTGCTTCAAACATTTCAGTTGAACTATCGGCTTCTTCTGAAGCGAGGAAGGGTTGAGAGGCCATAATCGCGCGTTCTTCATCTGTACTTTGCTGAAATACAATGGGAGAATCCGCTTCAGGATTGTCTTGCAAAAAGAGTGAAAAATCAAAGGGATTTTCGTTAGAAGGAGCCTCAGACGGCACCGTTAGAGAAGGTAAGTCGAATGTTTCAGAAAACTCTTCGGCTTGATCATCCACTAGAAAAACGTCTTCTAAAGACGCATTCAATGACGCGTCTAACTCGTGATTCAGTGCTACTGTAGAATGTTCATAAGGGGCAGGTTCATTGAAAGAAGGGGGTTCTTCAGCAGAACTATAGGCAAAAGGGATCTCTTCTTCAAGCAAAGTCCACCGCGATTCCTGTGGGTCGACTTCTTCAAGTTCGAAGGCTTCAACGCCAGTGGCTTGTTCCACGAGGGGTGCTGTTTCTATCGCATTACTTACCAAGGCTGGTGTCTCAACAACAGCAGGGGTCACTAGGCTAGGGCTAAAAAGGGTTTCTAAGGCTTCCGTACTTTTTTGGGCAACGGCAAAACTTTCTTGCAAATCTATGTCGGCCTCGTACAAGTCTTCAAACACATCCAGTGTGGTGGTTTCAACTGGCGTTTGTGCAAGGTTATAGCTGGGCAAAACTTCCCCAATCGCTAGGGGATTATAATAGTGCTCGTCATCTTCAAAGGCCAAGGTACGATCTTGAAACGAGCGTTCTTCCTTGGGGGATCGTTTTTCAGGGGCGGGTTTCGTCACGTGAGGGGTCGTTAATGGTTCGTTGTCAAACCCCATTTGAGCAAAGGTGCCTTCAACATCTTGGGTTAGCACTGTTTTGGCGCCAGGCTCAACTTCTCGTTCTATGAAGGTATTAGGAACAGAAAAAGGGGCTTCATTCCCACTTTGACTTAGGGGTTCACTGGAAAATTGGGAGGGCATTTCACTCAGAACAGTTGGGGGCATTTCATCAGGTACTTCTGGTGAAACATTTTTCTCAAACCCAACCAATTTGGCAATCGCCTCATCTAGTGAATAAGGATCTGCTTCTTGAGTCGTGGCAGAAAAGTCCGTTTTTGTTTCAATGGCAGAAGCATCTAAAAACGAAGATGCCTGTTCAAAGGTGGGGTTGGCGTCTTGCAAAAAAAGAGGCTGGATGGGGTCAGGACTCTCATCTAACTCATCTTCTAAAACAAAAATAGGTGAATGCTGTACCTTGGGTTTAATGAAAAGTTCTGAGTTTTCAGTACTTAGATTTAAAGGAGGAGCTTCAACCCTTAGGTCTAGCGGTGGTTCAACTTCTGTAAAGTCGTCTTCCAGATCAGTGTCAAGCGTATTTTCATAAAAAGAAGCGTCTTCTGTATAAATGGATTTGCCTTGGCGCTTGACTCTAGGGTAACTAAAGGCGGGCGCCAAGGTATTCACCTTTTTTTCGACAGAAGGGGCGTCGTTTTTGTTACTGAAAATCATGAATATGCTCCCATGGGTAAGAATCGACCGTTGCCTTCATTATAAAAAAATTATAAGAACCCATGTCACTTTTTGGAGCAGAATACACCAAGCATGGGACGCCTAGCGCTTAATCACTTGCGCCTGCTTACTTCCCTGCCAATTGGGGTTGGCTTTTTTAAACTCGTCTGTGGCACGATTGATCTCTTCTTTCAGGGCGTCTAAGGCGTCTGCTTCAGGCACACGGCGAATACGGTCTTCCCCACGAAAAATGTAATACTGCCCTATTCCCCCCGCAATGCCCACATCCGCATGCTCTGCTTCTCCTGGACCGTTGACAAAACAGCCCATCACCGCCACAGTTAACGGTACATCCAACTTCGCCACCAGCTGTTCGACTTCGGTGGTGAGTCCGTGTAAATCGACTTCACAGCGACCACACGCGGGGCAAGAAATAATGTTGACCCCTTCTTGACGCAGGCCCACGCTACGCAAAATTTCTTGCCCCGCAAAGACTTCTTCCACACTGTCCGCCGTCAGCGAAACGCGAATGGTGTCGCCAATGCCTTCATAAAGTAGCATTCCCAAGGCAAAAGCGCTTTTTGAAATGCCCCGTTTTAAAGTGCCCGCTTCGGTGACGCCTAGGTGCAAGGGGTAGTCACAACGCCTTGCCAACTCTCGATACGCCGTAATTGCTTGCAACGGGTCGCTGGCTTTGACTGAAATTTTGAATTGATCAAAGCCTTCGTCTTCTAAAATGCGGGCATTAAGCAAGGCACTTTCCACCAATTGACGTTCAACTTGCTTGGGATACGCGAGTTTAATGGCCTTTTCAACCGAACCACCATTAACCCCTATGCGAATGGGCAAGGCCCGTTCCTTGCATTTTTCCACCACTTTACGCACAAAATCTTTGGAACCGATGTTACCTGGATTGATGCGAATGGCGTGTACGCCGTTGTCTGCGGATTGCAAGGCGAGGCGATAATCAAAGTGAATGTCTGCTACAATCGGCACGGGAGACGCTGAAACGATTGATTTCAGGGCTTCTGCGGCTTCCGCATCAGGTACAGCAAGGCGCACAATGTCCACCCCAGCATCCGCGAGGCGCTGAATTTGGGTGATGCTTTCTTGGACGTCTCGGGTGTCATTCACCAACATGCTTTGAATCGAAACGGGGGCATCTCCGCCTACGGCGACGGGGCCTACCCATATTTTTTTAGACGCACGACGGGGCGGACGCCCAGCAACAGAAGGCCAATCGCTAGCCATAGGGGTGTAGAGTTCATCGGTAAAGTGAGCTTCTGTTGGCGTGAAGGATTCAGAGGGCATAGAAAAATACCTTTTAGGGTTCAGAAAAGTGGCACCATTTATTATGACCTTATTATGCCATAAAAAAACACAAAACACTTCAACCCAGTCGTCTGCCCCCCCCTGCAAGCGATGTAAAAATGGCCTAATTTCGTGTGTCGGAAAGTCCGTTTTCTGGCCACGAAAGTCCGTTTTCTGGCCACAAAAGTCCGTTTTCTGGCCACAAAAGTCTGTTTTCTGGCCACGAAAGTCTGTTTTCTGGCCACGAAAGTCGGTTTTTTTACTCGATTTTCAAGGAATGTGCTGGGTTGTGAAGGCTTCTTGAAAAAAGCCACTCTTTTTCAGTATACCCTATTTTTTAGCCCTTTGCCCAGTGGCTAAACCCCACGATTTTTTTTACATGTTGAAGCGGTATGAAGCGAAAACGAAGAGACCATAGGCCGTTTTATAGTATCTGATTTTATTGGGTTTTAGCGGTTTTTCTTTGTCTGAATGTTTGATGTAATTCGACTGTTTTTAATACGTTTCGATGCCCAGTGTCCCCAAAACGTCCCCTAAAAAACAGGGGGCGTGTTTTTGCCTTTGACTGATATTTACGCTACAATCAAACAGGATGCAAACAAGGGATTTTAGATACACATGATTATAAAAACGGTACATGACGATCACATCAACCCTGAAGGTAGCTCTTTGCCTTTACTGCCTATCTCTATTGAACTCGAAAGCAAACGAGTTTTAAAAAAGCTACAAGAAGCGTCCCGTGCCTTAGCAGAACTTAAGGGCGTTGCCTTGACGATACCTAATCAGGACATCCTCATCAACACGCTTTCACTTCAAGAAGCCAAAGATTCTTCCGCCATTGAAAACATCATCACCACGCATGATGAACTGTATCGCAGTAATCATAGACTTGGGCAGTATGCCAGTATTTCAGCAAAGGAAGTGCATCAGTATGCCTCCGCCTTGCGTAATGGATTCCATACAGTTAAAACGCATCAGTTGTTGACGAATAACCATATTCAAGCCATTCAAGCCGAACTAGAAGGCAATAATGCAGGCTTTAGAACGCAAGCAGGCACAGTTCTTAAAAACGACCAAACAGGGGAAGTGATTTACACACCGCCCCAGCACCCGCAAGAAATTTTACGCTATATGCAGAACCTAGAAGCCTTCATCAATGAAGAGGCGTTATGTGATTGGGATCCCTTAATTAAAATGGCGATGATTCATCATCAGTTTGAAAGCATTCATCCCTTCTTTGAGGGCAACGGTCGTACAGGACGCATCATCAACATTTTATATTTAGTGAAAGAAGGCTTGCTAGACACGCCAATTCTTTATCTTTCACGTTACATCAATCAAAACAAAGCAGATTACTATCGTTTGCTACAGGAAGCACGAGAAAAGGATTCGTGGGAAGAATGGGTTTTATACATGCTAGAAGGTGTGAAACAAACGTCTTATCAAACGATTCAGTTGATTCATGCCATTCGTGAATTGATGCAGGCACATAAAATAAAAATCCGTAGTGAACTACCCAATGTTTACAGCCACGAGCTATTGAATCACTTGTTTAGTCATCCGTATACGAAGCGGGTTTATGTGGAAGAAGTCTTAGGTGTTCATCGTAATACCGCTAACAAATACTTGAAACAGTTGCTTGAATTGAAGATGTTGAGCATTTATCCTATGGGGACAGAAAAGCTATACATCAATAACGATTTATATAACTTACTTCATAATGTGGGTGCGAAAACGATTGCTGAAACGCTTGAGCTGTAATGCACACGTTTTGGGCTTTTCTTGTGCAATACAATTTAATCTGCACACGTTTTGGGCTTTTCTTGTGCATAACGCTTCCCTTGTGTAAAGAGAATCCTTATTTTTTGACAGGATAAGAGGCTCATGTAAAAGAAACACCTTTTCTTTTATAGCCAATTCAAAAGACTTTGGTACAATATAGATTGTAATAGTTTGTAGAATGGATAATATAGTGTTCGAAAGATTCTGACGGTTTTGCTAAGCTTTTCGAAACGAAGTATTTCTGGTTTACTCCCACACATAATAATTGTGAACAGGATAATTGTATACAGGCAACACTTTGCCTGTTCACAATGTTTAAACGCCGTGAAACTTGCGATTGGGCGTGTTTGGCTTTCAAGAAAAAGGTCGATTTTTTAACTGTTGAAACAACCCCAAAGCGAAACACACCCTTTTTCGTGGGTTTTACTCTCTATTTCAAAAAAAGCTTGCGTTTAAGTTCTGTTCACGATTAAATAAGTTCAGTGAAGTTGCTAAAGCCACTTCTCAACAAGGGCCAGTAGCTCAGTTGGTTAGAGTGCATGCCTGTCACGCATGAGGTCGCGAGTTCGAGCCTCGTCTGGCCCGCCATTAAATCCTCCGCTTAAGCGGAGGATTTTAATATAGCGACCTTACGGAAAGGTTAGGCCGATTTATGTAACAATTCGGCAACGCTAGCACATTTTTGGCTTGACGCCCCTTTTAGCTGATACCACGACAGTGACTACTGAGTCGTGACGTACCTTAGAACAGAAAGGCCGCTTGAATATGCTTCTCTCACCCATACCGCATCAACCGTTTACCCCACAACCACAACGCGTGGGAAATGCTGGTGAGACGGTGAGAGAAATTGACTTGGCTGAAAGATGGCTAAAGACATTATTGGCGGAAGCTTGCAAGCAAGGGAGCAATGTAAATTATATAACAGACTCCACATGGCGATCTACATTACTTGAAGCCTTGCAAAGTGCTTTGCAGTTACGAGGTGGTAACATCAAAGCACTACATTCCTCAATTTTAGGACTTGATAAACAATTAGCTAAAAAGTATGGTGTTGAAGGTGTTACAAGTGTTTTACGACATATTCTCAATAACCTCCCCCCCGATGCGTGAAGGCCCCTCGTCATCGTGACCCCGTAACCCGAAAAGAATCGTTCATGTATAGTCGCTCCGTAGGGCTAGCGCCCAACCGAGAGAGCCGAAACTTTAGACGTCTAAGGGTTGACGAACGCACTATCTTTCGACTATACTGAAAAATCTGAACTTGTTTAAACAGTATAATACCGTTTGCTCGTTCAAAGATTTGGGGGCTATTCACTCTCTAACACCGAAAAAATCAACGGCGTGGCCAACATGTTTGCCACCCCCACGATTCCCCCCTTCGTCACCGTCATTCAACAGTAAACCCAAAGGATTTTCTATGTTTAATCGCCTTAGCCTGAGCCCTACCACTTACAGCCCCAAACCAAGCGTCACGCCCACCCAACGCAGTGGGGTTGGTAATTATCTAGACCCAAAAAATATTTTAGCAAGAAATTTTATCACTGCAATACAACCTAGCACACGTTTTATGACTTCATCTGAAATAGAAGGATTATTGTTTTCCGCAGCAGCACAAATTTCTGAATTGTCACACAATCCTTCTTCGCTTTCTCCAACAATATCACCAGGGGCTAATTTATCTACTGTTTTTGTTAAAGCAATCGTTGAGCTGACTTTTCGCACTGGGAAGAGGCCCCCAGAAGAAGTATTTAGAGCTTTTACTGATTTCGTTGAAGCACAGAATACTTCTGGGGAATTAAAACCATCTACTATAAGACAGGGGTGGGGCAGTTAGACTCCAGCTTCTCGCTTCCAGTCCAGATTTGACCAAAATGGTTAGGGAGCCGTGCCAAACATTTAGACATCTGGGGCTTGACGGGCGTCTAGGCTTTCTACTATAGTAGAAAGCCTAGACTTGTTAAAAAGGAACAACACCGTGACGCGTTTGCTGGTTCAAAAATTCGGGGGCTCTTCACTCGCCGACACCGACAAAATCCAAGGCGTGGCAAGCATCATTAGCGCCGCCTACGATTCAGGCACCCAAGTGGTGGCCATTGTGTCTGCCATGGGCAAAACCACTGATGGCCTAGTGGCTCTGGCCAACGCCCTTCACAGCGCCCCACAAGGCCGTGAATACGACATGTTGCTCGCCACAGGTGAAATGGTTTCGGCGTCTTTACTCGCCTTACATTTACAAAGCCGTGGCTACAAGGCCATTGCGCTCACAGGCTTTCAAGCCGGCATTCAGACGGAAGACGTCTACAACACCGCGCGGATTAAAGACATTCAAACCGACTACGTCAAACAGCTCTTAGAAGCGGGCACCATTGTTATCGTCACAGGCTTTCAGGGTGAAAACAGCAAAGGGGAGTTCTGCACCCTTGGCCGTGGGGGGTCAGACACTTCCGCCGTGGCGCTTGCGGGTGCCTTACACGCCGACGCCTGCGACATTTACACCGATGTCACAGGCGTTTATTCGACGGATCCTCGCTTGGTGCCCACGGCCATGAAGCTAGAAGAAATTGCCCATATTGAAATGCTCGAACTCGCGCGCTTGGGGGCAAAGGTTTTGCATCCTAGATCCGTAGAAGCTGCCCGTCGCTGGGGGGTAAAAGTGCGGGTGCGCAGTACATTTAACCTAAACGATGAAGGAACCCTTGTTGTGGATGAAGCCCTTATGTCTCAAGATTCAACCCGAGCCGTTGCAGGCGTCGCGTGTGACAAAAACCAAGCCCGTGTCGCCGTCACTGGCCTGCCGGACAAACCCGGCATTGCCGCCCAGCTTTTTAAAACACTCGCTGAAAAGGGCATTAGTGTGGACATGATTATTCAATCCATTGGGCAAGACGGCGTCACAAACGACATTGCCTTTACCGTCAACACGTGGGATTTACAAAATGCGGATGCCGTGTTAAAGCCTATTCTCAAAGACTTAGGCGCCAAAGACGTGTTGTTAGACGATCAAGTCGCCAAAGTGTCTATCGTCGGGGTGGGGATGATTGATCGGCCGGGGGTGGCGGCGGCCATGTTTCAAGCGCTCGCGGAAGCGGAAATCAACATCGGCATGATTGCGACATCTGAAATTAAAATTTCGGTGTTGGTGTCTAGCGCGCAAAGTGAACAGGCGGTGCAGGCCATTCATCACGCCTTTTTTAGTGAAGCGTCTACCGAAGAATTGGTACCGAGTAAGCTCGGTTATTAGATTTTCGCCTATGAAGGTGGTTTACCCTATTCTTTCATTTCCACAATGGTTTTGCCGTCGCCACCCAAGTGAGCCTGTTCAGGGTAAAAGTCCTTCACAAAAGGGCATGTTTTGAGATAGTCCCTGACCGCTTTTTTCAACGCCCCTGTGCCTTGCCCGTGAACGATGCCCACCGTATTCAACCCCACCCGATGGGCGTTGTCTAAAAACGCTTGCACCTCTTCCAATGCTTCAACGGTTCGCTTGCCCCGCACATTACATTCGAGTGAAAAAGTCCCTTGAAAAGCAGGTTGGCCCAGTGGCGCCTGTTGCTGATGAATACGGTGCAATAACTTACGATGTTCCGCCTTTTTAATCGCCTTAATCGCGTCAGGATTCAAGCCCAAGGGTTCGACTTCACTGGCTTTTACCACCAAGTGAATCGTGCCGTTTACAAGCGTGACTTTTTTGCCGTCGCTAGAAAGCGCCACGATGTGAGACTTGCCCGCTAGTTTGGGGTGTTTAACGTCCTGCCCGATTTCAAAGGTGTGGCGCGGTTTTTCAGGTTCATGGGCCTGTATTTCGACATTCAGGGGGGTGAGTTCCGCTTCAAAGTGTGCATCGACTTTTTGGGTTAAACGCAAAATCCGTTGTTGAGCAAAGGCGAGAGACTTCGGCGATTCTTCCGCTTTTTTGAGATTTTTTTTCAGGCGTTTGGCTTCTTCGTCTACTTCTCTTAAACGGGCTTTGAATTGGGCTTGGTAATCGCTGAGTAATTGCTTTTTCTTTTCACGAAAGGCTTGTTGTTCGGCTTTAAAATCCGCTTGACGCTGTTCTAACGCGTCTTTAAGCTGTTGAAGTTCAAGGTGGGTTTCTTCACTGGCGAGCCGTTCTTGTTCTAAGGCGCTCAACAAGCTTGAAGAGTCGCGTTGCACTTGACCCATGTACAGCAGGGCTTCTTCAATTAGGGCGTGATCCAAGCCCAAACGTTCTGCAATGGCCAGTGCGTTAGACGCCCCCGGTACACCGATGAGTAGCCGAAACGTCGGGGCCAAGCGCTCAACATCAAACGCCACCGATGCATTGACATAGCCCGCTTGACGATGCGCTTCTTGCTTCAATACCCCTAGGTGTGTGGTCACCATAATCATGGCGCCCTTGTCATAAAAGCGTTTTAAAAGCGCTTGGGCCAAGGCGCTGCCTTCAATGGGGTCTGTGCCTGCGGCGATTTCATCAATTAAAATAAGCGACTGTTCAAGTGAAACAGATGCTTGAGCAAAACGCGCCAGTCGACTCATTTGCCCTGAAAAGGTAGACAAATTGTGTTGCAAACTTTGAGAATCGCCAATATCCGCCAGCACGCGGGTAAACAGGCTCATTGAAGAGCCTTCTTCCACCACGGGCAGTAGGCCAGCTTGAAGCATCAAAACGGCCAAGCCCACGCTTTTGAGTAGCACCGTTTTTCCGCCTGTGTTGGGGCCTGTAATCACCATACATCGAGCAGACGTGTCATTCTGCTCTGTCCCCTCTCCCTTAGGGAGAGGGCTAGGGTGAGGGACTTCAAAGTCCCCCAGCGTCACGGTATTGGCGATAATGGCGTGCTTGCCTTCTTGCAAGCACAACAACGGATGCTTCAGATTCTTCAAGCGCAGGTGAGGGGCTTGGGCGTCCACCACGCGGATGGCTTGGGCGTCCAAGTCTTTCGCCAAACGAGCGGCCGCCCATTGCCGTTCAAGGGCTTCAAGCGCCTGAAAAAAGGTGACGAGTCCTTCAGCATCAGGAGCGAGGATTTCGCTCATTTCTTTTAAAATACGCGATTTTTCCTTTTCGATGCGTTGATGCGTTTCTTGCAAGCGATTGGAGAGTTCCACCACGCGTTTGGGTTCAATAAACACGGTGGAACCACTGGCAGAAACGTCTTGCACAATACCGGGGACGCTGGTTTTGTAGAACACATTGACAGGCAGGACGTAGCGGCCGTTGCGTTGCACGATAATGGGTTCTTGCAAGGCTTTTACAATGGTGGGACTGCTTAAGAGTTGTTTCAGCGTACTTTGAATTTCCTGTTCTTGAGCAGAGGCTCGCTTTTTGAGCTGAGCCAGTTCAGGGGAAGCAGTGTCTCGAAGGTCGCCTTCAGGGGCGAGTTTTTGATCTAAAAACGTCCACCACCCTACAGGGCTTGGGACGCCTTCAAGCCACGAAAAGACGTTGGACTGCGCGTTGAGCTGTCCGCGAAACTTCAGCACATGATTCATAGAATGCCTACCGTGATGCAAGCCGTGCAACACATCCACCCAATCTGCCAAGCCCAGAATCGCCCCTTTCGTAAGGGACTCCAGCGCGGGCAAGGCATCACGAAAGCGCCCCCTGTTTTGATGCGTGGATTCCCCAAAGCGTTGAAGGAGTTGAGCCAAGGCCCCCACTTCATGTTGATGCCGTTGAAGGTCTTCTACCGCGTCTAAAAAGGGGCGTGTGTGCCAAGCCTTTTCACCATAAACACTGGGGCAACGGGCGAAAACTTCTGCCATAAGCCGAGGCCATTCTAAGACGTCAAGGCTTTTGAGGGCGTCTTTGTAAAGCGGATCGTTGGGATGAAGATTAAACATGGGCCCCTCCTTGACGTGCGTCCACGTCATTCAACAAACGCAGAAAGGCGTCAAACACCCGTTCAGGCGAAAGATGCGTCAAACACCGTTGTTCAAATTCACAAGTGATCTTGAGCTGGCAGGGTTGGCACGGCAACCCCGCTTGCAACACCTGCACCGACGCCTTAGACAACGGCTTCCAACGCTGTGGATCGGTCGGGCCAAACAGCGCTAGAATGGGGTGCCCAGCAGTACCTGCCATGTGCAATGGCCCTGAATCAATGCCGAAGGTGGCGTCAAGCTGATGAAGCAAGCTCATGCCTTGGGCCAAGCTTAATTCCCCACAAGCAATGTGTAAGGGCATTTGAGTCGAAAAGTGCGCGTCAAACGCTTGATAATAGGCTTTTTCAGCGGGACTACCAATACAAAAAAAGGCCAAGGGCGGCAGTTCGCCCTGTGCGTTGTTGATCAAGTCAAAAAAGGCGTGCCACGCTTGCGTAGGCCACGCTTTTGCGGAGTTAGACGCCACGGCGTGCCACAAAACGCATCGGCGCCCTTCGGCTTTGTACTGATTGAGGCGTTCTTGCCAGTCTTCAGGCAAGGGATTAGTCTCCGTCAAATACGACCAATTTCCGACTGAGACGGCTCTATTTGGATTTGTCCCTTCTCCCTTAGGGAGAAGGTTAGGATGAGGGAAACAGGATGTAGGGTGGGCATTGTGAGTCCCTCTCCCTAAGGGAGAGGGAGTAAGAACGCAAAGTGCATCCATAAAGCTTTCCGCCTCATGGATGCCTTCACGATAGGGTATCGGATGCGTCAAGAGTCCCCCACGCTCTTCCGTGTCAAAGCCAATTCGCCAAGGAATGCCTGCTTTTATGGCTAACCACACCGAAGACCACGAGCGTTTCAAGACAAAGCACGCATCGTAAGACTTGGCTTTCAGATGTGGCAAAACCTGTTTGGCGGACTCAAAATACACCAGCTCATCCACCGCAGGATGCCCTTCCAACAACTCACCCGATCCTTTGCTCACCAACACATCAATCACCGCGGTGCTGGGTAAAGCGTGCCGTAACGCGCGTAAAAAGGGCTCGAGTAAGACGGTATCCCCAATAAAACGGTGGCGAATGACCAACACACGCTGAACAGAAGCCCACGCAATGGCCTTTGGACGCTTCAATACGGCCTTTACAGAGATACTTTTTAGCCATTTGCTTTTTAACCACTGGCCCCACATGGTACTATTCACCCATGGCGGGGCCAACCGCAGGCGTTAAGGCAGGGGCATTTAAAGAAGAGGACGGCAAAGGCGTTTCTAACTGCACAGGGCCTTGACGTTCGCCCAACCCCACAAAGCGTTTAATGAGTTGCTTGAACCCTTCTGGCAAAAGTAGTTCAAATTCCACAATGTGAATGGATTCCGCCAAATCGCCTAGAGCCTGCAGGTTAAGCTTCACGGCGTCCTTATGCGTACAAAGAATCATGGGTTTTTCGAACTTGCGCCACAAGTGCTGTAATTGTTCAAGCGCATAGCCTTCAAGGGCTTCATGATCCGCCAGAATCAGGGTGGCAAGCAACGTGACTTCGGTGGCCTTGACGCCGTCCATAAATTGTTGCGGATTGCCAATGCCTGTAAACAACAGAGCCTTACGCGCTTTTAAATAATCTAGGGCTTCTGTGCGGGTAGAATCCAACAAGGGGGTAACGCCTGTAAGGTGTTGCGCCACAAGATCAGGGTGCGTTTTACGGGCCTTGCTTTTACGAATCAAGGCGTTTAAATAATCCAAGCTTGACGCGTTACAACTGCGCGTCATCAGTAGGCTGTCCGCACGGCGTAAAGACGCTAAGGGCTCTCTCAAGGGGCCTAAGGGCAAAATATGCCCATTGCCCAATCGAGCGGTTTCATCAACCAACAACACGTTTAAATCACGCGCCAAGGGGAGGTATTGAAAGCCGTCATCCAGCACCAGTACTTCAATGGGACTTTCCTTAATCAAACGCAAGGCATTTTCACAGCGTTTGCGTCCCACAATAACCGTGGCAAAGGGGCAGGCGTTTTGAATCATAAAGGCTTCATCGCCGTAGTCGGGATTTTCGGCCCGTGCGTAAGTTTGCGGTTCAGTGGCCCCGTAGCCACGGCTTAAAATCCCCACGTTGAGCTTGAGTTCATGGTGCAAGTAATGGGCAATCGCCACCGTCATAGGGGTTTTGCCCGTACCGCCTGTCGTTAAATTGCCCACACTAATCACAGGCACAGGCAGGTACACGTTTTTCTTCAACCGCACTTGATACGACCATTGACGCAACGCAACACCCATGCGATACACTATTGTCGGCAGTATCATCAACATCCACCACCACAAGGGCGTGGGGCGGGTGTAATGCAAGCGATGAATCGCTTGTGTTAAGGAAGACGCGAGATTCATGTGAGCTCCTCCTTCGCCACAATTTTAAAGCGGGGCAGAGTGTTGAATCGGCTAAGGCCTAGATAGGTCAAACCCGCAAAGCTCATGCTGTACAGGGTTGAAAAAGGCCAATCGGGTAAAAAATCGAGGGGTAAGGGGGTATACTGCTTCAACGTGGTCAGTAAAATGCAGAAAAAGCCCACCCACATGGCCCATTGCCCCGCTTGCTTGTGCGGTTTAGGTGTAAATAAAATCGCCAACACTGGCACCAACATGGTGGACGCATACACATCCGCCGACAACCACAAGACTTTAATAATATCGTTAAAGCGAAAGGCAATCAACACCGCCACCACCGCTTGAATCGGGAGAAACACATAATTCACCCAACGCAGTTGCATCCACGTGGCGGAAGGGGCAATAAAGCGTTGCACCACGTCATACACCAAGGATTGTGACGCCACGTTCATGGCGCTGTCCATCGTAGAAGTGACCGCAGACAAAAACCCCACAATAATAAGGGTTTGCCACCCCACAGAAGGCAGTTGTTGGGTCATCCATAAAAAGACATTGGCCTGCCCCGCAGGCGCAATAAAGCCCAAGGCTTCAAATACCCCTTGAGCCGAAAGCCCAATCCACGCCACCACCGCACACAGTAGCACAATAAAGCCCATAGACCAAAAGCTCACGCGAGTCGCTTGTTCAGGGGATTTACACGCCTTCATGCGTTGCCACATTTCAGGGGCAATCATCCACGCTAGGGCGAATACGGCGGTTAATACCAAGGCATACGCGGGTTCAGGCAACAGCGTCCAGTAGGCGTCGGCTCCATTTTGAGGGTGCATCCAGGCGTGTTGGAAGGCTTCGGCGTGATGCCACCCCTGCCATGCCACAAAGCCTGCCAAACTACTTAAGGCCACAATCATTAAAATACATTGCAAGGTATCAGTAAAGGCCACCGCAAAAAAGCCACCTAGTAAACTATATAAAATCACTATACCATAAAGCGAAAGTAAAAGGGGTGTGCCCCATTCACCCAGTAAAGCCGTCAACAACTGACGACTGGCCACCAATTGAGACGCCACCGTGGTGGTAGACGCAATAATAATCACCCACGCCAAAAACAGGCGTCCCCGTTTGCCAAAGGCGTGTTCCACCGCTTCAGGTTGGCTCATGTACGGCAAGGCTTGCACCCGTTTGCCGACGAATAACGCCACGAGCAACATGGTTAATGTAGAAGGAATGGCAATCATCCATAAGGCGCTGAGTCCGTTTTTCCAGTAGCCATCCATAATGGCCTTGGTTGAAGTGGCCCCAAACCAAGCGGCGGCAAAACTCAGGGCCAAACCGATGGTGCCAATTTGCTTGGGGTTGGTGAAAAAGTCGACGGTGCCTTGATCTGAAACGGCTTTTGGTGATGGGGTCATGGGGTGTTACCCGTTGGACTAGGCAAATCTTCACTAAAATAGCGACGACTTTCAATCAACACGGGGATGCCTCGAATCACGCAGAAAATCACCGCAATCCACGCGGAATACTGGGCGACTTGGGGAATCCACGCCCATTGAAGGCTCCAGTTGTCGACGCCTTTAGGCTGATGCGCGAGAATCATAAAGGCAAAGGCGACGGCTTTGGTCACCGCATACGTCCAACGGCTAAAGCGAGAGCTCGTTAATAAAACGCCCCACCAGCTTTTCATCATAGAACTTTCGCCAAAGGCGGTGCAGCCCTTTTGCAGGGCGAAACTGCGAAGACCGTCCACCCACACCCCGCGCGTAATCACCAATAACGGCATCCATAGGGGGATCCAGCCGAAGACGGCAAAGCTCACCCAGTAGATCTGTTCCACCACGCGATCGCTTAAAATGTCCACAACCGCCCCTACAGGCGAGCTTTCGCCGAGTGAGCGTGCGAGGAAACCGTCTAGCCCGTCCATCCAAATAATGGCCACGGTCATTATAAACGCCAGCGTGTAGTCACTGGCCTGCGTACTAAACAGCAGGCTCACCGCCACAAAACACAGGGCGTTGCGAAATAAGGAAACGGCATTTGCGGCACCAATACCGAGCAAGGGTTTCTGTGATTTAGGCATAGAAGCATCATCCTTTTAGGCTTGTGTTTCTATTTTACACGAAACACGCGCAATGCGTTCAATAAACATAGTGGGGTTTACGCACTGGTAAAGGATCAAAAAATCAGTCATACTGAAACAGAGTGGCTCCTTGAAAAACGGATAAAACACCCCCTTTGTTTCATTTTTTTCTACACTTTTGTGGCCAGAAATCGGACTTTCGTGGCCAGAAATCGGACTTTCGTGGCCAGAAATCGGACTTTCGTGGCCAGAAATCGGACTTTCGTGGCCAGAAATCGGACTTTAGTGGCCAGAAATCGGACTTTCGTGGCCAGAAATCGGACTTTCGTGGCCAGAAATCGGACTTTCGTGGCCAGAAATCGGACTTTCGTGGCCAGAAATCGGACTTTCGTGGCCAGAAATCGGACTTTTGTGGCCAGAAATCGGACTTTCGTGGCCAGAAATCGGACTTTTGTGGCCAGAAAACAGACTTTTGTGGGTCGAAAATTAAGCCATTTTTGACGACGTTTTAAAAAAGCGACCGTCTCATTTTTTAAGGGAGTGTTAATTTAAGAATGTTTTAAGTTGCTCTAGTTTTTTGGGGTGCTTAAAGCAATAATACACCAGTAGTTTCATCTGTTTAACACTATGAAGATCTCTATTCTAACAAAAAATTCTAAATTAACACTCTCTTGGGGCGTCACTACTTGCAGAAATCGAGTGCTTTTGCTAAGGTGAGGGAAGCGGAGCTTGATTGAATAGCATATTTGTTGAACACGCGTTTTCGCAACTGCTTAAATTTCAAGATGCCATTAAAGGTACAACAGCATCCTGTGGCTTAAGCGTCACCCCCTGCGTCACTTGTTAATGAATCCGCCAAATAATAACAACAGTTCCACAACAAAAGGAGACGTCTGCCATGTTGCTAGACACTCAAACACTCACACGCCTTTCGATTATGGTGTCAATCCCAGTCATACTCGCGATTATTCCCTTTAAACTCGACCGCTACGCCCTGATGCGTCTCGCCTTTGCCATTTGGATGAGCGGAGGAATTATCCTCAGTAAGCGGGGCATCGACTTTTTAATACAAGTCGAACAACCCTTTAGCGTCCTGGTGTATTGCGTGTTTGGGGCCTTGTTACTGGGCATGTTGAAAGGCAAGTTCATCCTCAACAAATCGTCGATACGCAACATTATTCGTTTAGAAGCTCTAACGGAACCCCAAAAACCGATCCATGTCTACCCCCTGCGGAGCTGGATTGTGATTGGCGTGATGCTATTGATTAGCTTAAGCTTGACTGTGTTTGATGTTAGTTTGCTCATTCGTGGAATCGTCAACATCGCGGTGGGCATGGGCTTAATTACCAGTAGTTTTATTTACTTAAAGCACTTGCGTTCACCCTTTACACCTGCTGAAGCGACTCAAGCGGAGCCTCAAGGGGACGCCAATGACGCCCCCTAAGCTCATTGATTCGCATGATGTGAGGGCTCAAGCCCATGTGCTAGAAGACTTAAACACCCGCTTGGCTGAACTGCCTAAACTTCCACTCAATCCCTTACAACCCTGGATTTTTGTGGCCGAAGGCTCAAGCTATAACGCGGTGCAGTGGCAACTAACGCCCTTACTTCAAGCGCACCTTCAACACAGCGTTTTGCTTTTTTACCCGTGGGAACTAGAAGCTTACCTTGCGGAAGGGCCAGCTCGACTTCACCACGCAAACGCTTTAACACCTTATCTCATTGCCGTGTCTCAATCCGGGAAAACGGCTTCTTTACTGCGTTCGATTGAAAAAGCCAAGGCCACTTGGGGCCACTTAGAAGGGCTGTTACTGACCAATGCTTCCCCTGAATCGCTGGATGTGGGGGCTTGGCAAGGCTTGACGCCGTATTTTCTTCACGCAGGAAAAGAAGACGCCATTGCCGCAACCAAAACATTTATGGCCACAAGTTTTACGCTAAAAGCGTTGGCCAAGCAAGCACTCAAGCAAGAAGATGCCTTTGCCCATGAACTGGCGGAACTCGCGCCTGAAATACGGCGTGTGTTAAACCTGTTGCCTGAACATTCGGCGTGGCAAGCGGCGGTGGATTTATTGAAGTCTGATCGAGACGCGGCGATTGCTGTTATTGGGGCTGAAACCGTGATGCCCGTTTTAAATGAAGTTCATTTAAAATGGACGGAAACACTCAGTCGGCCTGTCTTGACGTATCACCATGAAGGCTTTAAGCATGGGCCTCGTTCGATTTTACACCGTAAGCAATCGGCTTGGGCGTTATTGGTTTACGTCCCACCGGTGAACAACGCCCCCGACTTTTACGCCGATGCGTGCTTTCATCTTCAACATGTAGATGCTACGCACGCGTCTCGGCTCAAGCAATTATGGATTCGATCGGCTTCCACACCGCCATTGCCCAAGGCCTTGGGTGAACTGGGCCATGTGGTAGATTTGGCGGTGGAAACCACCTTGCCCGATGATGTTTTACTGCTTCTGGTGATTCAATCCTTAGCGGTTGCCGTGGTGGATGCCTTAGGCTTAGAAGCCGATGGATTGACCAAGTTCGTGGCGGAACCTCTATAATGTCAACCCCTGCCTTCACTTGCTTAGATGCAAACATTCACTTGCCCGATGACTTAAAATCGAAAGGGGGCGTGTATGCCCTTGGCGTATTTGACGGCGTGCATTTGGGGCATCAAGCCGTCTTTTCACGTACCTTAGAAGAAGCGCGTCGTGTAGGGACGTGGGCAGGCGTCTTTAGTTTTTCAACACATCCTAAAGCCTACCTTAAAAAAACCCATGCGCCCTATTTACTCGCCAGTGTGGAAGAAAAAATGGCCTTGTGTCGTGGGTTTGGTCTTGATGTGTTGGTCATGCCCCCCTTTGATGAAACCTTTCGACGCATGAGTGCCACAAGTTTTATAGAAGACTTTATGAAAGCGCAACTCGGTGCGGTGCATGTGGTGGTGGGCTATGACTTTCATTTTGGCTTTCAGCGTCAAGGCAATGCCGATTGGTTGCTTGAAAACGCCGAACGCTTAGGCATTGGCGTCAGCGTTGTTGACGCATTGCCACCCACACATTTGGCGGAAGAATCAAATACGCTGGCCATTTCCAGCACTTGGATTCGTCATCTTCTTGGCAAAGGCGATGTTAAAGAAGCGGGCCTGTTACTGGGTAGGGCCTATCGCGTTTTAGGTAAAACCCAAGCAGGGCGTCAATTAGGCCGAACACTGGGCTTCCCTACGCTCAACATTCAACCCACTGAAGCGGAAAAAATTATTCCCAAAAATGGTGTGTATATCACCCATACGATTACGGCGGGGCAGGTATTTAAAAGTGTCACCAACGTAGGCACCGCCCCCACCGTGAATGAAAGCCCCACTGTCAAGATAGAATCCCACGTACTGGAAGTCTTTGCCTATGAAAATTGGTGGCAGCAACCCGCTGAAGTCGTTTTTCACCAGCGTTTAAGAGATGAAATTCGCTTTGAAGAGGTGGAAGCCCTCACCCGCCAAATCACGCAGGATGTAGAAAGCGCTCGTGCGTGGCATCAGGCGCATCCACAACAGGGGTTAAAACCCCTTGTCTGTAAAAGTGTTGTAGAGGTATAAGGCGTATGCAACAGTCGTTACTGTCGTTTTTACAACCCGTTCTTTCCTCCATTCACACGTCAAAACAGCAGGAAGAATTGCCCCTTAAGGCCTTGGTGCTTCATACGGGCTTACCTGTTTCACTCAAGGAATCCGCGCGAGCCAAGCGGGCTTCAGGGCGTATTTTAGGAAACACGGCCGTTATCACCCTTCCGCCCCATTGGTCCAAACGCTTGAAACAACATGCCATTGATGAATTGGTGATCAAACTTTCGCACGTTCATTTTAAACAGCAACAGCATCGGTTGTCTATGGAATCCTTGCAGGCTCAAGATCTGGCCCATGGTGCGCCAACCCTTTCCATTCAAACCCTTTCTGAACTCAAGGCCTATGTTTACCAGTTAAATGCAAGCACCTTTCAAGCCCCTTTAAAGGACGTCAAAATAGGGCGTTCAAAAGTGTCACACTTGGCTCAAGTCAATTTACGGATCGGGGTGATGAGCGTGTCTCGTTATTGTTTGGGGCCAGCCATTCCAGCAGAAGCGTTTCGATACCTGATTTTGCATGAGTTGGCTCATTTTCAGGAAGCCAACCACAGTAAACGTTTTTGGGCTTTAGTCGCACGGTATTGCCCTGATTATAAACGTCAACGTCAACTCATGCGTCTGTATTTTCAGCAGACTCAGAATTAATTTTTGCGGAATATCTTTCATGGTGTTTTTTGTACACCATTCCCCCGCCTGTTGTAAGATTTCAAGCGCATTCGCCTAAGTCTTGACAAAGCGTTCATAAATTGTCTAAACTAACAATGCGATCCAATCAACATCACGAGAGTTTTGTAGGAGTCTGTTTTCATGTCTAAAAAAAGCAATCCCATTCAGTGGTTTTTAGGAACAGCGCTTCTTTTTAGTGTTTTAGGCGTCTTGTTTTTCTTGCCCGAAACCATCGCTTCCGCCAGAGATGAAATCAATCTTGAAAGCACGTATTCTCAAGCCAAAACCGCTTTCGCAAACGGAGACAAAACCAAGGCCGTTCAACTCTTCACCAACGCGGCTCAAGCGGGGCATGCAGAATCTCAATATCAACTTGGCTTAATGTACATGAAGGGCTGGGGCGTGGTTCGTAACGTTAAGGACGCTTACCACTGGTTAAGCTTGGCCGAACAATCGGGCCATAGCCAAGCGGCGCGAGCCAAAGAAGCCCTTGTTTCGCAATTAGACGCCGAAACACGTCGCTTACTAGAATCAGAGAATTAGGGCGAGTTCTCGCTTTATTTTGTTTCTGTGCTAGAATAACAGGGTCATGACGTTTACTTTAAGGGGCCCCTGTTTATGAACTTAACAAAATCGTGGAAGGCTTGGCTTAGTAGTCTTCTTGGCGTTTGTGGCCTTTTGAACGTCGCTTTGATGTTGCCTCCGCTGGAACCTCGTCCCGTACAAGCCGCGGAACAGTTTTTAGCCATGGGTAATGCCGTGGTGATTGAAGCCAATGAACAGACCGTTGATTTAAAAAACAACATCAGCTATTTTAAGGGAAACGTCATTGTTCGTTCAGGCGAAACAACGATTAAAGCCCCCCGTGGTAAAGTGTTGATGGATGTTAATGCTCAACCGTCGGTGGCTCAATTTGAAGGGGGTGTGAGTGTCAACAAAGGCAAGGATTCTCTCAATAGTGAAGGTTTGATTTTTGACTTTAAAAAAGAAGCCTTTACCGCGAGTGGAAACGTAGACACCTTCATTACACCAGAAGGAAAATCGCCCGTTCGTATTCAATCTAACATGCAACAGTACCTGAAATCACGTGCTCAACTGTTGGCTTCAGGCGATGTACGCATCACCAGTAGCGAAGCCAACGCCACTGCTGCACAAGCCTTGCTTGTTTTAGGGGCCAACAATTCCGCAGAACGCATTACCTTTACAGGCCAAGCCAAGCTTCACCAAAAAGACGCGGACGTCTACGCCCATCAAATTATTCTGGTTCCTAAGCAAAACATCTTTATGGCGGAAGGCAACGCCTTTACCCGCGTTATTCAAGCCGGCAACCCTAAGCCTATTGTGTTGCGCGCGGCCTACCAACAGTTTGACCGCCAACAGGGATTGCTCATTGCAAGTGGTTCAGTGGATTTAGACTTTGAAGCGTACAAGGCACGTGGCCCCAAAGCGGTGTTTTACATGAGCAAAGGCAAGAGCATGGATCTTGAACGGGCAGTTTTTTCAGGTCGTCCCACCATCAATGAAGGGCAGATTCGCCAAGTTACCGCCGATATTATTGAAGTGACCATGAACCCTCGGCACTTTGACGCCCGCGGTAACGTAAAAACCAAGCTCATTCAAAAGCCAAAGGCCTCAACAGCCAGTCGTTCGAGCAAGACGATGAGCAATGGCGTAGCCCGTGCCACCAAAAAAAGCCAACCCGTCACCGAAGAAGATGAATACAACAGTAAAGACTTCGACTTGGGCCCATTTAAAACGGGAGATGCAGATCAAACATGATGCTAGTGGCCGAACATTTAAAAAAATCTTACGGCGAACGTAACGTGGTGGATGATGTCAGCTTTACGGTGAATCCTGGGGAAGTGGTCGGCTTACTCGGCCCCAATGGAGCAGGTAAAACGACCAGTTTTTATTCAGTGGTGGGGGTTATTCGCCCTGATGAAGGCTCTATTCGTATTGACAATGTGCCAGTGGAACATTTGCCCATTCATGAAAGAGCTTCCCTTGGCTTGGGGTATCTTCCGCAGGAATCGTCCATTTTTAGGGGCTTAACTGTGGGTGAAAATCTCGACTTGGTGCTTGAGTTTCAGCCTTACACGGCGCTTGAACGTCAAGAACGTCGTAATGCCTTGTTAGAAGAATTCGGTATTTTACGCCTGAAAGACGCGCCTGCCATCAAGCTTTCTGGTGGGGAACGCCGTCGCCTTGAAATCGCACGTGCTTTGGCCGCCAACCCCAAGTACCTGTTGTTAGACGAACCCTTTACCGGCATTGACCCCATTACCATTGAAGAATTGCAAAAACTCATTGCCCACTTACAAGAACGGGGCTTGGGGATTCTTATTACGGATCACAACCCACAAGCCACCTTAAACATTGTTTCACGTGCCTATGTCATGTTCGACGGTAAAGTCCTGTTTCATGGCAGCAGCCAAGAAGTGGCCCAAAGTGACTTGGTGCGTAAAAGCTACTTAGGCGAAGGGTTTTCAATTTAATGTTTCGGCTGGTTTCAAAGGTGGAAAGCTATTTAATTCGTCCCTTGCTGTGGAATGTTTGCGTGGCGGTGCTAATTTTTACCTTGATTTGGATGGCACCTGAAGCCTTCTTCAAAGTGGTACAGGCGATTCAAAATGGTCATCTACCCTTTCATGAAGGGCTCATTGTTTTGGCCTTGCAAGTGCCTGACATTCTCATTCAAGCCTTGCCGATGGCCAGCTTAATGGCCAGCGTTTTTTTGGTACGCCGCTTGAATCAGGATTTAGAGTGGGTGTCGTTTTTTGCCCTAGGTGTGCCGTGGAATCGGGTGATTCGCCCTTTTATTGGGGTGGGGTTTTTGCTGATGGGGGCGATGGTTTTTATTCAAAATGTGCTCATGCCCTTGAGCTTTCCAACGCTTAAACACAAACTGCTTCAGTATCAAATTCGATCCAAAACCCCGATTAGTGCCTTGGTTTCGCTGGATTCTGATGTTAAAAATACGCATCCCAATCTTTTATTGATTGGTGATGTGTCCAGCCCCACTCAAGCGTCGGACTTACTTTGGCTGGAGTTCTGTCGTGAAACAACGACCCCCCACTCTGTCAAACTATGCCGATGGACAAAATCGGCGCGTCTCACCTTGAGCCCCTTACCCAGTGCCACGCTTGAAAATAGTCGTCGTGTTACCATTGACGCGGGGGGGCAAGTGTCTCAGGTGATTTACCAGCCCTTGCTTGAAGCAAAGCTTTTTGCGCCGCTAAAGCCCTTGTTAGAAGTGATGAGCCTAGAGCCGAAGGGGCAAACGGTCAAGGTGCTTTTAAACGCTCGACGGGTGTTGCGTCAGTATCGTCAATGGCATACGCTTGCAAGAGTTGACAATCACTTGTGGGATCGCGTTGCCACGCCACTTGCCTTACCCTTGTTAATGCTTTTGGGCATTCCCATTGCGTTAGAAGAGCCTCGTAAACGGAGCATTCAGCCGTTGGCTTTAGCCACCGTGGCCTTGTTTGTGTTTTTGGTTTCTAAGCCCTTGGCCGCTCAACTGGCCAGCACAGGCGCGATTCATGGAGGGATCGCGGCCTTTTTACCGATTTTATTGTTGTTGATCCTTTTTCTAGGCTTGCTTCGTTATAAAAAAGGCTAGCATTTTTTTACGTTTAGGGGCTTTTATGATATAAAGTAAGTATCTCTTAGTTCTAAATATAGGATTTTTTATGGCTTCTCCAATTTCTGATTCAAACGTTTCTCGCACTGTGCCAGCGCCGCGCGTGGCGGTTCAAGCTCAACCCAGTAATGACAATACCGCAGAAGACACCCCGTTTTACAAGACGTACCCGTTTGCCTTGGGCAGCAGTGGGCTTGCTTTGGGCGCGCTGGGGGGATTCATCCACACAAGCTTAAGACCTGATGTATACGTCGGAACTGGCCCTGACGGTGAAAAAAAATGCTTAGAAGTGCATTATAGTAAGCAAGGCAATAAGCCCTTGACTGATGCCAGTTACGCTCATTATATAGATCCCCCAAATTCTAAGCCAAGGCAGTTTTTTCCTGATACGTTTGCACTTAAAGCAGGGGGAAACGGCTATGTCACTCAAATACCTCTGTTGGAAACCCATTCCCCAGACTTAACGGAGATCAACTACGAACTGGCCTCTTCCGCTGAGGGGGGATTGATTCGAGCCCGTGACTTTCGGGTCGATTCACCAGTACGGGCTTGGTGTGAAGAACCTATTTCCGCTGAAGAAAGGGCAAAACCCGCCTTAAAAAACATGACTCACTTCGTTCAACTTCAACTAAACAAACCTATTGCCTTAGAAGCGGAAGGCCCCCCAGTCGAGGCCCCACTGGTGTTATTTCACGGGGGGCAAGGCTCTGAAACAGCAAAACTTTTCATAAAGGAAGGGAATTACATGACAGTTGCCCTAAATGAGAAAGGTGAAATCCACAGCTCCACCATAGAAGCCTTAAATGGTTTGCCTGTCATTTTTAAAAAACCCTTTGCTGATTTTGAAACCATGATGCAAGACGTACCCGCCTATATCAACCAGCTAAAAGCAGGGTTACAGCCACAAGAAAAGGCTTTTGGGCAGAATATATTTGTAGGTATGTTACTGGTTGGCGGGCTAGGTTACGGCTTGGGCTGGTTTTTGGATTGGAAAAAGCGTCACGAGCGTAAGAAAATCGAGCCTTCTCAAGAAGCGAAAGAATCGACCGCCAAAATCAGTTAAATCACATAAAAAATATGCCCACAACGAGATTCGAACTCGTGGCCTCTCCCTTACCAAGGGAGTGCGCTACCACTGCGCCATGTGGGCAAACAATCATCAAAAACCACTGTGTAAGCAGAAGAAAAATAAAAAAATGGGCAGGGTTGGATTCGAACCAACGTAGCCGAAGCAGTGGTTTTACAGACCACCCTCATTAACCACTCGAGCACCTACCCATTTAGAAGACAGAAGTCTATTTTAAAAGTACAAATTGCTGGTGATAGGAATCGAACCCACAACCTACGGTTTACAAAACCGTTGCTCTGCCAATTGAGCTACACCAGCTTGAAAAGGGCAGAAAAAACGCTTCAAAATCGGATGAACCCAATCACCAAATCTCTCAACATCCATGTTTTTAGAATACCGCATCAATCAAGGGTGTCAACCCTTGAGCGTCAAATAACCCACAATTAGATGATATAAATTGAAGATCGTATAGGCGGATTCTAGGAGCCTAGATTTTTTTGTGCGGGCGTGTACATAGACGTACATAACCAAACAAAAAAATCGTAGCGACAACGAAGACGCCAGACGAGCTTTAATTTTAATCGAGGTAAAAGCGCGTGACGATCTTATGCGTCTCTTCCGCATAATCAATCGCCTTTTGAAGCGTCGTCGAATCATGAAACAAAAACACGATGAGCTGATCGCAAGCGTCCACAATGGCTCGGTTGCACAAGCGAGAGGCATCAGACAACTTCATCTTGTCCCATTCAGGATGCTCTTCAATGTTGGGAATCCCAATCAATTCATCCTGCACTTCGCTCGGCTGATGCCCGATGGTTTGCGGTAAAATCACCTTCAAAAAGTTCGGGTTCGCTTTCATTGCCCCACGAATGGCTGCGGCGTTAATGCCTGAAGCCCCCCCCGATGTAATCAAGGTATTGCCGTCTTTCACCAAGCTATACGCCAAACCTTCCACCAAGTTTTGATGAGGCAATGGCACGTTTCGACTTCCAATTAAGGCAATGTTTTTGGCGTTTGATTGCAAGGCTTTTAATTCCTGAGCCAACGAATCAAAGGGATCCGCTTCGTCTTGGCTTTTGGCATCGCTGACGGCTAGACCTGCAGCGTTGTCTTTGGATGCATCCGCACTATTTTGCTCAGTAACCACAGCTTGTTCAAACATCGGAATAGACATTGTAAAAAATCTTTCTCATTACTCAAAGAGGTGACTTTTTTTATTGTAGCAAAGGACAACAAAAGAATAAAGCTTTTTTTAAGGATTCGTTTCAAAAGACGGAAAATCGTTGATTTCTTTAAAAAGCGGTCATTTGACTTGCAGGCTTTTGGGATTGGGCGTATAATGAAATCACTATTTAATTTGTTTCAAAGGGATACATCATGTTCACTAAAATCGCTGTTATTGGAGCAGGCAACGTCGGTGCCACCACAGCGCAACGTATTGCTGAAGCAGAACTCGCTAAAACGGTTGTGCTGGTTGATGTCGCCGAAGGCATTCCTCAAGGTAAAGCCTTGGATCTCGCTCAAAGTGGCCCTGTTTATGGGTATGACACGCAACTCATCGGCAGTAACGGCTATGACGAAGTAACAGGGGCAAACTTGGTGATTGTTACCGCAGGGATCGCTCGTAAACCTGGGATGAGTCGCGACGATTTGCTCGAAACCAACGCCAAAATTATGCGTTCCGTTTGCCAAGAAATTAAGCGTGTGGCGCCTGATTCGATTGTGATTGTGGTGTCGAATCCGCTGGATGTCATGTGCCATGTGGCGCTGGAAGCGACAGGCTTCCCTAAAGAACGTGTCATCGGGATGGCGGGCGTCTTGGATACGTCTCGCTTCCGCACCTTCATCGCTGAAGCCGCCGATGTTTCCGTTAAAGATGTTCAAGCCTTCGTGCTTGGCGGTCATGGGGACAGCATGGTGCCGTTGGTGCGTTATAGCTCGATTGCAGGCATTCCGCTCGACAAGTTTATTGCCCAAGACAAGTTGGATGAAATCGTGTTGCGTGCTAGAAACGGCGGTGCTGAAATCGTCAAGCATTTGAAGACGGGTTCGGCGTTTTATGCCCCTGCGGCATCTGTGCTTGATATGGTGGAAAGCATCGTGAAAGACAAGAAACGCATATTGCCAGCGGCGGCGTATTTGCAGGGTGAATATGGCGTGAATAATTTGTATGTGGGCGTGCCTTGTAAGCTCGGTGCTGGCGGTTTATTGCAGGTCATTGAGTTGGATCTCACCGCTGAAGAGAAGGCGGCGTTAAGCATTTCCATCAATGATGTGGCTGAAAATGTAGACAAACTCAAGGCGTTCGTCTAGGGTTTTTAGGATCGATTGCACGATTCCCTCTCCTTATGGAGGGGATTTTGCGTTTTTGGCTCGTGTCCTGTCCCCTCTCCCTAAGGGAGAGGGTTCTTGCGCTGTCCCCTCTCCTAAAATTAGGAGAGGGGACAGCGTTTTCATGCTAAACTAGGGCTAGCCCCCAACGCAAGAAGGACGACCCTGTGAGCCAAGAGAGACAATACCGTCATGTGATTGATGAAAAGAATAAAGGTGACTTGAAAGACTTGGTGGAGCAAGCCATTGTCAGTGGGAAATTAGATATATCAAACTTTAAGATTAACGTTGACTTTAATTTGGCTGAATTGTTGTTGGCATGTAGACAAGAAAAAGTACCTCTTGAGAATGAATATATTTACGATTGGTTCACTGTAGAATGCCCTTTTTCTATTGATGCAAATGGTACAAATTTTGGATTTCGATTTTCTTCAAGTACAAATGACACTTTCACTATTTTTCTAAAAGAAGTTAGTTTTGGGGCTTATTTTGCAACCGCAAATTTTACTAGAGCCACTTTTTTACAAAGTGTAAACTTCGTGGCTTCAAACTTCCAACATGCTAGTTTTCATGGTATACAATGCAAAAAAGATACTCATTTTATGAGCTGTCACTTTCATACCAACTTAGCAGATTTTACGAAGATTCTCTTTGAAGGGTTTACTTGGTTTGCTAATTGCATATTTGATAAGGGTGCTAACTTTTCGAACACAATCTTCGAGGATGGAATTAACTTTCACGGAACCCATTTCGTAAGTGAAGATGATTTTTGTGCCAGATTTACATCAAGCAAATTTAAGAGTGCTGTTTTCGCTGAAGTCACTTTCTTAGGTATGGTAGATCTGAGTTTTTGTACTTTTTCAGAAAGTCCTCAATTCTGGAAAAACATTTTTACTAAAAAGGTCATTTTATACGGTAGCACATTTGAAAAAGAGTCTTTGTTTCAGGAAGTTGTAATTTTACAAGAAGCATCACTCAACTTCGACCGTATCACCACGCACGACTCTTTAGGCATAATTCCGACCGTTCTAAACGGTACAATTAGCATTGAAAAACCAATTCTAAAATCAGACAAAAGTTTATTTTTTGTGGATCTAAATTCATTACTTGATCCCTTACATCTATTTACCTTATTGAGGACTCACTATCAGTTTTTTACTTATCCTAATTTTTATGTATATTTTTTCATATTGGTACATTATGTCTATGTTAATACAGGATCCGTCATGTTCAAAGGCTTAGAAATTGATCATGACCGTATGTGCCTTAAAATCCGAAATCTTAAAGAAGAGTCCAACATTAAAGTCCTCTTTCAAGATTGTGGGTTTTACGGTAAAAACGTGGCGTTTACGAATGTTTATATGCAACAGGTAAGGATTACAGGCGGTAATTATGTCTCAGGTATGGCTTTTTATCACTGCAAATGGGACTCTAAAAAAGCACTTGGGTTTTTCCAGCTTATCCCATTGTGGCTAAAGTTTCGAGCCTTTGACGGTTTAAAAACAGAGGACATCCCGAAAAAGGCGGAGTCTTACGGCAATTTAAAAGTCAGTGCCTTAGATGCTGGGGATGCTCAACTGTCTAACGACTTTCACTTTTGGCATCAGTGGCATCAGCGAAAGGGTACGTTTTGGAATCGGTTTTACGCCGTTACATCGGCGTATGGGTTAAGTGCAATGCTTCCGCTTCTTTGGTTTATTGTGATTGCTCTATTGTTTACCTATATGTATGGAGCAAGCTTTCAACAATCCCTAGAAAACGGCTTTTTAACAAGCCTAAGTGCTAGCATCCCTTTTGTCTTTAACGATGTTGAAACCATTAAACACGCTATTGACGCAATGACAAAAGCAAACCCTGCTTGGTTATTTTATCCACTCTACATCCTGCAACACCTCATTCAAGGGTACTTGCTCTTCCAAATTGGGGCAGCGATCCGCAATAAAGTCAAACGCTAAACCACCGATGCCTGCTTCAACAACGGGTAACCCAAGGCTTCTCGCTGTTCCACATACGCCTTTGCCACGCCTTCCGCCATACGGCGAATGCGTAAAATGTAATTCGTTCGCTCGTCACGGCTCAGCATCCCACGGGCATCCATCAAGTTAAAGGTGTGCGAACATTTCAACACATGCTCGTAAGCAGGCATCACCAGCTTGGCTTCAAGGCAATCCACGGCTTCGGCCGCGTACAAATCGTAACGTTGCGTCAAACGCTCACGGTTACTGACTTCAAAGTTGTAGGTGCTACTTTCAATTTCATTCTGCATGTAAAGGTCGCCGTAACTCAATTGCTCGTTCCAACGCAAGTCGTAGACGCTGTCCACATTTTGCAGATACATCGCAATACGCTCGCATCCGTAGGTGATTTCCACCGCACAGGGTTTGACTTCAAGCCCGCCTGCCTGCTGAAAATAGGTAAACTGCGTGATTTCCATGCCATCGAGCCACACTTCCCAGCCCACGCCCCACGCCCCCAAGGTCGGCGATTCCCAGTTATCTTCCACAAAACGCACGTCATGCTCTTCAGGCACAATCCCTAAGACTTTCAAGCTTTCTAAATACAATTCTTGAATGTTCGAAGGCGACGGCTTCATAATGACTTGAAACTGAAAGTAGTGTTGCAAGCGATTGGGATTCTGCCCGTAACGCCCATCGGTGGGGCGACGGCAGGGGTCGACGTTGGCGAGATTCCACGGTTCAGGGCCAAGCACTCGCAAGAAGGTGGCAGGATTCATGGTGCTGGCACCTTTTTCAACATCAAAGGGCTGTTGAATGACGCATCCTTGGTCTGCCCAAAAGCTTTGCAAGCGAAGCAGGACTTCTTGAAAGGTTAAGCCAGTAGGGGTGGGAAGCGTAGACATAAGCGAGATTTCCTATAGCAAAAGGGATTTTAAATCAGTTTAACATAAAATCACACGGCTAACCTATATAGAAAGCGCTTTTAAGTGATTGGCGACATATTGATATTCTGTAACGGGCAAGGATCCCCGGTGGTTTTTGTGAGGAAGGATCTGTTGCTTTGAATTTGGTGAGTATAGTTTTGGATAAGGGGTTGAGTCATTCGGACTAGACGCATAGTGAAAGGTAGGAAACAATGTGGTGAGGCCGTCTTGCGTGATGTCAGGCTGGCTTGTGTTAGGCTCAGCGTCTGCATAGGTGGGGGGAGGCGAGCTTGTGGTAGCGCCTTCTTTGGCTTGAATGCCTCCCTTTTTTGCGCGTAGGGGGCGCGTCAGTAGACTTAAGCCTGTGGGCAACATACCGTAAAGCGTGGTTGAAATAAGCATTTTAGAAAGTTGACCTGTGTTTTCAACGCCTCCAAAATTTTTAATGGCCGCCTGCACCAAGGGATGATTCGGATGATTGGTCAGGGCTTTCTGAATCATGGCCCGTAAGGCCTTGGGTCCCGCTTCAAAAGAAAATAAGGCTACTGCCGTACCCAAGACGGCTTCAAAGGCTTCTAAGGGGTCACGAATGAAGGCGAGGTAGCCCAAATACCCTGGTAAAATCCACGAAACCACCAAGGGCAAGCCTGCAAAATTGCTGAATTGGCCGTCTTTAAAAAGAATACTGTCTTCAGGTTTTTTACTCCCGATCAGGGGCAAACTTTTAAAGTGTTCGTTAAACCCCCTTACGACCTTACGAAATCCGTTCAAGGCCCCTGAAAGAGCTTTGCCTTCCATGGCGGCATCCATACCTCGACGAGCAGCCAGCGCCCCAACCAGCCCCAAGGCCAACCCCCCGATGTTGGCGCCTATAAAAATGCTTAGATTCTTATGTAGTGCCTTTTTTTCTGCTTTTTTATGAGCTGGATCTTGACGATCGTAACTTTGTAAGCCAGACATTTGCGCAAAGTTGGTCGCCCCAGACTGCCACACCGTAAACGCATTGCGTAAACATGGCAGGGTAAACATCCAAGGCATCACCAGCCCAAACATACCCGCGGTTTTACCAATGGCGTGCCATTCTTTGGCATCTTGAATCCGACCAGCGTCGCCGAGGCCTTTCATCATTCCCGCATAATGCGTGGATGTTTTAAAAATCGTATTTTCTAAGAGTTTGTCATAAAGGCTCCCAAACCCCCAAATCACCGATGTATTAAAGAACTGCATAATAAACTGTTCACGCCGTTCTTTTTCACCCCCCACCATCAGCACTTTGGGGAAGTTACAGCCCACCACTTCGGTAAATAAGCTCCCGTAAAACTGATTCTTTTCAATGAAATGAAGCCCCTTGGCAAGTCTATGGCGCATAGACTTCAGCCAGGGTTTTTCATTAAAAAAAGCAGGGGGGCGTGCCAAGAGAAAATCCTTTATGGCCTTGAATCATTCTAATCGCGAGAGATGTCATACATAAAACACTACTCCGCATTTTTTCACAAAAAAACGGGAAAGTCAAAAAAGGAGCTTATTACGAGAGAAAAAGGGGACAGCGTAGTAGGACTCATCCATCGTCGTTCGTGTCAATCTGAGCCTTTTGAAGCTGACCGCTATAATCAATATACACGGTCTTCCATTCCGTAAACACATCAAAGGCTTGGCCCGCCGCTTCACGATGCCCATTGCCCGTTTTTTTGACCCCACCAAAGGGCAAGTGCACTTCCGCCCCGATGCTTGGCGCGTTCACGTAAGTAATCCCCGCTTCAAGTTGTTCGACGGCTTGAAAGGCGGAGCTCATATTCGTGGTAAATATCGCGGAAGACAACCCGTATTCTACCCCATTAGCAATTGTAATGGCTTCTTCTAGGGTGTTGAAATCCATGACGGTAAGCACAGGACCAAACACCTCTTCTTGCGCGATCCGCATGGTAGGCGTCACGTCGTCGAAAATCGTTGGGGCGACAAAGTAGCCGTCTGACTCTATTGGATGCCCCCCACATAAAAGCCGTGCCCCTTCGGCTTGGGCCATAGCGATGTAGTCCACCACACGCTGAAGTTGGGTGGCGTTAATCAATGGGCCAATATCCGCCCCTTCAAGGGTATTACCCACCACCAGCTTAGCGGTTTCTTCTAAAAGTAAATCCAACAAACGTGCTTTAACGGCATGATGCACCAACAGACGACTGGTGGCGGTGCATCGTTGACCGCTGGTGCCGAAAGCGCCCCATGCAAGGCCTTGTGCCGCCAGCGCTAAATCGGCGTCTTCCATCACAATACACGCATTTTTTCCGCCCAACTCAAGGGCCACACGCTTGAGTTGCAATCCGCATTGACTGGCAATCAGCGCCCCCGTTTCACTAGAACCTGTAAAACTAATCAGCCTGATGTCAGGGTGATTCACCACGGCTTGACCGGTCGTTTCCCCTGGGCCTTGCACCAAGTTTAATACCCCTTGTGGCAAGCCGGCTTCTTCAAAAAGTTCTACAAAGCGTTGTGCCATTAAGGGAGCCTCTTCCGCCGGTTTAAACACAATGGTGTTGCCCGCCAGTAAACAGGGTAAAATCTTCCAACTCGGCACCGCAATTGGGAAGTTCCACGGCGTAATCAAGCCACACACCCCCACCGGCTGACGCATCGTCATTGCCCACTTGTGCGGTAATTCAGACGGCGTGGTTTGCCCATACAACCTTCGCCCTTCCCCCGCCACAAAGTACGCCATATCAATGGCTTCTTGAATGTCTCCGCCGGCTTCAATGAGGCTTTTCCCCATTTCACGGGTCATTTCTTGGGTCAACGTGGCTTTGTCTCGTTCGAGTAAACGGGCGACGTTGAGCAACACTTTCGCGCGCTGGGGCGCAGGCGTCGCCTTCCATTGCTGAAAGGCGCGTTGGGCGGATTGAACGGCTTGATCCACCTCTTCACAGGTAGACGCAGGAAACACCCCAATGAGATCTTGCGGTTGGTTGGGGCTACGGTTTTCAAAGTACGCACCAGACGGCGCGTCTTGCCAGTGACCGTTGATGTAATTTTGCCCTTTGATAGGTGTCTTCATGTGAGGTGTTACCTTTGTTACAATTTGCTAGACTCTGTATGCCAAATTTTAAAAACATCATACAATAAAAGTAGCAAACATTCTAAAATCCCGCCCGTAAGGAACATGATGCAAGCCACAACGCGTGAAGCTCCCCCCATACCCAAATCATGGCAAACGGCTCAGATCGAAATACCGTTGCGAGTGGTGGCGCATCAGTTGAATGTACCCACTTACTTGGTGTTGCGATTGGCCAGTCGTTTGGGTTTTTTTTCAGGGGAACATTCCCAGACTTCAGGCAATTACCTCAGCAAGGCCATTCAAAAGGACGGCGTATTTTTTACGCCCCCGCAATGTACCGCCATGCAACAGGCTATTATACAACTCAACGCAGGAAAGTCGTGGCAGGATTTAACGACCTTTGAAGCGCAACCCCCGCCCCCTGCACAAGTAAAAATAACCCCGCTCTACGTAAAAGCCTTGCAAGGTAAGGCGTGGTTGCCTCAGTATCAACGTCCGCCATTGAAACAAGACGCCAAAACCCCACCCAAACCCCGTTCCATAAAAACACCCTCCCCACCGAAGAACCGCCCTGTTTCTGGCCGAGTGACCCCCTTTGGCAGTGCCAAGCCCTTTCAACGGCTCAACATCAACCAAGCCATTTGGACGCATACACCTGAAGGCAAGCACCCCTTCTTACCTTAGTGGCTAGAACCTGAACACCCCCCTTGCTGAGCCTAAGGGGGGTGCTTGTTTTTGTAAATAAATGTAACGAATGCATCATTTTTCGTGATGAATTGTTTTTATTAAGACACAGCAGAATGACGTTCTTCTCAAGAACCGCTTCCCTGCGTGTGTTACCCCTACCCCCTTACCCCCCCCTGATGAAATTAAAAAAGGAAATTATATTATGATGAATACACTCAATACTTCTACTACCAAAACACTCAACTTATTTGGACAACAAATAACTGTTAAACCTAGTACACAAGGAAAAACTCGCTTACGCGATTACAATAGACCTGAAGATACTATAAATCAAAGACCGGACCCTTTCAAAAAAGGATTTTATAATGAATACCGTAACGATATCTTTATCGAGTTTATAGACGGTGAATATGTATTGTCCAGTGGAGTACAGGGTAGGAAGAAGTTCCAATCAAGTGATACCGCTGGAATACAAAATACGATCCAAGCATGGGAAAAAGAGGCCTTACATACAGATGGTCTGCCAAGTATGAAGGGTTACAGAACTTTTGACGAACAAGGCTCCGAGATTAAAGGTGATCTAAGTCCTGTAGCTTCTCCCCTCGCTGATAAACCAGCATCAGCCTCAAGCGGTGCTGAAACTTCTAAACCTGTTACCTTTTCGTACGGTCAACGTCAGTTTACTTTAGAACCAGGTACACCCGTCAAAGTGGTAGATTACAAACCTGCTCAATCCATCAAGGGTACAAAGGTTAATCCTGATCAGTATGATATCTACATCACCTATAATCCTTCTGATGAAGAAAATCCATACACAATTTCAACCAAAGGACTAACAAGTGGTGAGTATACTGTAGGAACTCTTGATGAGGCTCGTGCTAAGGTAGACTTCTTTAAGAAGCAAATAGAACCAAAAAATCTAAAAGAAGAACCGATAGAAGACTCAAATCAGTTGATAAAATATTACACCGACACAAGTCTTTCACCTAATTTATACGAATGGCTAAGAAAATAACACTTTTAAAACAAAAAACAATACAGCAAAAGGGCGTTTGAATCTTCAAACGCCCTTTGCTTATTGCACGGGTTTACAACAAATCGGGGCGCACGCCCTGGGTTTTTTTTAGGGCTTCGTTCTGGCGCCACGCGTCAATGGCGGCATGGTTGCCACTTAACAACACCGCAGGCACCGCCACCCCTTCATACACCGCAGGTTTTGTATAATGCGGAAAATCCAACAACCCCTTGTAAAATGAATCATTTTCCACGCTAGACGCTTCTTTCACCACATGGGGAATAAAACGCGCCACGGCATCCAGCATCGCCAAAGCAGGCAGTTCACCCCCAGTCAACACAAAATCGCCCACGCTCACTTCTTCAATCCCCGGAATCAATTCCAATAAACGCGCGTCAAAGCCTTCATAATGCCCGCAAAAAAACACAAAATCCAAGGCGGATTCAGCCCAATGCTTGGCCGTGGCGTGCTTAAACACCGCCCCCGCAGGGCTGGTCATCAGCAGTTTACTTCGATTGGGTCGCAACTGGCCTTCAATGGAACGAAAGGCATCCAACACGGGTTGGCACATCAGCACCATGCCTGCCCCCCCGCCGTAGGGGGTGTCGTCCACTTTGTGGTGGGCGCTGGTGGTGAAGCTTCGAATGTTCAGCACCGTCACTTGAAAGAGGCCTTTTTCAATGGCGCGCTTCATCAGGCTACTGTCCAAGTAAGCCTGAATCATGTCGGGAAACAGCGTCAAAAAATAAAAATGAAGGGTTTCACGAGGGGGCTGTGGCGTCATGGGTGGGGGAAATCCTAGTTGGTGAGCGAAAGCGCTTCGGTAAAGCCCATGTCTTGCAACATTTTGTAGGCCTGCAACCCCAGTTCTGTGCGACTTTGCGACTGAATCAACTGCACCAACGGGCGCACTGCTTTTCTGTCTTGCCCCAAATCCCGATACAACTGCCCAAGGGCCAGCAGGTTGCGGTCTCGTAATTTGGCAAATTCAAGCCCAAGCTTTTTTTCAAACGCCGCTTGCACACGAGCCGAAGGCACACGGGTGAGCACTTGGTACAGTTCAATATGCGTTTCAGTGGCGTCAATCAACCAGGCGTCTAAGTCTTTAGAAAGAACGACGGCCTGCACGGTTTGGCCTTTTTTTTGAAGATCCATCACCTTATTTAATTCTTCTGCGGCAAAGGCCAAGCCCATTTTATTGGTGGGATTGTCCACACGGGTGTGGGCCGGCAACTTGGGCAGTAGGTCTTCTTCCACCAAGGGCGGGACTTCGGGCAAATTAGGGGCCGTGGTGGAAATAAAGGGGGCGCGTTCAACGGGCGCATTCAGCGTTTTGGGTTCTGGTGTAACAGGGGTGGGCTTAAACAAGGTGCTTAAGTTGTTGATGACTTTTTCACCCGTGCTAGACGCCTTGCCCTTGCTCGGTTCAGTGGGGGTGGCTTTTTGCTTAGCCACTTGCTTTTCCTTCACCACAGAAGGGGGTAAAAACGGGCCGTATTCTTCCGCCTGCACAAGCGCAGGGGCAAACCACACACTGGCTGTGTACATCAAGGCAAGTACTAAAAACAAACGATGAAACAACATAGAAGGCGAGTCCTTTTTATTCGCGTACGCCTGCTATTATAGCAAAAAAGTGAAAGAACACAAGAACACAACGACGAAGCGAGATGCCTTAGCTGGCTGGGTATTGCAATTCACCCACCAAAAATAGTTCTGGCGGGTGATGTTCCACCATTCGCCAAGAAACGGTGGCCCACGATTCTGGCGAAAAGCCAGTACCCCCTACCAAAGCAGGCGTGTTTGTGCCTCCAATCAACTGGGGAGTGAGGGTTAAATGTAATTCATCCACCGCGTGGGCGTGTAGAAAAAAGTCAAACAGCTGCCCCCCGCCTTCGAGCATCCAGGTGGCGGTGTGGGGGTTTATAAGGCTGGGATTGACGGTGGTTTTAACGGCGTGAAGCTGTTGTGCGGGCGAGTGGGACGCGTCCAAGTGAATGGGCTGAAGAAAGTCCCGAAGTTTTGCAGGAAGTGATGCTGGGGGTGCTTGCGTGGAAGCCACAAAAAAAGGCGGCCATGAATCGCGGTAGGTGTGCCATTCGCTAAAGCAGGGGGCCTGCCAATCCACCGCCCACGAATGAGTGAACAAGACAGGCACTGGCGGTGCTAAGGACGTGTTTGCCTGATGCCGCAACCCACGACGCACACTAGGCCACGCCCGAAAGGTAGACGCCCCAAAGCAGAGTACATCGGCAGAATCACGCAGGTGAAAAAGGCGCTGAAGATCGCGGGGGGTGCCGAGCTTGACCCAAGCGTTGGGATCGCTAGGCTGGGGGGGGGCGCTGATTTTGCCGTCCACTGAACTGGCAAAGCACGCGACGCATCGGGGGAAGGGACGGGCAGTCATGGAGATCTCCGTGTAGGTACCCCTAGCCTAGCACAAATAACTGTGTTTAGACAGCCTACTCAAACGGTCCAGTGTCTATTGCGCTTATTGGCATATGGAACCATTACAGCAGCAACTTCAGATTGGTGATTGAAAGGTATGTTTTGGCTCATTAACCAATTTTTAATTACGATTAAAACCTTTTGATCTCGCGTTATTCTCCAATAGCCACCTGAAGGGGAGCTTATACCAGAACCCAATTGACCACATAAGGCATAATACATTCTTTGCAGTAAAGCTGTATCACCTTGAGGTAAATACAACCCTTGTCCTACGCGTTGAGTGTTAGACGACACGGATGCTGTGTGTGTGGGGGGGGGGGGGCTAGGGCGCATCGCAAAAGACGGCAAGACAAAAGTAGGGGCAACTCGCATAAACAGGCTCCTTATGGGGGGTATTATCATCAACAGTAGAAAGGTCAACGGTATCGACACTAATCAAGTATTCACAAAACGTGTAACAATTCTACCTTAAATAAACAATCTTGTCAAGTTTGTGCCCGCTGTGGGGAAAGTCAGCGTAAGACTTATCGTGTTGAATCTGAAAAAAGTATAATGCCTTTTTGGTCAACAAAACACCATCTATATCCTAATGATTTAATAATACCTTGAATCGACTCTGACCAATCAGGCGGAAAAGTAATGGTTCTTTTGTTACGATCAATTCCTATTTGAGCTGGCTTTAGATTTTCTCTTGTTAAATGTTGATTAAATTTTTCTATCTCGCGAAAAAACTCTGCAAAATTATTCATTGACAAAAGAACGCCACCTTCTCTTTGGAGGGAGGGAGGGAGGGAGGGAGCCACCCACAGTAGGTCGAGGCGGGTGGACTAAAGTCATTACTGGGGCCAACTTCATACAAGAGTTTCCTAATTCATACAACACACAAAACAAGCTTAATTAAGGTGATTCAATAAATCGGCAGGCTCATGCCCAATGGGGAAAAAGAGGCGATCTTCCTGCTTGGAAATAAGCGACAAATCATAACTCGGATCTTCCAATACATCCACCAAGCGCTGATGCTTCTCATTCTGCATGTATTCCGATCCCGTCTTAAAATCAACGGGAGAAGAATTCTTGTAATACAGATTGTTCAATGTACCGTCACTTGAAATGTAATGTTGCAACAGGTGCTTAGCTTCAAGTTGGGCTTTTAAATTACTGAGTAAAACATTTTCCTTCTTGCGCGCGTTGACTTCAATGTCGTGAGTTTTTTCTTCGTTGACGTGCGTGGGCACCGAAAGAAGCGCCATGGTATAGGTGTCGCTGGTTTTAGACGCCTGCACCAGTTGGTAAATCACATGTTTTTTATGCAAGTAGCGTTGCGTGGAACTTTTATTTCTTAAATCGTTTGCTTCAGGTTGGTAAGGTTCTGATTCAGAAGTGAGTATGGATTTCTTGGTGGCGTCTAAAACCGTGCTCAAATCTTCTTCTGGAATGTTTTTCATCAGCACAAGGCCTTGGCGTTGGGTCATGGGTGAAAAGCCTGAAGAAAGTCTAGGTAACATGGAAGGTAGCCTCATGGTTATTTTGATACAAATAGTATAGCACCTCACAAAGGGGTGTCTAGCGATTTTGATTGGTTATGAAGTTTTGTAACATTTGAATCAACCGATCTAGAGTGTTCAAAAGATGAAACAGGCCTTTGGCGTGAAGAAGGCGTTTTGGAAAAGCAAACACTCAAACAAACCCTTCACCTCTCATTGGCTCATCGTTTAAGGACTCCTCCAGATTAAGGACGCTACTTTAGTGTGAGGGGGTTCCTTCCGAAACCTCCTTTGTGAAGTCCATACACTCACCAACGCGCTTTGTATCACCTAGAAAACGTGGATACGCGATAACGAGTGCATACTTCACCGCAAGTGACGGAAAACTTGCGTTTACCTTCAACACCTCACACTAGTGGATGGATTCACTTTGTAGGCAATATCTTTATATTACCTGCTTCTTTGCCTCGCCCATGGCTGGCAAGACTTAAAGGAAATCCTTCACATGAATCTTCCTCAGCATTCTTTTCATGCCCAACGCCATGCTTTGAAATCGTCTTCCGCCTCTCGGGTGTCGACTTCACCTAATGTTCAGGGGTTTTCACCTGTATTTACAATACTTTCTGAAGCACAGGCGAATCAAGCTTGGGGCAGACTACTTAAACAAGCGTCTGTGCAAGACTTAGATGCGTTACTGGGATTTTACAACAATCAAGGCCAACGTCTATTAGAAAGCACCTTACACCAAGCCCGTTATACGTGGGCCAAATGGCTAACGGGAACCATGGTGTTGATGGAAGGCTTAGGCACCTTACAGCGATTGGTGGAAGAAGATCCACAATGTGCTGAAGCGTGGCATTTTCTGGCCTTTTTTCAGTGGGAATGTGGCTTAAAGGATCCTGCTCACATATCTGCTCAGCACGCGTTAGCGTTGGCGCCTGTGTTTAATAGTCACACACGTCAGCTCCTGACGACATGGGCTTTACAAGAAAATATTTTAAGCCTTCGCGTCTTACAGCACGGTTTTTTGCTCTTACTCGCCGAAAGCATTCAACCCCTACTAAACCTACTGGGGTATAACCGCTTGGGGACTTCTCAACGTATTCACACCACTTCTTTCAAAAAAACGGTGAACGTGCCTTACACAAAGGTTCACGAAAAGACGTATACAAAGGACTTTGACGAGAGATTGGCTTCTGAATTTGAACACAAGGAACATACTCCCTTTTTTGAAGTGTTGACTGATGCGTTTGAAACTTATTCGTTTCCTAAACAGTCCCTTTCAAGCGACCAAGATGAAATAAACGCTTTGCTAGATACCAACCAAATTGACGAAGCCATTCGTGTCATGGAAGCACGCATTGCACAACACCCCAATGAAGGAGAGTTACACTTTGAATTGGCTAAAATCCTTCAAAATCATGGGGCCTTCACCAAGGCGTTGTATCATTTAAGAGTCGCCTTAAACACGATGCCTCATCATGCAAAGAGTTACTATCACATGGGTGAAGTCTTAAAATCAATGGATGACATCGACGGATGTATTGAAGCCTATAAAACCGCCATCACCTTTGGGATTGACCCCTTGTGGACGGCGCAGGTGTCTCGTCAACTCGCGCGCATTTATGAAACGCACAAAGGGGATACCGATCATGCCTTTGCCTGCTTGCAATTGGCTCAAGAACTCGAACCTGCGAACATCAACGACTTATTTAGTTTGGCAGAAGCCCATTGCAAAGCCGAACGCTATGATGAAGCGGTAGACGTGTATCAAAAAATACTACGTTTTCAACCTGAAAATGCGGAAGTCTACGGATTTTTAGGCTACCTTTACTGGCAAGCAGGGCGCCACCAAGAAGCGGAAAAATCCTACAAAACCGCCATTGTTCTGAACAAACAAAACCCTATTGCCTTAAATAACTTAGGGGTGCTTTACTTGGATGTTTGGCAAGACTTTAAGGAAGCACGTAAGTATTTTGAAGAAGCCCAACGTTTAGATGCCACTTATGCAATGGCTCGCTTTAATTTGGGGCGAACGTTTGTAAAACTGGACCAAGTGCATTTAGCCAAACCCTTATTTCAAGAAGCGTTGTATTTAAATGATCAAACTCAGGAACTGGCTCCCGCTGAAATAGAGTCACTCATGCGTGAACTTGATTTTTAAATTGAAGCACATCTGATACCATGGGTCTGGTAAACTTTAGCCGACTTTTTTCAAGCCTAACTGATGCACCATAAACTCGGCGATCCAAACGGCGCGTTCGTTTTGCGGATGCATGGCAAAACGCAGGACGTCTTCACGAACGGCATTGCCCATGCGAATCAACGTCATACTCGCGAGTTGAACATCGGCTTGTGAACTGCTTGGCGATTGTAAAACATCAATCAAAAAGCCCGCAATAGGGGCATGCCCCATGGCGAGTAAGGCATTTTCTAAGTCAGGCAAGTTTGCGGTTGGTTGATTGGCTAACACAAACAGCCCTTTAATTCGATCCGTACGTTCTTGCTGCGGAAAGGCAAGAAGTTGAGGGGTAGGTAATTCAATGGGGTTAGATGCCACAACGGCCATAGGAAGAATCCATTTCTGTTTAAGTAATGCTTTTAAATAAGCAATAAAGTATTCTTGTACTATACAGAAGCTCCAACGTATTGACCAGCCCTGCTTACGCCATTTTTCGAGGCTTCTTTGCACGTAAGCAGTTTGTTTTGTGGGGTTGTGTGGGGTATTGGATTGAAATCCCTATAAAATAAGGGCTTGAAGTTGACGTCACTTCAAGCCTTAGGGGTCATGGTTGGTTTATTCAGTTGTAAACTTGTATAAGATCTTTACATCTTCTTTACATCTTTTACATTAAATAGTGGGCGGGAATATGGCCGATGTATGAGGCCAAGTGATGCCCTTGCCAAGCCACTTTGATTTGTTCGTTGGGGTAAAAGCTGTTCAGCTCGCCTGACTTCCAAGGCTGCCAGCAACACACCAAGTCAAGGCTTCCCCATAGGTTTAACCATGGGCAGGCAACAGTGGTTTTACCGCCTGTGCGAAGGAGGACTTGGCGTTTGATGGGTTGTCTGTCTAAAGGCGAACCGAGCGTAATGAGGCGAAGCACTTTTTCAGTGGCTGGGGTGGGTTGTTGTAAAAATTCAAACGCCAACACACTTCCCATGGAATGTGCAATAAGAATGACTTCGTTGGGTTGTTGAAGAATCAGTGTTTCAAGACGTTTAAAACCATTGTGCCGAACGCTATTGTAGCTTAATACATCGGTGCATTTGTCTATCCATCGATTCAAAAAAGGCACCGCGATGTACTGAATCCCCGCATTGAGGACACTTTGTAAGTTCACGCCTTGATTTGGAAAAACAAGGGGAGCAAAAACGGGCGTAAAGGTATTGATCGTTTTAATGAGGCGGCCTGCGACTTTGCCTGCAGGGCTTTCATCAAATAAATCGGCCCAAAAGAAGGGGACGCATCGGGGGAGAAGGGGTTGAGGCAGGGCGTCGAAGGCTTCGTTGATCCAGGTGGGGTCTTGATTGCCGATGCCGTGCAAGAAAATCAAAGTGGGTGGGGGTGATTGTTCTTGCACGCTAAGGGCAGACGTTGCCGTGGGAGGAAACATCATAAGAGGAGACTCCTTTATAGAGGTTGGGGTCGAAGGCTCGGGTGATTGTGGGTGGTGTCAGGTCTGTGTGTGTGTGGTGTGTGGTGATACTTAAAGCATAGCAAAGGATTTTTCCCTTGCATAGTGCATAAAACACACTATTTTTTCGATTCACACTTGAAAACCAGTTGACCCTCTACTATTTTTCTTCTACACTAGGGCTATACCTGTCGGAGTGGCGGAATGGTAGACGCACACGTTTAAGGGGCGTGCGGAGAAATCTGTGGGGGTTCAAGTCCCCCCTTCGACATTTACTTTACTTGGTGCGCCACGGGCTTTTCTAATACGTAGTGGCTTCCGCAAGATCGTGGCATCATTTCGGCGTGCTTCAGCGCGGTTTGAATTAAAAACAACACCGCTTCTTCCTGAACATAGCGACTGCTTAATCCTTCTAATTCACGGTGTAAGGCCTTATACCCTTCCACCGAACGTTGCAAGCCCAAGTATTGCCACATCAGCGTTTTGACTTGATCGAGGAACGAATCGTTTGTGGGTTGAAGGGTCGCTACAAGCGTCTTCACGCAAGCCTGCGTTAGGTGGGGGGCGACGGGCTTTTCTAAAACCGTGACGACGTTTTTACCCATAACAACACATTCAAGTAAAGAATTCGACGCCAGACGATTGCCCCCGTGTAAGCCCGTGCAACTGGCTTCGCCTATCGCAAAAAGCCCTAAAACGTTTGTTTTTCCTTGCCAAGTTGTCTCAATGCCTCCCATACAATAGTGGGCCGCAGGGGCGACGGGCAACAGATCGCTTGCCATATCAATGCCGTAGATCAAGGCCGTGTGGTAGATATTGGGAAAGCGATGCTTTAAGAAGGATGCGCTTTTTTGCCGCATATCTAAATACACACAGGGGTGCTGAGTCTTCACCATTTCTGAAGCAATCGCGCGAGCCACGACATCTCTGGGGGCTAGTTCACCTAAGGGATGCACCTCACTCATAAAGCGTTGGCCACGGGCATTAACAAGCGTGGCCCCTTCGCCACGCAGGGATTCACTGGCCAAAAAGCGGACTTTCCCTTGCGTGACAAAGGCCGTAGGGTGAAACTGCACCAAGTGTAAATCCTTGACGCGGGCCCCCGCTTGGTGCGCCAAATACAAGGCTTGAACGCCGTCAGTGGCGTCGTTGGTGGCGTGTAGGTAAAATCCGGCGTAACCGCCTGTAGCAAGTACCACATTGGGGGTATGTATGCGTTTAAATTCGCCCGATTGGGCATCATACAAGCTCGCCCCGACGAGGGCTTTATTTTCCCCAACATGCAATGCCGAAAGCGCATGATGGGGCAAAATCTGAATTTGCGCAGTAGCTTTCACCCGTTCAATTAGCGGGGTTAAAATCCCTACGCCTGTTTGATCGCCATTGACGTGTAAAATGCGACGTTGAGAATGCGCCCCTTCTTGGGTGAGTGCGGGCCTGCCGTCTGGTTCTAAATCAAAGGCCACGCCATAGCGTATTAGGGTGCTTATGGCGTCATGGCCTTGGGCTAGAATTTCACGCACCACGGCTTCATTATTATAACCTGCCCCTGCTTTAAGGGTGTCTTGTACATGTTGTTCGAGTGAATCAGGGGTGTTCCAGTGTACATACGCCGCAATACCCCCTTGCGCGTACCCCGAATTAGATGCCGTGGCTTCTTTTGGTTTAAAGGCAAGTAATACGCTCAAGCCTGCTTCGGCAGCCGTAAGGGCAGTGGTTAAACCCGCGACTCCTGCGCCAATCACCAAAACATCGGCGTAACGTTCCGCGTTGCTAGCAGGCAAAGAAGGAAAGGGTGGGGGTGTCACGCTCATTAAGAAATCTTCATCATTTTATGGGTTTGGGGCAGTACCCGCACTGAACTAAAGTAACGCGCCAAACCTGCTTGTAAGTGCAATAAGTGGCTTGGCGTAATGTTTAACACCCCTGTTTCGCTCAATGAGCTTTCTGGTTGAAGAAATAGAGGCGTGTCCACTTCCGTAATAATGGACGTTAAGTGCATTAATTCTTCAAGGCTACTGTGGTGATTGACCACCACTTTTACGAACAATTCAACATGAGGGGCTTGCTTTGCGGTACGGTAAAAATCGGCGTGTTGTTGCCAGCGTTCGACTTCTTTGGTGCTTGAAGGGAGTTTGACATCCATGGAAATAACATCGGTAAACGCTAGGACTTTGGCCAAGCTATGGGGTTGTGTGCCACTGGTTTCTAGGTACGTTTTTACCCCCAAGCGTTGAATGCGTTGCATGAGGCTTTTGAGGTAATAGGGGTACAACAAGGGTTCCCCACCTGTAAAGCTTACACTGTGGTGGGGGGCTTGAGCAATTAAACCGGCAATCAACATTTCCGTGTCTTCCACGCGTTGTAAACCGGGTACCGCCACCCATTGGTTGGATCCTGGTTGTGTTTCCACCGCACAATCGCCACGAGCCGTCGTCATGGGGGTGTCGCAATAGGCACAATGTAAGTGGCAGTGGGCGACTCTTACAAAGACTTGGCGCTGCCCAGCATGGAGCCCTTCGCCTTGAATTGAAGAAAAGACTTCTTGAATAACGGCCTGATTGCTTTGAAGCTTGGGAAAGGCCGCCGTTGATTTAATCAACCCGTGAGGCGGAAGTTTTTCGGCGTGTGATTGCGTTAGTGTGGAGGGCGTGGTCATAAAAAACCTCTTTTTTTTTGACAAGTATTTCCTTTAAAAAGCGATTATAGTCTTATTAAACACCAAACACAGAAAAAAGTGCGAATCAAAGGTCTTAGAAACGGCACTATAGGGTTCCAAAGATGAAACAGGCGATGAGGCTATTCTAGGAGCCTAGATTTTTTTGTGCGGGCGTGTACACAGACGTACATAACCAAACAAAAAAATCGTAGCGACAACGAAGAGACCATAGACCGTTTTATTTTTCGAACCCTATAGCATAAAAAAGGACGCCAAAGTGTTTAATGCTTATAAGTGTGTAATACTTAGGGAAAATAGGAAAACGCATGAACGCTTCATTTCAATATCACTACCAACCCTTACAAGCGGGATCCGCTGTGCCAAGTGGTGTAAAAACCCCTACACAACGCATCCCTGAAGACGCCTTTCCCCCACCAGATTTAGACGTGTTTCATTCTAACGTGCGAGAACTCAAGCCCGAACGCAAAACATCCTTGCCTGTGGTGCTGGGCAGTTTGATCGGGACGATTTTGCCGATGATTGTGATGGCAAGTAGGGAAGATCTGTTTAAAAAGGCAAAGGGTCTTAAAGGACCACTCAAGATAACTAAAAAAGTATTGACCCCGTTTAAGGTTAATGAAAAGACAATCCAAAATATAGGCATAGGTCTCAAACAATTGTTTGCACCTTTAAATGTAGACTACAAAAGTAAAAACGGATATTTGAAAATTATCGCTTTGGGTGGGTCTGCTGTTTTAGGTGGATTTTTAGGAGGCGTTATTAACGACAAAGGTGAAGACACCTGGGCCAAAATTAAAGAAGGGAATTATCAATTTATTACCAATATTGTTATGCCTGTTCTGTTTTGCAAGTTCTTTGACGGTATTGCTGAAAAGTTAGCTCACCAATTTCCTAAAATAGACTTACTTTCTTCTGAAAAAAACTTCCCCAAAATAACGAGATCCGCCATTATTGGTCTTGCTGGGGTCGTGACAGGCGTAACCCTAGGTGCTTTCTTGTCGAATCAGTTGAATAAACGGATTCACAAAGATGATATTCCCCCTCGTAAAATTCATGCCAAAGATTTCTTGATTCAAGTCGATGACATGGCGGCGGCATTCACCGTCACAGGGGCTTTGCCTTTTGTGGACAAAGTACTGCCGTTGGTGTACTTCCTTTCAGGCATGGAAACAGGTAATGAAGACGGTTCTGAAAAAGGGAAAGAACATCGCCCAAACCCAGCATAATCAGATGTATAGTGTTTCCTATAAAACGCCCTACCCCAAGGTGGACATCACGCGTTGTAAAGATTGCTTCAATTGGGTAAAGCCAGACGGGTTCACCCAAAATCGTTCCCCCGTTTTTAGACGCGTGCCATCTGAAAAATGTAAAATCGTGGGGACGTCTCCATGATGTTCACGCAAAGTCTTCGCCAAAAACACCCACTCTTCATACGTGGGCGGGGCGCTAAAGGAAAGTTCAAAGGGCTGACATGCTTCAATGGGCAACGCTTCATTCAGCACCAAGCTAAACTGTTCGCTATCATCCCCACGAAAAGACACTTTGGCTTTAAGAATCAGCTTTTTACCCGCTTCTAGCACAGGTTTAAGCTGTTCCACCGCCTTGCCAAACACAATAAACTCTCGCTCGCCTGTGAAATCTTCCACCACACCAATGATTAAGGGCTTGTTTTTCTTGCTTAAGCGATGCTGAACGCTTGAAATAAGGCCTCCTACGCGAACCACGTCTCCGTCGTTAAGCTTGGGGAGTTCAGAAAGTCGATGGGTCGTCATCAAAGGCAGGGTGTCTTTAATGTTGTCTAAGGGATGACTGGTCACATAAAAGCCCAATAAGTCTTTTTCATGGCGTTGAATGTCTTCGTCGCTAAACTCTTCAGAAGCATCCCCTTGCAGGAGCAACCCGCTCATGGCGTTGCCGTCATCAGAAGCTCCCAATAAATCAAAGAGGCTGGCTTGGCCTGTTTCAGCTTGCTTATGGCATTGTTCCGCGTAATTAAAAATCGTTTCAAGGTTGTTCATTAAGTGCTTACGCGTGTAACCAAAGCTTTCTAAGGCGCCTGCCAAAATAAGGGCTTCCATGGTTTTTCGATTCAAAATCTTCGTATTCGATCGTTTTAAAAAGTCTTCTAAACTCGAAAAGGGGGCTTCTTCACGGGTTTTAACGATGGCTTCCACCACGCCCACGCCCACCCCTTTTACAGAAGCCAAACCAAAGCGAATGGCTTGTGCGTCTAAGGAAGGGGTAAAGTCCACATCACTCGATTCCACAGAAGGGGCCAACACAGCGATGCCCATTTTTCGCCCCGTTAAGATATAATGCTGGATTTTATCCAAACTATCTCGCACCGAAGACAACAAGGCCGACAAGTATTCCACTGGGTAGTGACACTTCAAATACGCGGTTTGGTAAGCAATAAAGGCATACGCCGCTGAATGTGAACGGTTAAAGCAATACGCGGCAAACTCGCTCATTACGTTAAAAAGATCGTTGGCAAGTGTTGCATCTACATTATTGGCCACACAGCCTTGCACAAAACCGTCTCGTTCCTTTTCCATGACTTCGGCATTTTTTTTACCCATGGCACGGCGAAGTAAATCGGCGCGACCCAGTGAATAACCCGCCAAGACTTGGGCAATTTGCATAATCTGTTCTTGGTAAACAATGGTGCCGTAGGTGGGTTCTAAAATACCTTGTAAGCTTGGGTGGGGGTAGCTAATGGCTTCACGGCCGTGCTTACGATCCACAAAGTTTTTTGCCATGCCTGAATTCAAGGGGCCAGGGCGATACAGCGCCACCAACGCGTTAATGTCTTCAAACACGGAAGGCTTTAAGTCACGCACCAAGGTTTTCATCCCGCTACTTTCAAGCTGAAACACCCCATCAGTATCCCCTGCCGTTAAGAGCTTATAGGTGTCGACATCGTCCAAATGAATTTTTTCAATATCAGGCAAGGGTTTGCCTGCTTTTTCAATGAGCTTTAGGGTATTTCGAATAATCGTCAAGTTCCGTAAACCCAAAAAGTCCATTTTAAGCAAGCCCAACTTTTCCAAATCACCCATGGTGCATTGAGAAATCATCATACCGTCTTTAGACGCTTGTAAGGCAATGACTTCGTGCAACGGGTCTTTTGAAATCACAACCCCCGCCGCGTGAGTCCCCACATTACAGGCCGTCCCTTCTAAGTCCACCGCCAGATCAATCCAGCGTTTGAGATGAGGCTGAGCGTCGAGTTCTTTTTGAAGTTCCATGCCTTCCGCCAAGGCATCGGCTAGTTTTGTACCGGGCGTTGAAGGAATCATTTTAGAAATGCGATTACTTTCTTCAAAGGGGATTTCAAGTACCCGAGCCACGGCTTTTACGGCTGCTTTTGCGGCCAATGTGCCAAAGGTCGCAATTTGGCAAACCCGTTCTGCTCCGTAGCGTTTACCCACGTAATCGATGACTTCCCCACGCCGTTCGATGCAAAAGTCAATATCAATATCGGGCATGCTGACTCGTTCAGGATTCAAAAATCGCTCAAATAACAAGCTATGCTCGATCGGGTCGATATTCGTAATGCCCAAGACATAAGCAACCAAACTACCTGCGGCCGAGCCCCGACCTGGTCCTACGGGAATGCCTTGTTCCCTTGCCCAATTCATAAAATCCCACACAATCAAGAAATAGGCAGGAAAGCCCATGGCGTTGATGATGCCTAGCTCATAATCCGCACGAGCTTGGATTTCTTCAGGCAAGGGATCGCCGTATTTCTTTTTGGAATAGTCGATGACCAGCTTTTCCAAATAGCTGGCTTCATTTTCGCCATCAGGCAAGGGGTAGGCAGGCAATAGCGATTCACCCATGGGCCAGTCGAGTTCAATTTTTTCAGCCACTTTGAGCGTGTTTGCCATGGCTTTTTCAATAACGCCTTTGGGCAAATGTTGAAGCAGTTCGCTCATTTCTTCAGGGCTTTTAAGGTAGTACTGTTCATTAAACTTTTTACGACGGTTTTCGTCTGAAAGCGTGGTGCCGACTTGCATACAGAGCAAAATGTCCACGGTTTCGCCTTGGCCTTTGGCAGTGAATCGACTGTCGTTGGTGAGCACCACTTCCATTTCAAAGGCGTCTGCAAGTGCCACGGCTTCTTGCGTGATTTGCATTTCAGTGCCGATGTGGTGATCTTGCAATTCGACGTATACGTCGTCCTTAAACACGCGTTTCAACCAAGCCAAATGCGCCTTGGCTTCGTCTCGATGCCCGCGTAGCACATGGTAGCCAATGGGGCCATGGGTGCAATCGCTCAACAAAATCAAGCCTTCGGCATGAGTTTCAAGCATGTCCCAATTAATGCGGGGGCGGTAGTAAAAGCCTTCAAGGTGGGCAATCGAAAGGAGTTTGGCAAGATTCTGATAGCCCTTATAGTTTTTGCACAACAACACGACTTGCACCGTGGCTTTACGCGTGGATTTGTCGCTAATGTCGCCGTCAATAACAGCAATTTCAGCGCCGACTATGGGCTTGATTCCACTGGCGTTACAGCTTTTATAAAAATCTACAGCGCCATACAAGTTGCCACTGTCGGTCAGAGCAAGGGCGGGCATCGCGAAAGAAGTCGCCACTTTAACCAGATCTTTAATGCGACTAGACGCTTCTAACAGACTGTATTGGCTATGCACATGCAGGTGTACAAAGGGTTTGGCTTGTATGGATTCAGTCAAGGCAGGCCCCTTTTACAACGGGTTAGAAACAGTGCTACTATTATATCGCAAAAAGAAGCCCACACACCAAAACCAAAAAAACCGTTATAATAGAACCATTCATTACTTTAAACATTAGGCTTTAAGCCTACACGACTCGAAAAACAGCGCCCATGAAAATACATCCCCCTGTGCTTAAACGACTTTTCACCCTTGCCTTGTGTGGCTTAATCCTTCACGGTGCGGGTATGGCACAAGCCTTTGAAAAACCCGCGTGGTTAGGAGTGTTTTCACCCTTTAAACGCGCAAAGCCCTCTCTACACCACAATCCCTTGAATCAAGCCATTCAAGCGGAGGATCTCAAACAAGTCAAACGTCTGCTGGCCACAAAGCGTGAACTAAACGTCGCTGATGCGGACGGAGCCACCCCGTTGCACACGGCGAGTTTGTTGGGAAATAACGACATCGTTAAAGCCCTGCTTGAAAAAGGCGTTGCGGTTGATGCGAGCAACCCTTATGGGCGTACCCCTCTGATTAACGCCAGCCAAAACGGGCATGTAGACGTCGTAAAAACACTGATTGCGCATGGGGCAAACGTCAATGCTGTAGATGCTTACTTGCTTGATGATACCCCCTTGTTATATGCCTGTAAGAACGGCCATTTTGAAATTGCCAAGGATTTATTGCAACACGGGGCGAAGGTGAATGTTGTTGAGCGTGAACGACGCTTGACGCCTTTGCATTTGGCCAGTGCTTTTGGATATATCGACATTGTGTATGTGTTGCTGTTGAATGGGGCGAACATTAATGCCCAAGACAAAGACGGCAAAACCCCTTTGGCCTGGGCCATGGAACGCCAACAGACTGCGGTGGTCAAACTGTTGAAGCGATCTGGGGGGAAGATCTAGCCCTTGGTCGAGAAACGTCTGTTTCTTTCAGGATGAAGGAATCTCTGCGTCACTAAGCTTGCCAAGAAAAAGTAGAAGTCCTTGGAGATGATGAAGTAGTAGGCATCCATGGGTTTTGTACCATGGTGTACGGATCCATCTCTGAATCAGCTAAATCGTTGTTAAGCTTGAAATTAGGCCATGAGTTTATAAATGTATTCCATGATTCTATAAACTTAGCCAATGAAGAAGGTGGGGGATTTTTCCCATAGCATCCAGATGGATTTTCCTCTATCTGCATACCTAACCTTTTTTTGATCCACGCTGGTGTTGTAAATACAGGTGCTGGAGCAAAAAGTTTCTCCCCACCTGCCGTAGGTAAAGAGTGACTTGAAGATTTTGCTAACCAAGGCTTGGCGTTGTATTCAGGGTTAGTTCGACTAATCATGGACATGTTGATAAACCTCTCTATTTATAGAGAAAAGGACTTCTATTCAATAAACGAAAATACCCACTCAAAATTGACGTCTTTTTACGTTTTGTTACAAAACTATACACGCCTCATTTACTCGCTTAAATTACAAAGGCTTGCCTGAGTAAAGCCCTTCTTCACTTTATTTACGAAAAAAAGTGAGGTGAACTCAACACGCCCGTCGTCCAAGGGACTTGGTCTAACACCATCTCTACATACGCCTGATACAACAGCGGATATTCCGCTTCAATGTAAGCCGCCATTTCCACGCCAAATTCTTCCACCAAGGCTTCTTTGGCGTCTTGTTCAGAACGGCCTTGCAGTTGTTTGAAAATATCGGCTTCAATCAAACGACGCCGAATGGAAAATAGATCAAGTTGATTAGGAACACACGTATTCATGGAAGACATCCTATCCATATCGAAGGTAACAAAGGCTTAAAGACGGCTCCAGTTTTTTTTGTGCTAAGAAAGTTCTGTGAATTGCCTTTTGTGTTTACTCCCTCTCCCTAAGTGAGAGAGAGAGTAAACACAAAAAAAGGGATGCTCGTAAAAGCATCCCTTTTTAAGCATTGAATGAGCCCTAGGCTTAACTGCCTTGAGCTGCCGTCCACCCTTGTTCACCGTCAAAGGTGCAAAGGTTTTCCGTCTTAATGAAATCAAGGCCTTGAGCATCCACATTGGTAAGCAAGGTCACGATGTCTTTGTGAGAAATCGACTGACCTTCCTTGTTTTCATAGCGACAGCGCCAGTGATCCGTATGGAAGGTTTCAGCAAAGCCATGAGGCCAGACTTTTTGTCCACGGTTTGAAATGAGTTTCAAAGGCAAGTTCGGCAATTGAGCGGCTTGCAATTTAACCGCCAAGGCTTCAACATCGGTAGGGGTTTTCACATGAAGGAAGACATCCACACCGACGGTTTGCTTGTTGGCAGGAACCGTAGGGGTATAGGTTTTCTTCGGCTCGCCAGCTTCAACCACGTTGGCTTGATAGCTCACCGCTTTCAAGGTGGAAGGCTTCTGACCGATACGATCGACAACGGCTTGAGCGAACTCTTGCGTCCCCACTTTTTGCTTAGAAACACCTTCTTTGTAGATGTCATACGTGTGAATGCCGTCTTCCATGGTTTTCAACCAAGCGTTGTGGAACAACGTGGCGACATCAGGCTGGTTGATGTGTACGAGCATTTGCACCGCACCCAACATTAAGCCCGAAGGGTTAGCCACATTTTGACCCGCACGACGAGGCGCTGAACCGTGGATGGCTTCAAACATCGCACAATGTTCACCAATGTTAGCGGAACCCGCAATGCCCACAGAACCCGCGATTTGAGCCGCTACATCCGACAAAATGTCGCCGTATAAGTTAGCCATAACAATAACGTCGAAGGCTTCGGGGGTGTCGGCCATTTTGGCGGCACCAATGTCAATAATCCAGAACTCGTTTTCAAGTTCAGGGTATTCTTTCGCCACTTCGTCGAAGACTTTGTGGAACAGACCATCGGTCAACTTCATGATGTTGTCTTTGGCAAAGCAGGTGACTTTTTTGCGGTTGTGCAAACGCGCGTATTCAAAGGCATAACGAACAATTTTTTCAGTCCCAGGGCGAGAAATCAATTTTAAGCACTGATACACTTCATCCGTTTGACGATGTTCAATACCCGCGTACAAATCTTCTTCGTTTTCACGAATAATGACCAAATCCATGGTGGGGTGCTTGGTGGCAACGAATGGCGAATAGCTCACACACGGACGCACATTGGCGTACAAGCCCAAGGTTTTACGCGTGGTAACATTCAAGCTTTTGACTCCACCGCCTTGAGGCGTGGTAATAGGGGCTTTTAAAAAGACTTTCGTGCGACGAAGACTTTCCCATGAGGATTCTTCAATACCCGACATATGCCCACGGCCGTAAACTTTTTCGCCGATTTCAATTTCTTCAATGGCGATACGGGCTCCAGCGGCTTTTAACACTTTCAAGGTGGCTTCCATAATTTCGGGGCCGATGCCGTCTCCACGAGCCACCGTAATAGGGACGTTCACTTGTGGTGAGCCATCCGCATTCAAGGCGCAAGCAGGACTTTCCGTTGTGGCGTTCATCATTTGCCTAAATCTCCTAAACTAGCTATCTCTATTTTAAAGACACAACCCCTCACAACAAGGGCATATAGCGTCTTACACCAGTTTAGCACGACTTTGCCATGAAACAAGTAATTCTTGAGAAGCTCCCTTAAAAAATGCAGAAAAAATGAATGCCAATCACAAAAGCCTATTTTATAATGGGTATGTTTTTGGTATGATGCGTAAGTCCCCCCCCCCAAAGGAAAGGTTTGCGAGTTATGCCCCTTCACCCCCACATGCCCCCTGCTGTTGAACTCACGCCTGAGGCCTGCTTGTTGCTGGATCAACGCCTGCTTCCCACCGAAGTCAAGTTTGTGGCCATTCACACCGCCCCTGAAATGACCCGAGCCATTGTGGATATGATTGTGCGGGGGGCTCCCGCCATCGGGATTGCGGCGGCCTATGGCGTTGTGCTTGCCGTGCGAAATGCCGTGCATGACGCTGGCGATGCCGACTGTGCCTATGAATACCTGCAACGTGAAATAAACACCCTGCGTCAAAGCAGGCCTACCGCCGTCAACCTCATGTGGGCGGTCGATCGCATGAACGGCCTGCTTCGTACGCTGGTCAAAGAAAATGCCCTCAGCCTCACCGATGCGCTGCCCACACTTGAAGCCGAAGCCCGTCGCATTCACAAAGAAGACATCGAAGCCAATTTGGCGATGGGTCGCCACGGGGCCAGGCTCCTGCCGAAAGACGCCCGCATTCACACGCATTGTAACGCAGGGGCCTTAGCCACAGGCGGTCACGGGACGGCGTTGGGCGTCGTTCGTGAAGCTTTCGCCCAAGGACGCTGTAGCATGGTCTACGCCGATGAAACACGTCCCCGCCAGCAAGGGTCTCGGCTTACGGCATGGGAACTCATGCAAGACGGCATTCCTGTCACGGTGGTGACTGACGGCATGAGCGGGCTGATGATGCAAAACAAGATGGTCGACGCCGTCATCACTGGCGCCGATCGCATTGCCGCCAATGGCGATTCCGCTAATAAAATCGGGACGTATAACTTGGCACTCGTGGCAAAGGCTCATAACGTACCGTTTTACATCGCGGCCCCCAGCTCGACGTTTGACCCCACCTTGGCGGACGGTTCAGGCATCCCCATTGAAGAGCGAGACGCTTCTGAAGTCACACAGCTCGGCGAAACATGGACGGCGCCTGAAGGCGTGGCGGTGTTTAATCCCGGCTTTGATGTAACGCCAGCGAGTCTCATTACAGGGATTATCACCGAAAAAGGGGTGTTTTTCCCGCCTTATGCGTTTAATGAGGATTTTGACACGAACGTGCGCCCAGAAGAGCAGGTGTTTAATCCAAGTTTGTAGCACGTTAAAAGGAAGATCTGATGATAAACAGTTCTGAAACGCTAAAAGTTGATTTTGTGAGCGAAGAAAATGTGGCTGATGTCGTCCGTTTATTACGTCTCTTAAATCCAAGCTTAAGCCCTGAACTTGCGAAAGAGCGTTGGTTGCAAGCCATGCAAGAAGCGTATCAATGTGTGGGGGCTTTTGTGGACGATCAGCTCGTGGGGATTTGTGGCATCTGGACGCTAACAAAAACCTATATGGGGCGTTCCTTTGAATTAGAACATTACATTGTGGATGAAGCCTTTCGGGGTCGTAATATCGGTGGAGCCATTATGGACTTCATTAAGGCGTATGGCTTAACACAAGGCATTGATAAAATGGAACTCGCTTGTTTCACCTTTAATGAAGCAGGGTTGGCGTTTTATGAACGGCATGGATTTAATCGCAATCGTTATCACATGATTTATAATCACGAATAGTAAGATTTAAAAGATAAAGAAAACCCTATGCAAGAGAACAAAACCCTTTTCCATTTTTCTTTTTTGGACGCCTCTTTTATTGAAGAGATGCTTCCCTTAATGCACCTCTTACACCAAACACCACCGCCCCAACTCAAGGAACGATGCCTAGACGCCTTCACCCAAGACGCCTACAAATGCCTCGGTGTGTTTCAAGAAAATCGCTTGGTGGGACTGTGCGGATTATGGTTTTCAACACGGCATTACAGTGGGCGTTCGGTGGAGTTGGATCACGTCATTATTCTCCCCGACTTGCAAGGGCAGGGGGCAGGGCATGCGATGCTGGATTTTATTAAAGCGTATGCTGACGAAAACGACATCGAAGAAATTGAACTGAATTGCTATGTCCACAATTTTTCAGGCATCCGCTTTTGGGTCAAAGAAGGCTTTGACGCCCATGGTTATCACTATCGACTCAATATATCATAAGTAAAGGAAAACCCCTATGCAAGCCCTAGCTTCTCAAGCCAGTATCACCGTCCAACGAGACCTCACCGTGAAAACCATGGTCACCGACGGCTTTCGCGAAAAAGCCATGAAAGAAGACCAAGCCGAACTCAGCGCCCTAGATGCCAACATCCTGCAATTGAGAGAATCCGCGCAAGGGCGTTTGAATGAGCTCATGCAATCCAATTTGAGCCAAGAAGACCAGCAATTGGCGCAAATGCACTTGCAACAACAGTTTGACGAGCAAGTCACGCAACTCTTAAGCCTCAAGCAAGACGTCCTCAATCGCCAAGAACTTTTGGCCAATACGCCCAATGGCACCTATGTTTCCACAGGCAACGTCACCGATTCTCTCACCCTCCATGTGGGAGACAACATTTACGATCGCCTCAAAGGGGCGGAAATTCTCGTAAAAGACGGCGTGATTACCGCCATTTTAGGGTAAGCCTCGATGAATCAAACACACCCAACAGAAAAAGCCGAAACCGCTCAAGCCTTTCCAAGCCCTGCCCAAGAATGGGTTGAAGTGGGCGAGATTATGGGCGCTGTTGGCATCACCACCGATGTAAAAGTCCGCAGTACGGATGCTCACCCCGATTGGCTCCATACCGTCAAACGCCTCTGGATACGCCCCCCCGAAGGTAAGCCCAACAAGGGGAGAGTCCCGCAATGGGTGACACTGACGAAAACAGACGCCTACGAACCCTTTAAGCTCACCTTGCAAATTGAAGGCTGGAACACCCCCGAAGTCATTAAATCATGGATTGGGGCCACCTTACACCTTGAAAAATCCAAGCTCCCCGCGATAAAAGAGCCCTTTACCTTCCGCACTTATGAGCTGGTGGGCTTAGACGTATGGACGACCACATCAACCGAAGCGTTGGCAGATGTTACCGCCATTATTAGTGCCACGCACGCGGGCGATCAAAACTTTATTGAATTGACGATGAAGGCATCCAAAAAAGTGACGCTCATTCCCTTTGACGCGCACTTTGTCGAAGCCGTGGATTTGTCACAAAAACGCTTGACGCTCACGGGGCTAGATAGTTTTTTAGTTGAAGAAAACACGGTGGCTGAATCTACAGCAAAAAAATTGACACCCTATGCCAAGCGAAAACTTAAGCGTCAAGCGGAAAAACTCGCCAAGGCAGCGGTTCTTGAAACAGAGGAGGTCTCTTCAGATGAAAGTCTCTAAACTCCAGTTCAAGGTGCATATTTACGATACGGATTGTTACGGCGTGATGTGGCACGGCAATTACTTGAAATGGCTGGAACAAGCTCGGGATGCTGTGATGGTCGAAGCTGGGCTAGATTTGCAGACGCCCCAAGAAGGTTATGTGTATCCTGTGGCGGAACAGACGGTGCGTTTTCGCAAACCTGCCAAATTGCGAGATGCCCTTGAAATTCGTACCACCGTTGAAATTAAGGGGCCTCGCTTAATTTTTTCGCAACCCGTATTTCGTTTGGAAGCGGACGGGTCGGAGACGTTGATTTACGAGTCAACCACCGTGTGTGTGGTCTGCGATGCGGATTTCAAGCCCTTTCGTCGCATCCCTGAAGCCATTGCTTCGGCGTTGGTGTAGACACGATAAAGCTATAGTATTTTCTATTTAAACAGTAGCAGTCTAGAAAATCATTGTATGTTTGGTTTTCTCGCTCCGTTTAACGCTGGTGCTTGGGGGTCTTTGCGCCGCCAAAGACTCCCCAAACCCCCAAAGGCGGTTCAAGGGGGGACGGGGAAGGACGCATTGCGTTTCTCCTCCCCTTCGTCCCCCCTTGAAAATCCCCCCTGAATCCCCACCTCCTCGCCCTATCTTCGTTCCTGCCGTGGGCAAAATGTCTCGGAAGCCTCGCATTTAGTGCGTTGTCGGCAAGCTTTTTGCCCGTCATTGCGAGCATAGCGTGGCAATTTCTATAGACCTTGTGTGTTTATTTTTGCCTCGTGGTTTGGAACGGGAGGGAGGGGGGGATGGGGGATTCTTAAGGGGGGCGTACTGGGGGGAGGGAGGACGTAACACGTCCCTCCCCCCGCCGCCCCTTAAGCCGCCTTTAGAGGTTTGGAGACCTTTGGCGGCACAAAGGTCTCCAAGCACCAGCTATAAAAACAAACGAGAAACCCAAGCACCAGTGTTAAATGGAGCTAGAAACCCTAAAATACAATGATTTTCTAGACTCCACTTAAATGAAAAAAACTATACATAACCAATCGTCGCGACAACGAAGAGACCATAGACCGTTTCATCTATCGAACACACTAGAACGTAAATGAATCGACGTGTAAAAAGGAAATGGCCGTGTCTTGAGGGGTTTTTTCATCGAGGTGGCCCAAGCGAATGACAGATTCCCCTTCTAAAATCGCTGAAAGTTGCTGAGCAACCCCATCGGCTTCTTCACCTGAAACACACAAAACAAAGCCCACACCCGCATTAAACGTGTGTAATAAGCTCAAGGCATCAAGCCCCCCTGTTTGGGCTAGCCAGCGAAACACGGGCGGTAAGCTCCACGAAGAAAGATCCACCACGGCCTTTAGATGTGCTGGCAATATACGCGGAAGGTTGTCCTGAAAGCCACCGCCTGTAACATGGACCATGCCCTTGATGGCAGCAGCATGCGTTTTAAGCAGGGCTAAAATCGGTTTTACATACAGGCGAGTCGGCTTTAGCAAGGCGCTGTAAAGGGAAAATTCACTGTGTGGAAGGGGGACGTCAGCAGTGATTCGGGCGTCTTTTAAAATTTTGCGAATTAGTGAATATCCGTTGGCGTGAGGCCCACTAGAAGCCACACCCAGCAAGACGTCTCCAGCGCGCATCGCCTCACTACGCGGTAAAAGCTTCGCTTCTTCCACCACGCCCACGGCAAAACCCGCCAAATCATATTGATTCTTGGCATAAAATCCAGGCATTTCCGCGGTTTCCCCCCCCACCAATGCACAATTCGATTCGGCACACCCACTTGCGATGCTTTCTAAAATCGTGGCTAAACGAGTTGGTTCAATACGATCTGTGGCGAAATAGTCTAAAAATACCAAGGGTTCACCGCCTTGGGTCAGTAGGTCATTAACGCTCATGGCCACTAAATCAATGCCAATGCCGTCGTGCAGGCCCAACTGTTGAGCCAGTTCAAGCTTCGTTCCCACGCCGTCTGTAGCCGCCAACAAAACGGGGGATTCATACCCCTTAGGAATCCGAAACGCTCCTGAAAATCCACCAATACCGCCGAGGGTGATGTCGGGTCGCTGGCTTTTTTGAGTCGCGGTTTTAGCGATTTCAACCACATCTTTCGCACGCTCTAAGTCCACCCCTGCTTGACGGTAGGCTTCATCTGAAGAACGTGAGGTGTGCGGTTTTACTGGATCGTCAAACATACGGGTTCCTTTTAAGCGTGTGGCGCCAGCGCGTTTACGAGGGCTTTAAGCACGACGTGGAGTTCGGCGGGATCTTTCAATACCCATAAGGCGTCTCGTTCATGGGGGGTAAGGGCTTGCATGTGTTGGGGGTCTACACTAACGGCAATCCCTGCGCCTTCAAGGGTCAGAACGGCTTTAAGCCCCAATTCATCGGTTTTGTCATCGCCCGCAAAAAGGGGAAAGAACGACGTTTGAGGATGTTGCGCTTTCCAATAATCAACACAAAATTGAACGCCTGCCCCTTTGTTAAAGGGCTTAGGGACTATTTCAATCACGCAATGCCCCGTCTGCACCCGAAAGGCGTTATGAATGGCGGGCATTTCATCAAACATTTTTTGAAAAAGCGCATGCACTTCACGGGCCAGCGTCGCTTCTGCCAAACGAAAGTGCAACGCAAAGGTATAGCCCTTTTCTTCAAAGCTTACGCCTTGAGGAATTTCACCATAGGTGGCGAGAAGTTGATTGGAAATCATCTGCAAGAATTGCGTTTTAAGCTGAACGAGGGCTTCATCAGGTTCTGCAAGCGGAAGATTATGGAAGGCATCCCACACTTGGCCACCGTGTAAACCAGCGAGCAAAAGCGTTTGCGGTAAAATGTCTTGCATAAAGTGCTTTAACTGTTCCACAGAACGGCCACTAATAATCGCGAGCTGTATTTGCGGATGCTGAGCCAACGCCACCAGCGTTTTTAGGCCTTCTTCATTCAATTGCGCGTCTTGCGGACGGCTGACAATCGGCGTTAAGGTGCCGTCATAGTCTAGCATCAGGGCCAAATGTTGCCCGTTGTGAAGCGCTTGAACGAGGGTTTCGACCATGAGGGGATTAGGAAAGGACGGCTTCTCGGCTAGAATGCTCATGGTCGTGGAACTCCTTTATAAATTGATCCACCCAGTCAAAGACGGTAAAGGCTTCAATGCGTTTTCGTAACGATTTCATGCGTTGTTTCTGTTCGAAGGCGGGCATGGTAATGGCTTGGTAAATGGCATCGGCCATCGATTCTAAATCGTAGGGATTGACCATTAAGGCTTCGGTCATTTCTTCAGAAGCACCGGCCATTTCGCTTAACACCAACACGCCCAAGTCATCTGTGCAGGTCAGGCAGTATTCTTTGGCTACTAGATTCATGCCATCTCGCAGGGGGGTCACCAGGCAAAAATCGCTGGCGGCAAAGTACGGCATGATTTGCTCATGCGTGAACTTGCGATAAAAATACTGAATCGGTACCCACGGCCCTTCGGCCAAACGACTGTTAATACTGCCGAGCACCAAATCCACTTCGTCTTTTAGTTTTTTGTACATCGGAACATCCGTTCGCGTGGGCGAACCGATTTGCACAAAGGTGAGTCTTGTTTTGTATTGTGGGTACTTGTCAAAAAACAGTTCAATGGCTTTAAAGCGCTCTACAATGCCTTTGGTGTAGTCTAGGCGATCCACCCCAACGCCTATAAACTCCACGCCAAACGCTTTTTTAAGCTTGCGTGAGTTTTGGTGAACGTCTTCATTGACGTTCAGGGCATTGAATTCATCGGTGTCAATACTAATGGGGCAGGCAATGACTTTAATCGTCCGCCCTTGGTAGCGGATGCTTTGCGCGCTTCGATCAACCACGACTTCGTCTAACAAGCAACGCTCCACACATTCTAAAAAGTGATTGACATAAGAAGGCACATGAAAGCCCACTAAATCGGCCCCCAACACCCCGCGAATCAGTTCCACACGATTGGGCAAGTGACGGTAGATTTCATAATTGGGAAAAGGAATATGGCAAAACCACCCGATGCGCGCGTGATGCTTAATTTCACGAACCATACTAGGCACCAGCATTAAGTGGTAGTCATGCACCCAAATCAAGTCGTTGCTGGTGCTGTAGGCTATGACTTTGTCGGCAAACTTTTCATTGGCACTGTAGTAACTGGGCCAGGCTTTTTCGTCCCAAAAAACGCAGTAGCTCACCAAATAGTGAAACAACGGCCATAAAACGCGATTGGCGTATCCATTGTAATAGTGATTAATCTCATCATCTGTCAAAGCCACAGGCAAGACGGAAAAGGGCAAGCAAGATTCCCCTTCGTTTTCAGACATTTCATTGATCACCGAAGAAAGCTGACTTTTAGAACCCGCTTCACCTTCCCAACACACCCACAGGCCGTTACTTTGTTTTACCAGCGGTTCTAAGGCGGAAACTAGCCCCCCTGCATTTTTTTGAACCGCCACGCCGTCAAGCGTCAATTTAACGGAATACGGTTCTCTATTTGAAACCACAACGATGCGTTCTTTTTTTGAAGCCATGAGCAGCAGAATCCTTTACTGAATGGTAATACCTACAGTATACACAGGTTCAAGTTTTTAGTCTGTTCTTTTTGTTGAATGTCCTCTATATTATAGGCGATTTGATTAAAATGGCCAAGTTAAAAATTAATTGAGACGTTTAAGCGGTATAAGACGCTTAGGTGGCTTCTAAACTGGCAGTGTTTCTAAAGCCAACGGGGACGCTTCTTCCACCACCGTGAGTTCTTTCGGCACCACGGCGGACGATTTCACCCCAATGTTTTCAAGCTTGCGAATGCTTTTAAGCAGCCCTTGCTGACCATCATGCTTGATTTTAACATCTTGAAGCGCCTCGCCCAAGTGCTTGTATTTTTCATCTACCGCATGGAGACTTTTGGCCAGTCGCACCAAACGCTCGTGCAGTTCAAGGCCAATTTTTTTCACTTCTTCCATGTTTTGGGTGAAGTGGTATTGGCTCCAGCCCATGTGGATCATCCGCAACAGCGCAATCAGCGTCAGCGGTGAACTCAACACGACGCCCTTTTCCCACGCAAATTGCCACAAGTCCTTGTCTTCGTCCAACGCGTGAGACAGCATCGATTCTTGAGGCAGAAACATCACCACAAAATCAGGCGTTTGCTTCGTGTTATTTTGAAGGTAATCCTTCAAATTAAGGCTTTTCACGGCTTGCCGAATCGAGTTTACCAGCGCCTTGGCATCGGTGAACGTCGGTTCGCTGGCAACTTCAGCTTCGTCTTGCTCAAAGTCATGGAAGGGCTTGCTCGAAAAACGGAGCGTTTTACAATCAATCACCACATAGCGTTCCTGCTCCATTTTCACCACCACATCAGGGATGCCTTTACTGCCTTCGAGCTTTTTTTGCGTGAAATAGTGGGTGTCTTTTTGCAAGCCAGACGCTTCTAAAATCATGTTGAGCTGAATTTCACCCCAATCGCCCGCCCCCTTATTATGCTTTAACACAGAAAGCAACTGGTTTTTCGCCGAAGTGAGTTTGTCCACATTGTTATTGACAATCCCGATTTGCGTGGCATAGGCCGTGTTCATCGCATCGAGCTTGGCTTGGTACTCGTCGAGCATCTTTTTCACAGGATCCACCAGTCCGCTAAAGCGTTGATGCCGTTCTTCATCTTCCACTTGCGCCAGTTTGTTGAGCTGTTCACGGGTTTGCATCAGTTCTTGGCTTAAAAAGTGTTGCAGATTTTCCTTCCACACGGTTTCCCATTCCGTTTTCGATTCACTAAAGCGCGCTTGCCATGAGTCCACTTGGCTTTTCAAGGACGCATTGGCTTCTTTTTCGCTCGCCAAGGCATCTTGCTTGAGAGCGAGATCGTCATAATACTGTTGAGCCTGTTCTTTTGACGTCGCCAGTTCGTTTTGCAGATGCTGGCGTTGTTCTTCAAGGCGCACCAGGTGCAAGTCTTTTTCGTTGGCTTGAGCTTGAATCGTGGTGATACGTTGATTCGCGTGGGCCTGAAAAATAAGATAGCTCACCAACGCCCCAAGTGCCACACCGCTTAGTAGAAAAATCCAGTTCATATAAACGCCCTCCTTTAGTTTAGATATATTCTAGCTTAAAAGTGGAGCGTTGTCATTGCGAACGCATGTGAAGCAATCTGTTCACCACTTACGGAATCTCTACAGACTGCCACGCTACGCTCGCAATGACGGTATGTTTTTAGACTTTAGGCTGGACGTCTTTCTAGTCGAACTTTGTAAAACATGCCGTGCTTTTCAAGTTCAGTTTCAATGCGGTAAATCAGCCACGCTTCAGGGGAAGATCCCAACGCTTCCGCCAAGCGAATGGTTTGTTCACTACTGGGGAGCCTTTGACCTGTTTCGTACTGGTGCAAGGCTTGTTTAGAAATACCCAACTTTTTTGCCGCTTCTTCAAGCGTCCAGTCTTCGCATTCACGATGTGCCTTAATCACTTGACCAATCGTCAGCTTAGGCGGAACATAGTCCCCGAGTTCGTGGCCGAGTTCATCTTTAGTAGTCATGCGGATTCACCTCCAATACGGTAATGTTAAGGATTTCATTGACTTCGACATAAATCACACGCCACTGCTTGTTTAGCCTTACGGAACGTTGCCCTTTACGTTTTCCTTTCAAGGGTTCGTCATGAAAGCCTGAACGTTGACGTACGATTTCAATCCCTTGAACTTCAACCGCTAATTTCCAAGTGGCAAACTTAATCTGAATGTTTGAAGGAGCCTTATTTAAGTCTTTAATGGCTTGTTTTGAAACACCTACGACGGTCATAAGTAACTCCTTATACTATCTTAGTATAGAAACTTTTTCTTATTTTGTCAAGCAGTTTGCTTGAATATAGTCTTTCACCCCTTACTGCTATAGGCGTGAAAGCCCGCTTCATGGAGGGTAAAGCCCAAGTCGGTGTAGACCTTCAACGCCTTGACCTGCACAGGGTTCGTCGTCGCATTCACCGAAGTCGCCCCCAACTGCTTGGCATGCACCGCTTGAATCAAGCCCTGCATGAAGTTGAGCATCAGCATTTTCGCCAAGCCCTTGCCTTGATGATTAGGATGCACAAAAAACAAGGGGATGTTCACCGTGTCCACCTCACCTTGCAACAAGAAAATGGCTCCCACAGGTACTGGCTTTCGGCGTTCGTCCAGCACGACATAGGTCAATTTAGGGTGAAACTGCCCGAATTGATGCGTTTCAATGAGCGTCAACACCTCTTTCGCACCTGCTTCACTGCGAAAGCGAGCGTCCCACAAGGCGTCGGGCTCGTCTTTAAAAGCGGCGGCAAGAGCAACCGCCAAACCCGCTTGGTACTTGTCTTTCCACGGATGAATCGCATAAGGGAAGACAGGCGTTTTATAGAGATTCAAAATCGGCAGGGCGTCACCAGCGATAATGTCTCGTCGTAAAATGTGCTGTTCTGCCAGCCCAATTGGGGAGCATCCGTTGACGACAAGCCCTTCTAAAGCCTTTGCCCACTGGGTTTGAAGGCCATAAATGCCAAAGCTAAAGTCTTGCCAGTGATCCAGAGTCTTCCATGCGTGAAAGGCTTGTTGAAAGGCGTCTTTCACCCAGTCTTCACTAGGTAAAAAGCCATCTTTCAAATAAAAAACCGACATTTCCAACGCCCCATGAGGCGGAAAGGCATAGAACCAAAACCCCACAACCGTATGCTCATCATCTTTCAAAAGCAAGACGCCCAAGTCGTTTTGGGGGAGCCGTTGCCACAAGTCTTGTAAATCGAGTGGGGAGTGATGCCACTGGTAAAGCAGGGTGGCCTCTCGTTGAAAGGCGTCGTACAGGGGGGTAAACTCGGGCAGATGGGCTTGATCTAAAAAAGCGACAGTGGGCATCGGCGTTTCCTCTAGGGTGAGATATTTTTATAGTGTAGCCTATTTTGCCTTGTCGGGCTTCTTCTTTATTTTCTTTCGTTTTATTTATTTTTTATAGTTTTCTTTCGTTTTGTTTAGCTTTCTTTCGTTATCTTTCGTTTTTCTTTAGTTTTAGGTCGTTTTCTTTCGTTTGTTTCGTTTCTTTATTTTCTTTCGTTTTATAGCGTATTTTTTGAAAAACTATGCTAAACTAAAGAAAAGAATCTTGCGTTTAAAGGAAATGATGAATGTCTATTGTGGATGCCCAAAACCTCACCGAATTGTTAGCCCAAAGCAAAGAAGAACTTGCTGAAGTGCAAAAACGCATTAAATTACTCACGGGCTACGTTGAAGAAATCGACGATTTGCATGAAAAAGTATTGCAGTTAGAAGCCTTTCAAGCCAGCCTGGGGCACTTATTACACTTGCTAAAAAAACCTGTGGAATTGAGACAATCCCATCACTCGCACCCAAAACCTTCGGCGTATTTGCTGGATCCTTCAGAGCCTACGTTTCAAACGATGCTTGCGCCAGAATCGAGCGGGGTGTTTTTGCCTGAGCTGGCCTTCCAACAGGCAGATGCCGTTCTACGACACCGCCAATCCATGAACTACGAACTGTTTCGCGCCGTTGTGCTAAACGGCGGAAAAGCAAGCACCGCCGAAGTACGCGCCTACCTAATTGAACAAAACATTCGCACCCCCCAAGGCAAAACCTTCGAAAACTCCAAACTTTCAGACGTCTACCCTCGCCTTTCCTACTTGGTTAAGCGCGGGGTGCTGCGCCCCATAGGACCGGGCTATTTTCTGTCTTGCTTTGGCTGGGACCACCCTGCTTTTCCCTAAGGTCTTCTTCCACCTGCTTGGCCTGTTGGTGACGATAATCATGCACACGTCGATGAAACGCTTCGGGCGTTTCAAGCACTTGGGTGCCATTGGGCGAAGGCGTAATGAAATCAAGCGTGTAGCGGGTGTCGTTGGCTTGTTCGGCATTCAATAACCCATAGGGGTGTTCCGCGGTGGCGGGTGTCATGGACGCCCAGGCTTGTTCAGCGTCGCGTTGGGCTTCGGTAATGTGGTGAATACGCGGAATGAGCTGACTTTCATGCCACCATTGCAAGCGATTATTGCCCTTGCCTTGGGCATTTGAAGGCAGGGAAGTGTCTTGCACGAGAAAATCAGTGCTGTTGAATTGAGGGATTTTCAGCGGACTAGGGCGAGACGCCACCACTCTAACCACGTGGCCCTTGTCAAACGAACCGTCTCCCTTGGGTTCAACCACGTTGGCCAAGACTTGGGTGAGCGGACTTTCTAAGCCGATGAGTAAATCTTGCTTAATAGCCGAAAAAGGCTTGGTATAGCCCAGTAGCACGTGTGGGGGCGGGTTCGAAACTGACGAAGCAGCGGGTTGTTCAACCGCTTTAGAAGGGTTCGCGTTTCGTTGCCCCACGTGATGATACGTCACATTTTCAAGCGCCATGTCATCTTCAAAAATGCGTTCCATCATCAGTTGTTCTTCTTGCGTAAGGCCCGCACTGCTTTGTTCTAGGCTGGCATACAGGGCGTGAAGTTCTGCGGGGTGAGCGGTTTGAATGGAGTCTAAATAGCCCTTAATCGCTGCTTTTGCTTGATCTGGGCGCCGCGGGCTTTGGTTGATGAGTTGATTGAGCGCGGCCTTGTCTTTCACCGTAAGGCTGGGGGTTTTGTTGATTTCAGCGCTTGTCAAAGCCAAGGCATCGCGTGTGTCACGGCCGGCGTCATAGCTTTTGGACGTAAAATTGTACAGCAGGGCTTCTTCCAAGAGCAATTCGGCGCCTGAAGCGCTTGCGGGATCCTTAAGGGCTTGGGCGTTCATGGCACGAATCACCCCAAGATGAGGCACAGGCAGCGACACTCGAAAACGGGTGGGCGCCGTTGTATTTGAAGGAGTCTCTTCATCTAAAACGTGGTAGTCCAAGTTTAAGTCTTTTAAGACTTGTTCGGCCAGAATGGGAGCATCGGGGAAAAGTTCTTCGGCGTGGACGATTTCGTGAAGGTCTTGCGTGGGGTTTGACGCTTCATACACCATGCGTGCCACTTCTTTGGGTTGAGTGTCCACCAAACGCCCGATTTCAGCCAGTACGCTACAACTATTGAGTTGCGTGCGTTGTACTTCTTGCGTGGATTGCGGAATGGGCAAGGCTTGTTGCTGGTAAGGTGAATCGTTCTCGTTGTGGTAGCTTGACATCATGGCCAGCAGGTGGGTTTGATTCAGAGGGCTGATGTGCTGAGTCAGCCGCGAAGAATCGGCCAATAAGTTGACGGTTTCTTCCACCGTTTGCAGGGGATCCAAACCGGGTAGGCACGGTTCTTGTAAGCGTTTATTGAGGTAGAAAAGCGTTGAATGGGCATCGTCTCCCTTGTGGTCACTCAACACCCCCTTGTTCCATAGGTGAAGCAAGGCTTTTTTTTGTTCGGGTTTTTCGGAAAAGGCGTTTTGTAATTGACTAAACCAGCGAAGTTGATCTGCCGTAGAATCTTGAGTTTCTTGGGCAGGGGTGCTTTTTGGCGCATAAAAAGGCAAGCGAGAAAACACGGTAGAAAGCAGAAAGGGGTTAGACATAGAGAGCATCACTTGTACGATAGGGGGTTCAACCCGAAAGTTGAACACGGCAGAGAGGGCTTACTGCACTAGTATACTACAAGAATTAAATAATATCAAATGTATATTTAAAGAATCGGCACGGTGAGTGTTTTGAAGACCAACACCACTGGGTGCCGATGCCCCATTTCCCCAAATACAATGGAAACCATGCTATCATACGGGTTACTGCTGACGGTTTCCACCTGTGGTTCATTCCATTGCACGCGAAACCCTGCTTGAAAATCAAAGCAAGGGTCTTCGCAGCGAAAATCAATGTGACTGGCATATTCAGCAGGCATGAAGTTCGTCATCGGTACATCAGGCGGGTCAAAAGTCGTGGGCATGGCAGAACTTGACGTAATCACATACGGCAAAGGGGCTGTTTTAATCAAGGCTTCTCTCACAAACACATCACGATCTAAAAAAGCGCTTTGTGGCTGAATACTATAGCGAATCACGGTTTGATCGTTTTCAAAGGCGATCCAATTATGGTCGACTTGATCCCACGCAATGCGGGTGGCATTGTTGGCGTCGGCCTTAAAAAAAGTGATAAACGTATTTAACACCGTGGCTTGATGAATACGCATGCGGGTATTTTGCGTTTGTTCAATCGCCGAACGCAACACTTGCATAACACTCACGGAAATAACGGCCAGCAAACCGAGTGAAACAAACATTTCAATCAGTGAAAAGGCGCGTTTTGAACGAAATCGTTTTGGGTGAAATAAATGAATCCAAGCGTTACGCATTCACAGAAAACCTTCTATGTGTGAGGCTGTTTTGTCGCATTTATACGTTAAAAACGCTACGAGCTATCCCCTTGTTTCGACCGTTTTACGAAAAACTTTAAAGCCTTTTTAGGACGCCAGACGCGATTGGGGTTTTACTCCCTCTCCCTCTGGGAGAAGGAACAAAGCCCCCTCTCCCTCTGGGAGAGGGCTGGGGTGAGGGTGGCTTTCTAGCTCCTTTTAACGCTGGTGCTTGGGGGTCTTTGCGCCGCCAAAGACTCCCCAAACCCCCAAAGGCGGTTCAAGGAGGGGGAAGGGAGGACGTATTGCGTTTCTCCTCCCTCATTTCCCCCTCCTTGAAAATCCACCCCCTTTTGACCCACCTCCTCGCATCATTCTCGTTGCACGACGTCCGCAAAATCGCTCGGGGGTCGCAGTGCGCTCACCCGCTCGGATTTAGTGCTTGGACGCCTGCTGGTGCAACCATTTAAGGCGAGTCACTTTTTATTTATAAAGCGCTATACCATTTAAACGACTAATAGGTATTAGTAGATAACGCCACCAGACACATAGGCCCCCGCCCCTGTGCAACTCGGCACATTGTTCGGTAAGCCGTGCCATTTGGCCCAACCCAACCACGCAAACCCCAGTGCTTCTTTCGCTTTGTTGGGGATGCCCACCGCTTCCGTTCGCTTCAGTTCAGGCAAAACACCCAGCCCTTCCTGCTGCCAGTAGGTTTCAAATAACTCGATTAAATAGCGGTTATCAACCCCTCCCCCACTCATGAAAATGGCATCCACGTGGCCCACGCGGGGCAGTATAAAAGCTTGATACGCCTTGACCATGCTTAGCGCTGTGGCGTGTGTAAAACTGGCGACAATGGCTTCTTTGCTCGACCCGTTGGCGTATTGACGGACAAGGGCATGCAACGCTTCATCACTAAAATCGTCTCGCCCCGTTGATTTGGGGGGGTGTTGTTGATGAAACGGATGCGCTAAAATAGCCGTCACCAGTGCCTCTATCGGTTTCCCCTGCCGCGCGATTGAGCCGTCTTCGTCGAAGGGCTTGCCAAAATACGCCTGCATCGCACGATCGATCCAGAGGTTGGCCAGTCCCGTGTCAAAGGCAAAAGGATCCATTTCAAGGGCATGCGCGGGCAAAACGCTTACATTACTAATGCCCCCTAAATTGTGCGCCACAATCGTTTGTTCGGCTTGACTTAGGCGTAAAGCGTCATAAAACGGCAGTAACGGCGCGCCTTGACCCCCTACGGCAATGTCTCCGCGCCTAAAATCGGCGACGACTCGCATGCCGAGTGTTTCAGCCAAGCGAGACGCATCCCCCAGTTGAATCGTCCCCATATCACCCGTTTCATCCCGTTGATGAAACACGGTTTGGCCGTGATTACACACCGCCACAACAGTCGATTTTTCAATCTGCCACTGCCTTAGCGCCGTTTCAACCGCTTCAGCGTACAGCAGGCTCAGTGCTTTTTCTACGTCCACATAGTGGGCTAAAGAAAGGCGTGAGCCCTTTTGCAAATCGAGTATTTGATTCTTTAGATTTTCAGGGTACGGGTGCGCATAATGTTTTATATTTCGTTCAACGAAAGAAAATAAAGAAACGAAAGAAACTAAAGAGAATAAAGATATTTTATTTTTAGTTTCTTTCGTTAAGTCTTTCGTTTCTTTATCTTTTTTCGTTTTCTGCACGGGCAAAAGGGCTAAATCCGCCACCACAACATCCACGGCATCAAGCGAAGTGCCACTCATCACGCCTATAAACCGGCCGTTTAATGGTTGAAGGAAAGCTGTCAACCCCGCTTCATCACAGGGAATAAAGGTGTTCTTGGGTGTGTTTAGGGACGCTAACAGGCAGGCGTTCCAATGTTCGTAAAAGGTGGATGATCCCACGTTCGTTTGCCCTCATTAACGGATCAACTAAAATGGTTTTACACCCCGCCCGCTGCCCTGACCACAAATCCGTAAGCGGTCTATCTCCAATCACCGCAACGGCTTGGGGCGGTAGTTGGAGCCACGCAATGGCTTGTTTAATCATGCGCGTGCTGGGCTTTCTGGCTGGGCCAAGCACAGGCACATTAAACAAATGTTCCGCCTGCTTGAGATAGGCGAGATCCTTATTATTGCTCACCACAACAAAGGGAAATCCCGCTTGGCAGAGGCCTTCTAGCCATTGTGAAACGTAGTCTTGCAATCGCTGAGTGTGGGGGGGCATGAGTGTGTTGTCCAAATCAAAAATAAGGCCGCTTACGCCTATTTTTTCAAGATGTTCAGGTTTTAATTGCGTTAAATCACTAAAAATGTAGTCGGGTTTTAAAAACACGTTTTCGTTCCTTTTTTCACAAGAAAAGGGGGCTTGCTATTGTAACTCGTAGGCCTTCCATAATTGTTCACCAAAGCGTTGCCAATTACGCGTTTCAGCCGTACGTCGTGCCATTAGTTTAGCACGCTTGCTTCGATTTGTCTCGGCTTGGGAAAGTTTGTAAAGCACGGTGGGCAGTTTTGTGGGGCGTTCTGGGTTAAAATAGAAGCCTCCTTCTTTGGCCAAAACTTCAAAAGAAAGGCGTTTTGGCGCCACAATCGGGAGCGAATAAGCCATGGCTTCTAAAATGGTAGGGTAGAAGGTTTTACCTGTTGGCACGACGCAAAAGGCCAGCGCCTTTGGGTAAAACATGGCCTTATTATACGCTGTAGAAGGCATTAAAATAACACGTTCCGCCACATACGCATAAAGCGGATGCTTCTTCACTTCCGCACGGATGTGTAAAAACTGCCCTGGGCTATAAAAAATCATTAAGCGCCGTTGGCCTTGCTGGGCCACCGCTCGCCCGTTTTGGCGAATCAGGTGGTAGGCCAAGCGTTGAATGCCCACCCCTTCCCCATCGGCTTCTTCAGGTTCATATTCATAGGCATTAAAAAGTGCCATCAACGCCAAACTTAGGGTGCTTTCAAAATCTTCATGCGCTTCATCTCTCAAAGAAATAATCAGGTATTCAGAAGACGAAATAAAATAAAGTTTATTTTCTTTCATTTCTTTATTTTCTTTAGCGAATTCTTTATTTTCTTTCGTTAAATCTTTCGTTTCTTTAGCTTCTAGGGCATCGATGCGCTCAGGTGCTTCTGGCGTATCTGATTCAGCTTCTTGATAATGCAACACGACTTCAATATCTGGATCTTCCGCCAATTCAAGCAGTTCTTTAATATCTTCACTAGAAAGTGACAAGCTACTTTTCATGGATTCTAACGCGGATTCAATGCTCGTTTCACCCCCTTGGGACGCTTCATCCGCTTCCACTAGGGTGGGTTCATGTTTCGTCTTCACCCAGCGATGCTGCACACACCAGGCTTGAAAGGCCTTTTCAAGGCGTTCTGGGGCATCTGCTGAAGTGCCTTGAGACAAGCTTGCCGGCATTTCCATAAGCCAACACGGTGGAGCCACATTCACGTGAACGTCGTACAAGTGGGGGAGGTTTTCTTTGAGGAGATCCGCCGTTTCAGCGTCCCAACTCACCAATCGGTGCCCTTCATGCACATAGCTTAATTGTTGTTTGAGCAGGGCTTGTTTTTTGGGCAACTCACGAATGGTGGTGGCGGATTCAAGCAACTGAAGCAGGGAAACATCCGCCACGGTAATGACGTCAACAGTGTCGGCGTGTTCGGCTGAAATAGGCAGGCCAAGGCTATGCACCATCGTACGAGTCGCGCCCTGTTCAACATAGCGATTGAGTTCAAACATCGTGGAACGATGTTCTAAATATCGCGCGAGCGGGTAGAGTTTGTCTTGCAGGTGAAAGGGGAGTTTTTCCACTTGGCGATGAGCTGAAGCTTCTAGGGCGTGGAAGGCTTGCCAAATGCCTTTGGCCACGGGTGAATGGTGTAGCAGCTCTTCGAGTCGCGGGTCGTCTTGCCTCCACTGGCGAATGAGCTTGGGGTGAAGTTGAAGCAGGGTCATAAAGCCTTGCACCGTGCGACTATTCCAGTACACCTTGCCCATATTTTCCGGATGCTGGCTATAGCGTTCGTGAATCCAGTTGAGGGAAATGAGCATGAGTCGCCAGTCTTCGTGGCTATGGGTGCCTGTTTGCAGGGCAAACGGCAGGGCGGTGGCGTCAAGCACAATGTGGGGCGCGGAAGAAGTGTACATGGGTTTATTATAGTTCAAGTCTTTACATTTCGAAACATTTTTTATGTGCCCCGCACAAATAATCGTTTACCGTGTTTTGTCTTTGTATAAGAATACCTGTAGTGGTGTTTTTATATATTATGTTTTAAATCGTTATTTTGAGAGCTGGCATACTTTTTAGAGGGTTTTAAAAAGTGAGAGATGAATCAACTTACTTCTGACGCTTTCTTCCAAAGAACCCAGAAAAACTACGTGGATGCTCTTCCTGTAAAAATTGCACTTGTTCGTTTTCTGCCCCTATAATGTAGGGTTTAAAGGTACTTAAAAATTCGTTGCGTAAACTTTCCCGAATGGACGCTATTTCACCAGCCTTAAACGTCAAACTCGACTGCTTTAACATCGACGCCAGCAATTGATCCACATCGCGTTCTAAGGTTTCAAGCCTCATAAATTGTAGGGCCTTTCGCTCTTGCACATTCAATGCCGATAAATCCGCTTCATCCCACGCCACGCTTTTGCCAAAGGTGTTTAGTTTTTTCATGTCATAGCCCACTGCCCATTGATTGACGCCATCCCCTTTAAGGCCGTGCATCACGCCTATAGACGTAAACGTCAGGGGGTCATCTAAACGACTAAATAGTTCCGTGAGTCGACGGTTATTTTGAATCTCATTCAACCCAGACCCCAACTTCGACGCCACTGCACTCACACTTCTTTGCCTAGGCGGTTGCTGGCCTTTGAGGTAATAGGCCTTGTTTAAATGAGCGGTCAGTAGGGTGTCTACAATACGTTGGCGCGTTTCAGGCGTGAACGACAAAAAGGCGCCAAAATCAAGCAAGGCGATTTTTTTGCTGCCTTTTTGGAGGCGAAATTGACCGCCGTGAAGATCCGTATGAACGATGTGGGTGTCGGAAAAATCAAGCCATCCTTGTAAAAGGCCGTAAAAGGCTTGGGCCTTAATTCGCTTATATTCTTGACTATAGTGGGGCTGTTTGGGGTCAATGCTGCGGGCTTCTAGGTTTTTCATGCTCAAGGAATCTTTAATGAGTTCCATTTCAATGATTCCGTTTTGCTCGTCTCGGCCGAAAACTTCAGGCACAATTAAACCATGATGCCCATGATAATGCGTTCTAAAGGCCTTGGTGGCTTCAAATTCTCGGGCAATATCGCCTTCCTTTTGGAGTCCCCTTAAAAACTGCAAGCAAAACTGATACGACAAGGTGCTGAACTCTTGGGTTTCCATCAATCGATTCAAACGTTGAGGGTTTTGTAGATTGCCTGAACCCAACAAAGGTTTCACGATTTCAGGCCCCAAGGTGGTAATTACGCCGTGAATGGCACGCCCAGTGGCCAGCAGGTTTTCATTGTCAATGGGGCGAATCACTTTAAACGCCCGATTCGGGAGATCTTCATGCGTGACAATATGCCCAACCGAAGCCACCGCAAAAATCTTGAATTTATGTGGGGAAAGACTCAGTTTTGGGTACTGCTTCTTAAAATAAGGCGCCATTTGTTTAACCAGCACCCCTATGGGTAAGGCGGGGGCGTTGTCTTGCAAGTCGTTCATGGCCACATACATGGGTTTGGCCATAGTGGCAATAAACTTAGCCACTAGTGCTTCTGTTAAATTTTGAAAGCGACTGTTCTGACCTTTGGGATTAAAGGCGATCGCTTCCTGAAACAATTCCGCTGATCGCTTGTGCATACTGGCTACCGCCTTATCCAGTTCGTCTAAGGGCAACGCCATCTTGACGACTTCAGCAAGCTGTTGCGTGATTTTTTTAGCAGGGGTGCCTGCAATGCTTAAGAGCTTTTTAAGCCACATGGCGTCTTGAGAAAAGAGGTCTTTCATCCAAAACGTGGGGGAAAAGAAATAGCCGACAACCGCAAGGCGCGTTCGACGCGGAAACCCATTAAACAGCGTGCCAATAAAGGGAATCCATTCGGCCACATGTTCGCTCAATTCTTTGGCGTTTAAGCGTTTTTCAATAACCCGTTTGCCGTTCTTTACCACTTCAACGTCATCAAAAAAAGGACGATCAAAATTCAGCTTCAACGTGCGCAATGACTTAAACGAATCGGGCAAATCACGATACTGAATCTTGAGGGCTTGGCCTTTTTCTTGTAGATCCATATGGGTGGCCATGGTTTTGAGATCTTTTGTAATCCACTGTTGAAGGCGTCCGCTGGAATGTGAGATGTTGGCCAGGGTGTAGGCCCCTGCCCCCAAGACGGCTATTCCCAACCCAACGCCTGTGGCCATGACATAAGGCAAGGCCTTGTTGTGGTGAAACATCCCTTCTGGCACGTAAATAGGGGCGGGAACGGGATTGGCCGTCGTCGCCGTGGTTGCATAGGGAGGCTTGGCTTGGGGGAACGTCGTCTTGGGTATCACGAAACATCATCCTTATTTCTTAGTGGCATAAAGCCCAGTGAAGTTATTTTTGTGCTAGAGTAGTAAAGTACAAAAGCGCTGTAAAAGTAGCTTTGCTCCCTCTCCCTTTGGGAGAGGGCTGGGGTGAGGGAATCGGCGATACCCATTTTAGCGAGTGTTTCCCTCATCCTAACCTTCTCCCAAAGGGAGAAGGAACAAGGCATTTTGTTTTCGCGAATGCTAAAGGAGTCCAACGCCCATGCCCATTGTTTTGATTGACAACTACGATTCATTCACCTTCAACCTCTTTCAAATGGTGCAGGCAATCAGTACGGTGCCGGTGTGGGTGTTTCGTAATGACGAAAAAACCTGTGAAGAACTACTGGCCCTTCAGCCAGAAAAAATCATCTTGTCCCCAGGGCCTGGCCACCCCGATGTCGCGAGCGATTTCGGCGTTTGCCGGGATTTAATAGCCACACAAGCCACGCACGGCATCCCGATTTTGGGCGTGTGTTTGGGGCATCAAGGGCTTTCTAGCGTCTATGGCGCCAACGTCGTGCAGGCCCCTGCCATCGTTCATGGCAAAACGTCTGAAATAGACGTGTTAGATGAAGACTGCCCCCTTTTTGTGGGCCTGCCTCGCCCCTTTCAGGCCATGCGTTACCATTCCTTAGTCGTGGAAGAGGCCACCTTGCCCAGTGTGCTTAAAGTCACTTGTAAGGACACAACCCACGGCTTAATTATGGGCGTGCAACATACATCGCTGCCCTTATACGGCGTACAATTTCACCCTGAAAGTATTGGTACGCCTGAAGGACAGCGCCTGCTTCAAAACTTTGTGGAACGTGTTTAATGAGCGCCGTGAACCTCCCCGACACGCTCGCGTGGTTGGCTGAAACATCGACAATCCATCGTTTTTTAGACGCTCAAGAAGACGACGCCCTGATGCTTCAACGGTTCAAGAGTCTTCACGCTCAAACGCTTACTCCAGAAGCTTTACGCTTGTTACATACCGCGATCTGGTCCCGTCAAGTTCGCGACTTTCAAACCTTTCCACAAAAACCAAGCATCCTGCTAGACACCTGCGGAACGGGAGGCAGTGGCCTTTCAAGTTTTAATACATCGACTGCCGTGGCCTTTGTGCTGGCAAGCTTAGGCGTGCCTGTGTTGAAGTTTGGCAATCGTGCGGCGACTTCCGCCTCAGGGAGCTTCGATTTTTTAGAAGCCTTGGGCGTGCCGACGCCTTTAGCCAATCACGCCGTTTTCCCGCTACTTGAACAGACAGGCCTGTCGTTTTTAATGGCTCCACAAGTCTACCCCAGCTTGGCAAAGCTCGCCCCCTTTCGCAAGCGGGTTGGGCATCCCACGGCGTTCAACTTCTTGGGGCCGTTGTTGAATCCGACCTGCCCCACGCATCGACTGCTGGGGTGTTCACATTCGGCGTTGATGCTTCCGCTGGGGGAATTACTGGAAACGCCCGATTTAGGGAACGTTTACAGCCTACTGGTGAGGGCGTCTAACGGGTTAGATGAAGGGCATCCACAACTAAGCACCAAGGGCTTGTACATCGGTAAAAAACGGCCTTTAATGCTAGAGCTGGCGCCATTTTTAACCCCATCAGACGTCATCGAAAGCGCCCCCGCCCTCGATCTGTCGCCTCACGCGAATCGGCAACGCTTTTTTGACATGATTGAAGGTCACGATGCGGCGAGTTTAGCCTATTGGCAGGTGGTGTTGAATGCGGGCTTGGCGTGGCAGTTGGTGCATCCGCATGAGTCGTTGGCTTCTGCAACGGCGGTGGTGAAGGACGCGTTGGCGTCAGGGGCGGTGCGTCGTTTTTATCAGCATTTTTCGCAGGTGCTGCGTCGCTGGGGGGCTTGACACTGTAACCATATTTGGTTATAGTATGTGTATCATCCATTTTAAGGAAATTGCATGTCTGTTATACTTAAAAAGCAAGCTCTAAAAGATTACGATAAGGCGCCATATTACATTAAAGAAGCGTTTGATTTATGGATTGACTTTATGGGCGTTCATCAAGACAACTTGTTTTTACGGATGAAACGCTATAAAGATGAAGCCCTAAAAGGTAAATTAAAAGGCTTGCGTTCCGTTAGACTCAACAAACAATGGCGCGTCATTTTTGAAGAAAATTCACAGACCATTGTCACCATAGAAAGAATTACACCCCATGAATATCGACATTGACTTACACGACGACGACGATGATAAATATCCTGATAGCATGACTATTGAAGAGTTCTATAAGGAACGAGGCATTCCTTATCCTCGAAAAGTGGATCTAAGCGTGATTGGGCAGTTGACCCGAACGCGCCAAGCCATGGGCATGACGATGAAAGCACTGGCGGAAGTCATCGGTGTGCCGACCCAACGCATCAACGACTTTGAAAAGAAGCGTCGTAAGCCCCCGATTTCGGTGCTGGTGAAATGGGTGGATGCGCTTGATTACGACGTGGCCCCCTTTGTGTTTGATTACATGATGGAAGAGCTCGAAGAAGCGGGGTTGGACCCTAAGGAGTTTGTGGCATCGTTTCAGGATTGGGGCAAGACGCCCCCTCGCAAGAAGGCGTAGTTGTTAGAGCCAAAGCCCTCGCATGTGCGAGGGCTTTTTGATGAGTTCGTGTCTTACCTAATAGACTGATGAATAATCTCTAAAACAGGGTAGAATAAACCCTTTCTATGGAAAGGATCTGCTTTATCTATCAATGCTCTGGCGTCACCTAAAATAGTGCGACATCTTTCAGGGTCCGTTACTTGCGTAAATAATTCAACAACATTTGGGAAATACTTAGCCAATGCCTCATTAACTGGTAAAGCTCTATATTCTGCACGACCCAAATTACCGTGAGACTTTAGCATAGCTTGTGCCACAAGCGGATGAGCGATAAACTCATTATGTGAAGAGGGTTGATTTTCTTTAGCTCTGATTAAAGTACTTGTAAAATAGCTAATAGGATTTTTAACGTAGGAATCTTTAGGGATACGTGGCTCGACGGCATCTAAAAAATGATGCACTGGGGAATCATGTATAACATCGACATAAGTATTTTCAACGATTTCATGATTCCCAAAACGAACCGCGTCTTTACCTCCATATCGCTTATATTTTTCGAGAGAAGGAAGCTCATCAGCCCAACCATCATCTAAAAGTCTTGCCGTTTCAGCATCATCTGCTGGAAGAGTATCTGGAGAAGTCAACGCTCTTAATTCATACGAGACAGCTTCGGAACCAAACCGACGCGTTGGATTAGTTGGCTGCGATAAAGAACCACCATTTGCACTTAAATTAGTCATGCTAAAAAGTTACCTTTCTTTTAATAAAGTAGATTAGAACATAATATATATTATCAGACGTTGTAAATAGGGCTGGAAATAAGAAACGAGATGCGTGCTCCCTCTCTGGCAGGGGGGTGTTTGTTCGATGCTCCCCTTAACGAGTCGCGATGTGTTGCGCCAAGGTACTGGCGATTTCGATGCTGTTGTGAAGGCAACTAGCCCCTGTCGTTGACGCCTCAAGCTCTTGTCCCTCAACATGGCGGAACTGGGTGTCTCAACGTGCTGGCTAGTTCGCTCTTGCACCAAGACCCCGCGAAGGGACTCCATACTTAACACGTGAGGTAGAACCCTCTGTGGTTTGTAGACTATGCAAAAAAGCTCATGGTACTTTCCATACTTTTTTTCGCCACTTCTTCAGTACCTTTTCGTGCAGCTTCAACCATTTGTATAGTTTGTTGAAGTTGTTGTTGACGTAGATATAAAGCCTTTTCAGTTAGCATGATATTTCGTAATATTTGTTGAAATTGTACATATTCAATTGTACCAGGTCGGATATTTTGACCTAACTGTTGATATGAACTTTTCTGATTATCTAGATTCATTGAAGCCATAGCGATCAATTGTTGTTCCCAACGTAAATCATAGAGTTGGGCACTATACATATTTGTAATGGCATAATTGGTCACAAAAGACATCGTTACAGGGTACTTTCTTTGGTAAAAAATGTTGGTGTTGCGATTTGTGGTGAATAGGTGAAGGATTCACACGAGAGAACAGGGGAATAGACTAACTAGAAAAAAGCGTTGTTTTTAAGCTTTATACTGTAAGGGGGAGTTCTTACTGTAATAAAGTATTTATTAAGATTGTTATTTACTCTATAAGTCGACTTTGTTACACGATGTTACAAATTAGGTTTAAGTAGCATAAAACAATCTTAAGGTTGTTTTAAGGATTAAGCCCCTGACTTTTCACTACAGAAGCTTCTGTACAACTGTTTGGCTGTCGTATTTTCACCAAAAAGCCTTTATTAAATCCACAGACCTTGGTGCCCTAAGCCTTCTACCGAAAGCCCTTTGGCCTGCGCTACCCCATGCGAATGACCCGCCCCCCCACAACAGCTTTTTTGAGGCAATTGCTTCATGGGGTTGGCTAAACCCTTAAAATCAAAGGCTTGCCATACGGCCCGCTGAGCGTCTAAACTGAGTTCATCAAATTGTTCTACCATGTGGGCCACTTTTTCAAGCCCAATGCCATGTTCCCCACTTAACACCCCACCTACCGCTAAGCAGAGTTCAAAAATCGCATCCGCCCCCGCCTTGACCCGAGCAATGGTGGATTCGTGCGTGTCGTGAAACATCAAATGCGGATGCAAATTCCCGTCTCCTGCATGAAAGACGTTTGCAATCGGTAAATCGACTGCTTTTGAAATGGCGTCGATCTGTTGAAGTACTTCAGGCAAGGCCGAACGAGGAATGACGCTGTCTAAAATATAAAACATCGGCGAAAGTTGCCCATAACTGGCCACCGCCCCCTTGCGAGCCTTCCACAAGTCATCACGACGCTGGGGGGAGGTTTCCCACACAAAGGAAAGGGCGTTCCAGCCCTGTACCAAGTTATGTAAGGCCTGAAACGCTTCTTGAAGTTCTGCTTCGTAATAATAGGCCAGTTCAATGAGTAAAACCCCTTGCGCTTCTTCAGGCAGGCCCACATGGAAGGTCTGGTTCACGCATCGAATGGTAAGCGCATCCATAAACTCAACGGCCTTGGGAGAAAGGCCACTGGCGGTTAAAGACGTAACGGCTTTCATCGCAGATTCTACGCTGTTAAAGGCCAAAAGGGCAACACCTACATGCGCAGGTAAGGGCGTTAATTTCACCACGGCTTCAGTTAAAATGCCTAGTGTCCCTTCACTGCCACAATAAAGCGCATTAAAGGCTTGCGTCAGGGGGGAATTGCCTTGAGAGTCGGGAGGGGAAGTCCATAGCACGTCGCCTTGAGCGGTCACGACTTGCAAGGCCAGCACGTGATCCGTTGTCACACCATAGCCAATACAATGGACGCCTCCTGCATTGGCGGCCCAATTCCCCCCCAGCGTGCACGCCTTTTGGCTTGATGGATCGGGGGCGTACATCACGCCATAGGGAGCGAGGGCTTCATTGAGTTCAGCATTGACGACGCCTGCTTGCACGTGAGCAGTTAGGGCATCCGCATCGATGTGAAGAATCTGATTCAGGCGTGCGGTGGAAATCATCACGCAATCAGGCGAATGGGGCACACTTCCTGCGGCTAGGCCGGTGCCTGCTCCACGGGTGGTAAAGGGCAGTTCTAGTTCGTAGCAGGCTTTGGCCACAGTGGCCACCGCTTGTGGAAAAGTCGGCAAGGCAATTATTGCGGGGGCTTGGGCAATCAGTACGTTGGCATCCCGTTCGTATGCCAAACGCTGGGCCGAAGAATCCAGCCAAGTCACTTCGGGGCATCGTTGTTTGAGGCGTTGTATTTTTTCCTGAAATATCGTTTGCATACGCCTATTATAGCGTGGAGTCTATTCGCGTCCTAGTCCTTTTTTGGAATCAAGCAAAACCTGCTTTTGGAACACTTTCTGTAAAAGAAATCATCGAATAGCGGCTATTTTTACCATGGATGTTTGAAAAAAGTCAATGAACTGTTACATGGAACTTTACTTGCATTTTGAGTGCTTCTTTGCATAAAATATAGGTAACAATCTATGGCTCGGCTTTATAATCCCATTGCCATACCTATTATTTTTTGACTTCGAGGAGATTCCCCTAATGATGCACGTGATTAAACGCAATGGGCAACGCGTGGAAGTTCGATTTGATGAAATTTTAGACCGTGTCAATTCACTGTGCTTTGATTTGGATCATCGCTATATTGAACCCATTGAAATTGCCAAACGCGTGGTAGACGGCATTTATGACGGGGTCACCACCGAACAGCTCGACCAACTCGCCGCCGAAACAGCCGCGAGCATGACGTCTTTACATCCCGATTATGCGAACTTGGCAGCTAGGGTGGCGGTGTCTAACCTGCATAAAAAAACGAAGGCATCGTTTAGTAGTGTGATTGAAGATTTGTACACGTATATTGATCCGAAAAGTGAACAACCCGCCGGCTTAATTAGTGATGAAGTGTACGCGTTTATTCAAGCCAACGCGGCGCGTTTGGACGCCGCCATTCGTTATGAGCGTGATTATTTGTTTGATTACTTCGGTTTTAAAACACTGGAACGTTCGTACCTGTTGCGTTTGTACGGCCAAGTCGTTGAGCGCCCCCAACACATGTGGATGCGTGTTTCGGTGGGTATTCACGCCGGCGATGTAGATGCCGCGATTGAAACCTACAACTTGATGTCTGAAAAATGGTTTACCCATGCCTCGCCCACCTTGTTTAATGCAGGCACGCCAAGCCCTCAGCTCTCTTCGTGCTTCTTACTCGGCATGCAAGACGATAGCATCGCAGGCATTTACGACACGCTCAAGCAAACCGCGCTAATTTCCAAAAACGCTGGTGGCATTGGCTTACACATCCATAATGTGCGTGCCAAAGGCAGTTATATTCGTGGCACCAACGGCACATCCAACGGCATTGTGCCGATGCTCCGTGTTTTTAACGACACGGCTCGTTATGTGGATCAAGGCGGTAATAAACGTAAAGGAGCGTTTGCCATTTACATTGAACCGTGGCACGCCGATATTTTTGAGTTTCTCGATTTACGGAAGAATCACGGGAAAGAAGAGTTCAGAGCCAGAGATTTATTCTTGGCCTTGTGGATTCCTGATTTATTTATGCAACGTGTGGAAGAAGATGCAGACTGGGCCCTGTTTTGCCCGAATGAAGCCCCCGGACTTTCAGACGTGTACGGCGAAGATTTCCAAACGTTGTATACCAAGTACGAAGAATCGGACAAGCCTCGTCGTGTGGTGAAGGCGCGTGAATTATGGTTTGCTATTTTAGAATCACAAATTGAAACAGGCACGCCTTATATGTTGTATAAAGACGCCTGTAACCTCAAAAGCAATCAAAAAAACCTGGGCACCATTAAGTCTTCTAACTTATGTACGGAAATTGTAGAATACACGGCTAAAGACGAAATCGCGGTGTGTAACCTAGCGAGTATTGCGCTTAGTCGCTTTGTGTCTCACGGAAAGTTTGATTTTGAACGCTTGCATTACATTTCAAAAGTCGTGACGCGTAATTTAAATAAAATTATTGACATTAACTATTACCCACTGCCAGAAACGTCGAACTCAAACTTGCGTCATCGCCCCATTGGTATTGGTATTCAAGGCCTTGCGGATGCTTTTTTACAGCTTAAAATGCCCTTTGACAGTGACGCGGCCAAAGAGCTGAATCGTCAAATTTTTGAAACGATTTATCATGGCGCCTTAGAAGCGTCTAATGAACTGGCGCAAGAACATGGGGCGTATCAAACGTTTGCGGGTTCTCCAGCAAGTGAAGGTATCTTGCAGTTTGACATGTGGGGGGTCGATCCTGGCCAAGAACGCTATGACTGGAACGCTTTAAAAAAGAAGATTAAGACATCTGGCTTATATAACAGCTTATTGTTGGCCCCTATGCCAACCGCTTCAACGTCTCAGATTTTGGGCAATAATGAATGTTTTGAGCCTTACACCAGCAACATCTATACCCGAAGAGTCCTTTCAGGCGAGTTTACTATTATTAACAAGTACTTGGTGAAAGACTTAATCGCCCTAGGCTTGTGGGATGAACGCATGCGTCAACGCATCATTTCCGCCAATGGTTCTGTGCAATCGATTCCCAACATTCCTGAAGAGATTAAGGCCATGTACAAAACGGTTTGGGAAATTAGCCAGCGAGACATTATTGATATGGCGGCTGATCGTGGCCCGTACATTTGCCAAAGCCAAAGTTTGAATATTCACTTGGCGAATCCGAATTTTGCGAAAATGGCCAGCATGCACTTCTATTCATGGAAGGCAGGCTTGAAAACAGGTATGTACTACTTGCGTTCTAACGCCGCAGTAGAAGCCATTAAGTTCACGGTGGACAAAACCCTGCTTAAGGAACAACGCGAAGAAGAGATGGCCTGCTCGTTGGACAATCCCGATGAGTGCATTTCTTGCAGTGGCTAATACCCCTTAAACGATTAAAGATCGTGTTAATGGATCCTGTCATACACTTTACGGCTTATATGCGCTTCATGCCTGAAAATAATTCCGACACCAAGGCCATGGGTGCCGTAATGGGGTTACTCATCATAGCGGTTTGAAACCACGAATGACGGCGAATATAGCTCAAGCGGTCAGCTTCAGTGATGCTTTGCCGAACAAGGGCATTGTTGGCCAAGGAAAATTGACTGGCAATAGAATGAATCACGCTGAATACTCCTGCGACGTTTGAAGAATACTTGATATGCTGGACTTGCTAAAGGCACTTAAATAAACGTCACGCAATGCCCTAAATTGCGCGGGGATTCAAATCTTTTACAATATGTTACAAAGCTCTGCCTATTTCATAAAAAGACAGAGCTTTGTAAAGGGGACTTTTTTTAGGCACTAAAAAATGAGTCGATGCATCGACGCATCTTCCAGCATCGATTCAAAAATAAGCACGTCGCCGTCCTTAATAAACTCGCTAACACCCAGTGGCAAAGCAAACCCGTTACGAATATGAGCCAGCACCCTTAATCCTTCAGGAAACGTAATGTAGCTTAACATTCGATTGCGAAAACGAGTGGTGCGTGTGGCCACCACCGCGAGTGTTCTGAGTCCTTTTCGAATTTCATGACCGTACGACAAGACGCTAAAGCGTTCTAAAAGCTTACTGTTAGGCATGAGCAACCTCCCTATAGTTGAGATTTTTGTACGTTGGTAATTGCAGTAGAAATTCATAGGCAATGCGACGGAAGTAACATGACCTGACTTTTATTATACAGATTTGAGTTGACCTGACAAGTATGTAACAATTTGGTATCAGACACGAAGCTTAGTGTCTAATATACGGTTGTAAACAAGCACCTTAAGCAGGCACCCACGCAGGACGCACATCACTTTTGGAATCATAAGCCACAGGGGTTTTGGCCACCAGCACATGCAACCCCTGATGGTTGCGTTTGATTTGAAACTCTTTATTCAGCGTGCCTGAATAGGTACACCACGCACTGTAAGACGCCAACAAGGCTTCCAACACAGAACTGGGTGCCAGATTGGTGGGCATATTCTTGACCTTTAACTCTTCTTGAATCAAGCCTTGTAAGGCACGGCACCCTTGAGGCGAACGACTTTTATAGGGAAAGAAAAACTTATAGCTTGATTTGGTATTGGGCGTATACGTTAAAAACGGTAACATGCCTAAATCGCTAATTTTTTTGTACAGAAGATAGGCGCGATCCGAAAAGCGATCAACCACTGGTCGGTCGTATTCGGGGTTGTCTAGTCGCATGGCGTTGTATTTAATTTCTTCTTGACGAAAACGCCCAGAAATAGCCAGGTTCTTGGGCATGTCCAAGCAAACCACCAAGGTGTGTGGGGCCCCTAGTTGAGTGAGCGCATCCAAAATGGCTTCATCGCTATAGAGTTTGTCCATTCGTAAAAGGGTTAAATCACGGTCTAAAATGGCCACACCGCTTTCTAAGGACGCATTGGGGGCCAAATCAATCCCCACAAAAATCCAGCGTTGAGCCATGTTCGCTTCTGGCAGTTCTTTCCAAGACGCGAGCGGAGTCCGTTCGTATAAGGGGCTGTAAGTCATTGTGCTTTCCTTTATAAGGGGTGATGGACTGATGACCAAGCCTTGATGGTTTCCACCACCCGCTTGACGTTTGAACGAGGGGTTTTGGGTAACACCCCATGACCTAAGTTAAAAATGTAATGCGAAGGGCCTCCTTCTTCAAGCAAGCGATGAACTTCCGCCACAAGCGCCGATTCATTATGGCTAAACAAAAAGCTTGAATCCAAGTTGCCTTGTAAAATGCGAGAAGCGCCTAAAGCTTGGCGAGCGTCGCTTAAAGACGTCAAATCGTCGATGCTAATGGCATCCGCAGGGCTTTGCCCGATGACTTCAAGCAAGCCCCGGCTGTTTTTAACGAACAACACAATAGGCACATGCGGATGTTTGGCTTTGACGCCTTCAATCACTTGGTTTTGGTACTGCATCACAAAGTCGTTATAGTAACGCGTGGGCACCAAGCCTGCCCATGTGTCAAAGAGTTGTAACACTTCGGCGCCTGCGTCGACTTGCATGCACAGGTAAGGAATTAGCATCTCAGTAATGCGTTGTAAAATGGTGTGCAAGCGTTGTGGATCTTCCAAAAGAAGAGCTTTGGTATGTTGCCCTGTCTTCCAGCTTTTGCCTTCTAGGGCGTAACTGGCAAGCGTCCACGGTGCTCCTGCAAAACCGATGAGTGCAATGCCTGTTCCTGTGAGTTCACGACGCATCATCGTCAAGGCTTCGGCCAAAAACCCGCAGGTGTCTTGCACATCGGCAGGGTGAAAGGCGTCGACCTCGCTTGCGGTGCGTAAGGGATTGGCAAAGGCAGGGCCGTGTGAATCGCTAAAGCTTAAGTCTAAGCCCATGGCTTCAAGGGGAATGAGAATATCGGAAAAAATAATGGAGGCGTCAAAGCCAAAGGCACGAAGGGGTTGCAAGGTCACTTCCACGGCGACTTCAGGTGTTTTGCAAATTTCTAAAAAGCTATAATGTTGACGCACGGCTTGGTATTCGTGCATGTAACGCCCCGCTTGACGCATCATCCACACAGGGGGGCGTTTAAGGGCTTTTCCTTCAAATACTTGTAAGAGCAGGGGCGTTGCAGTCGTTTGCTGTTGAGGCAAGGTACTTTTTTCGTAAGGAAGCAACGTGAGGGCTTCTGCGGATGTCACGATTTTAAGACTCCTAAAAATAATTTCTTTCATTATGACACAAAAAAGAATTTAGAAGCTTTTAGGCTAGTGTCCTGTTTAGTTTTTAAATTTTGTGGTTGTTTATGCGTCGTTTTATTTGTTTAGGTTTTTGTACAATCGGCTTTTATTGGGGCGTCATTCCAGAAACGGATGCCTCTTCTTACCTATGGCACCCTAACTATGCGGACGATCGAGACTTGCTACATTACGAGGTAAATCGCACTGTCAAGATACAAAGTAAACTCAATATCAATCTCGCTTCCTATGATGATCTCATCACCCTTCCAGGGGCAAATGGACGCATCGCACTTTCTGTGATTGAAGGGCGTCCCTATAAATCGTTACATGATTTAAACAAATTGACTGATACATTAACACCGAATCAGGTGTATTTACTACAACGCAATTGGCGTGATTATCTCATTTTTTAGGGTTGTCAAGTCTCTTTTGAAATTTTTACATTCCAAAAAATATGTTACAAGTGCGCTTAAAAATGCAAAAAGTGCTTTCCCGTTTCGGTTTTTCAGCTAATATAAATACATGAGATTGAACGCGACCTGTTGACACAATGTCTATCGGTTTCGGCTATTTCCCTTCAATGCTTCATGACTTTTAACGGCGGTGTACCCTTCAGTGAGTTAAGGGCTACTCGTGTTGTTTTCTTCTTGATGTGTGTTTGTTTGAGTGAATCTAAAAACCTTTTACCCACCACGGTAAAAAATATGACCTTGAAAGGGGGGATGACCGAAGAGTCCCTGTATCGATTGAGTGAAACGATAACAATGACTCGGCGTTGGGTGAAAGAACTGCCTAACGAAACGGATTGACTAGTCCCCTAAAAAACACTAACTGATGTTCAGGGTCGGCTTTAATCAAATGCATAAATTGACCTTTTTAAAGACTTAACTTTTAATTTTCCCTTCCCCTCGTTTTTCAGACGATGTTAAATCTTCGATTTGAAAACACATTGCATAAGAGAGCGGCGTCCTGTTCAAGCAGTGACGCCTTTTATTTTGCTTTTTTCTATAGAAGGCTCTGCAAAAGGGCGTTTTACTCCCTCTCCCTTAGGGAGAGGGTTGGGGTGAGGGATTCGGGATGCCCCGTCAGAGCTGGTGTCCCTCCTCCTAGCCTCCTCCCTAAGGGAGGAGGAACAAAGCAAAATAGACTTTTGCAGAGCCTTCTATAGTGTTCGAAAGATACATAGTGTTTTAAAGAGAGAAGCTAAATAGGTTCAAAAATCATTTGTCCATTTTTAGGATCCAACGTCAACTTAAAGTGTTGAATAAAACTTAAGCCCAATAAGCCCGCAAAACTATTGCCTTCTCCAAAATCCATGACGGTGGCTTCCACATTAGACGCTTCAATCCCATTAACGGCCACAGTTTTTAGCCTTACCTTGGGAACATCTAATTCGCCATTGGCAGTGGTAATCGCAATTTTTTCGCTTTGCTCTAAATCTAAGCCCAGCTGACGTGCCATGCGTCTTGAAATGGTGGTGTAGGTGGCACCTGTGTCTAAAATAAAATGCCCAGTGGCTTTGTCGTTAATTTTGACTTGAATAAATAAGGCTTTTGGCTTGACAGACATCGGCACAGAAGTAAAGGGCCCTGCCGTTTTAGAAACCCCCACTTGAGCGGTTCCTTGAGCGACAGACGACGAGGACGGCATACTTGGAAGGGGAACAGGTGTACCTTTACCCCCAAGGGTTTCCTGCAAATTCTGACCAATACTTGTGGCCAATTCTTCAAACCAATTAGGCCCTTGAAGCAGTTCTTCATATGGAGTAAGACGTGTGTTTTCTTCTAATGAAAGACGCCTAGTGGAATTAGACGCAACAGCAGAAGCCGTTAAAGGGGGCATGCCCTTACCTTGAGAAGCATTCACCCAAGCGGAGCCGTCCTGAAAAGCGGAGCTCTTCCCTTGAATCGTGGCATCCCACTGTTTTTGTACCGCATCGGGGTGAAAAGACAGAAGAATCAATAAGGAAGAAAGCCCCATAAAAACAGTACAACTGCGTCCTATAAGTACTTTGGTTGTTTCCCAAGAAGGAGTCGGGAGCATTATCATGGATCTTCATCCTTTGTGTGGTCATTCGTGTGATTGCTTTAAATCCTTCGGTAAGAACACTGGGTGTGTTAAAAAGGCTCCTCCATGTGAAGGGGTTCAAGGCCAAAGCCCTAGTCGTTTTTAAGCGTGGCCTTTAAAATAATACTTAATAATATTAAAGGTTCCCTTAGATGCTTGACATTCCACAAACCCGAAGACTCGTTGAAAAGACGCCCCCACCCACCCAACCCCCTAGTGAAAAATCGAAGGCCTGGTTGACGGGAATGCTGGATAAAGTAATGACCCGTTTGGATGAAAGCAGTGGGATCGTTCGCCATAGCGAACCAAAAGAATTAATCGTGTGTTTGGAAGATTCGTTTTCCGCGAATCGTTGGGATGAAGATACCATTCATCATTTAATGCTTCAACTTCCAAAGCTTAATAAAATTAGCTTTGTCGGGCATGGTAATCCTTTTATCGTTCTTAACAACTTTTCTCACTTATTAAGCGTACTCCATGAAACTTATGGGGTTGAATGTCATGTAGAACTAGCGCCTTCTACGCTTGCTACACATAGTCAAGCTCTTTTAGATTCGCCCATCACGCGCCTTACAGTTTTAATGGAAAGTCATCACCCGACGCAGTTCAACTTACTTACAGGTAAAGTTCCCTCGCTTTTTTTACAGTATCAACAGGCGTTATATCGTTTCTTAACGAAGCGTTTACACGACAGGAGTCAAAAACCCACGTTTAGAGTCCCCCTTCAGGTGTGGGTTAATTTTAAGGTGAATCAATCTAACTATAAATTGATGCCTGCTATGCTTCAAACCGCAGAACAATGGGGTGTTCATGGCGTTCGCTTTATTAACCATGCCTGTTTAGAACAGTTGAAAATTACTGATACGGATTCCGTTGAGAGTTTCAAAACACCGCTGCCACTCTACCAAGAAGATCATGAAGCCACTACTTTTCTAAATCGCCTTCAACCTGAAGATTTTCGGGTTGCTTTTGAACTACCCACCTTGATTGAATCACAAAGGGGAAATCCCGCCAATCGATTTTGTGAAGCCCCCTATTCCACGGTGACCATGGACACCGCCTTTAACACGTCGCCTTGCCCTAAGTGGGCATTGCTTGAAGCGGGCAACCGTAAAATATGGCAGGGCGATTTTTGGAATGCACCCCATTTTCAATACGCGCGAGCCATTCATCAGCATGCAACACTCGCAGGACGTGCTTCAGCATCACCCAAGAAAATCGCTGTGCCAGATGCCTGCATTAACTGTGCCCTGAACTGTTCGCCTTCACACAAACAAGGCATTCACAACGCGCATTTATTAAAAGACGACTAACGTAATGATGTGTTAGACACCTGCGAAACGCGAGTGGTACTAAACACCTTAGGGGCTTCAATGTCTTCAAAGTAGGTGTCTTTTTGAGCATCTTGTTCTGCATCCGTAAGGGTTTTGCCTGTTTGCATTTGGCGTCGCCCACCAAAGAAGTTGGAAATAATGTTGCCCAAACCGTTTTGGCTTAAATACTGAATAGGGTTCGTTAATTGTTGACTACGTGTTAAGTTTTGATTGGCTTGAAGCACATTAAGCTGTTCTTGAATGCGTTGGACTTGTTTCACCAAGTCAGAAAAAGAACGAGAGCTGATGAGTTGATCTTGACTGGGCGCCGTTAGTGCGGGATTGGGCAGAGGGGGCATGGTCGTCCCATAGTTGGGGGGATTCATCTTCGGAATAACCAAGGATTTCGATGTCACCGCTTCAGGAGCCGTCGTAGGAGAAACGGCACTGGTGAATCTAGGCGTGGGTGAAGAGATATTATAGGACATCATTTACTCGGTCGTTTCTGAATCAAAGGGAAGGAGTGGTTAAGAAAGTGGTTGTGTTTAAGAACACGGGGGACTTAAAATTCTGGGTGAATGTCTACTTACAAAAATTATTTGAAATAGATTTCAAGTAACACACACACACACAATCACATTGTAAGGTATTTTCTTTGAAATGTAAATGTTTAATCCGCCGAAAGTTTAAAAATGCGACTTAAATTGCCAAGAATCAAACTCTATAGTACTTTAAAGAGTTTTCCCTACAGTAGGAAATAAACCTGCTTCGCTGATGTAAGCATCCAAGGGGAAATCCCACCCGTCCACAGGCAAGGCTCGAATGACGGTTTCTTGATACAACACCCCCACACTCAACGGAACGGGTTTTTCTACAGCAGTGGCATCGCCTTGCCACTGCTTAAGTTGGGCATCGTAAAAGCCCCCTCCATACCCCAAGCGAAAGCCTTTAAAATCCACCATTAAACAAGGCACTAGCACTACATCAGGCAAGTCTTCAAAAACCGCTAAAGACGCCTTGGGTTCCCAAATGCCGTAGCGGTTTTGCTGATATTGTTCAGGGGCTTCTTCAAGAAGCTGAGAAACACGGTGCCACACCAACTGTGCCTTCCCCACCACACGCGGCGCCAAAAGTCGATGCCCCCGTTCTAAACACGCCTTAAATAAGGGGTTTAAATCCACTTCGCTTTGGGTAGGCAGGTAAACGGCAATGTTGAGTTGAGTCGATTGCTGGGTAAGTGTTTTAAAGAAGACTTCAAGCAGGCTCACGATCTGAGCATCCGCCTGTTTTTTGGGGGTGGGGGCTTTAAACGTCCCACTCTTGAATGAATTACGCCACGCCTTCGCCCATAGACGCCAGTCGGCTTTGGTATAATGAAAGTAGGATCTGTCTTCAACCTGCCGACAATGGATGTTTTTTGTGTCAAAAAAAGCCATTTTTTCTTGAAACCCTTCCATTTTTGACATAGTGAAGATCGTCCTCTACTCTTTTTGTGAGCTTTTTACCAGTTTAGTATACACGAAAAGGCGAGAAAATGGACGTTCGATGAGTAAGAAAAAAGACAAGTACAGCATTTCCATTAGTATTGCCGCCACTGAAATTGAAGGGGCGGTGTATTGCCATAACCGCCAAACCGTGATTAAATCGGTCGTGCATAAAATGCCCATGGGGGTGTTGGTTTCCGGTGGGGATGTCATCGCTGAAGTGAGCCAGTTGAGCGATTTACTGAGCGTGATGATGAAGGATCTGGACGCCCCCACCCGCAAGGTGCATTTAAGCATTCCCTGTACGTTGTTGCGTTTAATGGAACTGCCTAAAATGGAACGAGCTGATTACTATATGTACTTGGCTAGTGAATCCGAACGTTTTAGAGCCTTTGACAACACCGAAGCCATCGTGGCGTTTGAAGAAATAGACGATGCCGTTAATGTGGCTCACCAAAAATTGATTTACAGTGCCATTCGTAAAGACACCTTCTTACGGTATCAAAAAGCCGCGGCTGACGCTAAAATCCACTTGCTTTCCATTGAAGTGGAACCCCTTCAAGTGGTTCGTAGCATGATTGCCACAGGCATTGTTTCCAACATTGCGGAACAAGCCGAAGATCCGAATTTTTGCTGGGGTTCCTTAATGCATGAGTTTGATCGACTGCGTTTCTTAATTTGGCGTGGTACTAATTTGATTGACATTCGTGAAATTACCCTTTCAGGCCAAGTGCTTTCTAATGCCAATGAAAACCCCGTGATTTTAGAAGATTTGGTAAATGAACTTCACCGAACAGTGGCGGCCAACAAACCCTTTGAACCGTTGTTTTGGTTTACGCATCGTTTAAACTATGTGTTATTGCAACATTTACAACACGCCATTGGCGTAAATTTTAGAAGCTTTGAAGTCCCTGCTTCATTTCAAGTAGATCGAGCGGATATTGGCATTGTAACGGTAGGGGGTTGTTTTTTCGAACCTGAACCTCGACCTTATAGCCTTAATTTTTTAGACAAACGTTCCCCCTATAACAAGAACAAGTCTGCTTTTTCTTTAGGCACATTTGGAAGCCTTAGTGCGTCTTCCTTACAAGATATGGATTTTAAAAATAATCTTTTAATGTCTTTGGTCTTACCTTCTGTGATTGGTTCTTGTGTGTTGGTGGGCATTGTGTGGATTGCCACTCTAACGATTCATAAATCTAATCAACTTAATAAAATTGAAACTGAACAAAATAAGATACAACTCACCGCCAATATCGCCCGCTTAAAAGATCAAGTCGATTACTACCATCGCTACAATCAACTTTCGCTTAAAATTCTTTCCATTGCTCGTAAATCAAAAAGTGTGAATAAAGTGTTGCTCGGCTTGTTAAATGACATTCAACACCTCCCCTCTTCTTTATGGTTTAGTGAAGTGGCGTATGACAAGGATATTTCCATCACAGGCAAAGCCCTGCGCCATGAAGATATTTTAGACTTGACAAATCAGTTAGAACAACGCCAGTACGGCCGAGATTTTGTGTTGCATTACATTCGTGAAGAAGAAGTAAGCCCTGAAAAACCCTTGCTGTATAGCTTCAAACTAGGCGGCTTGCTCAACACCACGCACGCCCCCACGCCCAAAACAAAAAAAGAAGACGCAACGCCTGCTGAAGGCATAGCCGCGACGCTTGAAACAGCGTCGGATTCTGTAGACCCCGAAAAAGAAACCGTTACCCCCTCTTCTCAACCTTCGACTTAATACTCGTTCCGCCCCTTCCCCTTGAATAAAGGATGCCCCCCTCCCCATGGAATTCAATCAACGCGAAGCCATTTTATTAAGTCTGCTGTGTTCAGTCGGTATTTTAGCCATGGGCTATTTGCTGGTGTTAAAACCACAATTTAAAGCGGTAGAAAGAAGTGCTTCTGCTTTTATAGAAGTGACAGGGGAAGTCAAAGTCCTTGAAGCCGAGCAAATGCTATTGAATCAACAAGTGGGACAAGCCAAAACCCAGTATGAAGAAAATAAGACAGCTCTTTCGTTTACCTTTGAAAATAAGGATTTAGAATCTCGCATGAAAGGCTTCATGCGGGTGCTTTCTACCCTAACCACGCAAACAGGCAATCAATTAATCACCATTCAACCCTATGGCGGTGCGCTTCAAGACAGCGCCACAAAAGCAGAAAAACTAAAAGAAGACGGTGAAAAGTCTAGCGAAATTCCTGAAGAATTAGAACGCTTTCAAGCCATTAAAGAACAGGACTTGCCCTTGTATTCCACCAAAATGGAACTAAAAATACGAGGCAACTTCGCCGAAATAAAACGGTTCATGGAAACGTTAGCCACCTTTAAAAAGGAATTGGTACAGGTGGAAAGCATGTACCTCAGTTATGAAGGCCTAGGCGAACGTTTGATGACGAATTTTTCGAGTCAAGATTCTGGCAAGAAGTCGGATCCTGCTCGTCATTTGAACCGTCCGTTGTTGTTGGTGACTCGCTTGAAGTTTTACCTCATGGAACCGAATGAACAGAGCTTTGATCAAGCTGTTGAAGAACTTAAAGCACAAACAGAAGCGGAAGAAACCAGTGCTGACGCGAGCAAAGAAAGTGCCACCTAAGCCGAAGGAACAACTGGCACAAGTTCTTGAATCACGACCTCACTCATCAACCCCCAACGAGGCACCGAAATCGGCAGTCGGCGGGGCATAAAGGGCAGTCGAATGGGGCAAGGAATACTGGCCGTTCCCGTGGCGTGATGCACGAAAAGCTGGCAGGCTTCTAGGGTTGAAGGGGCTTGCCCAAGGCTGTACCAGTTGCGAATATAGGGTGATTCGGTGACTAAGCGAGCAAACCAATTGGGGCATCGAAACTGCCCGCCATGGGTGTGACCGGCCAAGGCGACATCAAACGCCTGCCACGCAAAAGGCTGTGCCATTTGAGCGGGATTGTGCGTCAGCAACACATGCGTTAGGGTAGGATGTTCTTGTGCGGTGTGAAGCAGTGAAGCTACATCAGGGCGTCCTTTGACGAAATCGTCGACCCCATGAAAATACACGCTCCCCCGATCGCCTGAAAACGCGTGCTGGCAAGACTCATTCACCAAAACCCTCATTCTTCCCGCTTCTAAGGCTGCTTTGACGGCTTTGCCCCCACTGGCTTCATAATAATCGTGATTGCCCATCACCCCATAGCACGGCAAATCAGGCAAGGCATTCACCCAGTCGCTTAAGGCGGGTAAATACGCTTGACCATAAGCAATGGCATCTCCCGTAAAAATTAGGGCATCGATGCTAAAGTCTTCGCACAAGCGGTGAATATGAGGCAACAACGCCTTGAGCCACGCTTGGGTGTTCCAGTCTAAGTGGATGTCAGAGAAATGAAGCAAGCGCACAGGGGCGTTGAGTGATTTCATTGCCACCTCAACACGTTCGACTCTTACGTGTAAGTCGCCTTGCATGTGATGCGAAAAGAAATGCCCTTCCACCACTTTGGCAATGGTTAAGGCGACTTGCGTTTTAGACGGCAGGCGTTTTATGTTCAACTTGGGCAAGGGGATTTCTTTCTTAATGTTATCGAGTATTTATTATCAAATAGTAGCTTTAAATAAGTGTTAGATAAGATGTTTTTCTATCTTTTCAAGTATATTAGACGCATCACACAGATACGCATCAAATAAGTGGATATTATTTTCCTTAATATGTAATTGACCTTCATTGCCATGATTATTTCAATGTTGCCCTTTTGCATATAAAGCATGATCTTGTACAACAGAAGATGGCATTATCCATGCTTTAATAGTGTCTCTAAAAACAGCAACCCAAATAAAGAGATCACAACAAGCAGGCTTTAGTTGTGGAAAATTCATTAAAAAAGGTTCTTGCGTATTTGAGGCAAGAGCCTTGATATAAAGAGGCGTTTCCAGAGTTTTATGTACCACACGAGACGCCTTTACTTCAATACGCAGACCTTTATACCAAAAATCATACTCGTTATTATAAGTTGGGTCTATTTTTTTAGATGGCTTTTCTAAAAAAGGAGCCATTCCCTTAATGTAGGTTTGGGCAAAATTGATACCAAACTTAGTAGGGGAAGCAATCTCAAAAATCCACAAGTTCGGATTCTGTTGAATATAACTAGTACGAATTTCTAGGTATTCTTCAAAGGTCATTTTCTTTTGAGAGGTACAAAGTTGAAAAAGATATTCAAAACTATTGAAGGGGTAAACGCTCGAATCTTCCTCAAGTAATTCTTCTAATTGTAGCCATTCTTCCGCTGTTCCTTTGAAACAATCTTTTATCTCATTTTTTAATGCTAAAAGTTCCATCATGATTTTCCTTTATGTTCAGAAATTGGTATAGTGAAGCTTCATCATAATAAAGATGAGTATCAAAATAATCTTTATAAATAGGCAACTGCTCTAAATCTGATCTTAAAATTTTATGAGTGTCAAACATAAATTGATGCAACCATGTATATAAGCTCGTATTAAACAAAAAAACCAACTGTTCCATATTGATTCCTAATACTTCACAATCAGGAATGAGGATATTAGCACTATTAAGGACATAACTTTTAGACGTATCGACATAAAAACAAAGCTTCTTGGTAATGAATTTGTACACTATTTTTTTAGGAGATTGATAAAAATTAAGACTTGCCACTTGCTGCATGGAAGATAAGTCATTTAGTAAATAGGCAGTTGGCATACATTTTACGAGGCACCCTTCTTTTTTGAGATCTTTTCCCCTCACAATAGGAACATATCCTTCTTCTTGTGTATTTTTAATATAACGATCATTATGACCTGTTACAATGCCTAAAGCCCAATCAGCCTTTTGCACTAGAGTTGTGTGAGGATGGTTAAGTAAATGTTTATAAAGCGTATACATCTGCGATGTCGCAGAAAAATTAAAAATATGCTTAGGCATATTTTGAAAATCTGTTTTAACTAAAGCCTGCCGTCCTTTTTCATTAGAAAGCGTTATAAAATCATTTGAAACAGCCTGTTTGTTTTGAGGCGAGAAAATAATCCCATAGGCTTTATTTTGGATCTCAGAAAACGCTTTCCCATAATCAGCCAAATAGGATATATTTTGTTTTAGAAGCCATATTCTTAGATCTTCAAAAGCTTGAGTTGTGGCGAAAGAATCAGGTAATACAAAGGCAAGCTTTCCTTCTTCCTTGATACAACGAAATGCATTGTACAAAACAAGTTCCAAAGAGTTCTGGGTTGTTTTATTTTTGTAAGCTTTTTTACCCCATGGAGGATTCGTCATGATTAAATCAAATTGAATATATGAAGGTGGATTTTCTATAAAATCCAAACAAGTTAAATGCTGAGGGTATTGCCCTGTCAAATCAAAAAAACGATTTTTTGCTAGCTCAATGGCTTTTTCATCGGTATCATATCCATAAAGTTGATTAAGCGGAACCCCGCGCTTGTAGGCTTCTGCTAGGAAATTTCCAGTCCCACAACAAGGGTCACAAACAATTAAGTCGCTCCATGTTGGAAATGATGTTTCAATTTGGTCACATAAATTTTCTATGATATGAGCGGGGGTATAAAAAATACCTTCAAAATTACGAAAAGAAGCAGGAAGACTTTGCTCGTAATTTTCAAAAGTAAGCAAACTTGCCTCCAGTAATGAAGGAGTTATGTGTAATTTATTAGCACGTTTATTAAGTTTTTGAGTGCCTAAATAGTTTTTTTTGAAGTAGAGGTAAGAGTCTTTAGAGATAGCCTTTAAACTTCCCTTAAGCATACCTGATTTCAACCAATTTGACACCGTCGAAAGGCATACACCCAACTCTTCAGAAATGGTTTGAGCAGAAAAGGTGGACTTTTCTAAAAGGCTTAGCTGCATACAAATTTAAATCCTTCAGTCTGTTAGTACTTGGGTTTGAATTGCTTGAGGAAACGTTGATCGTTGGTGTAAAAAATGCGGATGTCGTCAATGGCATCGCGCAACATTGCCAATCGTTCGACGCCCATGCCGAAAGCAAAACCTTGATACACCGTCGAATCGATCCCGCAGTTTTCTAGCACGTTGGGGTGAACCATGCCAGCCCCCAAGATCTCAAGCCATCCGCTATGACCGCAGACCTTGCACCCTTCGCCTTGGCAGAAAAGGCATTGCACATCGACTTCCGCACTCGGTTCGGTGAAAGGGAAATAGCTGGGGCGAAAACGCGTGGGGCGTTCATTACCACCAAACAATTCGGTGATAAACGCATTGAGCGTGCCTTTTAAATCGGCAAAGGTGACGTGTTTGTCCACATAAAGCCCTTCAATCTGATGAAACAACACATACTTGCGACTGCTCACTTCTTCGTTGCGATACACCCGCCCTGGAGCAATCACACGAATCGGCGGTTTGTGCTGGCTCATATGGCGAATCTGCGCATTGCTGGTTTGCGAACGCAACAACACGTGGCTGGCGACTTCCGTATAGTAGGTGTCTTGCATGTCTCGAGCCGGGTGATCGGCTGGGAAGTTGAGGGCTTCAAAGTTGAAGAACTCGGTTTCCACTTCGGGGCAGGCGTTGTCGTCTAACACGCTAAAGCCCATGCCTTCAAACAACCGGCAGACGTCTTCCGTAATCTGGCTCAGTGGATGCACCTTGCCTACTGGCACATGGCGCCCCGGCATGGTGACATCCAGCGTTTCGGCGTGTAATTGAAGCGCTAAGGCGTCGGCGTCCAAGCGTGCTTTAATCTCGTCATGCACGACTTCCACGGCTTGAGACAGGGCATTCAGCAGGGCCCCTACCTGCGGGCGATCTTCGGCAGGCACGTCTTTCAAGCCTCGTTTCAACAGGGTCAGGCTTCCGCTGCGGCCCAAGAGTTCGACCTTCGCGTGTTCAAGTTCAGTGAGATTCGCACAAGCGTTGAGTTGAGCAATGGCTTGAACTTCAAGGGTGTTGAGGTGTTCAGGACTTAAAGACGTGGTGGCATTCATGGAAAAATCCTCTTTGTGGGGCTATCTTACTCTTTTAAGATACCACAAAAAGGAAAACGTGAGGCTAGCACATGACGCACGATGCCTGTATAATCGCTCACCCACACCTGATGCGTAAAACCGTGAGCGTCCAGCTTGGTTTTGAGGCGTTCGTGCATGTGTTCGCCAAACTCAAGCGCCAAAAACCCTTGCCAGTCTTCGCCAAAACGCGCGTGAACGGCGTCGATCAAGCGAAAGATGAGTGCAAAGCCCTCGTCTTCGGCAAATAGCGTGTGATGCCCCTCATGGTCTCGCACTTCAACCGCCATGCTTGAATACAAGCCCCTATCAATATACGGCAAGTTCGCCACGAGGCAATCAGGCGGTGCCAAATGAAGGGGGAATCCCGCGAGTAAGTCACTTTTAAACAGGGTGATCGCAAGCCCTTGCGTGTTGGCGTTTTCTTGAGCCAGCTTCAACGCATGGACGCATACATCCCCTCCATAATAGTGAAGGCTCTTGTTGTGCGGATGCCCTTTCAGCAGGTGGTGGATCCCCACGCTGATGCACCCCGTGCCGATGCCCACTTCCCAAATTGTGGACGCTTGCGTGTTCTGTTGAAGCCGTTGCACCACGGCTTCCACGAGCAATTCGGTTTCGGGGCGTGGAATCAAGCACGGCGGACGCACCACGAGTGTCATGCCCAAGAAGGGGGCTTCTTCGAGCAGATATTGAATCGGCACACGAGCGTTGAGGCGTTTTTCAAGCAGGGGGTGCCAAGCGTCCCACGCAGGGAGAAGGGCATCGTAGGCGTCGTTTGGGGTCATCACATAGGCGAGGGTTTCGTAAGTGGGGAGCTTTAAAAAAGCGATCCACCGCTTGAGTTCTTCCACGCCTTGTTCAGCGGATGCCTCTAGGGGGGCGTAAAGGCCCTGCCACCAGTGGAGGAAGCTCGGGGCGGTTTTAAGTCGTAGCAGGTCGTTTGGCATGGATGTTGTTTTCTATTGTTTTTCAGATTCAAGTCGTTTTGCTTGAGCAAAATCGGCTTGGGCTTTAGATTCAAGATCTTTCCCTTCAGTGTGATTACCCTTAGCTCTCGCCTGTTGAGCCATTTGCTGATAAGTCAACGCTCGATTGTTGTACGCATCGGCATGTTGAGGGTCAAGATCAATGGCTTTGGTGTAATCAACAACAGCTTCTTCATATTTTTCTAAGTCGTCTTTGGCAAGCCCTCGCAAGTAGTAGGCATCGTCATCTTCAGGGTTGAGTTCAATAGCTTGGTTATAATCGTCTATCGCTTCTTCATATTGTGCTAAGTTGTATTTGGCAATCCCTCGGTTACAATACCCTCCAATGAATTTAGGGTCTAATATAATCGCTTTATCAAAATCTTTTATAGCTTCGAGGTAGTTTCCTAATCTAACTTGATTAATTCCTCGATTACTATATGTATAGATATTCTTAGGATTTAGTTCAATGGATTTAGTGTAATCCTGAATGGCACCTTTATAATCTTTTTGCTCACATTTCCCATCTGCACGCAAAAAATAAAGATCCGCAAATCGCTTAAAAGGCTTTGTACTTTTAGAATCCTTAGCTAAGGCTTCAAATCGTTTATCAAGAAGATTGAGTTCGTTTGAAATATTTTTATAAGCAACCAAGCTGTACTTTTCATCAATTAAATAAACCATAATTAAATCAACATCTGTTAAGATAATATCGCCTTCATCACCCCATTCTTTGTCCCACTTTTGAAGACTACATAAAATACGACGAATGTGTTGTAATTTCTTGGAATTGATTTCTTTTTTATTTTGAACGGCTTTCGCATAAGGTGCGAGATAAGAGGTGCGAATGTCTTCAAACACCCTATACACCATTTCATAAACAGGTTTATCGACGTCTTTCATATAGTCGTCCAGTTGGTACAAGCATAAAGCCACTTCTACAATGTCAGGCGTTATTAAACTCGTAAATAAGGCTGTATCTGCTTTTTCAGTTTTATAAAGCCGTTCGGCATGGTGTAAGGTGGTCAGTATTCGGTAACGGTATTTTTTAGTTTCGGGTTTTTCGTTGATTTCTTCAATATAAACTTGACGACCTTTTCCATTTTTATCAACTAGATAAGGTGACACCTGCAAGAAATACTCAATAGCTTCAAACATTTCACTATGACTAAAGGCCTCCGTCAATACCTTCGCCATTTCCATACGAGCCGTCCGTTCTGCAGAGGCTCGTTGAGAGTCAAGGGTTTGTATTAAAACAGCAAGAGTCAAGGCGTATACCAAAAGTGTTAAAAAGACATTCACATCATTTGAAGTAGTCAAGTGTAAAAAGTTTAAAGAGCTTATGAAATCAGAGGTTACAACCCAAGAAGAAACAAGTAAAACGACAAGCACTAAAAGTGCTGTAAGCACAAAACTTCCAACACTTCCCCAAAAGGTTTTATAATGAGGTTTTGGTTTAAATTTCCATAGGAATGAATAAATAAATAGAGTTGTAAAACCCTTCAATAATAGAGTACATACCGCAAACGTAATTTTTGTAATTTTCCAATTGGTTTTCCAAAAAGGCATGGATGCAGGTTCCTCATTAAGGGGGGCTTGTGGCATTTAGTGTAGCACAAAGGCTCCACGCTTGAAAGTGGGGGTCATGGTTCTTGAATCACGTAAGGCTTTATGCTAGCCTACTAAAAACCTGAAATAAAAGGGTTGCTAATATAGCAACACCCCCGTTCTGTAACAGAAAGGAGGTGAGCTAAAATGATTATGTCAGAAACCATACTTCTGTTATTTTCGCTATTTCTCTGTATCCTCTAGTGTTTTAAAGAGTTTCCCCAATAAAAAGCCTGTAATGAATACACATTACAGGGGGACATAGGCATAGAGAAAAGAGAGAGGGAGAGTAAAGTTGAAACATCACGAAAAGCGTGGGATTCGTGTTTGTAAAAGCGGGGTAAACCATTAAGGTAAGGGGGGAATGAGGGTACAGACCCTTCGCCGTGGAAAGGCCTGTACATCAGTAAACACAACAAATATAGGTGGCGTGCCTAGAAAAAAGTGTTTACATAAACGGGTGAAGTGCTGAACTAAAAAATAAAGAAGGGGGAAGGATAGGTTCGTAAATGAGGGGTGGGGAATGAAGTGAAGGAAGAAGAAGGTATTGTTGGGGATGAGGGGTTTTTGAAGAGGTTTTCTTTTGGGTGTCTCTTCACTTTAATAAAGTCTTCATAATCGTGAATATTGCTCGTATGTTACAAAGCTTAACAAAACATTAAAAAAGCCCACTTAAACGAATAAACGTGGGCCAAAAAAGGGGTTTCTGTGTGTCGAAAATACGAGGCTTCCCCCTGAAAAAGGAGACGTTTTAGGGTTTTCATGTTTTGGTCGAAGAAGAAGCATCACACGCACACCCTACCCTCTACAAAAGGGAAACCCGCATGCTTGCTCGTTTAACGCCATTTCAAATGCTCACAAGTGCTTTAGGCTTGACGCTTCTACTGCTGTACCCCATCATCAGCTTCGTTCAGGTCAATAGGGCTCAGGCAGAAATGACTAAAACGCAATGGTGGCAATCATCTTCAGCCTATGCCATGCTCCCCCCCACCCCGACTCCTCCGCACCAACAGCGGGTGTACCTGCAAGCCACCCCCTCTGCCAGCGCTCAAACGGCGGTCAATTTTCTCAGTCTCCCGACTGTTCAAACCCGCACGGCGATTGAAACACCTGTCGTTTTGCCCGCCATTGGTGCCCCCCCACCATGGATCACCCTCACTTCTAGTGACACCCTCGCCAAAGCCCTCATCATGATGGGTGAATCCCCTGAAGGCGTGCAATCACTGGCTATATTGCACGCCAAACGAGGCAAAGTCTTGTTTAAAAACCTCGAAGAACTTTCCCCGCTATACCGCTATTTCGACGCGCTTGCGTGGCTTGACAAACACGGCAACTGGATGCTTTTCATCAACGAAAAGCACCAAAATGCTCCCATACCAGCACTTTCCGCCCTTATTGCGCATGAAGCCATGCACAGCGATGCCCACAATTCCAAGCAGGAAGAGGCACAAGCCTGGATGCGTGAAGCCCGAACATGGCTCTTCTTTCTGAAAAAGTACCCTGAACTCAACGAAAACAGACTCAACGCCCACCCCTTGGTGTTTAGGCTCAATGAAATTGCGCGCTATTTGGAAAAAAACGACCTGCATCGCTTTGTGGTGGAACACCCCAGTTACGCCAAATTGCCCGAAACATCACCGATGTTTAGCGGTGGAACCTCCCCCGTGGTGACGACGGAAACCCCTGAAAACGCTAAGTCTTACGCCTTTTTAGGGCTGGTTGCCCCACCCCCCCAAGACGCCATGACACCGCTTAAAGGCATTCGCTAGGGGGATTGACAAAGCGCGTTTGCTTTGTCACAATACAAAAAGGGAGAGTCCCCAAGTCTTGTAAACTTGAGAACTCTTTTGCGACGCTATCCTCCTAGTTTAGACGCTAGAAGGAGGATACTCATCAAGATTAAAATATCTTGAATATGATCCATTTTGCCTCACCTCCTTTCGTTACAGAATGGGGGTGTTGCGTATTAGCAACTCTTTTTAGAGTTCTTCTGAAAATAGCATAAAAACAACACCCTTCCAAGCGAAAAATTCGTAAAATAGTGGGTTTTATACACTATGAAGAGGCGAAAAACTTTGTCATACTTATACCAAACACGACGAGGGAAAAACGTGTTGATGTTAGCATGACAACGAAAAGGAGCCTTACTCATGGCGTCATTTATGAACCTATTTAAACGCAAGAAAAAGAAAACGGAAGAAAGCCTGAAATACGTCAGCCTCAAAGACTCGCTCGGCAACGAATACAGCGTGCGAGACACGGGCGCAGGCCTGGTGGATGAATCCACCCTAACAGGCGAAACCCAAGCGCAACTCAGCATCGCCCAAAAAGGCTTAGGCACGCTGTTGCAAGAAATGGCGCTTACCCAAAGTCAACGCCAAGAAGGCGTCAGCAACCGCCAAAAGGAATTGTACGACCCGCTAGCCAGCGACATTAACCGTTCGATGAATGAAGCCAGTGGCCAGTTACGCAGTCGTGAAGCCAAGCGTTTTGGCGGGGCGTTAAACAGCACCTTTAGTGCCATTGCCTTGGGTAGCCTGAACGAAACCCGCTTGCGCGCCTTGGAATCCGCGTATTTGGGGAGCTTTACCAACGCCCTAAAAGAACTCACGGATGCGGATGCGTCCCGAAGTGTGCGATTTAACGCGTTGGCTGGTTTTTTGGACGATTCAGAAGCACGCAAGCAACGCTACACGTTGGCGGGCTTTAATGCCATAACGCAGTCGAAGTTTTCTCGGCAACAGGCGTTGCAGAACTTGAACAATAGCTTGAGCAAGGCGAAATCGAAGGGCTCGGGGGATGTATCTCAGCAGGATGTGGAGGCCATTGCCAAGGCCATTGCGTCGAGTGGGGGGTAATCGTTGGGGGGCTTTTTTCTTTTTAAAAAAAGTGGTGGCACAATTTTGTGGTGTTTTTGTTTTTATGTTATTGTGAAGTATAAATTAGGCATTTCTTCGCGTAACTTTTTAGGGAATTACCACACATGGCTATGAACAATATGAATAGTTTTTCGTTTACTCAAGCGCCACAATCTGCGTTCGCCCCCCCCCCCCCCTTGGCATCCACGTTACCGCTTTTGAATCAAGGAGCATCTTCTGCGGATCTTTACCCGAGGAACACAGGCCCAGCGCCCGTTGTGGATTCTACCGCATTAAACTATGCCCCCACGCCTTCGCCTGTTGATTTGAAGACTGGGGCAGAGGTTCACTCTTCGTCTTCGTCGGCGACGAGTCCTTTGACGCCACCTGCCGAACACCACCCTGTGGCTCAAAAAACCGTGCCACCTGCGAAAGTCACAGCACCCACCAAAACAACACCGCCTCAAGAAGAAGACCATACGGTGAGAAACGTGGCCATAGGCGCCGCTGCCCTTACCACGGCGGGCCTATTATTGTGGAGACGTCAAGACGTCGGAGAGTTTTTGGAAAAAACCTTTGGCTTTTTAAAAAGAGAAGTAGATGGGCCGACGCCTCCTCTTGCTTCTGTTGACGAAGCTGTAAAACAAGTTACTACCCCGCGCCCAGCTGCAGCAGCTCGCCACAGTGGTGGTGGTGGTGGTGGTAGTGGCGGTGGTAATAGCTTCTCCAATCTAGAAGCACCAGCAGCCCCAGCAGGAGCAGGAGATGTTAATCTAGGGTTGCAACGAGCAAATGCAGAACCAATCCCACTTAAGGGGAATGTTAATCTGCAATTAGTCAACAGTGATAAACCATTTGAATCAATGACAATTCAAAAAGAATTTGTTCCTAGTATTAAATCAGATGCAACAGAAACTCTTCACGTGTCAGGGGAAGAACTCCCTGACCCTTTGAGTCAACATATAGACCTAGACTCACCAAAACCAGTAGCACCAGCAAGAAATGCAGGAGCAGGAACAGTAGCACCAGTAGCACCAGTACAAGCACCACCAACAGCATCAGCAACACCAGCACCAGCACTAGCAACAACAGCAGGAGCAGGAGATGTTAATCTAGGGTTCCAACGAGCAAATGCAGAACCAATCCCACTTAATGGGGATGTTATTCTGCAAAATCAAGAACCATTTAGACCAAATTCAATACCAACTCTTCAAGTGTCAGGGCAAGAACTCCCTGACACTTTGAGTCGAAATATAAACCTAGACTCACCAGCAACAACAGCAAAACCATCAGCACCAACAGCATCAGCATCAGCAGCACCAAAACCACCAGCAACACCAGCACCTACACCAACAACATCAGCAGGAACACAAGCATCAGCAGGAACACCAACAGCATCAGGAGCAGGAGCAGGAAATGCAGGAGCAGAAGCACCAACAGGACCACCAGCATCAACAACACCAGCATCACTACCAGCATCACCAGTAGCACCAAGAGTTAAAACACCAGTACCAGCACGACCAGAAACGGTAGGCCTACTACCAAAGCCAATAGCAGGCCTATTGTCACCAGGCAAATCAGCCCAAGCTTTACCTCAGGATGCCTCAAGGGCGTCTGCAAGGGTTGCTAAAGTTTTACAAGCAGGCGAGCCTTATCGTGCAATTAAGGTAGCTGTGTCCGCCCTTCAAAGAAATCCAAAATTGGATAAAGAACCCTTACTGAAACAGATTAATGATATTTTAATTACATTGAGTTCGGGTGAAGGAAAATTAGATAAGTTAATTCCAAATGATCTTAGAGGGGCTAATAAAATTGGCTTCTACGAAACCCTTGTTCAAGCAATTGCTACAAAGAACAATCATACAAATCTTCGGTTTATATTACTAGAAGATCTGGCCGACTTATATAAATCAACAAACCCTGATAGAGCTATAGCTTTATTACAGGAACGTTTAGCATTGGTTAATAGTCCCAATACACAAGTACGAAATGTATTAGAAAAACTAGCTGGGCTACATGTAGCAAAAAAAGAGTACTCTAAAGCCATTAAAGTATCTGAACAAATGGAAGCTGAAGTAGTGAGAGTAATCCAATCCATTGAGCAAGCGACTAACAGCTCGTTGGATCCTCTTATTCATAATCATAGGCTATCTTCTGATTTAACATCTATACGAACAAGTATTGTCACCTTGGCGAAAAGCCAATATGATCAGGCTTCACAAACTGGTAATAAGAAAGAATGCGTAAAAGCCTACAAGGCAGTTAGGTCACTTTTAAAGCGTGACTCAGCAAATGAAGATGCACTATTTGCCCTTGCCGAATTCGGCAAAAAGCATAATAACAGTCGTATAGAACAACGTTACGCACAGAAATATCTTGATGCCCAACCTGATTATTCAGACAAAGTTGTTCAAGCACGACAAGCAATAAAAGAAGCAACAACATCAGCAACACCAGCACCAGCACCAGCACCAACATCAGCAACACCAGCACCAGCATCAGCAACACCAGCACGACAAGCACCAACAGTAGGAGCAGGAACAGCACCAGTAGCACAAGCAGGAGCAGGAGCAGGAGCACAAGCACCAGCAGGAAGGGGGGGCGACCTTGTGCAGAGAGTAACGCCACAGGTTATTCCGTCTGCCGAGCCTATTCCTTTTAATCTCAAGGATGCAGGTCGAACTAATGTGGAAAGCCTCACGGATCTTTCACAGGGTGAAGCCGGCCGAATAGGCTCCAGAGGTTCAACTGCCACTGAACATAAAAAGAGAAAAGGTTTGCGTCTTCTTTTACATGATTTACGTGTTCAAGTTGTCGCATTGTTAACTGGAGACGACGATAAGCTCTTGAATTCCCTTGGCGAGTTCGACGAATAATGATGGATTTTGTGCTAAAATAGGCGAATATCACCCGATTATGAAAAGAAGAGAGACATGTACTTTCAAACCCTCTTAATTTTAGCGGTATTCCTTTTAAGCGCGCTTCCTACTTTGGCCCGCGCGGAAGAACGTGCCAGCGCTTCAACGCCGCCAACATCCACCTATAAACCCTTAGAATTCACGGAAATCAAGCAAAACAAACTAGGGTACCACCCCAAAGCCCCTAAACTGCTGTGGGTAAAGGTGAAACCTACGGCCAAGTTAGACACCGAACTAGAAAGCGTGTTACTGCAAATTCGCCCCATTCTTAGAGATCCTGCCCAAAACTATTCAGAACTGATCAAAGACGGTCGCATTGTGGCACGTCCTTCGGTCGATCGCATTAGTACCGATTTAGCCTTAGTGGATTTAAGCCCACTGCGACAAGAAGGACGCTTGCACTTCTACCCCTTTGGGCAGTTTGTTCAGCGTCGTGCGTTTAATGAATATACAGACTTTAACGTCAATGCCAATGTCTTTCAATTGGTGGGCCAAGCCGCCATGCGTGCGTTGTATACGCAACGCTCAGGGCAATCCCTTTTAGATGGAGGCATCGGTTTGTTTCAAGAAGCGGGGCATTTGGACAGTGCTTTACCCACGGGGGGCTGGTATGAAGGCGCTACCTACGATCGCCATTTGCTGAGCCACGTGATGGTTTGTTCCGCCTTAATGACGATGTACGAACGCAACCCCATTTGGAGCGAAAAACGAGGACGCTTGGCCTACCCACAATCGGAAGACACTCGTTCTGGGATGCCTGAACTGTTGCATGAAGCACGTCATGGCCTACGGTGGATTTTAGACATGCAAGACATGAAGAGCAAAGGCTTTTACGAAGGCGTGGGTTCGGCCAAGGCGTTTGATGGGGTGAGGGTGCGTCCTGAATTTGACAGGCAACCCCGTCAGTTGCTCGCGCCTAGTCAATTAAGCACGGCGGCGGCGGTTGCCACGTTGGCCCAAGCCGCTCGCGTTTTTCAGGATTTGGATCCAGATTTGGCGTTAAGTGCTTTAATTCAGGCCAAAGAAGGCTGGAAAGCCTTACAAGAAAATAGTATTCAACCCGTTCATACCACGTTGGTGTGGAAAGGCGAAAAAGAACTTTATACCCAAGCAATTCAGCCATATTTTCGTGAAAGTTATTGGTCACAACCCGTGGATTCTGCCAATGCTTACCTGATTTGGGCGGCCTTAGAATTGAGGCATACCACTGGCAATGTTCAACTGCTTAACGTTGCAGAACCCCTTTGGAACAAGGTGAATGTGAATGATTTGTCTTGGCAATCGCCATTGTTTCGCTTGTGGACTTCTCCTGCCTTAAAGGCCTACATTCCAGAAGATATTAAGTCGCAGTGGCTGAAAGATGCGAAAAACAGTCGGGAATGGACTCGTGTGTTGCAAACCCCCTTTGTAAGCCCTTTTGCGTTTAAGGACTTTCCTGTTTTGCCGGCGTCCAACGATGCATGGGTGCGTCATGCCCTGTTGTGGATGGATGCGTATTACACCACCAAAGACCCCGCTTATCTTAAATCCGCACTGGATGTTTTTAATTACTTGATGGGCTTTAACACGTGGGACGCCATTATGATGAGTGGCAACCCAGCGTTGGGGAAACTCCCTTTACAGAAAAATCCGTGTAATCAGGTGGCGCGTAGTTCAGGGGTGGCGTTACCCGGCTTATTACTGAAAGGGGTCACGCCCCAATTTCCTGAAGGCTTGCCGTTTCAAGACAACAGCACGCTATGTCAATGGACGGCCACCCACATTAGTTGGCAAGCCCATTTGGCGGATTTAATGTTTCGTTTGGATCAACATTACTCGCCAGAACTGAGTCGTGCCACGGTGCTTAAATCGACTGATAAAGACGTCAAAAAGTTAAAGCTTTACAATGAAGTCGAACAAGAAGAAATTCGCTTGTTGAAACTGCAAAAACAACCCAAAAGCAAACCGTAAGCTTTTCTATATTAGCCTTGATGATGCGTCTTTTCCCATTTAAAGGGGGCATTTGGCTTAAATAGAACTTTCCCAAAACTGTAAAACACAATCGGGAACCACACGGCCGTCATATACATCCCCGTCAACACGGCGGCTTTCATGGCCTCTACTCGAGGCGGGTGTTCAAATCGACGGATGGCATTGTACAGCGTGGGAATAAAGGCCACCCCAAACATGGGGAGTAAGGACATCGCCAATAACTGATGCACGCGACTGGCCTGACCAAACACGGTGGCTCCCCCCACCACACAGACTTCTAGAACCATTAAAATCGGGAAAAGGAAGTTGATCCAATACGCAAACATATCAGTGCGGGTGCGTAAACTCGCTTCTTTTGAAAATAAAATAGCTCCACCAAAATCCAGGTACCGACGCAACGACCCTTCGGCCCAACGTTCACGTTGCTTTAGCAAAGGCTGAAATTGAGTAATGCCTTCTTCATACACGCTGGCTTGGTGGGCGAAGCGAATTAACCAGCCTTTTAAGTGTAAACGCGTTGAAAGATCCAAATCATCTGTAATACTATTTTCATTCCACAAGCCTACATCTTCGACGGCGTCGCGTTTGATAAGAAAGCCGTTACCCCGTAATTCTACAGCAGAACCCGCCAAATCCCTGCACCATTGAATATGAGCATCCAGCGTATATTCCCACTGTTGGCACTGGGTTAAGAGGTTTGTTTGGGCATTGCTAATCATTTTACGGGCTTGAACCGCGGCGATGCGATCGTCTTGTTCAAGGTAGGCCAGCATTTGAAGGAAAAAATCGGCTTCAATACGCGCATCGGCATCAAAAACAGCCAAAATAGGGCTGTTGCTTAAAGCCAAGGCATCATTCAACACGGCCGATTTACCCGCCACCGCTTCCGGCGGACGATGCACCACATTTAAACGTTCTTGCCACTGCGGATTTGCTTCTAACAAGGCTTCTAAAACCAAGTAGGTTCCATCCACTGAACGATCGTTCATGACCCATACATCGTAATGTTCTGGGGTATTCTTCATAAAGTGGCTCACGCTTTCGGCTATGACATCCACTTCATTATGAGCGGGCAAAATGACACTGATACGCGTATCCATAGGCACCTGTTCAGGCACAATATCAATCAGATTCAACCCTTCTTTTTTGGCTTTAAAGCGTTTTATGACCAAAATACCCGTTAAAAAAATCACGTAAATCAACAAAAAACTTACCAGCCCTAGGGGGACTGAAATTTGAGGCACATAAATTTCTGCGGTCACAAAAATGCCCAAAAACACGGCCAACCAAATGGCTAAATTTCGTTGTACACGCCGATGTTCAAAGTAAGCCTTAATGCTTTCTCGTGTAGGCAAATGTTGAATCGTAAAGGGGGCTTTTAATAGCATAGGCAAGGTTTGGGGGTCTCTTTTTAAATGTAGCCTTAATCATAGCATAAACAGAAAGGTTCTGGCAAAACCCACGAACACGTGTGGCTCTGCTCGATTTTTTGAACACGTACCCTTACTATAGTGTTTTAAAGAGTTTTCCATACAGTAGGCTAGACGAGGAGCCTAGATTATTTTGTGAAGGAGTGTAGATAGACCTACATGACTGAACAAAATAATCGTAGCGACGAAGTATAGACACTGTAGGGGAAACTCTTTAAAACACTATAACACGGATTCGATCGCTTCTAGTAACGCCTTTGCCTTTTTGAGAGATTCTTTCCATTCTGCGTGTGGCTCAGAATCATACACAATGCCCGCCCCCGCTTGTAAATAAAGCCTGTACGGCTGAACATCCGCATCGCCAGGTTGGTATTGAAACGCTTTAGTGGGAAGCAGGTGAATCGTCCGAATCAGGATGTTAAAATCCATACGTTGGGTGTGTGGGTCTATATAGCCCATGCTCCCTGTATACACGCCACGAGCGGTATGCTCTAGTTCAGCTAATTTTTGGATGCAACGCCATTTGGGGCATCCTGTAATGGTTCCCCCTGGAAAAAGCGCTTGTAAAATCTTGGTTTGTGAAACCCCTTGCCCCTTTGTGCCTTTGACGTTAGAAACCACATGGGTGACATGCGAATAACGCTCTACACTCATCAGTTCATCGACTTCAACGGTGCCAGCTTGGCAAACTTGACCCAAGTCGTTGCGTTCTAAATCCACCAACATGAGATGTTCTGCACGTTCTTTTTCAAGGCTTAACAGTTCATGTTCAAGCCGACGTTCCGCTTCAAGGCTTTGGCCTCGACTTCGGGTGCCTGCAATCGGGCGCGTTGAAAGGCTTAGAGCGTCTTGCTTAATGAGTCGTTCAGGTGAATTACTCAACACCCACCCCTGCGGACTTTTCCATAGCCCCGCAAAAGGCGAAGGGTTACGATGCGTAAGGGCTTCAAATAAACGCCAAGCATCTAAGCGAAGGGTTCGTTGCCACTGGACAGAAAGATTGGCTTGGTACAGTTCGCCTGCTTCAATCCATGTTTTGATTTGCTGGACGCCAGATTCAAAATCGGCTTGCGTTAAAGACGGCGTGTACGCCTCTAGCCACGCGGGATCAAATGCCTGAAAGTGCCTATCAGAAACAAGGGCGTCTTGTTGAAGAATCTGTGTGAGGGTTGAGGCAATGCGATCTTGCTCATGTTGTGAAGGGGTGAGTGCATAAAGCACACCGTGGTGATAGTCCATCATTAAACGGTGCGCATAGCGAATGAATCGGTGGGTAGGCACGGCAGGTTCACATTGGGGCAGCGGTGACAAAGACGCTAGCTTGTCATTCCACAACCACGACGCTTCATAAGCCAGTTGCGCAAAAATGCCTGACGTAGAAGGGAGCGCTTCTAAAGCTTCGGGAAGTTCATGGGCGGGGCATTGGCGCTGCAACCATTCTTCAAGTACGGCATTGAGTTCATGGGCGTGAGCAATGCGCTGGCCTTGGGGTTGAGCATTAACATACACATGCCGATGCACCACATCTAAACGTTGAGTGGTGTCTGAATTGCCGTAACCCGCCAAACCCCACCGATGCAAGGCAGAAGGCTCACACAAAGGGGCATCCAACAACGTGGCATAAGCCATCGATTCGGTGAGGGCTTGGGTTAAGCGCATCAACACCAGCGGGTGCTTCTGCGTATTCACGGAATACGCTTGCCATAGCAAAGGTTCAGTCACGTTAAACGGCACAGGCATGCCACACCGATTCAGGGATATCTGCATTGTGATACACCTTGTTGACGTCGTCGTGTTCTTCGATCATGCTGAGTAGTTTAATCAAAGGCTTGGCGATACTAGGATCGTCCACCACGGTTTCTGTCGCACACAAGCGCGTGAGTTCAACCGTTTCTGGCGTAAAGGGTACGCTCGCTATTTCGCTTAAGGCTTGGCAAATTGCGTTTAAGGCCTTGGCTTCAGTAATGACTTCGACAAAAAAGGTGCCGTCTTGCGGGTGGGTAAATACGTCGTGAGCCTCGGCTTCAATCGCCCATTCCACCCATTGATTCGCCGTTTCTTCGTGTTGGGCTTCAATGACGATGCGTCCAAAGGGTTCAAACATAAAGGCAACGCATCCGTCTTGCCCCAAATTACCTTGGTATTTATTGAAGTAACTACGAATGTCTCCTGCGGTACGGTTACGGTTGTCGGTTTCACATTCAATAAAAATCGCCACCCCCCCCGGCCCATACCCTTCATAACTCAGAGATTCTAAGTCGTCGCCTTTTAAGGCGCCGGTGGCTTTGGCTATGGCGTTTTCAATGTTTTCTTTAGAAAGGCCCCCCGCTTTTGCAGCATCAATCGCCCCTCGCAAACGAAAATTACTAGAAGGATCGCCCCCCCCTTGTCGAGCAGCCGACATGATTTCGCGAGAGTAGCGAGCCAAAGCCACGCCTTTTTTGGCGTCTGAAGCGGCTTTTTTGTTTTTAATGGCCATCCAGCGTCCCATGGTGTTTGATCTCCTTTTCGTTTAAGACTCTTGTTTTAAGACGTTTGATTTTGATTAAACGTCGAGGCGGTGCCAAGCAAAGGCTTGCTCTATGCTCTTAACAAAATAGCATAGATACGTCTGTTTCTCAAATGCTGGTGACGATTCCTTGCTTGGAATACAGGCAAAAAGGACACGAAACTTAACGATCGTGTCCTTTTCATAAAAAAGAGTTTTAAAAACTATACCAATTGAACAATCGCCATTTGGGTGTTGTCTCCACGGCGGCGGTGTGTTTTTAACACACGAATGTAACCGCCTTGGCGTTCTGCGTAGCGAGGCCCAATTTCGGCAAACACTTTTCTTAAAACCGTTTCTTCAATCGGGTTTCCCTTAGCAGATTCAATAATCTGGCCTGTTTTTACTTTGTACAAACGTTTAGATGCCATGCGAACATCATTTAAATTTCCACGCTTGGCATAAGTAATCACAGGGCTGGCAAAAGAAACCAACACTTTCGCGCGGGTTACGGTGGTTTCAATTTCACCATGTAGGAAAAGTTGAGTGGCCAAAGAACGCATCAAGGCTTTACGTTGATCCGCAGGCAATCCCAGTTTTTTTATTCGATTACGGTGTCTCATAATCATCAAGCTCCATATAATTGTTGTAAGAATTAGTCCACAGGAAGAAGAGCATCTTCAGGACTTGGCTTCAAATCTATACCAAAGGCTTTTAAGCGTTCAATCACTTCATCAGCCGATTTTTTGCCGAAGTTTTTAATGTTCAATAAATCATGTTCAGATTTCAACATCAGTTCTTGAATGCTATGGATATTGGCGCGTTTTAGACAATTAAACGCCCGAACCGAAAGTTCTAAGTCTTCAATCGTAATAGAAGGCGCATTATCTTCCAAGACTTCTTCTTTTTCAATGGTGGGTTGCGCCACCACTGTAGGCACGCCCATTAAAGAAGCAATAGGAACCAAGTTTTCAATTAAGATGTTGGCCGCTTGACTAAGCGCTGAAGTCACATCAACACTCCCGTCTGACCACAACTCAAGTTCTAAACTATCGAAATCCGTCCGAGTTCCCACCCGAAGTGCTTCAACATTATAAGCCACACGACGAATCGGCATAAAAGCAGCATCTAAAGGCAAGGCGTCATGGCTTACATTGGTAGAAGAAATCTTTTTTTCAGCAGGGACGTAACCCACACCCGATTCCACGGTCAATTCTACAGCCAAATGACCGTCCTTACTCAATGTGGCCAAATGCCAATCAGGATTCAACACTTCAATGCCTGCAGGCAATTCAAGGTCTTTTGCGGTAACTTCACCCGCGCGCTTGACGTCTAAACGCAAAATTGCAGGCTCACCTGATTCAGACTTAAGCACCACGCCCTTAAAGTTCAACAAAATATCTAGGACGTCTTCAACAACGCCGTCGATATTCGTAAACTCATGAGAAACACCTTCAAAGCGAGCAGACGTAATAGCCGAACCCGCAATAGATGAAAGCAACACTCGACGCAACGCATTACCAATAGTGGTTCCATAACCGCCTTGCATGGGTTCTAAAACGAACTTTCCGTAAACAGAACCGTCGTGTTCAGTGTTTTTGGTGAGACATTTGATATTTAATGGATGTTCAATCATAGTGAACACTAACCTCCAAATTACTTAAAATCTTGTCATACAATACTATACTAAAATTCCAAACTTATCTAGAGTAGTATTCAACCACCAGTTGTTCACGAGTGTCAGGATCCAGCTCTTCACGTTCAGGCAAGCGGTCAAAACGAACAGAAGCCGTTTCCTTGCTTACCGTCAACCATACGGCAGGGCTTACATAAGCTTGAGCGGATTCAGATGTGCGAACGATGAAATCCACACTATTAGGACGCACTGAAATCACCGAACCATCTTTCACCAAAATAGAAGGGACCGTCACGCGATGCCCATTGAGCAAAAAGTGACCGTGTGCGACCATTTGACGCGCTTGACGACGAGTTTCTGCAAGTCCTGCACGGAAGACGACATTGTCTAAACGACGTTCAAGCACCTGAAGCAAAATCGTACCCGTGTTGCCCTTACTACGATTGGCAATTTCATAATAACGACGCAGTTGCTTTTCACGAATACCGAAACGCATTTTAAGGCGTTGTTTTTCTTTCAATTGCTGCGCAAATTCAGAAATTTTCTTGTGTGTTTGCCCATGCTGACCTGAGGCATAGGGACGACGCTTCATAACGGCATCGATTTTAGGGGTTTCGGTTAGATTGACCCCAAGGTTACGGGATATTTTGGCCGCTGGGCCCGTGTATCTTCCCACGTGATTATCTCCTTAACATCTATTTAAGCGCTAAACGCGACGGCGTTTAGGCGGACGGCATCCATTGTGTGGAATGGGGGTAACATCTTTAATCAGCGTAATTTCAAGTCCTGAAACTTGCAAGGCACGAATCGCGGTTTCGCGACCTGAACCCGGCCCATTGACATAAACCTTCACCGTTTTCATGCCTTGCTCCATCGAACGCTTGGCCACGAGCTCAGAAGCTGATTGAGCGGCAAAAGGCGTACTTTTACGAACCCCTTTAAAGCCTGCCACACCCGCACTGGCCCATGCAATTACATTGCCTTGCGTGTCTGTAGACGTCACAACCGTGTTGTTAAATGTGGATTGAACAAAGACCATGCCTTGTACCACATTTTTCTTTTCTTTCTTTTTTGGCTTAGTTACTTTTGCCATAATGTCTATTACCCCTAATTATTTCTTGCCTTTAATGGGCGATGATTTACGTCCACGACGCGTACGAGCGTTCGTTTTCGTACGTTGACCACGACAAGGCAATCCACGACGGTGACGAATACCACGATAGCTGGCAATTTCCATTAAACGTTTAATGTTCATTGCTTCTTGACGACGCAAATCACCTTCAACCACGTAAGTGCCTTCAATCGCTTCACGAAGCTTGTTGACTTCGCTTTCGCTCAAATCTTTTACGCGTTTGTCAGGGTCGATGCCAGTTTTTTCTAAAATAACTTTAGAAAGGCTGTAACCTACACCATAGATGTAAGGAAGTGCATAGAGCACTTTTTTGTTTTTCGGTAGATCCACACCGACTAATCGGGCCATGCGGAATATCTCCTTGTATCCTTTTCTAACTGAAAATTAAGATAGTTTACCTATCAGTGGCCAGTAAAGACCTGAAGACCAGAGGCTTCAATGACTAATGTAAACCAAACATATTACAATGACAAGCACCAATTCTCACAAAAAACGGACGGTGTGTTAAACCAATTTTCTCGATGCTTCCGCGTGAGACACCGCCTTGTGAATTAAGTACAAGAGCTTGGTTTCACAGGCATCTAAATCTTCTTCACTGCGCGCTTCCCAACGCAGGCTTAAGACGGGTTCCGTATTAGAAGCCCTCACTAATACAAAGCCCCCTTCTAAAGCCAAACGAATGCCATCTAAGGTGGAAACGCCCAAAATGGCCTGATTACCAAAAAGGCTTTTTTCTTCGTAACGCTTTTGCAACGCTTCTTTGAGGTAGTCCATAACAGCAGGGCTTAGGCGAGCGTCTAACGTGTAACGTAATTCTTCAGAAATGATGGTTTTGGGCAATTTGTCCACCAAGTGACTCAAGGGCAGATGAGGGTTTTTTGCACTTTGGCGCGCGTCATCTAAAACTTGTACGACGCGCATCATGCCGTAAAACGCATCGTCAAAGCCCCAATGGGCATCTTTAAAAAAGAAGTGGCCACTTAATTCCCCGCCCAATAACGCGTGTTCTGTTTTCATCATGTGTTTTATTTTCGCATGCCCCGTGGGCGAGACGATGGCTTGGGCACCTGCTTCGGCAATGCCTGTAAATAAATGCTGACTACACTTGACTTCTGCAACCACTTTGGGTGGCGCTTCATTTGCAAACACCCCCCGTCGTCGATGCATCATGGCTTGGGTCAACAACAACAATAAAAAGTCTCCCGCAATTACGCGCCCTTGATCATCCACCACGCCTAGGCGATCGCTATCGCCGTCAAAGGCCACGCCAAAATCCGCGTGCTGCGTTTTCACGGCATCGATTAAATCCGCCAAGTTTTTGGTTTTTGAAGGATCAGGGTGATGATTGGGAAAGCGTCCGTCTACTTCCGTAAATAAGGGAATATACTCAATACCAAAGGCGTCTAGCAAGGGCAGGGCCACGAGTCCTCCCGTGGCGTTTCCTGCATCCACCACGATTTTGAGGGGGTATGCCTGTTGAGGAAAATGGGTTTTCATCCACTGAAGGTAGTCAGGAACAGGTTGATAGCTCATGGCTTGGCCGCACTGGGGGGCGGTTTGAAAGGGGGTGTGTTGAGCTTCTTCATAAAGGCGCTTGACGTCTTGCACCTCTTCGCGAGTGAGGGTGTGACCGTGTAACGTCCATTTTAAGCCATTATACGGCGCGGGATTATGACTGGCTGTAACGGTCAAGGTGGCATCAGGCTTCAGCAGATCTTCAGGCAAGTCGAGCCATTCGGTGGCATACACCATCGGTGAAGGTTGCAACCCTAAATCCAGCACGTTTACCCCTAAATCGAGCAAAGTGTTTTTCAAGGCGTCAAAAAGTTCGGGGCTGTGTAAGCGAGCATCATACCCAGCGGCTACGGTAAAAGGCGCGCCAGATGACTTACCCTCTTTCTGACGGAAAAAGGCCACAAAAGCGCGTGCCAGGTGTTGAAAAGTCACGGTGTCAAACAAATCGGGGGTTACAATGGCGCGTACGTCGTAGGTACAAAAGCAGGTGGATGTTCTTGGGGCAAGCATGGCGGGGGCCTTTCATCACATGAATAAATCAGCCTCTAAAGTTTAGCATAAATAAATCTAACATAAATAGACGAGCCCTTCGACACCTCTGTATACAAATAACGTGTACAACTGTTACACTAAACAAAGTCAAACCAGTCCCAAACAATTACAAGGAGCGCCTAAAACCATGCGTTTCATTCCCCCCATAGCCGTTACCCTACTCACCGTGTGGTTCACCCGTTCTTTCGCCTTCGCCGAAGAAGCCATTCCGCTGGCGGATATTTTAAAACCTTCTGTTGAAGGCACATCCACTGCAACAGGCGAAATCAATACCAGCATGATTCTATTCAATACCTTGTTGGTCATAGGGTTGGGGCTTTGGGTGATGCGTCAACGTTGGTTTGTGGAATGGGCCGAACGTGTTCGAGTAGCACATACGGAGGGGGCTCAGCCGATTTTAATGGCCATGGGGCAAGCCTTGCGCCTTCCACGGTTCAAGGCCCCTTCGGTGGGTTCGCTTCAAAGTCACTTTTTAACGAAAGCACCCGAACGCCCTTCAAACGCCCCCCCCCCCGCATGGCTTGAACGCGTGGATGTTCAAACGCTTGAAACAGGCACGAAATTGCATTGGTTGCGCGTACATGGGCAGGATTATATTCTGACTGAAACCGCCAACCATAGCCAGTGGCTGAAACTCGGTGAAGACGGCGACGCAGAAGAGTCTATCCCTGCGGTGGAAGGCGGCGCATCTGTGGCGAAGGAGCAGGCATCGCCTGTTTACCAGCTCCCCGATTACTTGGATTCGCTGTAGGGGATTTTATGGCTGGCTTCTTTGGCTGTTGGTTGAACTTGTAAATCACTAAGCCAATGAAGGCGGTCGTAAGCGTACCTAGCGCGATTTTTAGCGCGATTTTTATTTTTGTTTCGTACTTGTCTAAAAAATTGCCAAGGGTTTCAATATTAATCCATTTTTCGATGAGATTAACCATGTAATCATTACGATTGTTTCGTTTGGCTTCTTTCGAAAGGGCACCACCTGCTCGGCGTCGTTTAATTTCTTGAATGACGGCTTTTTTGACGTCCCAATATCTTTTTAATATCCCAACCTCACTTTCTAACTCTGTTTTTAAGTCATTTTCGCTAATTGTGATAATTTTTTTATTGAGACTGCGAATAGTTTGGCCATAAGCATGTTCTTCTAAATAAATTGTATTTAAAATTTTTGACAAATCGGCATCCCCCAGCTGTTCAACCAATTCATTTTTACGGAGATAACGACTATTTTTAAATAAATTGGGCGCTGAAGCACTGTCAATTCCATGAATAAATTCATGTAATAGAGAACTCTGAAGTTTAGTGTTCATTTTTTCTTGTTTTTCAAGTACCGAACCATAGATTAGAATATATTTTAATTCATGATTAAAATATATTAGCGAGTTTTTATTTTCTAAAAATTTTACTATGTCTTGTTGAATGTTACTGTCAGATTGAAGAGGATGTAATTTTTTATATTGATCTTTCATGTAATGCCACATGTGATCTAACCCTATGAAAATCCTTAGGTTTAATCGTTCCTTGCCTGAATGTTCAAGGCGATTACTTATTTCACCATTTAGTAAGTCTTCTAAGTTTTTTAGGTAGTTTAGCCATATAGTTGAATACTTAGGGGAAAGTTCTACAGAAGGTGTAGCTAATTTTTCTTTCAACCTTGTTACGGATGTAGCCAAAACTCTATCCGTCAGTCTGAAGGCTTGACGTAATTCAACAGGCATAAAATGTATCATTAAAAACCATTTCCTTATTCGACACGTGCTAGCATTAAACCATGCACAGACGGTTTAATGCTAGAGCCTTTCAAACAAAGGAAACCACCCCTGCATGGCTTGAACGCGTGGATGTTCAAACGCTTGAAACAGGCACGAAATTGCATTGGTTGCGCGTACATGGGCAGGATTATATTCTGACTGAAACCGCCAACCATAGCCAGTGGCTTAAGTTGGGGGAACAGGAGGATACCCTGAACGCTTGCCCGACGCCAAAGACGCTGGATTCGAGTAAGAAGGATGAGGCCGTGGTGGTGTATCAGTTGCCCGACTACCTGGATTCGCTGTAGGGGATTTTATGGCACTTTCCCCAAGAACTTAAATAATCCATTTAAACTTAGAAAAGCAGGAATGGCTCGTCGAGTTATAATGGTGTTCCGAACTTGTTCAGAAAAAGTAAATCCGCAGTAATTGGTTCTCCACTTGGGAATAAAACAATTAACAAAATGTGTTAAAAACTCTCGACGAGTCATTTGAGGATTAACATAGCTTTCTAAAAATGCTTTTGAAATTTTTACTACTTGATCAGCACGAGATTCAGAATTTTGTCCCCAAAATGCCTTAGATTTTAGTTTGGCTATTATAGATCTAAGAAAGAGTTGAGCTTTTTTTGAATACCCCTGTTCCCTTAAATAAGCAATTTCAAACTCTTCTAAGCATTTTTGCAATTTCTGAATTCGAGTACTTTTTTCATCTGCCAAATCGGAGTCAAGAGTAATTTTAAAACATTTCCTAATTAAATCTTCTAATAATTTTAGGGCTTTGTCTTCTAATAATTCAAAGGGTTTAATTTTTTCTAGAATTGTTTTAGTTAAGGTTTCTATCACAGAAGACCGTATATCTTCAGGTAGATTTGAAAACTTATTAACATCAGATTGCAATGCCTGTTTTAGAGGTTCTAAAATCATTTTCACGCGAGGAGTTGCATTTAAAAGTTGCATAAAATAATCCCAGACACCTTCTTGACCTATTTTTTTTGCCTTTTCTATACGTTCTTCGGTATTTATTTGAAGGGGTAAAAATATATTTGATATTTGTTCTTTTACCATTTTTCTTAGTTGAGGGGATAAGTTTTCAGGTACAAAATTATGAAGATACTCTGGTAGATATTGAGTTAAAAGATTTATAATACTTTCTAAAGAATGAGCACTTTTCTCGATAGTTACAACTTCATTTATTATTTTTTTCAAATACTCTACAAAAGCGGGCGTTAAACTTAATGGGCCTTGGGCATCTTCGATTGATGCCTTTACAATGTTTTTAAAGTATTCAATCCCTCCGTCAACCCCTAGTGATTTAATTTTGGTTAAAATAGGATTTATGTTATTTAGAAAAGAGTTTTCAATTCCTTCCTGTGAATTTTTTTCTTTTGCCCATTGTATCAAGGAGGCTATTAAAATTTTTATCTTTTCTGATTCATCTGCATTTATAAATGGTGATTTAGAAATGGTATTGGCTATCACTGCAGCGAGTTCTGTACCGTGATCTTTAAAAAAAAGCTGAACCGTTTGAACGGAACCTTCTAGTTGTTCCCTCTTATTAGTTTTAACATTTCGAACATATTCCATCAATTTCTGTCTATAAATTTTCACTAAATTTTCAAGAAGTAGAGCTTGACTTAAAGCAGATCTAGACGTACTTTTATTATTATCAACAATTTCTCTTGTTAAGTTTTCATCAGTAGGTAAGGATATTCCTTCTTGTGCAAAATAAACTCTTATTTCTTCTAAAAGTTGTTCAAGAACTTCTTCATTGATAGGTAGCCCTTCTGAAGAACTTGTAGTGTGTGAAGTATTATTGTAAGGAATACTATTGATGGATGGTGTCATATCAATAATTTCGTTGGCTTTATATTTATATGCTAGCATTAAACCATGCACAGACGGTTTAATGCTAGAGCCTTTCAAATTATATAGTGTTCGATAGATAAAATAGGCGATGAGGCTATTTTAGGAGCCTAGACTTTTTTGTGCGGGCGTTTACACAGACATACATCACCAAGCAAAAAAATCGTCGCGACAACAAAAAGACCCTAGAGCGTTTTATCTGTTGGGCACTATACAAAAACATACCTTTATTTGTGCTCCTTAATCATTTGGGTCTGGTAAACTTTAGAGAGGATTTTTCCTCAATTCCTTTAACAGAATAGCATAGATATTTTGAGATCTCAAATTAAATCGCCATTCACATTCTTTCAAATGCAAATAGAACGTTT
>JBIKTR010000013.1:0-46272 GCA_044348005.1 Vampirovibrionales bacterium | reverse complement strand
TTTGCTTTTTCAAGAAGTCAACGAATGGTTCAATTAACAATGGAACTCTTGGCTTTTTACCGATTTAACAACGAGCATCGCATGGAAGAGTTGAGAAAACTTGCTTTTAGTTAAAAATTAACACTCTTGTAACGAACCGGTTGTTCACTAAAATAGACGTGCCTTGTCTTTGAGAATTTTTTGTTTGATGTTCGAGCCTGTTTCGGATATACTACAAGAAGTTTTTTGGCGTTTGCTCAATCCCGCACCTTTTTTGAATAAATGTGTTTTTATGCCATTACGCCACCGTTTACTTTGTGTGTCCTAATTTTGTGTTTTTGATTCATTTTCAAGGAGCCCTGTTTTGTCGCAGTCCTTTGATTCGTCACAAATTGCTCAAGCACTGGCTTGGGCCAAAAAACCTTTTACCGCCAAGCATTGGCAGGACTTGCTCTTGGACTGGGAGGGCTTGGGGAAGTTCAACATTTTCAATGCTAAAAGCTTGTTGTTTCTAGCCACTTCAGGCATGCTGGTGCGTTTTGTGGGGATTGGGGGCACCCGTTGTTTGGTGGACTGGAACGACAAGACGAAAGATCCTGAAATGGTGCGTCGGCAAACGGCTGAACGGGTATTTATTGAAGTAGGCGGTACGTTTATTGCCACCTATGTCGCCTTGCAAGGCATGATGGACTTAAGCGGTAAGGGCCTCGTCGTGATGAGTCAATTTCTTAGTAAAAATAAGGGCTTAAGCCCCAAGTTTTTACTTGAAAAAGCCCACGCTTTAAAAAAAATTGGTAAAATGGGTGATAATCAAATCGAGGCCATGACCCAAGGCATTATGGAATTGACGGAGCGTAAAAATCCGTTTTCTTTTGCCCTAAATGCCCCTGAATTAAACGTGTTGGGCAAGTGGAAGGCGTCTGACTTTGCGGAAAAAATGCAGCAAAAAGGGTTGGGTGAGTTTTATAGGGCTCATAAACAGGATGATGGCTTCGTGAGTTTTGAGGGCTTGTTGAATGAAAATCACGCGGTGGACAATTACTTTGCGCGTGTGAATTTGGCTGGGGTGGTCACAGCGGTGGGTTCGGCATTATTTAGTGCGTGGCTCAGTGGAGGGCCCATTCAGCGGGCCAATGATTCGGTGTTTCGCCCGTGGTACTTGGAACGTGAAAGACGCAAAAAGTCTCACGCCCACCCTGTTGTACTTACTCAAGGGGGCGAGGTAAACGCAAGGACGCCAAACCCGATTTCACCTCATGCGACGACAGCGCCTTTAAACGCGAGGCTTCCACATGGGGCGTTATGGTCTGCAAGGGGGGGATGCTGATGACTACTCCGCTTTCACCCAAGACGATTTTCACGGGGCAATTTGACTGTGAACAGGCGCATCAACAATGGCTGGCTGCCGCCTTAGAACGCCCAAAAATGCCTGCTCTTGTGCGAACCAGCACGGAATCTGGGTTGAGCCAACTGCCCAAACAGCTCTTGAATGTCACAACAGACACCTTTCAGGCCGTCCGTGGTTTGGGCCAGTTGTCTCATGCGACTGAACTACGCACTGCCTTAGGGCATGTCATGCACAACATAAAGGTGGAACTGACGCAAGATTCTGGTTCGCTGAAGAAAAACGCGGCGTTAATTGCGACGGTCATTCATGTCATTACCCGTGTCAAAGAAGCGTATGACAGTTCTAATATGGCCACAAACGACCCACGAGAACGACAATACAATCAAGAACAATCGGCCATGACGTATTTTAGAGAAATTATTGGCGTGACAACAGGTTTTGTTTTATTGAAACGTTTACAAGGTATTTTTGAACGGAACATTCGATCTCATTATCAATACCAACATCAAGCGATTGGCCGAACGGGCATTTGGCAAAACATCAAACATGCCTTGGGCTTACTCAATGGTAAAGTCCACCACAGTGAAATTAAGCGCGTTCCTAACGCCTTGGTGACGGAAACGGCCTTGCATCGCATGCATGACAGCCCCCTTCAAATGCACTTGGTTCAAATCGGGCACGCCTTAAATGATAAAACGCTTCAAACCAACTGGGTGATTTCACCGAAATTTTGGCAACGCGCGCATAAGATGTTCTGGGGTAAAGACGCGGAAAGACTCGTTAATCAAGCCTTAAACAGTGCAAACTCTTCTGAAAGGCATGAACTGACCCAACGGCTTTTAAAATATGAAAAAGCTGGCCTAAAACTGGTGCAGGATCAATTGCCTGTTTATTTGGGGTTGATTCCAAGTATTTTAATTAGTGGCTTTGGCATTGAATATGCGTCCTTACACTACGGGCCCACGGTTAAAAAGTATATGCTGGGCTTGATGCAGTTTTTACATATCATTCCCCAAGAAACGTCAGAAACGTCTGCTCCCCAAAAAGCGTCCGACTCTTCTTTTAATGCTGGTAGATAAGGGGCAGGGGGGATGCTTGCGCGCGTTGAAAAATCGCGGCATTGTTACGACTTTCATACACCCGAACAGCCACCAGTTGAACCCCTTTCGGCAACACCGCGTCAAGCGTTTCAAAAAAAACGCGCGCCATGTTTTCAGCTGTGGTAATGACGCCCTGAAATAAAGGCGTGTCCTTGTCTAAAAAAACGTGGTCCACTTCATTAAGCACCTGCGTTTGCACGAGTTCATCTAACGTCACTAAATCAATCAACATCTGTGTGGTGGGGTCCAGTTCGCCTTCAAGGTAAAGTTCAAATTCATAATTATGCCCATGCCCATTGGGGTGATTACATTGCATAAAGACGGCTTTGTTTTCTTCTTCGCTTAGGTGAGGCGAATGCAAGCGATGCGCCGCGGCAAAGTGGTAGCGCCGTTTAAAGAGTAACATGGCACGCGGGTCCTGTTACGTCGTGGACCAAAGTCGCGTGATCTTCAATAGAATCCCAAAAGAGCTTGGTTTCATTGACGCCTGCTACTGGAGCCCCATCATAGAGCACGCCGAGTTCACGGCTTTCACGAATTTCAATCCACGTCAAGGTGAACTCTAGTTCTTTTAAAGCCCGTTGAAGTCTGCGGTAAATGTAGACACTGAGGGCTTCAAGGGTGGGTTGGTTGTCTTGAAAAAAGGGGACTTGACGGTTGAGACATTTAAAATCAAGGGGCTGAATCACGGCTTCTTCCATTAAGCGTTTGACTTCTTTAAGATTCATCACCATACCCGTTTTTTCATCCACGGGGCCTGAAATCGACACAATCAATTCATAATTATGCCCATGGCCAAAGCGATTGGCTGTGGGGCCAAAGGCGCGCACATTTTCTTCATAGCTCCAAGTGTGCACCCAAAAATAATGAGACGCACAAAAATCCGCACGACGTTGAATGGTAATAGAAGGATGCGTTGACATAAAGGTTCCCTTTACGGGTTGAGCAGGGGGTTTTCGAGTTTAGAAGGTAGGCTTTTCAGGCATATTTTCCCGATGCGACGCCCACGCATTATGGGCGTGAATGGATTCTAAGGCCGTGACTCTGACGCTAAAGCCTTTGCATCCCGCTTGTTGACGCAAGGCCAAGGTCAAATCCCGCGCCACATCTTCCACAAATTTGGCATTGGTATACTGGCGTTCGGTCACCCATTTTTCATCTGCCCGCTTGAGCAAGGGGTACACGGCACAAGACGCACTTTCTTCGGCGTGTTGAATGAGGGCTTCTAGGCTCAAGGCGTCGAGTTGGGCGTCGTCTAAGGCGACATCTAGGGTGGCGATGGCGCGTTGATTGTGGGCACCAAAATCGCTAATGGCTTTTGAACAGGGGCACAACGTGGCAATGGGGACGTCTACTTTCGCAAATAGAGCAATCTTACCTTGTTGATTCACCCCGCTTAGGGTGCAATCGTAGGCCATGGGTGCCGCGTTTTCCGTAACGGGGGCTTTTTTGTCTAAAAAGAGTTTGAATTGGATTTCAGCCGTGGCGGATTCGGCTTTTAAGCGTTCACGCAATTCGGCCAAAAACGGACGTAAATCGATCGTAATGGGCTGAGCCGTCTTGCTCCAGTCCGCGACTTGTTCAATAAAGCGAGACATATGCGTGCCCTTTTCTTCAGGCAATAGGCCCACGCTCATGGAAACGGTGGCGGCAATGGGTTGAAGGCGTCCTGATTCTAAGAGGAACTGCAAGGGCATTTCAACATGACTGACGCCTGCGGCTTCTAGGGCGATATTGCGTTGGTCGTTGCGACCTTGGACGTCTTCTAAGACGTCGGGGGAATTGAGAGGATCAAGCACAGCGGCATGAATCATAGGATACTCCTTCAATGGGATGTTTAGGAATCAGGGGGGTACTTTATTTATCATACCCTACAAACATACGCTGTCTATTAAAATTAGTTAAAGATTTTTCAATACCATGGAGCGAGAACTTGCATTCTATTGTTTTGCTAGTATTGTAATAAAAGAAGCACACGATTTTTAGGTTCCGTGTGCGAATCAAATAAGGTATGCTTACGCATGATGATCTCCCAAACGCTTGATGCCCCCATTGTTTTTGATATTCCTGAGTGTGAAGACGAGCTCAGTGATTATGAAGTCCCCACTGCGACTTCGTTACTTGAAACGCCTGAAGGCTTTCGATCAGGTTTTGTGGCGTTAATTGGGCGGCCTAATGTGGGTAAATCTACCTTGCTCAACCAGCTCATGGGTGAAAAACTCGCTATTTGCTCGCCTGTGATGCAGACCACGCGTCACCGCATTCGTGGCGTCGTCACTCGTCCCGATGCCCAGCTCGTGATTTTGGATACTCCAGGATTTTCCAAGCCCATTGATGAGCTTGGCACCTTTTTAGTCAAAGAAGGCTATGCCGCCTTAAAAGAAGCGGATGTCTTGTTTTGCGTCATGGATATTACGTCTGCCCCCGGTAAAGGCGATGCGTGGATCGTCGAACAAGCCGTTCGGAGCAAACGCCCTGTGTACTTGATTTTAAATAAAGTCGACAGGCTTACAGGCAACCCTGCCTTGTATGAAGAACGCACCAAAGCGTATCAACAACTCTTTTTGTCGGCAAAAGGTATTTATAAGCGATGCTTGCATACGTCTGCCAAAACAGGCAAGCAAAAAGCCGTGATCCTTGAAGCGATGTTTGAATCCCTGCCCACAGGGCCCAAGTATTATGAAGACGACACCTTGACGGATCAACGCATGCGTGAAATGGTGGCTGAACTGGTGCGTGAACAAGTCTTGCTCAATACGCAAGATGAAATCCCCCATTCTGTGGCCATTGGGGTAGAAGTTTTTGACGAAACTCCTGAAAAAATGCCTCATATTTATGTGACGCTGTATGTCAATCGTAAATCACAACGCGGTATGTTGATTGGCAAAGCGGGTTCCATGATTCGCTTAATTGGCGAAAAGGCTCGCACGAAGGTTGAACGTCTGTTAGGCCAGCAGGTGTTTTTGAAACTGGATGTAAAAGTCAAAGAAAATTGGCGTAAAGACACCCAATTCTTACAAAGCATCAATTTAGCCTTGCCCAAATAGGCTTTTTCAAAACGTTTGTTGAACCTTCCCTACTAAAAAGAACCTCCTCCATTAAAAAAAGGAGTGCCTTGGGGAAGTCTTGCTCTTGCACCGAAGAGTAGAGGGAAGTCCGTTTTAGTTCGATGGAGGAGATCCCCTTATGCAAGCTCAACAACCCCCTCAACATCAAGGCCCCCCGCCTGCGGTCTTGGTCTTTTTAAAGTCCTTAGCCACCCCCTTGGTGCTGTACACCCCAAATGTGCTAGACACCTTTGTGGATATTAAAGACGCCATGAAAAATGCCAAGTCTGCCAGTCCCAAGTTGGTTGAAAAAGAGACCTTAGGGCCTTTAAAAATCGTCTTTTTTTGGGACACTGAAATTGCGGGAGCCGCTTTGCAGATGGAAGTGGCGCAACAGCCTTCCGCTTCGCCTGCGGGTGCGAGCACTCGTTTAGCCATCAATCCGTTGAATAAGGGGTCGTTTGTTCCGCCTTCTTCTTCTTTGAAAAAATAAGTCGTACTCCCCTATTCTACGGATCTTTCATGCCAAGCCCTCTAAAACCATAGGGGGCTTTAGTAGAATGGATTTAAATCAAACGACAGGAGACGACCATGTTGAACAGGTCTTTTCGTTCCAAATTTTTGATCCTCAATGGCGCGCTTTTAATCCTTTTAGGGGGTGTTCACATGCCTGTTGGCTTTGCGGCTGATTATGATATGTCCACCTTAAAGGCTGTGCTGGTTAAGTTGCATCAACGTTATGAAGAAAGCGTCAAAACCAATGTCCAACTCACCCAGCAAGTTCAACAGCTCAAAGCCCAGTTAAAGGCCTCTGCTCAAGTCACGACTTCAGCCTACACATTGCCTGCCAGTAAAGGTATGAGCCTTGTGCCACAAAGTGTGCTGGGCTTGCAGAACCAGCTCACCCAATTGCAAGATGAAAACAAGGCCTTAAAACAGCGACTGCAAAGTGCCAGTGTCCCCGATTCAAACCATGTGGGCGTGAACCAAGCCCACCAAGAACTTCAAAAGGCGGTGTCTACCATTGAAGATCAACAACGTCAAATCACCAGCTTGAGTGAACGCATTGAAGCCTTACAATCTATGCAAGTGCGTGAAACCATTAATCTGACGGGGAAAGAGGCTTCGGTGGCGACAAGCCCCCCCCCCAGTTCTTCAAAAGAAGGTGGCTTAAATGGCGCCGCCGCGAGTGTGACGCCTGTTTCTGTTCAAGTGGTGACGATGGTGAATCAAGCCAGTGAATTACGAAAACATGGCAAGTGGCAAGCGGCAGAAGCGATACTACTGAAAGCCGTACAGATGGCCCCTGAAGAAGCGACCATTTATTATAATTTAGGCAATACGTATGCGGGGCAAAATAAATTAAACGAAGCGGTTGGGGCTTATACCAAAGCCATTGCGTTAAAAAGTGGATTTGCACAAGCGTATTATAATTTAGGCATTGTTTACCAACGTTTAGAAGACCCCCTTCAAGCCAAGAAATACCTCGATTTTTACTTGACTTTAGAACCCACGTGTTCCAACAGGGCGGATGTAGAAGCCCTAATTCAATCTCTCTAGTTACGCCCCGCGTTTCATGGGGTAGCATAAGCAATTGTAACGCCGTAAAAGTCAAGGGGTTGATTTACGTTTATTTGTGTTATCATTCAATAGTATAAACGTGTTGTTTTTTTAAGGCATATTCCGCAAAAACAATACGGCTATAGTCGTTTTTAGCTTTTTCGATTCAAGAAATAATGAAAAAGACTGTACATCAGAATTAGATCAGCAATACCTAGAATGGAGCAATAGTCATGGAAGTCGTTTTACTTAAACCTGTTGAAAACCTAGGCGAACAGGGAGATGTTGTTCGTGTTTCTGACGGTTATGCGCGTAATTTGTTGTTTCCTCGCAATTTAGCGGTATTTGCTTCTGAAGGGGCGTTGCGTCATGAAAAAAACCGCTTAGAAACCATTGAACGTCAAGCCAAGAAGCGCATCGCGGAAGATCAAGCCGTGGCCTCTAAAATTGAATCCCTTAAAACCGTCGTGATTAAAGCGGCCGTGGGTGAAGAAGGCAAGTTGTTTGGCACCATTACCCCCAAAGAATTGGGACGCATTTTAACCGAAAAAGCTGGCATTGAAGTGGATCGCCGTCATTTAAGTATTGAACGTCCGCTGAATCGTGTGGGTTCTTATGAAGTGAGCTACCGCCTTTCAAGCTTTGTGGAAGCCAAAATCGTGGTTGAAATTCAAGCCAGTCAAGACGCCTAAGCCCTTCTGGCCTAAAGCCCCAAGTTTTAGAAGGAGGCTTTACCTATTAAGGAGACCGTCCGTTGTGAGCGTTACTTCTTTGTTGGGGAGTATTCTTCCTTTTCAGGTGGATCACCTGATTGTGGGCTTAGGCAACCCCGGTGCCGATTACGAAGAAACCCCCCATAATATCGGCTTTCAAGTGCTCGATGCCTTGGCCCACGCGTGGGGAGCTTCCTTCAAAACACACAAAAAATTAAATGCCCAAGTCGCGGTGGCGGGTTTTAATGGGCAACGTCTTTTGTTGGTCAAACCTTTAACGTACATGAATCTTTCTGGGCACGCGGTGGCCCCTTTAATGAAGGTTTACGACTTGCCCCCCAGCCAGTTACTGGTATTGGTGGATGAAATCAACCTCGCCTTTGGAACCGTGCGCTTACGAGACAAAGGCAGTGCGGGGGGGCAAAACGGCATGAAGCACATCATTCAATCCCTAGGCAACCGCCAAGATTTTGCTCGCCTACGCTTGGGGATTGGGCCTCAACCCAACGCCGTGCCTTTAGAAACCTTTGTATTAACCCCTTATACCCACGCACAACGTGAAGCATTGCCCAAAATCTGCGAAAGCGCGGTGGCTTGTATTGAATCGCTCTTGACGGCAGGGCTTGCCACCACACAGAACCAGTTTAATCGCTAATGTTTGCGGGAGTGCCTTTCTCTTTTTTCATGCTAGAATGAAACAATCCTTTGAGAAAGAACTTGAGAAAGAAATTGCGCGATTATGTTCTTGTTACGCGGTGTGCCATTCTTTATTATGCTTAGCCTCAGTGTTGTGTTGGGGCAGCTCCCTACGGCTCAAGCGGGGTGGTTTCACAAGTCAAAACCACTGAGCTTAGCGCCTGTAGAAAAACCCTCTTTAAGCGTCTTGCACCCCACGCAACAGAACGCCCCCGTAAACGCTTCAAACCAACCAAAATTAGTGCCATTAGACCCTTCAAGCCCCGCCCCCGCCTCTATTGAAGACAAAAAAAAGCAACTCGACATCAGTAGCGACACGCTCACTTACGATGACGCCCTGAAGGCCTACATTTTAACCGGCCATGTACACATGATGGTGGAAGACCAAAACGCCGTGTTAGACGCTGACAAAGTTACCTATCAACCCGACTTAGACATCGTCGTGGCGGAAGGCAACATCACCCTAGTCAAAGACGGTAATACCACCGAAGCCGCCTACATGAGAGTTCGCCTAGACGGGCAAACCGCCCTGTTAAACGACGCCACCGCCAATTTGGGCTTTGTGCGTTTGCGTGCCAAAACCATTCTCGGGCGTCCTGATATGACGCACCTGAAAAGCGGGGGATTGTTAATGGTGCCTCGTCAAGCCTTTGAACAAAGCCAACCACGTCCCGGCACCCGATCCGTGGGAGGCAACCCCCTGAACGGGATCGTCATTCAAGTGGGCTACAATCCTTATGCCTTTAATTCTAAGCGAACACAGCGTTTTGTGGATGCGGACAACCTACGGAGCAATCCTTTAGAAGAAGCCCAGCAATTTTTAAATGCTCTGACGCGTAAGGGGTTTGACACGTCTGAAGTCTCTCTCAATCAGCAAGAAAAACCGAAGGTGCAGTTTCTAAGCGTTCAGGTGAAAGAAATTGATATTACGGAACACCCCAATGAATACTACATGGTGGATTTTAAGTCGCCACGGGTGAAGTTAAAAAACCTACTTTCCCTTCCCCTGCCAAACCTGGATGTAGGCATTGACAAAAAAAATAGTCGACTGGATTACCTCGGCCCTGAGTTTGGCTTTAACCGCGATTTAGGGGGCTTTTATGTGAATCCGGGCTTTGATTTTAAAGTCGGGCCGGGGGCGTTGAAACTTTCGCCCATGGTGTCTTACGGGCAAACCATCAATCGCAATGAAACCTCTATTGACATTCGCCAACCTGAATTTGGGTATGGAGTCATGAGTTCCTATCGTTCCAAACGCTTGAACCTAATGGCCGCGCGTAACTTCAAAAATGATTACAACGTGTTTCAAGGCGAAGTGTATTTGTCTCCCAAGGGGCGAAATACCAAGTTAATCGGCAGTCAAAATGCGTTTGCTGGTTCAAGCTTCTTTACACAAGAACGCCCTAGTTATGGCCTTCAGCTTGAAGACAGACGCAACTTTTTTGGCGGTAAACTTTTTGTGTTGCAAGCGGTGCATAGTGGGGGCGTGTTTAAAGATGATTTATTCCCCTTTAACTCGGCCAATCCCTTTGTGCAAAAAACGTCGAATGAGCCCGTGACGGCAGGCCGTTTTAGGCAACAGTTGGTGTTGTCGAATACAAGGCCGTTATTTAAACTAGGCAAAAGCATCGAATTTGGGGCTAACTTGCAGGCGTCTAACGCCTATTACACTTCTGGAGAGGTCGTCAGCGTGCTTCGCGGAGGCCCCACGGCCAACTTGTTTTTTGGTGACTTTTTTATGTCGCAAGTGTCGTATAACCTAGGGGTCGTTTCGGGCAAGTCCCCCTTTGTGTTTGACAGCTTCTTCTTGGGGAACCAAACGGTGAGCTTAAATAATGCGATCAGGCTGGGGTCTCACGTCTTATTAGGGTTTCGTCAAGATTATAACTTAAGTAACACCAACGCCCGAAATGACGCCTTGGTAGGTAACACGATTTATTTAACGCTAGGGCCACGTAATGTGAAGTTTACGTTAGGGTATGACACCGTGTTTAGACGCACTAACTTTGGCGTAGCGTATTACCCCAATACCAGTCAAACGGAAATTGCGTTTGAAGATGCTTACTTAAACTCGGTAGTCAGCCCGCTGAATCCGCAAGAAATGGAAAGCTTTAGAAAGTGGAATCGAGGCAAGGCCAAGGAACGTGAGGCGGTGCCTGCGGTGTTTCAATTGCCGTGGCAACAAAAAAAGCGGGGGGCTAATGTTTCTCGTGATTTAGGCACGTAAGCATTTTTATCCTCTGCTTTACTGAAGCTTTGATACGGACGTTGACTTATTTAGATACGCATATGCTATAGTAAAAGGGTCTACAGAAAGAGCCGTTGAGGGGAGACTTTTTGAACGTTTTGGCCCAAACGCTTGCTTTACTAAAAGGGGCTTGCCTGTTGTATGCCTTCATTTTTTGCTTGGGCTGGGCCACGGCAGAAGAAGGACAGGGGGCTTTGTCTCACTTTGAACAGCTGTTTCAAGTGGCCTTAACGCAAAACCCCGATCTCCAAGTCCTGAAACAACGCTTAAACGTCAGTAAAGAAGACATCACCATTGCGGCATACCTGCCTAATCCTTCTGTCAATGGTTACTGGGGCTTTGGTCGCATGACTTCTGTGTTAGGGAACCCCAGCAGTGTGGGCTTGATTCAACCCATTGAAGTCGGGCCGAAGCGGAAATTGCGCGTCTTGGTGGCTCAGGCTGAACTGGAAAAAGAAAAGTCGGCCTTGCAAGAAGCAATTTGGCTCTTAAGAAGTAATTTACGCTTGGCTTACCTTGAATACTTGGGCATTTTAATTGAATTAAAACAGTTAGACGAACAACGCGATTTAATTGAGGCCTTTATTGTAGCTGCGGAAGACCTTGTTAAACAGGGTAAATCTCCTGCTTCAGATTTACTGCAAGCGCAATTGATTCGTTCAGACTTAAATTCAGAACGCATTGAATACCTAGGCAATTTACAAAAAAAACGCCTGTACATGGCGGAACTCTTGGGGGAACTGCACCCTGAAAAGATTCTTTTAGACGCGGCGGATGCCACGTTGTTAGAACAAGTGCCGTATTGGAAAAATGGGCTTCCCCCCGCGGAACAAGACGCCCTAATGCAGTGTTTAAGCGAAGAAGGGCTGAAGCATCGGCAGGAATTGAAAATCGCCCTACAGGCCTTAGAACAAAGCCGTTTACAGTTAAAGACTCACCAGCTTAAGCGCCTGCCAGATCCTGAACTCGGCGGCGGCCTTTTACTGGTGCACACCACTTCGCCGTATACCCCGAACTTTGAAAAAGAAACGTTTTTAGGGGGCTACGTTACCCTGAACTTACGCTTGCCCATATTTAACCGTCAGCAAGGGGAAATTGCCAAAGCTCAAGCGGAAATCAAAACCACTAAACACCATATTGAAGCGACTCGATTTATGATTGAAATAGGGGTTAAAAAAGCCTTACTCGCCATTTCAACCAAACAGCAATTGTTAGAAAACTATCGTCAAAATCTAATCCCGCAGTCTCAAGAAATTGTGCGTTTGGTGGATTTGGCCTACCGCAAGAATCAAGCGGGTTTGTCCGAAGTGATTTTGGCAAGACAAGCGTTTCAAGAAATTCGCCACGAGTATTTGTTTCACTTAGAAGAAGCGTGGTACGCGTGGGCGTCTTTAGAACAAGAAACGGGTGTTCCCTTGGAACGTTTGATTCCTAAACTGCCTTGGCCACAAGAAAAGGAGTCTGTGGCGTTATAAAAGGGGCGGGCATTTGATGGGTGGGTTGTGCATCAACTGCATGAATGAAGAACGCCCCTGTTTACGGCAAGGCGCTTTTAAAGGCGTTATACTAGAATAAATATCCTTATCGCCTTTTCTGTAGTGTTCGATATTACCAACGCCATTGGGAGCCCACGACATTGACGACATCTCATTCAACTGAAGACGACAATCCAACGGATTTTTCGCAGGAGCTAGACGGGCCCCTTGCTTTGGAAACCCCTGCCGTGTCTGTGGTGCCTCGTTCGGACTCGATTCGTAAAGCCGTGATGGCTGGCGGTTCGGCCAAAGCCGCTTCTGAAGTCACGACGTTTCAAGGCATGGCTTCTGGCAAGGCGAAAAAACAAGCGTCTTACCTCATGGTGTCTACCCCTCAAAGTGAAGCCCTTCAAGAAAAAGAAGCCAAAGCCAAGCAAAAAAACAAAGCCGAAACCGAGTTACTCATTCAAGATTTATGGATCAAATACGCCAAAGATCGTTCCAACAAACGCATTCGAGACAAACTGGTGTTACATTACTTACATTTGGTCAAGCACACGGTCAATCGTTTGCCTTTAAGCCTACCCAATAGCGTGAGTCAAGACGACATTGTGAGTTACGGCACCATGGGTTTGTTGGATGCCATTAAACGCTTTGAACCCGAACGGGGCTGGAAGTTTGAAACCTTTGCCGTCAATCGTATTCGTGGGGAAGTGATCGATCAGTTGCGGGTGCAAGACTGGGTGCCTCGTGGGGTGCGTAAACGCAATAAAAAACTGATGGAAACCATGAAAGAACTTGAAGTGCGTTTATTACGCACCCCAACAGATGAAGAAATGGCCGCGGCCTTGGGCGTGACGATTGCGCGTTATCATCACATGTTAAATGAATCGACGGTGTTGGTGCTTTCTTTGGATGAAACCCTCGGCTCCGACAAAGATTCCAATATGAGCTTGATTGACACCGTGGCGGACAAACATTCCACCCCACCTGAAGGTTCTCTGGAAGAAAGCGACATTCAAAAGAACTTGGCCGAAGCCATTAACCAATTGCCTGAACGAGAAAAGTTACTGATTGCCTTGTATTACCAAGAACATTTAACCTTAAATGAAATAGGCAATTTATTGAATATATCCGAATCAAGGGTGTGCCAATTACATGCCCAAGCGATTATGCGTTTGCGTTATAAGCTTTCCACTTTAGACGACTAAAGACTTGATTTAAAAGAAGAACCTTCTATGAAGCTTGATTTTAACCACCTTAAACATTCGATTTCCACCTTTTCCATTCATTTGAATAGACAGAGCGATATGCAACACAATCCGCTGGATTTAATTACCGCGTTCAATAACCTTCCCATTGCCATGATGCTTTTTGACGACCAAGGGCATATTTTGTTCTACAACGCAACGTGTTCTAGCCTTTTTGGGTTAGATGACTTAGAAAGCACATCAGTGGGCAATCGCCTTGAACGTATTGAAGAACTTCCTTTTTACCTAAACGAACTGAAACATATTATTCAAGCCCGTATTCTTCGTTTCCCAGAAGAAATTGAGACCCTGCCTGTGGAACGTGAATCCATCAGAATCCACTTTCCAAAAGGAGACAAAAAAAGCACCATTGGCTTTTCCATTCGTGCAGAATCGGTGGAGGGTGGGCATTTAAGCAGTCGCGTTTGGGTGTTGATTGCCAGTGACATTGGTCAGTATAAACAGTTGGATCCTGAAGAAGCGCAGCGTTTAGAAGAATTACAACGTTCGCAAAAATTTTCAGCCATTACCAAGCAAATCACGGCCTTTTCCTTACATATTTTTAAGCACTTATTTGCCATAAGTCAACACACGCATTTGGTAGAAAATAAACACGCCTTTCTGTTAAAACGCCTGCACGATTCCACCCCCCTTACGGCCGAAGAACAACAGGCCGTTGCCCTTGAACTTGAACAAGCGCAAGGCCACCTACAGCACCTAGATTCAAGCATCCAAAATGCGCATAACTTATTTAAAAACTTGGAAAAGTTAAATCAACCGATTTTATTAAAATTGGCCCCCGTCAATCTCAATATCTCTTTACGGGCGTGGGTGCGTGAATGGGAAAAAGAAGGGTTTATTCCCACAGGCATTCACATTCAGGTGGACAGTTCCCTTGAAGTGCCTACAGTTTTGGCGGACGCTCAAGAACTCAAGCGCATTATTAAAGCCTTAGTAAAAAATAGCTTAGAAGCCACCGCTTCTAAAGAAACGGTTGAAATTAAGCTTTACCTGGGGCTTGAACTTCATAATAAAAAAGATTATGTGGCCGTTCATGTGGTGGACAACGGCATAGGCCTTTCTGAAGACGCCAAAGATTCTTTATTGGATCCCTTCTTCACCACCAAGCCGAATCAATTACTGGGCCTAGATTTACCGTATGCCTTTAAACTCATTGAAGCCCATAAAGGACAATTTAATGTAGAATCAAGCTTGGGTCAAGGCACTCATATCATCCTACGGTTTCAACCCCTTGAAGGACTGCCTCACTAAAGTGCTTTGGGGGTTCCCCTTTAAATACTCTATTTTTACGATATATGTTGAAGATTCTGTTTATTTACAGTCATAATAAAGCATACTTCCTATCGAACACTATACCTTCGCTCACCACGACAAAAAGGATTCACCGCCATGAAATCACTGCTTTGGATAGAACAAAATCAACATATCCTTCATGCCTTAGAATCCGTGATGAGCAATGCCCAAGACCGTTTTGAAGCACCTGTAAACATACAATTTGTGGGAACGTTTTTGGAAGCTGAAGTGGCCTTACAGGATTCTTTGCCAGACTACGTTGTGGTGGATCCCACCTTGCTTAATCATGCGAATCACGCGTTGTTAGAAACGTTTGAATCCAGCACACTTATTTTTTATACCCATTTAAATGCCAATGAATTCATGCCGTTGGCACGTCGTTATAACTGTACTCATGTGATATTGAAAGAACTGCCTTTTGACAGCTTTAAACTGGTGGATCAACTGAAACGTTGCCTATTTAGCGAAGCGTATACGTCTATTTGGGGGTTCACGCACGCGCAATGCGAAACACATGTGCTGAAAAATAGTGACGACATGTTTAACGTGATGAGTCGCATAGAAGGCTTGCTGGAAAATGTGCTGAGTCTTGAAGCGCGCATGGAAATTTGTACCCCTTTAATGGAAGCCATTACCAATGCCGTGTACCATGCCCCCAAGCGTTCCAAGCAAAGCCATGAAGACAAGTACCGCAAGGGCGAACATATTCAGGCGCTCGATTCTCATGAAGCGGTGGAAGTCAGCATTCACATTAATGAAGCATGGGTGGCGGTGCGTATTAAAGATTTTCAAGGCACGTTGAGCATTGATGATATTTTAAACAGTATTTGTAAAAACTTTACGCAAGAAGCGTTGTACGATGAAAACGGTCGGGGCTTTTTCTTAATGTATTGTTTAATGGATGAATTACAAATTACGATTGACCCCGAACGTTCGTGCGAAATTGTGTTGTTGAAATCTCGTTTGAACACTATTTCTCAGCATGTGAGCAACACGTCTGTTTTTTCTATTGATGAAGAAGGCAGTATTCGTAATAAGCCGCTGATTATCAATGTGCTGAATGCCAAAGCGTTATTGACCTAAGCTTAGTATTTAAAGGCGCAAGAAGCGAAAACAAAACCCTTCAAGTGTTTCTTGAAGGGTGCGTTGATTTTTAAAATTAGTGTCGTGAAAGAATGATGTAAACAGGGGGGACACTCTAAAAATGTGCACGACACAACAGGGGGGGACTAGCAACGAGAGGCCACATACGTCTAAACAGCAGCGCCTTAAGGAAAGAGAGAGGGACAAACAATAAAACGTGGTAAGCGGTTGGTTTCTGAATCGGTGAAGGGAGTTTTTGAAAAAAGGGTTGAACAGGTGGGGACGGGGGAAGCGGACGGGCGGGAATGGGGTGCGTGCTTCTTACACAATAATAAAGGAAACATTAAGAATAAAAGTGCCTATTTGTAACAGAATGTAAAAACGGGGTTTAAACGGCCAAACGCTTACAAAAACAGGGAGGCCTTTTATAAGGCATCCCTGTATAAAAATAAGAAAGCGGACTCGAGTTTTTCTACGCGACGGGCTTGGGTTCAGAAGCCCCTTCTGTAGGGGGAACCGTCGAAGAAGCTTCCGCAGAAGGCGTATTTGCGGGAGCCTCAGACGTTTTGGTACGAATCACCATGTAAGCCCCCACCATCGCGATGGCTGCCGTCACGGCTGAAGCCACCACGTTGCCGAAGCTTGTGGTGTTACTATTCGCAAATCCTTGACCCAACGCCCCTACAATCGACGCCAAGGAACCTACAATCACTGGCCCAACAAAGCCTTTTTGAAACCACCCGCGCTTCTTGGGTGCGTTGGCTTCTGCGGCAAGCGTGGCTTCTGTATTCGGGGCACTTTCTCCAGCAGGGGCGTCTATAGGGGTGGGGGGTGTTTGGCTGAATGTGTCGGTGTCTTGCCCAAGTGTAGGGGCCTGAGCGGTTGCTTCAAAAGACGCAGGCGGGTTCACCGTGGGCGGTTGGAACGCTTGCGCGGGGGTGTTTTGTGAGGGGGGTGAAACAGCATTAACGGCAATCATTTTTATTTCCTTATTGAGCTTGGAGGACGTGACAGGCAGAGTATGGATCCTAGAATAACGGGAGAAAAGAGAGGCTTTTTCACACGTGGGGTGAAGGGCCTCTCGTTTCATTATACTCAGTATGGGCTTAAAAACAAGTCACAACCTTTTTGTGCTAGTGAATATACTCGTGAATGGACGAATGAAAGAGTGTCTTGATAAAGCGTGTCTTGATTTAGGGAAACACGTACAGGCTAAAATCAGCAAAAAGGCTTGTTATTCTTTTTTGAATCGTGTATTGTGAATGAACACAAGGCTTTGGCCCTGTTGTGACGCGCTAAAATCGGTGTCTAAAATGTTTGATGTATAAACTGTTGCAATAGGTAGACAAATCACCGAATATAGGCATAATAATAACGTCACGAACTACTCTTATTTTCAAGAAGGAAACACCCTGTGAGCGAACTCGTCCATTTTGCCCCGACCCATGAATATATCTACCCTCAAGATGCCGATCACATCCTCGTGGGGCTGGACCCTGCCGTGGCCGAAAAGCTCGATGAAATTCGCTACATTGAAGTCACCGAAGTGGGTGAAGAACTTTCTGCGGGCGACACCTTTGCCACCATTGGCACTTCTAATGGGGAAGTGGAACTGGCCATGCCAGTGGGTGGAACGATTCTTTCCATCAATGACGAAGTCATTGAACGGCCTCAGCTCTTGTGTAATGAAAACTTTGATGTCAGCTGGTTGCTTGAAGTAGAAGCCACCAGCCCAAAAGAATTAGAAACCTTTATGAGTGTGGCGACTCCTTCTAGCTAGTGCTTGGTGTGTGAGGTTTAAGGTGTTTTACGCAAATGCCAAAACAATGCTATAATCAAGAAACGTTGTAATATCTTGTTCAAAGATTGAGTTAGGGTGGACGTTATTTATGAAAAATTACCAAACAACAGGTGTTATGATTACCGCACTTCTGTTGATTAGCGTGCTTTTTGCATCCACCTTAATGGTGGGAAGCCCCGAAGAAGAAGCGCAACCCTTGCCCTATTCTGAATTGATGAGTAAAGTCAAGGCGGGTGAAATTAGTCGTGTGGTGGTAAAAGGGTTGGAAGTGGACGCCATTGCCAAACCCCGCTTACCTCAAACCACGCCTGCACCAGCCCCCCAAGCCCTGCCTGAAACAGCAACACCCAACCCAGATCAACCCAAAAAAATGCGCTTGCGGGATCTATTTCTCAAGCCCAAACCCACGCCAAGTAACCAGCCCATTAGCCTTCACTATAAATCGCAAATGCCTGCGGGTACAGCGGAACATTGGCTGGCGCAACTGGAAGCAAAAAATGTGGCCATTGAAGTAAAAGACCCCAAAAAAGAAAGTTTTTGGTGGGACATTTTAGGCTACTTTATGTGGGCGTTGCTCCCGATTTTGTTGTTGGTGTTTATGTGGCGAAACATTGGGGCAGGTGGTTCGCAAGCCATGAGCTTTGGTAAAAGTCGTGCGAAAATGTTGGTTGAAAAAGATATTAAAATCACCTTTGCCGATGTCGCTGGCATTGACGAAGCCAAAGAAGAGCTTGAAGAAGTCGTCGACTTCCTCAAAAATGCGGATCGTTACCAAAAGCTCGGGGCCAAAATCCCCAAGGGCGTTTTGTTGGTGGGTTCCCCCGGAACAGGAAAAACGCTGTTGGCTAAAGCTGTAGCTGGCGAAGCGGGTGTGCCGTTTTTCAGTATTTCAGGCTCAGATTTTGTGGAAATGTTTGTGGGCGTAGGCGCCAGTCGTGTGCGCGACTTGTTTGAACAAGCCAAAAAACAAGCCCCGTGTATCGTGTTTATTGACGAAATCGATGCCGTGGGCCGTCAGCGTGGTGCGGGCATGGGCGGTGGGCATGACGAACGTGAACAAACCCTGAACCAGCTTTTGGTAGAAATGGACGGCTTTGACCCCACCACAGGCATTATTATTGTGGCCGCGACCAATCGCCCCGATATTTTGGACAACGCCTTGCTCCGCCCCGGTCGCTTTGACCGTCGGGTGGAAATTGACACGCCTGATTTAAAAGGCCGTGAACAGATTTTAAAAGTGCATTCTAAAGGCAAGCCCATTGCCGAAGAAGTGGATTTAAAGCGGGTGGCGCGTCGAACATCTGGCTTTAGCGGGGCAGATTTGGCCAATTTGCTGAATGAAGCCGCGCTTTTGGCCGCACGTCGGAATCAAAGCGAAATTAACACCCTTGACATTGAAGACAGCATCGATCGCGTGATTTTGGGCTTGCAAAAAAAATCCAAGCTCATTAAGGAAGAAGACAAAGAATCCACCGCCTACCATGAAATTGGCCATGCGTTGACAGGCTACTTCACCGAAGGGCAAGACCCTTTGCGCAAGGTCACGATTATTCCGCGTGGGTGGACGCTGGGCGCGGCGTGGTATGCCCCAGAAGAAGAATATGAGCAAGTTTCCGTGACCAAGAAAACGATGCTTGGCAATATCGCTGTTTCCCTGGGGGGACGCGTGGCCGAAGAAATCGTGTACGGGGCGGATTATGTGTCTACAGGGGCCGCCAACGACCTGCAAAAAGTCGGTAAAATTGCCCGCAACATCGTGATGACTTATGGCATGACCGATGCCCTAGGAGCCTTACCTTACGGCGAACGCAACGAACAACAGTTTTTGGGGCGTGATTTTGGCACCACACGCAATTATAGCGAAGAAATGGCCGCCAAAATTGACACCGAAGTGCGCCGTATTGTGGATGAACAATATGCCTACACGCGCCAATTGTTGTTAAGCCGTCGTGATTTGATGGAGCGTTTGACGCGCATTTTGTTGGAAAAAGAAACGCTCGAAGGCGAAGAGTTCAAGTCGATTGTCGAAGCGTATTTGAAAGATTCTGCCGTTGAAGCTTAGGGGGGCGCTTGGGTATTGACTGCTTGAGGCTTTTTCGCCGTCCATTGTAACAAAAATGGCGCCACAAAGGTCGTAACAATTACCACAATAATCAGCATATTCGCCCACGTGGCATCCAATAGGCCTGAACTCTTGCCCACTTGCACAAAAATAAGCCCCACCTCTCCACGAGGCACCATGCCCATGCCCACAAAGGTAGAGTTCACCCCCGTGTGACGAAGCGCAAAGCCTGAAAGGGCTTTGCTTGCAATGGCTAAAACGCTTAAGCCCAACGCCAATAGAAAATAACGCAACTGTTCAGGATCAAAGGGGTTCAGCGCCTGAATGTTTAACTGCATACCGATGCCCACAAAAAACAGAGGCGTGATAATCGAAGAAAACGCCGCAACATCCCGCAATACGGGCTTAAACTGCGGATCTTCTTCCCGTTCTTTCAGCAATACACCACACGCAAAGGCCACCAACGCCATGGAAATGCCCAAAGTCGATTGCACCGCCCAGCAGGTCAGTAAAACACCGCCAATAATCAGCATTTGCTCTTTGGTGGTGCCATCCGCCAGATTAAGCAAGCGCTTACCCAGACGCGTGAAAAAGCCCTGTACGCCCCCCGCGCATCGCGTCCATATCGGCCATTTGGCCCAAACCCCGCGACTCATCCATAACGTACCCCCCACCACCACACACCCGCCCGCCATCAACAGTCGTGTGGGCAAGGCTTCCACAAACGACGTTTGGGCCAGACTCATGCCTTGCATAAAGGCCAGAATCCCCAGCCCCACGATGTCGTCAATCACAGCAGCCCCCAATATAATCTGCGATTCGGGCGTTTCAAGCTGGTTTAAATCGCTCAGCGTGCGGGCCGTAATGCCTATGCTGGTTGCGGTTAGCGTGGCCCCCACCATCACGGCGCTTAGGTGGGCCACCCCACTGAGTAGGGCAAAGCTTGTTCCCACCACCCACGGCGCGATGATGCCCACCGTCGCGACCCAAACGGCGTGTTTACCCACTTTTACAATGCTTCGCCACTGGGTTTCAAGGCCTGTTTCTACTAGTAATAACAGCAAGCCCAGCTCCATAAACAGCGCCATGCTTTTAGTCGGGTGTAGCCACCCTAAGAGCGAAGGCCCCAGCAGAATCCCCACCAGTAATTCCCCCACCAGCGTGGATTGCCCCATGCGTTTAAAGCCTTCACTAAAAAAGGCGCCCACCACCAAGAGCATACCCAGCAAGCCAATTTCATGAATACTGTTAAGAGACACGACTTCCCCTTCACGTGTGGACTAACCTATTTGTCGGAATCTATAGAAGGCTCTGCAAAAGGGCGTTTTACTCCCTCTCCCTTAGGGAGAGGGTTGGGGTGAGGGATTCGGAATGCCCCGTCAGAGCTGGTGTCCCTCCTCCTAGCCTCCTCCCTCATGGAGGAGGAACAAAGCAAAATAGACTTTTGCAGATCCTTCTATAGTGTAGCATAGGTTGAGAGAAGTCGTTCGGGGATGATGTAAAAATGGGTTGATTTCGTGTGTCGGAAAGTCTGTTTTTTGGCCACGAAAGTCTGATTTCTGGCCACGAAAGTCCGTTTTCTGGCCACGAAAGTCTGTTTTTTGGCCACGAAAGTCTGATTTCTGGCCACGAAAGTCGCTTTTTTACTCGGTTTTCAAGGAATTTGCTCGGGTGTGAAGGCCTGTTGAAAAAAGCCACTCTTTTTCAGTATACCCTATTTTTAAGACCTTTGCCCAGTCGTTAAACCCCACTATTTTCAGCCTCGCGATTAGTCGCCCAATAGCTTGCTAAGCGCTTGAGCCACAGGGCTTTTAGCGAGTGAGGCCTGTTGTGCTAAGCTTTCTTTAAACACGACTTTCGCTTCTTCCACACGCTTTAATTTTAGCAACACATAGGCCTTTTCTAACTGCAAACGCCCCTCTGTTTCATACCCCTTGGGCAAGTGTTCGCTTAAAAAAGCCAAGGCTTCCGCATTGCGGGCTTGACGCTCCAAACATTGCACGAATTCCAGGTACAGCGCGGGATTTACCCCTCCATAGGCGAGCGCCTTTTGATACTGACGCGTCGCTTCGGGCCACTCATTGGCTTGGCGTAAGGCGCGGGCATACTGCCAGAATGACAACCCTGTTGGATTGGCCTGCGCTTCGGCCTTTGCCCACGCAACGGCCTGCATCGCGGGGGGGAGGACGTTGAGACCAGCAGAATCTCTCGATGCTTTGGCTTGGGCATACACCGCCTGAATCAGGCGAACATCCCCATTTTGTAGGGCGAGTGGGGGAGAAGGTTCAGGGGCGAAACCCTGCACAAAACTGGCGTGCATCACGTCATACGGATTGGTGCTATGGCCCCACAAGCCCAAGGCATGCCCCATTTCATGGAGCAATACGCGCGCCAAGACGTCGTTTTTCTGCGGAATCCCCCCACGATTGAACAAGGCGCATTGCATTCGTACGTGCTGAAGCCCTTGTTCGCTGTAAGTGTGGGGGGTGCTTAGCCCCGCGATGTAGCCTCGGCGGTGGGGGGGGGTATTCGTTTGGATGGGTAAGTCAATGGCGTCCACAAATTCAATGGAAAGGTGGGCCTCTTCAAGGGTGTTGAGCCAGTGTAGGTTCAGGGGGTGAGTGTCCGCTAAAGCCCATTGCCACGGGGCAAAGGCCTGTTCAATGAGCGTTTTGTATTGGGGGTGACTGGTGTAGACGCGGAGTGTGGTTTGCCGCCAAACAAGAAACTGGCCGTGGTGGCGCATGTGTTCCACAAAAGCCGTTGAAGCAGGCGTAACTGAAGGCGTGGCTTGAAGGGTTTGGGCGCCTAAGGCTTGCTCAACCTGAACGCCTAAGGGAACGATGAGTATCCACACGAGAGTAAGCAAGGCGACATACACGCTCAACGACTTCATGGGGCATCCTTTTTAACGACCAAAACGGCGCTTACGTTGGAAATACGTACCTAAGGCGTGGCAATACGCTTGCACCGTAAAATCAGGCCAAGGGGTGGGGGTGAAATACAATTCACTGTAGGCGGATTGCCAAATCAAAAAGTTGCTTAAACGCTGTTCTCCACTGGTGCGAATCACCAGATCTGGTTCCGCACAAGGTTTCGCCCCCCCACTTAACTGCGCTTCAATGGTGGCTTCGCTAATTTCTGCGGGCTGTAAGAGGCCTTCTTGCACGAGCGTGGCAATTTTCTGCACCGCGTGCGTCAGCTCAGCACGCCCCCCATAGTTAATGGCCAATTGTAGTTCAAGCCCTGTATTTGAAGCGGTTTCGGCTTCAGCGTGTTGAAGCACGTCCTTTAAATAAGACGGCAACGCCTCCTGCTGACCCAGTACTCGAATGCGCACGCCCAAATCCGCCAGCGTGTGGAGATCATCTGAAAGAACATCTGCCATCAGTTTCATCAGGTAAGACACTTCGGCGTGGCTACGTTGCCAATTTTCGGTGCTAAAGGCGTAGGTGCTTAGGGTGTCGAGTTCTAAGAGTGTGGAAGCGCTAATGATTTCTTTGAGGCGTTTACTGCCTTCCTTATGCCCAAAAAGCGACGGCATGAAACGTTCTTTGGCCCAACGGCGGTTGCCGTCCATAATAATGGCCACATGGCTGAGGCGCTGCCATTGCGGGTGCGACTGCTTGAAGGCGTCTAGGGTGCGGATCGCATCGGGTTGAAGGAGAGAAGAGGTAAGTTGGTTGATCAATACAAGTGCCTCCAAGGATAATGAGCTTCTTCACTATATCACAAAAGTCTTAAAAATACCGCCTAACGAGTGCGAAAAAGTAATCGCTACAGGTTTTGTAACACTTTGTAAAGAATGATCATTTGGCTAGCACGCCTAGCGCTTTAGGGGGCTTTTTACCTATACGTAAGCGTCAAAAAAGCGAGCGTTTATGTTATTATTATAATAGTGTATTTTATAACTCATAAGGAAACCCCCATGTTAAAGGCAAGCTTTACCCCCCCCTACGATAGTAGTAATAATCAGCGTTCAGGGAATGTGAGAACCGTAGTTCGAAACATTGCAAAGCCTCTAGCAACCGAAGTATCACATTGGGCAAATAATCTAAATCCTGCTAGTGGGAGAGTGGTTGCAGTTGGTGTGTTTGGTGCGTCTCTTATAAACCCGTTTTTAATGCCAGTTGGAGTTTTGGGGGGAATCTTGGCTGAAAATCGGCTTCCTCAACTTGCAAGCAAGATTTCTCGTTTTGTGAACTCTAAACTTAGGGGTTAAAAATAATACTAGTGAAGAATCCTTAAACACTTTAGCTCCCCCTTTTTAAAAAAGGGGGAGCTTTTTGTCACAAAGCTTGTTCACAGGTATTTTTAAACGCACAATGCACACACGGGGGATGCTCCGATCCTTATTGTCAAACATCTATTGATTAGGATCTTCTCCTAACTCTGTTAGTAATTGTCGCATTTCTTCCTCTTCATGGTCATAAGGTAAAGGATTTTTACCATAAGCATTAGCCTTACCCGTTCCGTATTTTTGACCAAGTGTTTTATTTTGTAGCATCATGACATAAATTGCAATTATTAATATTAGAGGCTGAGAATATTTAGAACTTAAGCTTGAAGGTTGGATAAATCCTATATAAGAATAGCCTATAATTGTTACCAAACAGGGGATAATAAGAATGCTCCAACCAGTGTTGCCTAAGTCGTGTTTACGTCTTACTTGCAAAGGCAAGACCAAATAAAAGTATAAGGTAAAACATAAAAGAAATAAAAGGTAATCGAATACTAAAAAAAGTTTAGATTCTATGAACGACTTTAACAATGTGTACTGATTATTTTGGACAAATGCAATAACGGTGATATGGTCTGCCAGCTTTGTGAGAAAAACAATAGTAGAGATTATAAGAATAGGAAAAAACACTAAGTACATAAACCAAGCATACTCAAAACGCGAAGAGCATCCTTGAAAACTCCCTCTTTTCTCCCAAACCGCTTTGACGGCATCAAGAAATTTCATAAAAAGCTCCTCTTCCTTCTTATTTAATGATTATATTATAACACGGCTTGCGAGCAAGTGGGTTTGTACGAACAATGCACACACGGGGGGTTCATCGACGCCTTGGGTTCAAGTGTTGGCGTGGCCAAGAGGCCTTCAAGGGTGTGTAACTGCGTTTTTAACCACGGTGTCACCGCCAAATCTTCACCCAAATCGTAGGTGCTGGGTAAGGCAAACGCTTGTGGCACGCTGTTTTGCGTTAAATGCACCAAGGCACAACGGTGGGCTTCCACCTGCACATGCGGGTTGTTCAACTGCAAACCCAAGCGATACAACGCCATTTGCTCAAAATAACGGGCTTTGGCTTCTTCGTTGAGGGTACGGTTCGTTTTAAAATCAATCAGGCCGTAACTGTCGCTTGGGGTGTGGTACAAAATGGCATCCACCTGCCCTTTAACGAGGTGGGATCTGCCCCCCCCACTCAAGGCGGGCAAGAGCTTAAAGCGTAGCGATTGTTCAGGCGCTAAAACGGTATACCCTTGCGCATCTAGGCCTTCTAGGGTGAAGGGACTCCTTAAAAAGCCGTCGTACATGTGTAACACTTCCGCGTGAAGCAAGGCGTGTTCAGAAGGGGGTAAATGCCCCAAGCTCTGCTGCATTACGGTGTTGAGGCGTTCTTCTAAAACGCTTGTTCGGCTTATGCTGGCGTAACGGTAATAGGTTTCAATCAGGCGATGCACCGTTTTGCCTCGTAAGGGGGCGCGTTCGATGGCGCTTAGGCTTTCGCTGGTTTGGGTTTCTTGGGCAAGGGGCAAGCGTCGAATGTATTGAAACCAGTATTTCAGCGGGCATTTTTCGAGTTCTTGTAAGCCTGAAAAGCTCACTTCAGCACTTTTTAGCGGGTTCTGCTGGGTTTTAAAGGCGTCCAGCGATTTTTTTAAATGCTCAGGCAGTCGAGGCAGTTCGGCGCCTGTGTACTCCCCTTCTTTAGGGGGGTTGGGTAAAGCAGGGCGTTGCTTAAAGGCCTCATAAACGCCTAAGAAGTGCTCAGGGTCTTCTTGTTCTTCAAACACCTGCACCTGATGAGGCTGTTGTGGATTAAGCGGGAGGCGGAGCCACGGTTCTTTGGCGAGCTTTTGCGCATCGCAATACAGCGTCACGCTTTTTTCGGCCCGAGTCAAGGCCACGTAAAACAAACGACGACTTTCATAGTGGCTTCGTGGGTTGAACCACAACGATTTGTACAAACGGTATTTTAGCGTGTCTTCATTGCTTTCAAGGCTTTTGTGAAGTAATAACCCCACCCCTGATTTAGGCTTAAACTGTGGGTCAAAGCTTAGGCCCGTGGTGTTTGCGGGCGATTTGCCAAACCACAACACATGAACGTGAGGGAACTCCAAGCCTTTGGACGCATGAAACGTCATTAAACGCACCGCATTCACCCCCCGCGCCGATCGAATATGTTTGAGAGGCAAGCTAAACTGCGGATTCGCCTTGTCTTTTTCAAGGGCTTGTAAAAGAGCGCTTAAACTGTAGCGCTTGCCCAATCGTTCATAGTGACGCTGACATAAATCGCCAAAGGCAAGCAATAAGGCCCGTTCCTTCTGTGGGTGGCGGGGCACTGGCACACAGGTGAACAGAAACCCCGTGTACTGGCTTAGCAACGTTTGAGGGGCTTCAAAGGCGTTGTGTTGATGCGTATGAAGCACGGCGTGAAGTAACGTCGTCAGAGTTTGCATCGTGTGAGCTGTGATGCCGTCCGTTTGAGCGAGGGCGTCTAAGAGCTTGTCGACAAAAGTCCCCTCTCCCTTAGGGAGAGGGCTAGGGTGAGGGACGCTTTCCACCGCCTGAACGGCGTGCAGCAAGCGTAACGGAGCCACAAAGGGCGACAACAATTTCACGATCCACATCGGGTTGGTGGGGTCTTTGACCGCTTCTAAAAACGCCCACGCCTGCTGAATCAAAGGATGGGCGAACATCGCACCGTCTCGTTCCATGACAAAAGGAATGTTTTGGGCTTCTAGCAAGTGGGCCACGCTTTGCAGTTGGGCGTGGCTTCGCCCTAAAATGCAATGCGCCTGCCACGCAAAAGGCGTCTGGGGATGTTGGGTGTGGTGCGTCTCATAGTCTTCCACCAAGCGATTCACCAGCGTTTGACTGGCATGTTCAAAACGCAAGGCGGGGGAATCGTCCCACGTTTGGCCGTTGGCAGTGGTGCCAAAGTAGTAGGCACTGGCTTCGGTGGGGTGTTGGGGGTCAGATGGTTTGAACGCTTTAAGGTGAAGGTCCCGCATGGCGGGGGTTTCAGCCGTGTGTTCTGCCACGTGATTGGCCACATGCAAAATGCCCGCCCGCGACCGATAGTTACGCACCAACGACACCTTCTTCGGCGTGAGTCCTTCAAAAATCAGCGACACATTTTCTTTCTGAGCAAAGCGAAAACTGTAAATCGACTGTTTCACGTCACCCACGACGCTGAGGTTTCCATGATTTTCAACGGCCTTCCACCCCTGTTCAGGGTGACGCATCAAGCACTTCAACAACGCCAATTGACTGCCGTTGGTGTCTTGAAATTCGTCTACCATAATGGCCGAAAACCAGTCTTGATACTTGCGTCGTAAGGCGTCGTTCGTCTGCAAGGTGTGCAAAGTCAGGTTGATTTGATCATCATAATCAATCACGCCGTCGAGCCATAAACGTTCTTGATACAGGGCGTAGACGGCGGTAATGACGTCCACCAAGGCGAGTTCGCTTTGGGTATGGGCGTCTAAGGCTTGCCAGTCGGTGGCTTCAGGCGGTAAAATGCCATCAATCTTAGGCACACGGCTGATTTGAATCGCGGGATGGGCCTTAAACACGGCAGGATCCAGCAACGCCTTATAGGCGTCTTTGTCGTCCTTCCAATCGCCCAAGGGATGCAGACCCGCTTCCCACGCAGGGGTGCTAAGGGTGTTTAAATGCCTTGCCCACGCCGTGTAAAGTTCGCTGATCGTGCTAGCTTCTGTCGTCGGGAGGGTTTTCACCGTGTCGCTAAAGGCGAGGCATTGTTGACGTGCTAAAGTCCTAAAATCTTGCGGATCCAGTCCGTAGCTTTTGGCGTGTTGAATGACGCCCCACACGGTGTCGAGAAAGGCGTCGGGGTCTTTTTTGACGCCCCAGCGGGCGAGATGCTCTGGGGCCAGCACGTCTTTGGCGATGCCTTGTCTTATTCCATCTCCCTCTGGGAGAGGGCTAGGGTGAGGGTTCGGGACAGGAAACAAGCCGTAACGCTTTAGTGTGCTTTCTAGGTTACGGGCTTTGCCTTTGAGGATGCGTTGATTGATCGTGGTTTTTACGCGGGCTTGCTCCACGTCATCCAGCACGGAAACGCCGTCTTTTAGGCCGGCTTCTTGGGCGTGACGCATGAGAAAGCCTTGGCCAAAACTATTAAACGTGGTGATGTTTTCATCAGGCAAGGGGCCTGTATAGCCCGCTTGTTTCAGGTGGTGATGAATACGTTCTTTCATTTCGCCCGCGGCTTTTTTGGTGAAGGTCATCACCAAAATGCGGCTTTCGGCTTGGGGCGTTTGGGTGTGCAGCAGCTCGTGCAACAGCGTGAGGTAGCGAGCGGTGATGAGCATGGTTTTGCCCGTGCCTGCCCCTGCCAAGACTTGCAAGGGTTGGTGTAGGGGGGTGAAGCAGGCGTCGGCTTGTTCGGGGTTGAGTTGGATGTTTTGCTGGACGTAGTCGAGCAAGCCCTGCCCCATGCCCACACTGTAGACGCTGGGCGTGCCTTCCAAAAGCTGATCGATCCATGGGGTGGGGGTCATGTGGGGGCGTCCTAGCTGGCGTGCTTAAAAGTCACGGTGATTTCGGCATCCAAACCGAGGGCTTTGATTTCATCATCCAAGCGATACTGGATCCACAAGGCGACAGGGGCATCGAGCAATTGAGCCAATTCGAGCGTTTTTTGCAGGCTTGGCAACTGATGCCCCTTTTCATAACGAGACAATAATTGTTTAGAAATACCCAAGCGTTTGGCTAAATCGGTTTGGCTCATGGTTTGGCATTTTCGCCAGCTTTGCATGGCTAAGCCGAGTTGTGGCAAGCCTTCGAGCGAGGCTTTCGCTTCAGAATCGTCCCATTTAGTGAATTCGGTAGTCATGTGGTGTTACCTCCAATAGGTGTATTTCGATTTCGTGTGTGGTGGGGTGTTCGCTGTAAATGACTCGCCATTGTTTGTTGAGCCTGATAGAGCGTTGCCCTTTGCGTTTGCCTTGTAAGGGTTCATCATGCAAAGATTTTAAGGTCCGTGCGTATGGCATGCCAAATTGTTGAACGGCTTCAATCCACCCCTTGAGTTGCCCTTTGATGTGAAGAGGGACTTTTTTGAGTTGTTTTTCAACGTTTTTGGAAAGATAAACGACGTATTTCATAGGCATCCTTTGCTTTTTAGTATGAAGCAAAGGCGTCTAGTTGTCAACCTTATTAGGTGACAAGCTTGCATCCATGTGGTGGGGGTCATGTTGTGCCTGCTTTGCTATTGACTATGGTTGATGAGCTGAAATTGTGAGTGGCTTGATTTTTCTATGCTCGTTGTTTGTTAGATTCAAAACGTAACAGAGTCGTATTTTTCTTTCAAAAAGCTTTCAATTTGTTGAATGTTTGAAATATCATTATTAGGTTTTTCAATTTCTTGCTTAAACTTATAAGCCAAAGTCTTTTTCCCATCTTTTTTAAGCTTGGGACATAGGGATTTTATATAATCTTCTAGGTCAATCACTTTCAAATCATCACTTGGCAAATCAGCATAGGTAAAAAACACTTCCTTTAGCATTTCTTGATCTTCTTTGGTTGGCTTGCTACCTTTAGCTATAACATTGTTTAGAAAATCTTTTTTTACATCTTTCCCTGCTTTATCATTGTCGATACAAATTAAGATTTTTTGATCAGGATAAAATCCCCTCAGGTGAAGGTACTCATTACTTATTTTTCTTACACTTCCGCAAGGAATGACTAGGACTTTAAGATTTTTAAAGTAAGCAAATAAAGCTTTCCAGAAAACATAATCTTTAATTCCTTCAACAAGAAGAAAACAAGGAACATCTAGGCTCGGATGTATTCGCCAGCCTAAAGCATGTTCCAAGGGTAGAAGTCCACCGCTAAGTTTGTATGATGAATTCAGATCTTTAAGGCTTGAAATTCTTATATCGTCTTTTTGGGTTTTAGAGGCTATAAATATCTGTTCTAGATTGTCAATATTGACCAAATAAGGACTATGCGTCGTATAAATTACTTGGATGTTATTTTCAGTACAGAGTTCTACCAACCATTTTAAAAACATTGTCTGATTTTTGGGTGAGAGCGATAAAGCAGGTTCATCAATAAGTAAAAGCTTACCCTTTTCAGCACCGCTCTTGGTTAACATCAAAAGTTTTATGTAAAACGAAAAATACCATTGAAAGCCATCGCTTCTATGCTGAAATAATGTTAATTTATCTTCTAAGTCAGAAAACAAAATTTCTACACCATTCGCACCCCAGCATTCAACATAAAATTTTACACCTTGTTCTGATGTATGATCTGGAGGACAGTAAGCTTTTTTAAAACTATCATTTGCCGATGTTAATTTTGGTGCTTTTAGTGAGTTAAAGCCATCAGGTATTTCGCTAGATAAATCAATGTTAATAAAACGAAAAAAATCTCTCCATAAGTCTTCCATGTTCGTAACATCTGTAATCCGTGAATCTTTAGGAATAATGGTACTACTCAATACAGATGCAGAAATAGCAAAAAAAAGTACAAGATCTTCATCTTTAAAGAAGTTTGGAGGTGCTGTTCCAGTAGGCAGGCATTTATGTAAAAATGGAATCAAGCCAACTGAAACACATTCGTCACCCATTCTGAAAAAAGATTTGCCATCAATTGGATTTTTAATCACAGAGTAATATTTAGAATCGTTTTCGTCTAAAGTTAGATCCTCTGGTAATAATCTGATTATGTCTTCTCGGAAAAGATCTAAAATTTCTAGGTTCCATTCACTTTGCTTGTGTAATGCAGGTTTCTTATCTTCATAATGAAAAATATAGTTGTTTCTAGCCTCATCTCGATTTTCTATATTTACTTCTTTTTTTATTTTTACCGTCGTACTCGAAGGTAGATCAAAAGTTAGTTTTTTACCCTTTTTTCCGTCAAATAAAGGAGTCCATGAAATAGATTTTTTCTCTTTTAAACACAGCGTCGCCGTCACACTAGTTGTATATTCTTTTCCATTTGGGTATGGTTGGTATAATTTGCTTTCATTATTGTCATTCAGTAACCAGTCCATAGCATCTAAAATAGTAGATTTGCCCGATTCATTCATTCCAATAAGACAATTAAGTGTATCATTCAGCTTCAAAGTGGTTTTTTTAATCCCCTTAAAGTTTTCTATTTCAATTTCAGATATAAAACAGTTCATATTGATCCTACAATGATTGTGATTTTTGAATACCTCCTATCCATTTTAAAACAAAATAAGTTTTATAGCAAAAATAGATTAAGACAATTCTATCCAGTTATCAAAACCTTGCTCTCCCCCACCTTGAATCGCTTTTAAAGGTCTCCAAGCACCAGCGTTAAAAGGAAGTAGAAGCCCCTGCCACGCTTCGCCTTTTCATGCTATAATGGCGAAAACCCCCAAAAAAAAGGAGGCTCGCCTATGACACGCCCAGAAACCGCTGTTGATGTAAAATCCCTGTACAGCGAAATTTGGCAAAATCGCCAAGAATACATCATGTTTCGCATCGCCAAACAAGTCGCGGATCTCACCCCTGAACTCAACGCCAAGGGGTGCCCCCCACTCAAGCTCAGCATCGGCGCGCCCACCTTGCCCGCGCCTCAAGCGATTAAAGACGTGCTGATTGCCAGCCTTTCTGAAAAAGACAACGACACCTATTCCACCACGCGCGGGGAATTGAGCTTCCGCAAGGCGTGTGCCAGTCGCATGAAGCAACGCTTTGGCGTTGAAGTCGACGCGGAAAAGCAGGTGTGCGCCTTGATTGGTTCCAAAGAAGGCTTGGGCAACGTCTTTCGTGGGTTGATTACGCCGTATTTAGCAGAAGCGGACAAGGAAGTGATTTTAGTGCCGGACCCCGGTTACGCCAGCTATGTGGATGCCATTGAAGGGGCGGGGGGCAAAGCCGTTTCCATTCGCTTGAATCCTGAAAACAAGTACTTGCCGAACTTGAATGACGTGTGGCAAGAAGAAATTGTTGGCCAAGGCATTGACCCAAAAAAGGTGAAGGCGGTGGTGGTGAACTATCCGTCGAACCCGATTGGGGCGGTGGCGCCGTTGTCTTACCTTCAGCATACGGTTGATTTCGCGCGGGAGCACGACATTTTAGCGATTTCAGACAACGCCTATGCCGACATGTATTTTAGTCCAGAAGCGCGTCCGCATTCCATTTTAGAAGCGGAAGGTGCCATGGATTGTGCCATTGAGTTTCATAGCCTTTCAAAGCCATATAGCCTAACAGGCTGGCGTTTGGGCTTTGCGGTGGGCCATCAAGACGCGGTGGATCTCGTGGCGTTGGTCAAATCCACGATGGACAGTGGCATCTTCAAAGGCTTGCAAAAGGCAGGGACTTTTGCCATTACCAGCCCTGACATTCAAGCGTACATTGAAGAGGTGGCGAAGGTTTACGCGCATAGCCAAGCCGTGACGCTAACAGGCCTTAAGCGCTTGGGTTGGCCTGTAGAAGCGATGAATCCACCGAAGGCGACGTTTTACTTGTGGGTGCCGATTCCTAAGCGCTACAGCTCTTGCGAACAATTTTCTCAAGACTTACTGAAGACGTCTGGTATTGTGGTGGTACCGGGTACGGCGTTTGGACCGAATGGGGAAGGCTTTATTCGTTTGTCTCTAGTGTTGCCTGAAGAACAGCTCAACGAAGTGTTTGATCGCATGGCGCGCGATGGCTTTACGTATGAGCGTGCCTAGCGAACTCGTTTGTTGGATCGGGCATGTATAAACAGAAGAGAACAGTCTCAGTAGGCTTGAGCATCTGCGTTGTTACAAATGTAGTATATTGAGCGTAAAGGGCTTGACCTGAACCTAAAGCCATGTTAAAGTATTTATTGAGAATCATTCTCAATAAATACTTTTCCCAATACTTTCCTACCCGTACTGGTAACTATAAATAAGCGCCACAAAGTGAAACCGTGCTGTGAAATCTCCTTCTTTTTTAGACTCCTTTAAATCTTTGCCTAAGGTGTTTTGGTTGCTCTGCCTCAGCACGACGCTGTTCTATTCGGCGTCTCATTTTTTCACCACCATGTTGCCCATTCACTTGGTTAGCATTCATGTCAGCCCTGAAGAATCGGGGAAATTGCTGGCGTTGTTTATGGTTGTTTCCGTGGTGGTGCGACCTTGGGTCGGGAAGCTGTATGAAGAATACCCCCCGCGCCAGTTATTTTTGCTTTCTATTGCGTTTTTTGGGGCGGGTACCGTGTTGATGTTGTTGATGCCGAACACGCTGTGGATGCTTTGGATCGCGCGAGCCTTACAGGGCGTGGGTTTTTCATTTTTTAATACGGTTTCATACAGTTACTTGACGGAAACGGTGCCAGAAGCGTCTCGAGCCAGAGGCATTGCTCTGTTTTCAAACGCCATTAAGTTGGCCATGGCCTATGCTCCGGCCGTTGGGTGGATTCTGGCGGAGCGGGGCTGGTGTATTGAAGCGATGGTATTGTCTCTGGGGGTTTTGATGGCGTCCTTAGCGGTGCTGTTACGCATGGGGCATTTAGAAACGCATCACACCCAACAGCACGCCTTGCAAGACGCCACGCGTGTGCCTGTCAAAGGGCGTTTATTTAACATTAAGGGCGTGACCCCTGGTGTGTTGATTGCCAGTAATAGCTTTGTATTTGGGGCATTGATCCCCTTTATTCCTTTGATTGTGGCGAGTAAAGGGATTCATCATGTGGAAAGTTTCCATATTTTTTATGCGTTTTCTTTAATTGCCAGTCGTTTTTTAGGGGGAGAATCCAGCGACAAATTCGGACGCCTCTACACGATTATTCCCGGTATGGCGTTGGTAGTGGTGAGTTTGATTGGTATTTTCTATTCGTTTGGCACTGCGCCTTTGTTGATTTCGGCGGTTTTATATGGCTTAGGGGCGGGGGTGGTTCAGCCGTCTATTGTCGCGATGGTGGCCGATCGCACGCACGTCAGCGAACGAGGTTCAGCCATGGCCACCTACACCATGCTGGCGGATTCTGGCCAAGGTTTAGGCATGGTGGCTATGGGGTATTTTGGGCAACATTTTACGTATGACACTGGTTTACTGGCCACTCTTTTAATAGCACTGGCTGGCTTGATTTTTGCCATTGGACTTTCCCTACAAAAAAAACCGACCCCCTTAAACGTAACGGTTCAAGCCAGTCACAGTAAAGTGGCTTAAATCACAGCGTCCAACAATGTCCATAGGGTGTTAGACGGGTTACAAGACTGCTTTAAGTAACGTTCCATGTGGGCCAAGGCCTGTTGCCAACGAATGTATCGGGCGGTGTCGTCTTTAAAAGGGGGGGCTTGCAAGGCCTGTTGAAGCAGTCGGCAAGCTTGTAGCAAGGGCATGCCACTTTCTTTCAGCAGGGCGTCGAGTTCTTGAGTCAAGGGGTGAAGTTCAAGGGGGTTTCGGTTGTAAAAGGCTTTGTGGATCCACGCCGTGAGGGCATCGGGCAAGGCAACGGCAGGCTTTTCTGGCTGAATGAAGCTTGGCACATAAATGGTTTGGCATCGAGACACAATGGTGGGCAAGAGACTTTCTGCATGACGGGTTAAGAAAAAATAGTGGGTGCGTGGGTGAGGCTCTTCCAAACTTTTTAAAAAGCGATTGGCGGACGCTTCATTAAACACCCCTTGTGTAAGGGGTTGCCAGCTTAAGGTAAAGGCCTTATTTTTAGGGTCATTTCGCCATTCATAAGGCAGGGGGTAAGCCCCTACATCGCTGGGGGCAAGTTCTGATTGCGGGGCGGTGACTTTTTCAGCATCTGTAAAAATCACCACGCGATGTTCAGAAGGCCCTGCTTGCCGCGCCAAATAGCTTTGTAGGCTTTTGACTTGTGCTGTGGCGATTTGGGTGCGGTCTTTGTCTCGACTGGCTTTGGGTTTAGACGCATAGGAGTCTTCATCTTCAAAGGTTAAGCGACTGACGACTTTTACAATGGGGTGGGACACTTGCGCAATCCATTTACAAGGGCGACACGTTTGACATGGGGTGGGCTGATTTGTTTCGTCTTGAAGGGGGGCTTCACAATTGAGCAATTGAGCCATGTGCATAGCCAGATCGTATTGGTATTGGGTGTCTTGCCCCGTGAGCAGGTAGGCATGCCCAAAAACGCCTTGAACAAAGGCGGATTTAAAAAAGCTTAAGGCTTTAGAAGGAGCAGGGCAAGGCATGAAAAGAACCTTATAGAATGAAGGGTCAGGATATTGAGTGAAGCAGGCATTGTTAAGAAATATCTCAATTTAGCACAGGGGGGCTACGTTTTATTATAGCACTAGCACAAAGTTTTTCTATTATTGTTTTTATATAAATATAAGATTAAATCCCCTACCCGATAAACGACCCCTTATCTTTTACCCTTTGTATTTTAAATGAGAGTTTTGCGCCTTGCCTTGTAGAAAGCAGGGTGCCTGCTTCGCTCCCTATGTAACCCAACCCCTTTCAATGACCTTAGGAGTATTTTTCATGATTGCTTCGCCTTTAGACTTAACGTTTGGCACGCCGACCGCTTCACTTTTACCTTCACTTTTACGCCCTGACGCCACTGTTAATCAGCAGTTTTTGGGCCCCAATTATTTGGTCAATGGCGCTGCTGTGGATTCGAATACTTTGTCTCTGGCCACCTTGCAAAATACGTTGCTGAACCAAACGACGGCTTCAGGCCTCTTGAACCCTTTGGCAGGTCTTTCTTCCCTAGGGCTGGGCACCGATTTAACCCAAGCAACGTTATTGAATCAGTTGTATCAACACAATCCACACCGATTCGCAAACGAAGTGCCACTCGCTCAAATTGATTTAACACGCTTTAAGCATTTGCTGGCTTTTCAAGACAGAAGCGAAACACGTCAATTGGGCTTTCAAAACCTCAGCCAACTGCGTCAGCTCGACTTTGCAAAACTAGACAGCGCCCGTGATTTTGATCTTCAAAAACAACAATTGCAATTGCTTTCCAAAAAAGACGACCGTGGCTTTTGGGGTAATATCATTGCTTCTGTAGCACCCGCCTTGTTGGGATTCTTCGCTAAAAATCAGGAAGGATCTAGAGAAGAGCGGATGTTTAAATGGGCGCATGCACAACGCGAGAAGGATGATGGCGATAAGAACTTAAAAAACCGTATTGCCAAACTTGAACGCCTGCTCAAGGCCAAAATCGATGAGGATGATGACACCTGTTCAACTGTCCACAAGAAAAAGAAGACCAAGACGTGCAAGCATCATCACGACAACTCTAAAAATGGAACGATTGTAACACGCGACGATAACGGCGACAGTAGCTGGGTAGTCGTCAGAAAGAAAAAAGGCGACAATCACAAAACCGCGTAAGCCTTCTGCGTCATTGACTCATAAAAAAAGAAGCTCTGATCCCGCGGAGCTTCTTTTTTGACGTATTTAAGCCCAGTGTGTTTATTGAAACAAAAAATACAGGCCCACGGCATGAAAAACAAGCAACACGGCAAGCATTTTAAAGAAAAAGTCTTGTTGGCACACAATACGGTACACCTGCTTTAAGGCCCCCTTCGTGTCTTCTTCAATGCTTCGAGATTCTTCACTAAACCAAGGGTCGCTACTCAAGGTTTCTTCTTGAATTAGAGCGTCCAATTGGGCATAAACCCCTTGGTAGGCATAGGTATTTAACGCGGTTAAAGGTTCCAGTGTCACTGAATGCATGTTGTTTTTCCTTCCCAATCCCTAAACACGACCTGCCTTGAGATGCACGTAAAACAGGTAAACATACCCGCTGACGACACCTAATAGGTGTAAAAAATAAACGTTAAAGGCATAAGATTCTAAAAATGAATGGTAAGTCTTGGCATAAGAAATCAATGACCTATTCATTACAAAAACCAGTATAGAGAGTTGCATGCTTTTTGACAATGTTTTTCTACAAACATTAACCTGTGGATCAAGACACCCCCCTCTGGGCGTCTATCTACGGGTGTAGGCGACGTGGCGAGTATTCCTGAAATGTTACAATTTCTTTACAATCGGTCTACTTTTCTTTGTGCTAGAGTGAGAGGTGTCTCCCAATTATGACCCCCTGTGATGAGGATGCCCCAATGCCCAAGACGTTGTATCAAAAATTATGGGATGCTCACGTCGTCCACCAAGAAGACCCCGATTCGCCCGCCGTGCTGTTTATTGACAGGCACCTCATTCACGAAGTGACTTCGCCCCAAGCGTTTACGGGTCTCGCTGAACGGGGTCTAACGTTGCGTCGGCCAGATCTCACTCTGGCCACTGTGGATCATTCCATCCCAACCGTTGTGGGGCGTGCCTTCCCCTTGAAAGATGCCCAAGCCCAAGCCCAAATCGAAGCCCTTGAAGCCAACGTTAAAGCTCATGGCATTCGTTATTACGGGCCAGAAAGTGGGCATCAAGGGATTGTGCATGTGATTGGGCCAGAACTCGGTTTTACCTTACCAGGGCAAACCATCGTTTGCGGAGATAGCCATACCGCCACACACGGCGCCTTTGGATCCCTTGCCTTTGGGATTGGTACCAGCGAAATTGAACATGTGTTTGCGACGCAATGTTTATTGCAGTATCCTTCTAAAACCATGGCGATTAACATCCATGGCGCCTTGCCTGAAGGCGTCACGGCGAAAGATTTAATTTTGGCGATTATTGCCAAACTCGGCATGGATGCGGGTACAGGTTATGTGCTGGAGTTCCGTGGGCAAGCGATTCGTGCCTTGAGCATGGAAGGCCGCATGACGGTGTGCAATATGGCCATTGAAGCCGGCGCTAGAGCGGGCATGATTGCCCCCGATGAAACGACTTTTGCTTACTTGAAAGACAAGCCACTGGCTCCCAAGGGGCAGGCGTGGGAAGAAGCCGTCGCCTATTGGAAGACGCTTGCCAGTGATGAGGGAGCATCCTTTGATGCCGTGGTGGAACTCGATGCCACGACCCTTCAACCGATGGTCACCTATGGCACGAACCCTGGATTGGCGTGTGGCATTAACGAAAACGTGCCAAGTCCTGAAGCCCCTCCTTCGCATACGCAAGCATCTGATCTCGCCGATGCCTTGGATTATATGGGCTTAACGGCTCATCAGCCGATGAAGGGCTTGCCGATCGACGTCGTGTTCATTGGCAGTTGCACGAATAGTCGCTTGGAAGATTTAGAAGCGGCGGCTCGTGTGGCAAAGGGACGGAAGGTGGATCCCCACGTGCGAGCCTTGGTCGTGGCGGGTTCGCAAGTGGTGAAAGAAGAGGCCGAAGCCTTGGGCTTAGACGTTATTTTTAAAGACGCAGGCTTTGAATGGCGTGAACCCGGCTGTTCCATGTGCATTGCCATGAACGGTGATGCCATTGAAGTGGGGCAGTATTGTGCTTCCACCAGCAACCGCAACTTTAAAGGGCGCCAAGGTAAAGGCGGTCGTAGCGTGTTGGTGTCTCCCGCGATGGCGGCCGCCGCCGCGATTCACGGCAAGCTGGTGGATGTTAGAACATTAAATGTGGAGGAACACACCCATGTCTAAAGCGATTACCCATATTTCCAGCCGATGCGTCCCCTTAAACAAGGACAACGTCGACACGGATCAAATCATCCCCGCGCGTTTCTTGAAAGTCACCAGCCGTAAAGGCTTGGGCGAACACGCCTTTTCAGATTTTCGCACCATGGAAGACGGCAGTCCTAACTTGGATTTTGTCTTGAATCAACCGCAGTATGCACACGCTCGCATTTTGGTAGGGGGGCATAACTTTGGCTGTGGATCGTCTCGTGAGCATGCCCCGTGGGCGTTGGTGGATTACGGCTTTGAAGCGATTATCGCCACCAGCTTTGCCGATATTTTCAAAAATAACGCCCTGAAAAACGGCTTATTGGTGATTGAATTACCTGAAGCCGTGGTGAGCCAGTTGCGTCGTGATTGTGAGGCCAACCCTGCCTTGCGTGTCGAGGTGGATGTTGAGGCTCAAACGGTGTCGATTGAAAATCAAGCGGAACAACATTTTGAAATCGGCGCCTTTTGGAAGAAGTGCTTGACGCAAGGCTTGGATCAAGTGGGCTATACCTTGAGTTTTGCGGATCAGATTAAGATGTATGAAGACCAGCGTCCTACCTTTGCTTAAACGGTTTTTGCAGAAACTGTATTTTGAGATCCTGCTCAAAACTTAATAATCATTTTGCTTGTCTTCACTCCGCAAAGGTGTAGAATAAAAGAGTCCCCTTGTGTGGTAAGGACTCTTTATGATGAATGCTCAAGCACAAACCCCCAGTATCGCTTTTTATAGCACCAAACCCTATGATATTGAAGCCTTTAACGCCAACAACACCGCAGGTTTTCACTTCAATTACTTGGATGCCCACCTCACGCTCAAAACCGTCAAGCTCGCCGAAGGGCACCAAGCCGTTTGCGCCTTTGTCAACGACACCTTAGATGCCCAAGTCCTTCGCGCCTTGAACGACTTAGGCGTCAAAACCGTGGTGATGAGATGCGCAGGCTATAATAATGTTGATGTCCCCACAGCCGTTGCCTTGGGGATGCGAGTGCTTCGTGTGCCTGCTTATTCGCCCTATGCGGTCGCTGAACATGCCTTGGCCTTAATTATGACGTTGAACCGTAAAACCTACAAAGCCTTTAACCGTGTGCGTGACGGTAACTTTTTGTTAGACGGCTTGGTGGGTTTTGATGTCCACGGCAAAACCGTGGGTGTAATAGGCACTGGTAAAATCGGGGAGATTTTTGTGGGCATTATGAAGGGCATGGGGTGTCGACTGTTGGCGTATGACCCTTACCCCAGCGACGCCGTCAAAGCCATAGGAACCAACTATGTGTCGTTGGATGAATTACTGGATCAAAGTGATATTATTAGCCTGCACTGCCCCTTAATGCCCGCCACCCACCATCTCATCAATCACGTTTCAGTCGCCCAAATGAAAAAAGGGGTCATGCTGATTAACACCAGTCGTGGGGGGTTGATTGAAACCCAAGCCGTGATTAACGGCTTGAAATCAGGGAAAATCGGGGCGTTGGGGCTGGATGTTTACGAAGAAGAAGGCGACTTGTTTTTTGAAGATCTTTCGTGTAACGTGATTCAGGACGATGTGTTTAGTCGGTTGTTGACGTTTCCCAACGTCTTGATTACGGGGCATCAAGCCTTTTTAACACAAGAAGCCTTGCACAACATTGCGATGACGACACTTGCCAACTTGGCAGATGCCTTTTCGGGGCGTGCTTCAAAGAACGAAGTCAAATAAGCACGTGTGCTGTGGGTCTCCTTTTTTTAGGGTAACTTTAAGGGCTTGTTACATAGACTTCAGAAAATGAGCTAGAATCCGATAGAGTAATGAATACCTATAGGAATCTTTGCATGCGCAACAGGCTGTTCAAAAATCAGCGACACCCTGCCAATGTTTTCATTATATTGGTGGCGGTGGTTATTTTTGGTTTTTTAATGGGCTTAAGCTATTCCATTGCGCAGTTGAACATGATTAACCTAGAACAATCTTCTTCGCAAACCATTAGCGCCAAACTAAAATTGATCAATGATGCGGGCTTGAATGAAGTTATCGCCACACGACTTTTTCCCACCAGCAATCGTTATTCTTGGCAGTACAACACGGCAAGTGAAATTGCTTCAACCAGTAACCCTGTCACTAAACCCCTGCCTTTTTTAACGCATTCGAGTTATGTGTATGAAACAGTTTCAGGGCAAAAGAAATCAGTGGGTCGTTATCAATACGTGATTTTAGGGGTCAACCCTTATTTTGACTATAATTCAGGAACAGGGGCTTACACCGCCAGCACGGCAAAAATGGATTCGGGTGAGCATTTGTATAATATCGCAAATCCCATTTATGTGGCGGTGCGTTGTTTTGTGTGTTTTGACAAAGCTACAGAAGTGATTGCCTATGACGCGGTTCAACCCGACTCGGCCAGTCCTGATGCCAAGTGTGGGACGGGTCAAAGTCTCAAAGAACGCACGATTTTAACGCAACTTAAGGTTACGAATCCGCAGGATCCAGAACCGAAGACAGAGTTAAACACTCAGCTGGAAATTGTTTCAAGCCAAACAATTCAACCCGATACGACGATGACGTTACCTTCTTATATTTTAAATAGAAACAATCTTTCAACCCAGCAATTTAATTTTGAAGATTGGTGGACCAATCGTAATAGTTCAGCGGGGGGGATTCATTATAATGCCAATGGCAATGCGGTGCCAGTAGGGATTCGTTACACCAAACAAGTAGGGAGTACGCGTACGCAGGTTTATGAGTCGTGGAGTTCGAATCCCTTGACACTTCCGTCTAATGCCATTATTCCTTCTTTAGAAATTTTGTTTAGAAGTGCCATTGATGAACGTTCGTTATATGTGGTGAATCACGCTGTTCTTGGGGCTAAGTATGAACCCGTTTCCACGGTGTACATGGGGGTGGATTCAGTGAGTTACCCTGGGTATAACCAGGAAGACTTTAGTGGAACGATCCTCCGTAAAAATGGGGTATTTGGCGAGGGATCTTTGACTCAATTCATTGACTTCCCCAGTATGAGCGTATTGAAAATTACGGGGACTGTGCCTTGTGAAGATTCCAACCAAATCGTTTTCAATTCTAAGGGGCAGTTACGGGATGCGGATGGCTTTAAAAATACCACGACCTATACCATCAACTATACGGCTCCTAGTTGCTAAAGTAATCGTTTGATTTTTACGTTTGCATTCTTCTAGGGGGTTGGGCTATAGTGAGAAAGTAAGCCCCTAAATAAGTGAAAGTCTTTCGATGCGTCCTCCCTGGTTGACGGTTCGTCTCAAAAATACGCCCGCTCTTCAAGCCTTAAAACACACGGCTCAATCGCTTGAACTGGCCACTGTGTGCCAAGAAGCCAACTGCCCGAACTTGTTTGACTGTTGGAGCGAAGGCACCGCCACCTTCATGCTGATGGGAGACACCTGCACACGGGGCTGTCGCTTCTGTGATGTTAAAACAGGCAACCCCAAGGGATGGTTAGATGCGGAAGAACCCGAAAAACTAGCGCGCACGGTGGCTCAAGCTGGCTGGAACTACGTCGTCTTAACCGCAGTAGACCGCGATGACTTGCCCGATGGTGGGGCCTTACATATGGCCACTTGCGTTCAAGCCATTTTAAAGGCGGTGCCTGAACTTAAGGTTGAAGTGCTGGCACCAGATTTTCAAGGAAACCCGCAGGCGTTAGATACCCTACTGAATAGTGGGCTACACGTATTTGCCCATAATGTAGAAACGGTAGAACGCTTGCAAGCGTCTGTTCGAGATCGCCGTGCCACGTATGCACAAAGTTTAAGCGTGTTGCGTCGAGCAAAAGAAACGCATCCGCAGGTGGTGACCAAAAGCTCGTTGATGCTGGGGTTGGGTGAACGTCTGGATGAAATTAAAACCTGTTTAGCGGATTTACGCCAACAGGGGGTAGAGGCCATTACTTTTGGGCAGTACCTCCAACCTTCACCGAAGCACTTAAAGGTACATGAATGGATTGAACCTGCGGTGTTTGACGAGCTTAAGCGGGTCGCGTTAGAAGAGTTTGGGTTTGCCTATTGTGCATCAGGCCCTTTGGTGCGAAGTTCTTATAAGGCGGGGGAATACTACATGGCGGCACTTGTCAATGAGCGTCTGGCAATGTTATAGTATAGTATCCGCGAGATGAAACGCTCTATGGTCTCTTCGTTGTCGCGACGATTTTTTTTCTTGCTTATGTTAGGTCTGTCAACACGCCCACATAAAAAATCTAGGCTCCTCGTCTAGCCTACTGTGCGGAAAACTCTTTAAAAACTATATCTCGTAGAAAGCATATTTCAATAGAAACGATACGCTCATGCAAACGCTTGAAAAATGTCCTTACATTACAGACTTCATTCCCCAGCAGTCGATCACGCTACAAAGTGTGGGGCTCATTTCAGGCAAGCCCGTGCAAGCCACGCTGAGTCGTGGCAAGGAACAGGCTGGCGTTGTGTTTGTGTTGCCTGATTCCACTCGTATTCCAGCCCAATCGTCTCTCGTGGTGGACGCTCGACGTGGGGTGACACTAGCAGATCCGACTCGTCAAAGTCCCCTTTCCATTGTGGAACACTTCTTGGCTGCCGTGGCTCTGGTCGGCATTCCTGATTTAGAGGTACAATTGCATGCTCCTGAAGGGGGGCGTGTGGCTGAGCTTCCTTTGCTAGATGGTTCTGCACTGCCTTGGTTTGAAGCGTTGATTCACACCTTTGGCTGGCAAGCACAATCGCCCTTATACAAGGTGAACCGTCCGTATTTCTTTCCATTCAATGAAAAAATTCATTTGTACGCCTTGCCTTCAGAACACTTGAAGTTGGGCTATGTGTTAGACTATCCTCATCGGGATTTGCGTCATTACTGGGCGTATTGGGACTTTAAAGATCGTAGCGAAGCAGAAGCCCGTTATTTATTACAGGCCCGTACCTTTGGGCAAACCGCTGAATTGCCCGCCATGCAAGAACAAGGATTGGCCAAAGGCGTGAGTTTAGACAACACCTTGGGCCTAAATGAAGACCATCAGACCTACACCACCCCTTTACGGCTCAACCATGAACCCTTGTTTCATAAAATGCTCGATTTGCTGGGTGATTTCTATCTTTCAGGGATTCCTTTGGCTCGCGTTCAAGGCACGTTTGTGGCTTGTTACGCAGGGCATGCGCCTCACTTGGCTTTTGCCAAGGCGTTGCAGGAAGCGTCTGTCCTGAGTCCATTGTAACAAAATATAAAAAATTCTGTAGAAGACCCCTCCTTTGACCGATATAGTTCGTGGACGAAGTAGCCGTACACAGCAAACGAAACATGAGATTAAAGAGATGAGTACATCAAGTAGACGCTTGGCTTTTAAAACGCGTAAGGCTCCCCTAGTGCAGGCCGGGGAATGGGTTGTTGAAGGTACACGCTTTTTGTTTGCTAGTATTGTGTTGGTTTACATCTTGGCGTTGGTCTCATTTCAAGAAGTCACCACGGCTAAAGAAGCGTGGGAAAGCACGTTTCAATCCTCCGAATGGACGGAAGCCTTGCTTTTGGAGTTGAACCCTGTTCTAAGTGTAAGTGACCGTTCACAAATTCAACAGGTCGATGTAATGCCGTCTCAAGTGACTACTTTTTCAGGTAAAGCGTCTGAACAGGCTTAAAATACTTCGGCATCTGAAGACGTGAGGGGAATAGGGGTGCTTTTTGAAGGTTGTTTCGGTTGGCTTAGCACGCCTTCTGGTATTTGGGCGATATAGTGGTCCCAAATCCCTTTAGACAATCGCTGAATATAGTCTTTTGCCGCTTCATGATTATGCGGACGTTCCACCATGACAGACAAGTAATAGTAGCGTCCATTAGGCAGGTAAACCAAAGCCGTTTCGCCTAAACTTTTTCCAATGTCGCCTGTTTTGTGAGCCACTAACGTTTCTGGAGGCAATAAAGCCGGAATTAAGCGACGATTACGCGTGCCTTCTAAAATTTCCATGGCGGTTGATTTGGTGTCTATCGTCAAACTCGGCTGTTCTTTCAAATTAAAGAGCAACGTGACCATGTCGTACACCGAAATGGTGTTATAGCCTTCTACATCAGGCAAAATGTTTTTCAACGCCGTCTGTTGTAAACCCAGTTCCTTGAACTGTTGAGTGACGGCAGTCTTACCCCCCAATAGGCTGGTCATAAGTTCTGTGGCGGAATTGTCACTGTTTTGAATCATGGCTTCTGCGGTTTGAAAGGCGGTATAAAACTTATTGGCTCCCAAGAATTGCCAGTCTCCAGAACCTGACACCATGTGATGTTCACCAAAATAAGCCGGCGTTTCGTTGCTTAAGTTACCGTTGTTGAGATGCAAGGCATATAAATAGAGCAAAGGTAATTTAATGACACTGGCGGAAGGGACGGCTTCTTCAATACGTTTGCCAGCAAATTGTAGGGTCTGACCATCTAAAATCAAGACATGTGGACGCAAATTCGGTTCAATCCCTTCACTGAAGCGATCAATCAAGCGTTGTAGTGTTTCATCACGCTGTGTTTCAAGTAAAGCAGGACGGGTTAAGGGTGTAAAAGAACCCAAGGGGTCAAGGTTCGCCTCATCTGTCGCGTGAGGAATACCACACACCGCCATGCCACGGTGAATCAATTGCGTGCTTTGGTAAGACTTCAAGCTTTCTAAAGGGGGTTGAACCGAAGCGGTAGGGGCTTGTTGGGGCGAAAGAAAGTGTTCTTCAACCGCGTGCATGAGCCTGCCCCCCAGCATCCATAGGCCAATGCTTAAGCTGATTAAGAGGACTGTTAAAAGGCTTAATCGTTTTAATTGCCTTGTTTTTTTGGCTTTGTGGCGGGCTTGAAGCGGACTTAAATGTTTTTGGCTACTTGAAAAAAAGGGGGTTTTACCCTGTGTGAAAGGGCGTTTTTTTGGGGAAGGGGACTCATTTAAGGGGGTAGGTGTTTCCGTGTAAAAGCGATTGGCATCAAAAACAGGGGACGTCATCGCTTCAGAACGACGTTGGGTAAAAGGGGTTTGACGTGTGCGACGTGAAGCAGGCATTCGGTTTCCTCATGCTATGAAAAATGATGGTTCTAGTATAGAAGAATCCATCAAAGTTGGAAAGTCTTATTCAGATATTGTGACAAATCGACATGAATAAAACAGGCGACGCGTTTTTAACAAACGAGCTTAACGATTAGCCTAAATCGCAAAGCAACACCACCTGAGTCGCGATCGCTTCATGCGTGCCAATAGGTGCCAGCCCTTCACCAGTTTTGGCTTTTACGCTAATGCGTTCAACATCCATGCCCAACAAATGCGCGATGTTGGCTTGGATCGTATGACGATAGCCCAACAGCTTGGGCGCTTCAAGCTGAATGACGGCATCGACATTGACCACATAAAAGTGCGGATGCTTTTCTTCAATCAGTAAAAGTACATCGGCCAGCATATCTTTACTCGCGGCCTTTTTCCATTTAGGGTCGTTGGGCGGGAAATGTTCGCCAATATCCCCTAAGTGAACCACGCCTAAAAGGGCATCAATCAAGGCGTGTAGTAAGGCATCGCCGTCAGAATGGGCCTCGCACCCCCAAGGGCTTTCAATACAAACCCCCCCAAGATGAAGTGGGAGCCCTTCCTTAAGGCGATGCACATCGCTTCCTAGTCCAATACGTAAGTTCGGTGTTTCCATATGTTCCATTATAGCATGTATTGTAACCAAATGTAAATCTTGAGCAAGGGGAGGCTTAGAAATTACTTTATTTGAACACGGGACTTTTTATCTGTCGAACACTATATTTTTTGGATCTAGTAAACTTTAGAGCGTATAGAGGCATACAAACATGATTTCAGTAAATAGTAACAATAACGTTAATAGTTATTGGCAAACAATGGCCAGTTCTATCAAGCCCAAGGTTCCAGCCTATGGAACTTACCCACCAACTCAAACATCAAGCCAAACGTCA